>CADCUI010000070.1 GCA_902805845.1 uncultured Nocardioidaceae bacterium
GACGCCGACCCCCACCCCGACTCCGACACCGGGAGGGACCGGCGTTGAACCGGCCGACGACGGCCAGTCCTGACATCCACACTCAGCGGTGCCCCAGGCCAGAGTCGAACTGGCGACCTTTCGCTTAGGAGGCGGCTGCTCTATCCACTGAGCTACTGGGGCCGGCCATGACCCTGGATCGCGTCGGGATCGCGCCCGGGGCAGGCGCTCCCATCCTGTCAGTTGGAGCAGCGGGCGTCGCGTCAGGGGTGGTGACGGACGACACCCCGGAACCGGGTCGTGAACGGGATGAACGCCCCTGAGCCAGGCGTTCACCCGATGGCGCGCTCACGAGGCTCCTGCCGACGCACGACGAACACCCACCATCACACCCGGGCACCACCGTGCCCGCACACCGAAGGAACCACCCTTGATCGCGCTGTTCTGCCTGTCCGCGTTCGTCGTCGCCGCCATCGCGGTCCACGAGCGTCCCTACGACGTGAACGTCCATCGCAACGCCCACATGCCGTTGTGGGCGCACCACTGAGAGTCACCCCGACAATCACCCTGACGGCCCGGTCCCCATGGCCGCAAACCGGGTGATTACGGGAAGTCGGTCCGGGGTTGGCATCATGGCACCAGGATGGAGGCTGCCACCGGGGGGTGGGCCGGCCGACGGACTCTCACAGAGTCGCCTCACCCGGGCGGCCGGCGACCACCAGGACAGCGAATGGCGTACCGCGCCCAACACCGGCGTGCCGGCTCGAAGCGACCGGTGCTGCGGGCGGTCGCGGTCTCCACGGCCCTGGTGCTGCTCACGCTGGCCGGCACCGTTTTCCTGACCTACCGCCACCTCGAGGGCAACATCACCAAGTCGCAGGCGTTCGACAACATCGTCGGACCCCGGCCCACGCAGGTCGCGGTGGAGGGTCCGAAGAAGCCACTGAACATCCTCATCATGGGCTCGGACAGGCGCGCCGGTCAGACCGGCGTCCTGGGGCAGACACCGGTCGGACTCTCCGACACCACGATCCTGCTCCATGTCTCGGCCGACCGGAGCCGCGCGTACGGCGTCAGCATCCCCCGCGACCTCATGGTGGCCCGGCCCGAGTGCAGGAGCCGCGACGGCAAGGGCACCGTGCCTGCGGTGTCGGTGGCGCAGTGGAACGAAGCCTTCGCGCTCGGCGGTGAGGCCTGCACCATCGCCCAGTTCGAGAAGATGTCGCAGCTGCGGGTCGACCACTTCGTCGTCGTCGACTTCAACGGGTTCAAGTCGATGGTCGACGCGCTGGGTGGCGTGCCGGTGTGCGTCCCCACCGAGGTGAACGACCCGATCGGCCGCATCTACCTGCCGGCGGGGAGCTACGAGGTCAGCGGCCAGCAGGCCCTCAACTACGTCCGGGTGCGGCACTCGATCGGCACCACCGACACCGGCGACATCGGGCGCATGAAGCGTCAGCAGGCGTTCCTCGCCTCGATGGTCAACAAGGCGGGATCGGCGGGCACGCTCTTCAACCCCCCGAGGCTGATCCGGTTCCTCAACGCCGGCACCAAGTCGCTGACCACCGACCCTGGCCTCAGCGGGCTGCGCGACCTCTTCGACCTCGCCCGCGAGGTGCGCAGCATCGGCCTCAACAAGGTCCAGTTCTTCACCGTCCCGTTCACCACTTACGAGCCAGACCCGAACCGGCTGGCGCTCGCCCCCACCAGCGGCGAGCTCTGGCAGGAGCTCCGCAACGACCGCGTACTCGACAAGAAGTTCACCGCCGGTGCCGCCAAGGCGTCGGAGGGGAAGCCGGGCAAGCCCAAGCCGGGCAAGAAGCCGGACCCCGACGCGGCGGCCAACGGCCTCTGCGCCTGAGCGGGGTCACTCCAGCCGGGCCAGCGCCTGGTCGAACGACCGGCGTGCGGCCTGCCATGGCCCCGACGGATCGGCCGGCACGGCGAGGCCCAGGAGGTGCGGCGTCAGGTCCGCCGAGAAGCCCTCGCTGGCCTCCCGTGGCAGCAGCGAGGGCAGGTTGTCGATGGCGATGACGTCGAGCGGGCCGTTCCCGACCTCGGGGTGGCCCTCGTCCAACCGGCGCACCGGCTCCCGCCACGTCGTGATCGCCGTGTTCACCGGCAGCATGTTCGTCGGCCCGGTGACGTCGCAGGTCACGTCGGCCAGCACCCGGAGCCGCCGTTCGTGCACGAAGTCCTCGGCGACCACGAACGGCGTCGTGGGGGTGTGGGTGACGACGCAGTTGACGAGCAGGTCGTGGCCCAGGAGCGCCTGCTTGTGGAGGTCACGCGTCTCCCGACGGTCCCATCCGGTGACGGGGATGCCGGCGACCTCCAGCGCCTTCTGCGCTCCGCGGCCCGACCTCCCCCGGGCACCGGTGACCAGGGCCAGCTGCGCGTGGGTGCCCGCCCGGCCGGCGGCCCTCAGCATGCCGTCGAGCTCGCCCCGGCTCATGGGGGTCAACGGGCCCCGCAGCGTGCCGGCGAGGTGCAGGACACCCAGTGCCGCGCCGACGTAACCGGCCCAGTAGCCGAAGGCGACGACGCGCCGTCCGTTCTCGTCGGTGAGGTACTCGAGGTCGAACAGCGTCCCGCCGCCGTCGCGGAAGCGGGTCAGGGTGGCGACCGCATCGCTCTGGCCCTTGAAGGCGTGCGCGAAGTAGACGTGCCGGTGCCGGAGGGTGTCCGGCTGCTCCGGCAGCTCCTTGATGCCCAGGACGAAGGCGTCACCCGGGGCGTCGACCCAGCTTCCCGCCGGCGCGACCGCGGCCCCTGCCTCGGCGTACTCCTCGACGGAGAACACACGGGACGGCGACTCCTCGACCGTCACCTCGAACCCCGCCGCGACGAGCCGCCGGACCTCGGCCGGTACGACGGGCGCGCGGCGCTCGGTCTCCCGGGCCTCGGCGCGGATCCACAGGCGGGTCGGGTGCATGCGGCGATTATTCGCCAGCCGCTGCTTCGTCCATCCGGTGACCCTTGCCGATCGCGGTGACGCCGCCCTCGCTGACCGTGAACCCGCGGCGACGGTCCTCCTGGTGGTCGACGCCGACGAGGCAGCCGTCCGGCACCACGACGTTCTTGTCGATGATGGCGTTGCGCACGACCGCCCCCCTGCCGATGCGGACGTTGTCGAGCAGCACCGAGCTCTGCACCGTCGCACCGTCACCGAGGTAGCTGTGGGTGCCGATGACGGTGCTGCTGACCGAGGAGCCGGACACGATCGAACCGGCGCAGACGATCGAGTCACGCACCGTCGCGCCGGCCACGAACTTCGGGCCGGGCAGCTGGTGGTGCGAGGTGAAGATCGGCCACTGGTCGTTGTACAGGTTGAACACCGGCAGCACCGAGACGAGGTCGAGGTGGGCCTCGTGGTAGCTGTCGAGCGTCCCCACGTCACGCCAGTAGTCCCGGTCGCGGTCGGTGGCACCCGGCACCTGGTTGCGACGGAAGTCGTAGACCGCCGCCCGGCCCTCGGCGGCAAGCATCGGCACGAGGTCGCCGCCCATGTCGTGGCGTGAGAGCTCGTTGCGGGCGTCGCGCTCCAGGGCGTCAACGAGGACGTCGGTGCTGAACACGTAGTTGCCCATGGAGGCGAGCACCTGGTCGGGCGCGTCCGCCAGCCCGGGCGGGTCGGCCGGCTTCTCGAGGAACTCCTCGATCGTCACCTCGTCGTCGGCGGTGCGGATGACACCGAACGCGGAGGACTCACGACGGGGGACACGGATCGCCGCGACGGTGACGCCGGCGCCCGACTCGATGTGGGCCCGCACCATCTGCGAGGCGTCCATCCGGTAGACGTGGTCGGCCCCGAAGACCACGATGTGCGAGGGCCGCTCGTCGTTGATGAGGTTCATCGACTGGTAGATCGCGTCGGCGCTTCCCTGGTACCACTGCGGCCCCCGGCGCTGCTGGGCCGGCACCGGCGCGACGTAGCTGCCCAGCATCGGCGCCAGCCGCCAGCTCTGCGAGATGTGCCGGTCGAGGGAGTGCGACTTGTACTGGGTCAGCACCGCGATCTGGGTGTAGCCGGCGTTGACCAGGTTCGACAGCGCGAAGTCGATGAGACGGTAGGAGCCGCCGAACGGGACCGCTGGCTTGGCGCGGTCGAGCGTCAACGGCATGAGCCGCTTCCCCTCGCCGCCGGCGAGGACGATGCTCAGCACCCGGGCCATGGGTCGACCATAGCCGCGCTCGGCCCGACACGCAGGGGCGGAGGGGGCTAGGGTCGCTGGCATGCGAGCCGCGATCCTCACGCGCGAGTACCCGCCGGAGGTGTACGGCGGCGCGGGGGTACACGTGGAGTTCCTGGTGCGGGCGCTCCGGGCCCACACCGAAGGCCTCGAGGTCGACGTGCACTGCATGGGCCGGCCCCGGCCCGGCGCCACCGCGCACGCCGAGGGCGAGGAGCGGCTCGCGGGCGCCAACCCGGCGCTGGGCGTGCTCTCGGCGGACCTGTCGATGGTCCACGCCCTCGGGCAGCCGGCCCCGCCCGACGTGGTGCACTCCCACACCTGGTACGCCAACCTCGCCGGCCACCTCGCCAAGCTGCTGTACGGCGTCCCGCACGTGGTGACCTCCCACTCGCTGGAGCCGCTGCGTCCGTGGAAGGCCGAGCAGCTGGGCGGCGGCTACCGGGTCTCCTCCTGGGCGGAGCGCACGGCACTCGAGGCGGCGGACGCGGTGGTCGCGGTGAGCCACGGGATGGCCGCCGACCTCCTCGGGGCCTTCCCCGGTGTCGACCCCGAGCGGGTCCACGTGATCCACAACGGCGTGGACGCCGACTTCTACCACCAGGTCGAGGAGACCGACGTCCTGGAGCGGCTCGGCGTGGACCTGTCCCGGCCGTACCTCAGCTTCGTGGGCCGGATCACCCGGCAGAAGGGCGTCCCGCACCTGCTGCGGGCGGGACTGCTGCTCGACCCCGAGGTCCAGCTGGTGCTGCTGGCCGGGAGCCCGGACACCCCCGAGCTCGAGGTGGAGACGGATGCGGCCGTGGAAGCGCTCCGGCAGCGGCGCGACGGCGTGTTCGTCGTCTCGGAGATGCTGCCGAGCGAGGAGGTCCGGCAGATCCTCTCCCACGCCGCGGTGTTCTGCTGTCCCTCGGTCTACGAGCCGCTGGGGATCGTGAACCTGGAGGCGATGGCCTGTGGGACGGCGGTGGTCGCCAGCCGCGTGGGCGGGATCCCCGAGGTCGTGGTCCACGAGGAGACGGGGCTGCTGGTCGACCTCGACCCGGCCTTCCCCGGCGACTTCGAGCAGGGGCTCGCGGCCGCGGTCAACCGCGTGGTGGCCGATCCCGACCTGGCTCGCCGGATGGGGCGGGCCGGCCGCCAGCGGGCGGTGGGCGAGTTCGGCTGGGACGCCGTCGCGGCGCGCACGGCGTCCTTGTATAGCCAGGTCGCCTCGGCCATGACGTAACGTTCCGGTCACGTGGGTCCGTCAGCACTGCGCCGTGGGAAGAGGTGGGGGCGCGTGAGGGTTGCCGTCGCGTCTGCGACACCGGCTGCACGCCGATGGGTGGTGCCGTCGCTGGCGAGCGCCGGTCACGACGTCGTCTACGTCGACCGGTCCGCCCCGCCCGGCTCCGACGCGCGACCGGTCGGGCTGCTCCGGGGCTGTGACGCCCTCGTCGTCATGGCCCCGCCGCTGCCGGTCGGGCCCGCGACCCGTTCCATGCGTGCTTGGCGGAGCCATGACCGCGCCTGCTCGACCGGCGTCGCGCAGCTCGTGACCGCGGCCCGCGAGGCGGGGGTCCGCCGGGTGGTCCAGCAGAGCTTCTCCTTCGTGTACGCCGACCAGGGCGTCGACTGGGTCACCGAGGAGTCGCCGGTCTGCGTGACCGCCGCGACCGAGCCGGCGTCCGAGGGTGAGCTCGCGGTCCAGGCGTACACCTCGGCCTGCCGCACGGGTGTCGTGCTCCGGATGGGGCTTGTCGTCGGCGACTCGGCGCTGACCCGATGGTCGCTGCGCACCGCGGCGCGGGGCCGGTCCATCGGGCTGGGTGCAGCCGAGGGGTACACCCACCTGCTCCACAGCGACGACGTCGGATCCGCGGTGCTCGGGGCTCTCGAGGTGCCGTCCGGTGTCTACAACGTCGGGTCCGGCCCGGTCCGTCGCGACGTCGTGGTCGAGGCGCACGCCCAGGCGGCCGGAAGGAGCACCGGCGGGTTCATGGGGCCGGTGTCGACGCTGCTGGGCGGCCGCCGCCTCGAGCCGTTGGCGCGGTCCCTCCGGGTCAGCTCGGCGCGCTTCGCCGGTGAGACGGGTTGGGCGCCGCGTCGCGAGCACTTCGACCTGTCCTGGCTCGACGCCGCCGGCTCACCGTCGGTCGCGACCCGGTGACCGGCCGGGAGCCGCACGGCGTCCGGCCAGCTCCCCGACTCGATCCGTCCGCCCGTCGGCGCCGCCGCGACGAGGTCTTCGGTGAGGTGCTGCCGGAGGCCACCGCCGACGACCGCGAGCCCGGCCGACCCGAGGACGCCGCGACCGGCGACGGCTCGGACACGGCCGCGGATGCGTGGCTCCGCGACAACGTCCCGCCCCACCACGGGTGACGACGGTCGAACGTCAGACGCCGCCGCCGCGGGTGACCAGGGCGTCGCGGATCTCCTGGAGCAGCGCCACGTCCTCCGGGGTGCCTTCCGGCTCGGTGGTCGGGAAGAACCGTTCCTTCGCCCTGGTGTAGGGAACGACCACGAAGAAGTAGACGACGGCGGCGAGGATCACGAAGCTGATCAGCGCCGTCACGAACCGTCCGACGTTGACCTCGGCGATCGTCACCTGGGTGAAGTCGGGCTGGCCACCGATCTTGCCGAGAAACCCCATCAGCATGTCGGTGAACTCCTTGACCACCAGCGCGAACGCGGCGCCCATGATGAACGCCACCGCCAGCTCGACCAGGTTTCCGCGCAGGATGAAGGCCCTGAATCCGCTCATCGAAATCCCCTCTGGAGTAGGAGCCGAGCCGCCGGCACGACGCCGACCCGCCCACTCGGCACGCTAGCGGTCGAGCACGACGGAGAGAACGGACGTGACGGAGGCGGAGGCCAGGGCGGTGGCCTCGCTCTCGGTGACCGCGACCACGAGCAGACCGCCCGAGCCGGCAGCCCCTGCCAGGCCGGCGTCCTGTCCGCGGAGGTCCGGGATGGCGACCACCGGTGCGGCGGAGACGACGACCGCCGCGGTGGTCCGGCGAGGGTCGGCCGCGAGCAGGTCGACCTGGTCACCCACGCGGAGCAACGTGACCGCTCCGGCGTCAGCCACCCGCACCGGCGCGGCGACCAGCCCCGGGTAGCCGCCGAGAAGCCCCGGAGCCACCAGCCGGACGTCGGTCACCGGCTCTCCCCGGCGTACCGGTGCGGCGAGCACCCGTCCCACGAGAGGAACCGCGCTGTCGTGCGTCCCGTCGGGCACCACGTCGCCGGCGTACTCGGCCGGCACCAGGTCGTCCGCAGCGACCACGGTGCCGCCGGCGAGGTCGTGGCGTGCGACCACGACCGTCGTCGTGGGCTCCGGAGGCGCCACCACCGCCCGGAGGCCCACGAGCACGGCCGCGCCGGCACACACGGCCGCCAGGAGCCGGCGGCGGACGAGGACCGCACGCCGGAGCCGCCGCGCCAGGACGACGATCCGGCGCGGCCGCCGGCGGTCGGAGCCGGACGGCGGGGAGGCGGGCATGGCGGGAGCCTAGGGAGGTCGGACGGTCCGGCGCGGTCGTCATCCACAGGCGCCCGGCGAGGGAGAGTTGAGTGCGGCACCACGGATTTGCGATGATTAGCAGTCAGCCGGCGAGAGTGCCAGTAGCCGTCCCCAGGAGCGAAGGAGGCCGTGTGCCGACCTACCAGTACTCGTGCACGGAGTGCGGACACTTCTTCGAGCAGTTCCAGAGCTTCTCCGACGACGCGCTCACGACCTGCCCCGAGTGCGAGGGCCGGCTGCGCAAGGTCTTCAACGCAGTAGGCGTGGTCTTCAAGGGCTCCGGCTTCTACCGCACCGACAGCCGCGCCGGCGCGGGCCAGGACCGTGAGTCCAGCGGGTCGAGCGAGGGCAAGGACGGCGGCGGCAGTAAGGACGGTGGCACCGGCGGCGGCAAGGACGGCGGCGGCGGCAGCAAGGACAGGGGCAAGGGCGGGGGCAAGGACGGGGGCAGCACCGGGGACAAGGGCTCCGCCGCCTCCAAGCCGGCGGCGAGCGGCTCCGGCGGCTCCGGCAGCTCGTCGGGCTCCACCTCCGGGAGCGCCGCCTGAGCCCGGTCGCGCCGGAGACCCCCGGGGAGCGACGACGGCCGCGCTGGGCGCGTCGGGCGGCCTACGCCGCGGCGTTGCTGCTGGTGGTCGCCGTCCTCGGTGCCGCGCTGGCGGTGCAGACCGTGCGGCGGTCCTTCCCGCAGACCAGCGGGACCCTCGACCTGCCAGGGCTCACCGCTGAGGTGACCGTGGTCCGTGATGACCACGGAGTGCCGCAGATCTACGCCGACACCGCCGAGGACCTCTTCTTCGCCCAGGGGTTCGTGCAGGCCCAGGACCGGTTCTACGAGATGGACGTCCGCCGGCACGTCACCTCCGGGAGGCTCTCGGAGATGTTCGGCGAGGCCACCCTGGAGACCGACAAGGTGGTCCGAACCCTGGGTTGGCGCCGGACGGCGGAGCAGGAGCTCCGGCAGCTCGACCCGCAGGCGGTCGCCTACCTGGAGGCGTTCAGCGCCGGCGTCAACGCCTACCTCGCAGGCAAGTCACCGGGAGAGCTGTCGCTCGAGTACACCCTCCTCGGGATCGGCGGCCTGGACTACCGGGTGGAGCTCTGGACGCCGGCGGACTCCGTCGCCTGGCTCAAGGCGATGGCGTGGGACCTGCGCGGGAACATGCAGGACGAGATCGACCGGGTGGCGGCCGCGACCCGGCTGGGCCCCCGGCAGATCGCCGAGCTCTACCCGCCGTACCCCTATGACCGGCACCGGCCGGTCCTGGCCGGCGGTGCCGTGGTCGACGGCAGGTTCGACCCGCTCGCCGGGGTCAGCGTGGCCCCCGCCGCTCCCCGGGTCAGGTTCGGCCGGGCGGCCCAGCGCTCGTTCGCCCAGGTGCACGAGGCGATGGCGGCCGTCCCACCGCTGGTCGGCACCGGCGACGGCGTGGGGAGCAACGCCTGGGCGGTCGATGGTGACCACTCGACGACCGGTGAGCCGATCCTCGCCAACGACCCTCACCTGGCGCCCACGATGCCCGGCGTCTGGTACCAGATGGGGCTGCACTGCACGACGGTCGGCGAGGACTGCCCCTTCGACGTCGCCGGCTTCACCTTGTCCGGCTTCCCGGGTGTCGTCATCGGCCACAACCAGCAGATCGCGTGGGGGTTCACCAACCTCGGCGCCGACGTGACCGACCTCTACCTCGAGGCGGTGAAGGGTGAGCGCTACCTGCGCGACGGCCGTTGGCGCCGCTTCGAGCGCCGTCGAGAGAGCATCAGCGTCGCCGGTGGCGAGCCGTTCCGGTTCACGGTGCGCACCTCGGTGCACGGCCCGCTGCTGTCCGACGTCACCCCTCGCTTCGCGTCCGTCGGGGCGAACGCGCCGGTGCCGGCGCGGAAGGCTCCGGAGCGCGGCAGCGGCTACGCGGTCGCGCTCTCGTGGACCGCGCTGCAGCCGTCGCTGACCGCCCAGGCCATCTTCGCGATCGACGCCGCGACGAGCTGGGAGGAGTTCCGTGACGCCGCGCGTGACTTCGCCGCGCCCAGCCAGAACCTGGTGTACGCCGACCGCGACGGGCACATCGGCTACCAGGCGCCGGGACTCATCCCGGTGCGGCGGCCGGCCAACGACGGGCTCTACCCCTCACCCGGCTGGGACCCTGCCTACGACTGGACCGGGAGGCACGTCCCCTTCGACCAGCTGCCCAGCCAGCTCGACCCGCCGGAGGGATTCATCGCCAGCGCCAACCAGGCGCCGGTGGGCCCGTCGTACGTGCCGTATCTCGGCCAGTCCTACGACCGCGGCTACCGGAGCCAGCGCATCGTCGAGCTGCTGACGAAGAAGGGGAAGCTCAGCCTCGCCGACATGAGCGAGATCCAGCTCGACACCCGCAACGGGTTCGCGCCCACCCTGGTGCCCTACCTGCTCGAGGTGGATCCCGGGTCCCGCTACTACGCGGCCGGCCAGCGGCTGCTCGAGGGCTGGGACCACACCCAGCCGGCCGACTCCGCGGCGGCTGCCTACTACAACGCGGTGTGGCGCAACCTCCTCGAGCTCACCTTCTCCGACCAGCTCCCCGAGTCCGTCGAGGTGCAGGGTGACGACCGGTGGTGGGAGGTGGTCGGCCGGCTGCTGGTCGAACCCGGCAGCCCGTGGTGGGACGACCTGGGCACCGACACCGTCCGGGAGGGACGCGACGACATCCTCCGCCAGGCGCTGCGAGACGCCCGCGACGAGCTGGTGCGGCTGCAGTCCCGACGCCCCGACGGCTGGACCTGGGGACATCAGCACCGGCTGACCCTCCGCAACCAGACCCTCGGCCAGTCCGGGGCTCCGCTCGTCGCACGGCTCGTGAACCGGGGGCCGTGGGAGCTGGGCGGGGGCACCGACGCCGTCAATGCGCTGGGGTGGAAGGCCGGCCAGGGCTACGAGGTGACCTGGGTCCCGTCCATGCGGATGGTCGTCTCCTTGGCAGACCTCGACGCATCCACCTGGGTCAACCTCACCGGGGCGAGCGGTCACGCGTTCTCGCGGCACTACACCGACCAGACGGACCTCTGGGCGAAGGGTCGGACCCTGCCGTGGCCGTTCACCCGGCCGGCGGTCGACGAGGCCGCCGAGGACGTCCTCACCCTGGTTCCCCGAGAGGAATGACCCCCTCCGGGGTCGCGGCGGCCGTCACCGGCCGGTCGTGGGCCGCGGCGGGCACCCGGTCCACGATCTCGTCGGCGTAGAGCACCACGCAGGTGGGCGTCCCGACCGGCACCCGCGCGAGCGCCCGGTCGTAGGACCCGCCGCCCCGCCCCAACCGCATCCCGGTGCGGTCCACCGCCAGCCCCGGGACGAGCACCACGTCAGCGTGCGCCACCGCGTCGGTTCCCAGTCGACGGCCACCCGGCTCCAGGAGTCCGCGCCCGGCCGGTAGGAGGTCCGTGCCTCGCCCGCTCCAGGCCGCCCAGTCCAGGTCGCCGTCGGGGAGCAGCACCGGCAGCAGCACCCGGCGACCCGCTTCCTGCAGCGCCTCCAGCAGCGGCCCGGTCCCGGGCTCGGTGCTCACCGAGACGTACGCCGCCACGGTCGCGGCGCGCCGTACCGCCGGGTCGGCGAGGAGCTGCCCGGCCAGTGCCCCGGCCGCCTCGCGCACCTCGATCAGGGGCCGGCGACGGCGGGTGGTCAGCAGCCGGTCCCGCAACGCAGTCTTCTGCGCTGCGACCCGGGCGGCGACCGTGGGAGCGTCCACGTCGCCGACGGTAGCGGCCGCCGAAGGCTGAGGCGCAGTGGCTCCCTACGATCAGGTGCATGAGCGACGAGGGACTGCAGCGGGCACGGGACAAGATGGCCGCCGAGGGGGTCGACCCCGTGGCGATCGAGGTCTTCAGCCACTACTACCGGCTCGTGGAGAGCGGCGAGACCGGGATGATCCCCGAGAGCACCATCGACCCGCTGGAGATGGACGCCCTGGCCGACGTGGACGTGCCCGAGGACGTTGCCGTCGACGCGATCGGGCGCACCGTCGTCATCAAGCTCAACGGCGGTCTGGGCACCTCCATGGGGCTCGACCGCGCCAAGTCGCTGCTCGAGGTCAGCGACGGTCTCACGTTCCTCGACGTCATCGCCCGGCAGGTGCTCGCGGTGCGCCGCCGGTACGGCGTCCGGCTGCCGCTGCTGTTCATGAACAGCTTCCGCACCCGCGAGGACACGATCGCCGCGCTGGCGCCCTACCTCGACGGCGAGGGCGGTGTCGGTAGCGGCGTCGGTGGCCTGGCGGACACCGACCTCCCCCTGGACTTCCTCCAGAACAAGGAGCCCCGGCTCCTCGCCGACGACCTCACGCCCGTGGAGTGGCCGGCCGACCCGGCGCTCGAGTGGTGCCCGCCCGGGCACGGGGACCTCTACACCGCCCTGTACGGCGGCGGCGCCGGGCTCCTCGACACAATGCTCGAGGCGGGGTTCACGCAGGTGTTCGTGGCGAACTCCGACAACCTGGGTGCGGTCCCCGACCCACGGGTCGCCGGCTGGTTCGCCTCCAGCGGGGCACCGTTCGCCATCGAGGCGGTCCGGCGTACCGCCAACGACCGCAAGGGCGGTCACTTCGCCCGCCGTCGCACCGACGGCCGCATCGTGCTGCGGGAGACCGCCCAGACGCTGCCGGAGGACGCCGAGGCGCTCGGGGACCTGAGCCGGCACCGGTTCGCCTCGACCAACAACCTCTGGTTCGACCTCGCCGCGATGAAGTCCGAGCTCGACCGGCGCGACGGGGTGCTGGGGCTGGCGATGATCAAGAACGTCAAGACCGTGGACCCGGCGGACCCCGACACCGCCGAGGTGATCCAGATCGAGTCCGCGATGGGCGCGGCGATCGAGGTCTTCGAGGGGGCGACCACCATCGAGGTGGGCCGCGACCGGTTCGTCCCGGTGAAGACCACCAACGAGCTGCTGCTGCTCCGCAGTGACTGCTACGACCTCGACGACGACGCGGTGCTGCACCAGGTGCCGGAGCAGGTCCCCTTCATCGACCTCGACAAGCCCTACAAGCTGCTGGCCGGCTTCGAGCAGCGCTTCCCCGCCGGTGCCCCGAGCCTGCGGTCGGCGCGGAGCCTCCGCGTGCAGGGCGACTGGCGGTTCGGGGCGGACGTGGTCGTGACCGGCGACACGGTGGTCGGCGAGCCGGGCTCGTCCGGCACCATCGAGGACGGCACCCGGCTGGGGGCGTGACCCCCGAAGCCCCTGGCGCCGCGTCCGATCGGGCGCGCGCTCTGCGCCGCGCCCGATCGGACGAGGCGGGAAACGCGGAGCGTTAGGGTCGCTGCCATGGCCTTCGTCCCCGTCTCGACCGAGGAGTCCGTCACGGTCGAGGACCATCTCGCCCGGGTGCTGGCGGGCGTCGAGCCGCTGCCGCCCTACGAGCAGCCGCTGCTGGAGGCCCTCGGGCTGCCGTTGTGCGGCCGTGTCGAGGCACCGATGGACCTGCCGGCCTTCGACAACTCGGGCATGGACGGCTATGCGGTCGTCGTCGACGACGTGGCCGGGGCCGGGAACGGCGAGTCCGTCCAGCTCCCGGTGGCCGGCGAGGTGGCCGCGGGCCAGACCAAGCTGCTGGCGATGTCGCCGGGCACCGCGGTCAAGATCATGACCGGAGCCCCGGTGCCCTCCGGAGCCACCGCCGTGGTTCCTGTGGAGTGGACCGACGGCGGAGCGGCGAGCGTCCGCATCGACAAGCCCCCCGCGGTGGGGCAGCACATCCGCCGCCGCGGCGAGGACGTGCAGACCGGTGACGTCCTGCTCGAGGACGGCACGGTGCTGGGACCCCGGCAGCTCGGGCTGCTCGCCGCCGTGGGGCATGCGCAGGTGCGCTCGCGTCCGCGGCCCCGGGTCGTCGTGCTCTCCACCGGCTCGGAGCTGCAGGAGCCGGGGACGAAGCGCGCCGCCGACGCGATCTTCGACGCGAACTCCTACACGATCGCCGCCGCCGTCCGCCGGACCGGCGCGATCGCCTACCGCGTCGGGATCGTCCCCGACGACCCGGGCCAGTTCCTCGACGCGCTGTCGGACCAGCTCGTCCGCGCCGACGTGGTGGTGACCAGCGGCGGCGTCAGCAAGGGCGAGTACGACGTGGTCAAGGACGTGCTGTCCAAGCTCGGCACGGTGTGGTTCGGAGAGGTGCGGATGCAGCCGGGGAAGCCGCAGGGGTTCGGCCACGTCGGCGAGGACCGGACGCCGATCTTCACACTCCCGGGCAACCCCGTCTCGGCGTACCTCTCCTTCGAGATCTTCGTGCTGCCCGCGCTGCGGCAGATGATGGGCCGCACGCCCTACCGGCGTCCGCAGAACCGGGCCCGGCTGACGGCGACCTTCCGGTCGCCGTGGGGCAAGGAGCAGTACGTGCGGGCACGGTACAGCTACGACGAGCGCGGACCTGCCGTGACCCCGGTCGGTGGCCACGGGTCGCACCTGGTCGGGGACCTGGCCGTCGCGAACGCGGTCATCGTCGTGCCCGCCGACACCGAGGTGGCCGCTGCGGGCAGCGAGGTGCGGGTGCTGCTGCTGGACCGGGACTTCTGATGGTTCCCGACCGCGACCCAGCGCCCGACTCGAACCCCGACCCCGACGTGGACTCCGGCGCCAGCGGTGGCCTCACGCACGTCGACGCGTCCGGTGCGGCCCGGATGGTCGACGTCTCCGACAAGGCGGTGACGGCGCGGGAGGCCGTCGCGAGCGGCCGGGTGGTGGTCTCGGACCAGGTGCTCGCGCTGCTGCGGGGCGACGGCGTCCCCAAGGGCGATGCGCTGGGGGTGGCGCGGGTGGCGGGGATCATGGCGGCCAAGCGCACTCCCGACCTGGTGCCGCTGTGCCACCCGCTCGCGATCAGCGGGGTCACCGTCGACCTCGAGGTGGCCGACGCCGTCGTGGTCACCGCCCGGGTGCGCACCACGGACCGGACCGGCGTCGAGATGGAGGCCCTCACGGCGGTCACGGTCGCCTGCCTCACGGTCGTGGACATGGTCAAGGCGGTCGACAAGGGCGCGGTGATCACCGACGTCCGGGTGCTGGCGAAGAGCGGCGGCCGGAGCGGCGCCTGGACACGTGAGACGCCGGATGCCGGAGGAGCGGCGTCGTGAGCGCGTCGGGGGAGGGGGCTCGGGCTGCCGTGGTCGTGGCCTCCAACCGGGCGGCTGCCGGTGTGTACGCCGACGAGACCGGACCCCTCATCGTCACGGCGCTGCGCGAGGCCGGCTTCGACGTGGACGACGCTGCGGTGGTCGCCGACGGGGAGCCGGTCGGAACGGCCATCACGTCCGCGGTCGCGAGCGGTGCCCGCGTGGTGCTGACCACGGGCGGCACCGGCCTGTCGCCGACCGACCGGACGCCCGAGGTGACCCTGGCCCTCCTCGACCACGAGGTCGTCGGGATCGCTGAGGCGATCCGCGCCCACGGCGTCGCCAAGGGGGTCCCGACCGCCGCGCTGTCGAGGGGCGTGGCCGGGGTCGTGGGTTCGGCCCTGGTGGTGAACCTGCCGGGGTCCAGAGGCGGGGTCAAGGACGGGCTGGAGGTCGTCGTACCCCTGCTGCGGCACGCAACCGATCAGATCGCCGGCGGTGACCACCGAGCCGGTGGCGGCGTCGGACCCGGAGACCACGGGTGAGCCTGGCCCCCTCGGGCTGGCGCAGCGTCCGCCTGCAGCACGGCCCAGTGACGCTGCGCCCCCTCGCCAGGTCGGACCGCCGGGCCTGGCGCGAGGTCCGCGAGCGGAACGCCGCCTGGCTGACGCGGTGGGAGGCCACCCGGCCGCCCGGTGACGCCCAGCCTCCGGTGACCTACCGGGAGATGGTCCGGGACCTGCACCGGCTGGCCAGCGACGGTCGTGGGCTCCCGCTGGCGCTGCTGGTCGACGGGGCCTTGGCCGGGCAGGTGACCGTCAACAACGTCGTGGGCGGCTCCGCACGGTTCGCCAGCATCGGCTACTGGATCGATCGCCGGCACGCCGGACAGGGCCACATGCCGGTCGCGGTGGCGCTGGCCACCGACCACTGCTGGTTCGGTCTCGGGCTGCACCGGGTGGAGATCGCGATCCGGCCCGAGAACACCGCCTCCCTCCGGGTGGTCGAGAAGCTGGGTTTCGAGGAGTACGGCTACGCGCCGAGGTACCTGCACATCGACGGCGAGTGGCGCGACCACCGACTGTTCGCGCTGACCAATGAGGACGTCCCTCAAGGTTTGCTGCGCCGCTATCTGCGGGGGCAGGACTGAATTCCCACCAGTCACAGGAGTATCGCTGCGACACACCGGGCACGTCCCGTCCGCAGGCCGGTGTGGTCCTTACCGTGTAGCCCGTGGAGCTGTCCGGCCTGATCTTCGTCGCCCTGGCCCTGGTGTGGGCCGTCGTCCTCATCCCCAAGGCCCTGCGGCACCACGACGAGGTCGCCCGCACCCGCGCCGTCGAGGACGTCTCGGACGGCGTGCGAGTGGTGACCCGGCGGGCGTCGACGCCCTCCGCAGCCCTGGCGCCACCCGTCGAGCCGGCAGGGGCCGACACCCAGCCGGGAGCGACGGCTCGACGGTCGGGCAGGAGCGCGGGCAGGACGGCGGCGCAGGCAGCGGCCCGGCGTCGCCGCCGGGTGCTGCTCCTGCTGCTCGTCGTCGCCATCGGTGTGGGGACGGCCGCGGGACTCGGCTACCTCCGGCCGTGGGCGCCGGTCATCCCCGCGCTGCTCATCCTCGGGTTCCTCGTCGTGGCGCGGATGTCGGTGCGACGTGAGCGCGCACGGCGGGCACGGCGGGCCGCGGCGCATCGCCGTACCGCCGAGGCCGTGACCCCCGAGGCCGGGACCCCCGAGACCATCAACACCCCGGCCACGACCACCGAGGTGGCCGAGGGCTCCGCCCGAGCCGAGGCCGCGGCCATCGCTGCGCCACCGGCTCCTGGCACCACCGCCGAGGGTTTGGACGCCCGAGACGACGAGGTGCTCAGGATCGTGAGCGGCCTCGACGACACCTCCTCCTACTCGCTCCAGTTCGGCACCAGCGACACGCCCGTGACCGCGAACGGGTCGGTGTGGGACCCACTCCCGGTGCACCTCCCGACCTACGTGGGCAAGCCCCGCGCGACCCGCTCGGTGCGCACGATCGACCTCGGCTCGCCGGACGTCTCGAGCTCTGGCCACGATGCCGCCGCGAGCGCGTTGGTCGCGGAGGCAGCCACGTCGACCGCCGTGACCGGGGGCGGCACGGAGGCCGTGGGCGAGGACCAGCGGGCCGTCGGCACCTGAGTGTTTTCCATGCTTCGGGGGGCGCGGCGGCTGGTGGTAACCTCTCCCCCGCGCCGGTTCGCCGTCGCACTCGGGGCTGTGGCGCAGTTGGTAGCGCGTCTCGTTCGCAATGAGAAGGTCAGGGGTTCGAATCCCCTCAGCTCCACCGAACCTGCAGGTCAGGGCCGGTGCCCGTCATCCCGAATCTGGGAGACAGCATGGCCAGTCCGCGTTGACTCCGCGTATTGGGCCCCACCGGTCCCCGCTCATCGCCCCTTCTCGGGCACTCTCGCGGCTCGCGGGAGTCCTCGCACACCAGACGGTCATGAAGACCGAGAAGCTCCGAGATACCCCAAGGCTCCGACCTTGTCGCTCGTCGACGGCGTCCTGTCCCTGTCCGAGCCCTGCGCCCAGTTGCGGGTGAGCGCCCAGACGATCTACGACCTTCGCAGCCAAGGGCGGGGTCCTCGTGGCTTCCGGGTCGGTCGAGAACTGCGCTTCGGAGTCAGCGAGATCGACGCCTGGCTGACCCGACTGGAGGCGAGGACGACCGACGCCACCAGCTGGGGGCTCGCTGATGGCGTGGCCACGAACTCCCGTGGGCGCCCACGGGTCGATCGCCGTACGCCGCCGCGGCGATCGGGCTATCGCTGAGACCCGGATCCGCGACGCGGATGGCCGGGTGCGCCATGTCAGGGTGAGCGCACGGACCGCGGCCCAGGCACGGCTCGCCCTCCAAGTGGCTGCTGAACCGCCCCGGTCGCGACCTCGAATCCAGAGGTCGCAGGTTCAAATTCTGCCCCTGCTACAAGAAAGCGGCCACTGACCTACGGAAACGCAGAGGTGGGCCGCCTGGCGTTTTGAACCCTTCTTGCTTATGCCGCGGTTTGTGTCCCAATAGCTTCCTCAACTGACTACCGGATAGTCACCGAAGCGGCTTCGACAGAGCGGTGCGTCAAGGTCGCGAGGTCCAGCCAGCGGAGGCCGACCCACGGCTGCTGCCGACGCCGGCCGGAAGCCCTTACTCAGCCCTGAGTGGCGTCGTTTACCAGGATCGCGATCTGTACCCGGTTGCTGAGGTAGAGCTTGCTTAGCAGTCGTGACACGTGCGCCTTGACCGTCGCCTCGCTCATGAAGAGCAAAGCGCTATCTCGGCGTTCGAGGCGCCTTCACCGGTAGCGACCTCCCGCTCTCGATCGGTGAGTTCGGCAAGCTGCTCGGCCGCGAGGCGGTGCCGCTCGGACGCGCACCCTGCTCTCCCACGTCGGCACTCTGCGGGTGGGGTCAGCACGCGGCGAGCAGTCGGTTGGGTCCCACCGGCTGTGCTGCTCACCCCATCGTCGCGGAGCAAGCGCGTTCGTAGCGTCGACACCGAACCACACAGGTGCCCGGCCACGGGTCGCCGAGATGGCCAGGTGAGGAGCCCGACATGTTGGTCCAACTCGCTGACTGGTGCTATCGACGGCGCCGCAGGGTGGTCGTCTTGTGGATCGCCGCGCTGGCCGCCGCCTTCGCGCTCGCCAACGCGTTCGGCGGGGAGGCCAAGCAGGACTACGTCCAGCCCGGGTCTGAGTCGCGGGCCGCCACAGACGCCCTGCGCGCCTCGTTCCCGGAGCGGGCAGGCGACACCGTGCAGATCGTCTTGAACTCCAAGGACGGCTTCTCGTCCGAGGGGATCAAGGCGAAGGTGGGCGACATCCTCGCTGACGTCGCTGACGACCCGCACGTGACAGGTCTTGCCAGCCCCTTCGCAGACGGCGGCGCCGCTCAGGTGTCCAGCGACGGCAAGACCGCCTTCGCCCTCGTCTCGCTCGACAAGACCGCGGACCAGTACACGCCGGCCGAGGCTCAGCAGCTGATCGACCCGATCCTCGCCGCTGGTGACGACAGCCTGCGCGTCGAGGCAGGAGGTCCGGTCGCAGCCTTGTCCCAGGCAGCGCCCGTGGGGGGAGAGGTCATCGGCCTCGTCGCCGCGGCCCTGATCCTGCTGGTCACCTTCGGGTCCGTGGTCGCGATGGGCCTGCCCCTGCTGACCGCCGTCTTCGGGCTCGGAGTCACCATGGCACTCGGGGAGATGCTCCGGCGCGTCCTCGATGTCCCGGAGTGGGCAACCGCCACCGCCGCGATGGTGGGCGTCGGAGTCGGCATCGACTACGCGCTCCTCATCGTCACCCGCTACCGCACCGGTCTCGCCGAAGGACATGAACCACGCCGTGCCGCCTTGACAGCGATCGCCACTGCCGGTCGCGCTGTGGTGTTCGCCGGCCTCACTGTCGTCGTCGCTCTGCTCGGCATCCTCCTGGTCGGCCAACCGGCACTGGCCGGGTTCGCGTTCACCGCCTCGCTGTTCGTGCTGGTCACAGTGTCGGCATCCCTGACGCTCCTGCCTGCCATGCTCGGGTTCGCAGGGCGAAGCATCGAACGCCTGCACGTGCCGTTCATGGGCAAGAAGCAGCGCACCTACGACACAACGCGCTGGTACCGGTGGAGCCGGTTCGTCCAGCGCCAGCCATGGGTGGCCGCGATCGCTGGCTTCGTCGTCCTCGCCGCACTTGCAGCGCC
The DNA here is from genome assembly GCA_902805845.1 of uncultured Nocardioidaceae bacterium. GTDB lineage: Bacteria > Actinomycetota > Actinomycetes > Propionibacteriales > Nocardioidaceae > Marmoricola_A. The sequence continues at coordinate 19,474 of CADCUI010000070.1, forward strand.
CTTCCTCGGCATCAGGTTCGGCACGCCGGACGCCCAGAACGACCCCAAGTCCGACACCACCCACCAGGCCTACACGCTGATGGCCGATGCGTTCGGCCCAGGCTCCTCGGCGCCCGTCGTGCTCACCATCCAGGGGGCCTCAGGCGCGGAGCTGCTCACCGCGACGGACAGCCTGGCCGCCCGGCTCGCGCGGGTGACTGGTGTGGACTCCGTCTCCTCAGCCGTCGTCAACGACGCGAGAGACACAGCCGTCCTGACGCTGGTGCCGACCACATCCCCTCAGGACGAGGCGACCGAGGACTTGATCGACGCGCTGCGAGACACCGCCGTGCCCGCCGCCGTCGCCGACACGGGGCTCACCGTCGCGGTCGGTGGGACCGTGGCAGCGAACCTCGACATCACCCGCGGTGTCGCCGAACGGTTGCCTCTGTTCTTCGGTGGCGTGCTGCTCGTGTCGTTCGTGCTGCTGATGATGGTGTTCCGCTCCGTCGTGGTACCGCTCAAGGCCGTGCTCATGAACCTGCTCGCGAGCGCAGCCGCGTTCGGTGTGCTCACGCTGGCGGCCAGCGGGGGAGCCGTCGGGGACTTGGTCGGCATCCCAGAGGCCACACCCGTGCCGATCCTGCTGCCCGTGGGGATCTTCGCGATCCTCTTCGGCCTGTCCATGGATTACGAGGTGTTCCTGCTCTCCCGAATCAAGGAGGAGTACGACAAGACCGGCGACAACGCCGTCGCCGTCGCCGACGGGCTCGCCAAATCCGCAAGAGTCATCACCGCCGGCGCAGCCGTGATGATCACCGTGTTCGCCTCCTTCGTCCTCGGCGAGGACGTCTTCAGCAAGATGTTCGGCATCGGACTCGCTGCCGCTGTCCTCATCGACGCCACCATCGTCCGCATGGTGCTGGTGCCCGCCACCATGGAGCTGCTCGGCGACCGCAACTGGTGGCTCCCGGGATGGCTGGACCGCCTGCTGCCCCACATTCGCGTCGAGGACCACGACCTGTCCGACAAGGATGCAACAGCGCCGGGGACGCCGGTCCACCCGGCCGCCGTCCTGGCGGGCGCCGCGGCTGGACAGGAGCGCAGCTCGTGATCACCGTCGATGGGGTGACCCGCCGATACGGCGCCTTCACCGCAGTCGACGACGTCAGTTTCACCGCTCGACCGGGACGTGTCACTGGGTTCCTGGGACCCAACGGGGCCGGGAAGTCGACCACGATGCGGATCATGGTGGGCCTCACGCGCGCCACGTCCGGGACCGTCACCATCTCTGGCCGTCGCTACGTCGACCGGCCGAACCCCGGACTCGACGTTGGCGTCCTCCTCGACGCCTCCGCCCAGCACGCCGGCCGCACCGGCCGCGAGGTCCTCACCATCGCTCAGCAATACATGGGCCTCCCGCGCCGGCGCGTCGAGGAGATGCTGGAGGTCGTCAGCCTCACCCCGACGGAGGCGTTCCGGCGGGTCGGCGCCTACTCCCTCGGCATGCGGCAACGCCTCGGCATCGCCGCAGCCCTGATCGGCGACCCGGAGGTGCTGATCCTCGACGAGCCCGCCAACAGCCTGGACCCTGCGGGCATCCGCTGGATGCGTGACCTGCTCCGCAGCTACGCCAACCGCGGCGGCACCGTTCTGCTCTCCTCCCACCTCCTGCACGAGGTTGAGGTGATCGCCGACGACATCGTCATGATCGGCAACGGGAGAATCGTCTCCCAGGGCACGAAGACCGAGCTGCTCCACAGCGCCGGCACCGTCGTACGCGCGGCCAGCCACAACCGGCTCCGCGTCGCCTGACGACCGCCGGGATCACTCCTACGACGGTGCCCTGCGCGCCGACGCTT
>CADCUI010000071.1 GCA_902805845.1 uncultured Nocardioidaceae bacterium
GTCTTCGGTTACGGGAAGCAGTCTAGGCGCGCCCTCCCTCCCCACCAAATCGCCACCCGCCCACGATGTCTGCCCGACCCGCCCAGCATGTCTGGCCGACCCGCCCACGATGTCTGGCCGACCCGCCCGGGATGTCTGCTCGACCCGCCCGGGATGTCGGCGGTGCACCGACCAAGCCGAACCCCGGACGCCGGTTATGTCCGGATGGTTCCATGGTCGGGTGGACCTTCAGCTTCAGTCGTTGGCGGAGACCCTCGAGCTTGCCGACGACCGGGTCCGCTCCGGCTCCCAGGCCGGCGACCGGATCTGGCCCACCGGGTTCGACGTACTGGATGCACACCTGCAGGGCGGTTTCCGCAGCGGCGACCTGGTCCTCATCGGCGGACCGCAGGGCATGGGCAAGACGACGTGGGTCCTCCAGGTCGCCCGCAACGTCGCCCGGCAGGGTCGGCCGGTCCTCTACTTCTGCTACGAGCACGATCAGATGGCGATGCTCGTCCGCCTGGTGGCGCTGGAGGCCGGCCTGATCGGCGGGGTCGACGCCCCGGGCATCAACCGGATCCGCAGCTCGTTCGAGGCGTCTGACGGGCTCGGACGGGGGCTCTCCCAGCGGCTCTCCGACACGTACGGCGGAGTCGAGGCCCTGGACGTGGTCCGCGAGTACTCCGACCGGCTGATCGTGCATCGCTCCTCGGGGACGACCACCACGATGGACGAGATCAGGGACGCTGTCGCGAAGGTGGCTGCCCAGCACGGCACCCCGCCGTTCGTGTGCATCGACTACGTGCAGAAGATTCCGGTGCCGGGCCTACAGCAGGAGGACGAACGCGTCACCACGGTGGTCGAGCAGGTCAAGGACATGACGCTCGACTTCGACGTACCCGTGCTCTGTGTCGTCGCGTCGGACAAGGAGGGGATCGCGACGGGCAAGCGCATGCGGGTCAACCACATGCGTGGCTCGTCGGCCCTCGCATATGAGGCGGACACGGTGCTGATGCTCAACAACAAGTACGACGTGGTCGCCCGTCACCACCTCGTCTACGACGTCGGAAACGTCGAGCGGTACCGCCACTGGGCGATCCTCTCGATCGAGAAGAACCGCAGCGGGCTCGCCGGCGTCGACATGGAGTTCGCCAAGCGGTTCGAGCAGGGCCGCTTCGAGACGCAGGGCCAGCTGGTCCGCGAGAAGCTCGTGGACGAACGGGTCTTCACCGAGTAACCGCCGAGTCGGCGCTTGTGCACGCTCGCCCCGCGTCGAGTCGGCGCTTGTGCACGGTCGCGCGTGCGTTGGCGCCGACTCGGCCCGCTTTGGACGTGCGTTGGCGCCGACTCGGCGGGGGTGGTCAGGCGGGGGTGGTCAGGCGGCGGCGTCGTCGTCGGTGAGGTTGCGGACCCGGTTCGGGTCGACCTGGATCCCAGGACCCATGGTCGTCGACGTCGTCACCTTCCGGATGTAGCGGCCCTTCGAGCTGGCCGGCTTCAGCCGCAAAATCTCCTCGAGGGCGGCCGCGTAGTTCTCCGTCAGCTGCCGCTCCTCGAAGGATGCCTTGCCGATGATGAAGTGCAGGTTGGCGTGCCGGTCGACCCGGAACTCGATCTTGCCGCCCTTGATGTCGGAGACCGCCTTGGCCACGTCCATCGTGACGGTGCCGGTCTTGGGGTTCGGCATCAGGCCGCGGGGACCGAGCACCTTGCCGAGCCGGCCCACCTTGCCCATCATGTCGGGCGTCGCGACGACCGCGTCGAAGTCGAGCCAGCCGCCGGAGACCCGCTCGATCATGTCGTCGCCACCGACGAAGTCGGCGCCTGCGCCACGCGCCGCGTCAGCCTTCTCGGCGTTGGCGAAGACCAGGACCCTGGCGGTCTTGCCGGTGCCGTGCGGGAGGTTGACGGTGCCGCGGACCATCTGGTCTGCCTTGCGCGGGTCGACGCCCAGCCGCATCGCGACCTCGACGGTCTGGTCGAACTTGGTCTTGCTGTGGGTCTTGGCGAGCCGGATGGCCTCGAGCGGGCTGTAGAGCTTGTCGCCGTCGACCGCCTGGGAGGCGGATCGGTAGTTCTTGCTGCGCTGCATGGTTCTGGTTCCTTTCACCAGGTCGTGGTCATGGGCCGCAGTGCGGGCCTGCCACTGTTGTGTCGATTCTTGGGCGGGTCGACCAGACATCGTGGGCGGGTCGACCAGACATCGTGGGCGGGTCAGCGGTCGACCGTGATGCCCATCGAGCGGGCGGTCCCCTCGATGATCTTCATCGCCGCGTCGACGTCGTTGGCGTTGAGGTCCACGAGCTTGCCCTCGGCGATCTCACGGACCTGGTCGCGGGTCAGCCGGCCGACCTTGTCCTTCTGCGGGACGCTCGAGCCCTTCGCGACTCCGGCGGCCTTCTTGATCAGCTCCGCGGCCGGCGGCGTCTTGGTGACGAACGTGAACGACCGGTCCTCGTAGACGGTGATCTCGACGGGGATGACCTGTCCGCGCTGCGCCTCGGTGGCAGCGTTGTACGCCTTGCAGAACTCCATGATGTTCACGCCGTGGGGACCGAGCGCGGTACCCACCGGCGGAGCAGGAGTCGCCGCCCCGGCGTTCAGCTGCACCTTGACGAGCGCGGCGATCTTCTTCTTGGGAGGCATTGCTGGGGTCCTTACCTGTTGACCTGTTGACCTGTTGACCTGTTGCGTCGTGGTGCGGAAGCCCGACCGGCGGTCAGACCTTCTGGATCTGGTTGAAGCTCAGCTCGACCGGGGTCTCCCGGCCGAAGATCTCGACCAGCGCCTTGACCCGCTGGGCCTCGGCGTTGATCTCGGTGATGGTCGCGTGCAGCGTCGCGAACGGACCGTCGACGACCATGACGGAGTCGGAGACCGAGAAGTCCACGACCTCGACCTTCTTGCGCGCCGGGGTCGGCGCCGCGCCGCCCTGCTCCGCGGACGCGGTCTGCGCCGCCGCGACGATCGCGGGGGCGAGCATCTTCTCGACCTCGTCGAGCCCGAGCGGCACCGGCTGCTGGCTGTGCCCGACGAACCCCGTGACCGACGGCGTGTGGCGTACGGCGGCCCAGGACTCGTCGGTCAGGTCCATCCGGACCAGCACGTAGCCGGGGAGGACCGTCCGCTTGACCATCTTGCGCTGGCCGTTCTTGATCTCCGCGACCTCCTCGGTCGGGACGATCACCTCGTGGATGTAGTCCTCCATGTTGAGCGACCCGATCCGGCTCTCCAGGTTGGCCTTCACCCGGTTCTCCATGCCGGAGTAGGTGTGCACGACGAACCAGTCGCCCATCTTGTTGCGCAGCGTCTCGCGGAACTCCTCGAGCGGGTCCGCCGGAGTGTCGTCCGCAGGAGTGTCGTCGGCCGGGGAGTCGTCGGCCGAAGCCTCATCGGCAGGACCCTCGTCGGCCGAGGCCTCGTCACCCGAAGCCTCCTCAGACGGCGCCTCGCCGGTCGAAGCCCCGTCATCCGCCACGGCGTCGTCGCCGTCGGTCCGCCCGGCGGCCGTCTCCACGACAGGCGCGAGCGCGTCGCCGTGCGGCGGCTCGACCTCGTCCGACGGTGCAGGCACGAGGCCCTCGCCACCCTCGCCGCCGGTGTCGTCAGACACCGCGAAGGGGTCCTGGCTGGGCTGCTCGGAGGTGGTCTCGTCGTACGGCTGCGACACGGTTGTCAGTCACCTTCTGTAGTTGCTGGGCGGGCGGTCCCTGTGGACCCGGCGCCCGGGTTGCTGCGGGAGGTACGGCGGGGGTCAGGCGAAGAGCGCGAACATGGCCTTGCCGAAGCCCAGGTCGAGCAGCGACACGATCGTCATGACCACGATCACGAACACCAGCACCACCCAGAAGTAGGTGATCAGCTGCTGCCGCGTCGGCCAGACGACCTTGCGGAGCTCGGCGACCACCTGGCGGTAGAAGGTCGCCGGACTGGTGCGTCGCGACGGAGCGGACACGGTGTCCCTCTCGGCCACGTCACCACTTCCCTTCCGTGTCCGGCGGGGCCGGACGTCGTTGTCCCTCGCGGAGCCTCCGCGAGGTCGTGCAGGGCACGAGGGACTTGAACCCCCAACCTTCGGTTTTGGAGACCGATGCTCTGCCAGTTGAGCTAGTGCCCTCCGACGGTCCTCCCTCGACCGCCGGAGCCGTCTGCCTGAGCGCGAGACCCGGCTGCGGGCATGGCAAGCAAGGGTGTGAACCACCAAGGAGGAAGTGTACGGGCTGCCGCGCAGCGAAGTCGAACCGACGAGGACCCGACGAGGACCCGGTGGGGCACCGGCCACCACCTGCGATGCGGCACCAGCCACCACCTGCGTGCATGGGCCGCCGACCCGGTGGAACGATGGTCCCATGAGCCAGAGCCAGCCGCAGACCCCGCCGGTGAGTGCGTCGACGGCGAGCCCCCAGGACAAGCCCCGGATCTCCACCCGGATCGGGGGGATCGGCGAGTCGGCCACGCTCGCGGTCGACGCGAAGGCGAAGGCCCTCAAGGCGGCCGGGCGCCCCGTGATCGGGTTCGGCGCCGGCGAGCCCGACTTCCCGACCCCGGCGTACGTCGTCGAGGCCGCGGCCGCCGCCTGCCACGACACCGCCAACCACCGGTACACCCCTGCGGGCGGCCTGCCGGCGCTGAAGGAGGCGATCGTCGCCAAGACCCGGCGCGACTCCGGCTACGACGTCTCGCCCGGCCAGGTGCTCGTCACCAACGGCGGCAAGCAGGCGGTCTACGAGGCGTTCGCCACGCTGCTCGACCCGGGCGACGAGGTGCTGCTGCCCGCGCCGTACTGGACCACCTACCCCGAAGCCATCCGGCTGGCCGGCGGCGTGCCCGTCGAGGTGCTCGCCGACGAGAGCCAGGACTACCTCGTCACCGTCGAGCAGCTCGAGGCCGCCCGCACCGACCGCACCAAGGTGCTGCTGTTCTGCTCGCCGTCGAACCCGACCGGCGCGGTCTACCCCCGGGCGCAGGTCGAGGCCATCGGCCGGTGGGCCGACGAGCGCGGCCTGTGGGTGGTGACCGACGAGATCTACGAGCACCTGACCTACGACGGTGCCGAGGCGGTCTCGATGCCCGTGGCCGTGCCCTCCCTGGCGGACCGCTGCGTCGTGCTCAACGGCGTGGCCAAGACCTACGCGATGACGGGGTGGCGCGTGGGCTGGCTGCTGGGCCCCGCCGACGTCGTCAAGGCCGCGACCAACCTCCAGTCCCACGCCACGTCCAACGTCGCCAACGTCTCGCAGCGAGCGGCCATCGCCGCGGTCTCCGGCGACCTGGCCGCGGTGGAGGAGATGAAGGTGGCCTTCGACCGTCGCCGCCGCAGGATCGTCTCGATGCTCAACGACATCGACGGCGTGGTGTGCCCCGAGCCCCAGGGCGCCTTCTACGTCTACCCGCAGGTGATGGGGCTCCTGGGTCGCGAGGTCGACGGCGTCACCGCGGGAACGTCCGCAGAGCTGGCGGAGCTCATCCTCGAGAAGGCCGAGGTGGCGGTGGTGCCGGGCGAGGCCTTCGGGTCGCCCGGCTACCTCCGGCTCTCCTACGCCCTCGGCGACGACGACCTTGTCGACGGCATCACCCGGCTGCAGAAGCTCTTCGCCTGAGTGAGTCCGACAGGCTCGACCGGCGACCAGGGCCAGGCCGCACGAAGGGACCTGCACACCCTTCCCAAGGCGCACCTGCACCTCCACTTCACCGGCTCGATGCGGCACTCCACGCTCGTGGAGCTCGCCGCCCGGGACGGCGTCGTGCTGCCCGACGCGCTGGTCGAGGACTGGCCGCCGCAGCTGTCGGCGGCTGACGAGAAGGGGTGGTTCCGCTTCCAGCGGCTGTACGACGTGGCGCGGTCGGTGCTCCGCGAGCCCGGCGACGTCCGCCGGCTGGTCCGCGAGGCGGCCGAGGACGACGCCGCCGAGGGTGGCCGGTGGCTGGAGATCCAGGTCGACCCCAGCGGCTACGCCACCCGCTTCGGAGGGATCACCGCCTTCATCGAGCTCGTCCTCGACGCCGTCACCGAGGCCTCGAGTGCGACCGGGGTCGGCATCGGCGTCGTCGTGGCGGCCAACCGCACCCGCCACCCGCTCGACGCCCGCACGCTCGCCCGGCTCGCCGGCCAGTACGCCGACCGCGGCGTGGTCGGCTTCGGCCTCTCCAACGACGAGCGGCGTGGCTGGACCTCCGACTTCGCTCCCGCCTTCCGCATCGCCCGGCGGGCCGGCCTGCGGCTGGTCCCCCACGCCGGAGAGCTCCTCGGGCCGCGGAGCATCCGGGTGGCGGTCGAGGACCTCGGAGCCGACCGGCTCGGCCACGGCGTCCGCGTGGTGGAGGACCCCGAGCTCCTCGATCACCTCGTCGAGCGCGGCATCGCGCTGGAGGTCTGCCCGACGTCGAACGTCTCCCTCGGCGTCTACAGCGACCTGACCTCGGTGCCCGTACGGGTGCTGATGGATGCCGGCGCCACGATCGCCCTCGGCGCCGACGACCCGTTGCTCTTCGGCTCACGGCTCGCCGGACAGTACGCCGCGGTCCGCGCCGCCCACGACCTCACCGACGCCGACCTTGCCCGGCTCGCCGGGATGTCGGTCGACGCCTCGTGCGCCCCGGAGTCGACCCGACGCGCCGTGCGCGCCGAGATCGAATCGTGGCTCGCCACGACCGGGCACAACCTGGCATGAGGGCGGTTCTTTGGCAGACTCAGCCGCCATGAGCACGCCTCCAGGTGACCAGCCCCCCCACGACCCCAACCAGCCGCCGCCACCTCCCGGCGGCTACGGCCAGCAGCCGCCGTACGACCCCAACCAGCCGCCCCCGCCTCCGGGAGGGTACGGCCAGCAGCCGTCCTACGACTCCGGTCAAGGCGGTTACGGCCAGCCGGCGCCACCGCCGCCGGGGGGCTTCGGGGCGCCGGGCTTCGGCAGCCCCGCGCAGACCAACGGTCTCGCCATCACCTCACTCGTCCTGGGCATCCTCGGGCTGCTGGGCAACTGCTTCTGCTTCGGGGGCATCCTCTCCCCCATCGCCCTGGTCCTGGGCAGGGCGGGCATGAAGAAGTCGGACTCCTCCGGCGGCCAGGTGGGGCAACGAGGGTTGGCGAAGGCGGGGTTCATCCTGGGGATCATCGGCACGATCATCTTCGCGATCCTGATCGCGTGGTTCGTCCTCGCCCTCGCCACGGACGCTGACTTCAACTATCAGTACGGCGAGAACCTGGACTGACGCGGGCGGTCCCCGTGACGGCTGCGGCCGAGGCTCGGCACTGGCACACTCAGCGGCATGACGACCCCTCCTGGTGACGCGCCGCGGCCCGACGGTCAGCCCGACCACGGGCACGCGCCCGGGTACGGACAACCGGTCTACCAGCCGGGCGCACTCGCTCCCTGGCAGGGCGGCTACGGCCCGCCTGTCGGGCTTGATCACCCGAAGGCAAGCCTCAGCCTGGTGCTCGGCATCATCGGTCTGGTGGCCTGCCAGGTCGTCTCGCCCTTCGCCTGGGCCATGGGCAGGCAGACCGTCGCGGAGATCGACGCCTCCGGCGGGCGGCTCGGGGGTCGCACGTCCGCTCAGGCCGGCTATGTGCTCGGGATCGTGGGCACTGCGCTTCTCGCGATCGCCGTGCTGGTCCTGGTCACCTGGCTGGCCATCATCCTGGTCGTGATCGGCACGACGGCGGTCTCCTCCACCTGACGAGAGGGACGGGTCAGAGCGAGCAGCCGACCAGCACCGGTTCGTTGACGAGCGTGATGCCGAACCTCGCGCGTACGCCGTCGCGGACCTCGGAGGCCAGCGCCAGGAGCTCGGCCGACGTGGCACCGCCGCGGTTGGTCACCGCCAGCGTGTGCTTGGTCGACAGCCCCACCCGGGCACCGTCGCGGTCGAGGCCGTAGCCCTTGCCGTAGCCGGCGTGCTCGATGAGCCAGGCGGCGCTGGTCTTGACGCGGCCGTCCGGCTGCTCCCAGCCCGGCGCCCCCCGAGGCAGCTCCTCGGCCGTGACGATCGGGTTGGTGAAGAAGGAACCCGCCGACCAGGTGTCCAGGTCCCGGTCGTCGAGCACCATGCCCTTGCCGGCCCGCAGCGCCAGCACGGCCGCCCTGACCTCGGCCAGCGTCGCACGCTGTCCCTGCTCGATCCCGAGCGACCGGGCGAGCTCGGCGTACTCCACCGGCTCGCCGAGGCTGCCCAGCCGCAGCTGGAAGGTCACCGAGAGGACCACGTGACGACCCGGCTCCTCCTTGAAACGACTGGTGCGGTAGCCGAAGCCGCACTCGGCGTTGGCGAAGGTGCGGTACTGCCGCTCGACCCGGTCCCAGGTGCGGACCCGGGCGACGGTGTCGGAGACGTCCTGGCCGTAGGCGCCGACGTTCTGGATCGGCGTCGCGCCGACGCTGCCGGGGATCCCGGAGAGGGCCTCGAGCCCGACCCAGCCCTCTGCCACGGCGCGGGCCACGAGCTCGTCCCAGTCCTCCCCCGCGGCGACCGTGACCAGCGCACCGCCGCAGGCGTCGCTCTCGGCCTCCACGCCCCGGGTGGCGATGTGAACCACCAGCCCGGGGAAGCCGCCGTCGGCCACCACCAGGTTGCTGCCACCGCCCAGCACCAGCACCGGTCGTCCCTCGCGATCGGCCTCGGCCACCGCGGAGACGAGGGCGTCGTCGTCGCTGACCTGCAGGTAGTCCGCCGCGGGTCCGCCCAGGCGGAGCGTGGTGTGGTCCGAGAGCCGCTCAGCCACCGCCGGGTCTTCCGCCGTCGACCTCGTCGGGCCCGCCGCCCTCGTCGGGCGCATCGGGGTGTGCCGCCTCGGAGGCGACGAGAATGACCGCCTTGGGCGCTCCCAGCACCTTCTCCCCGCCGCAGGTGACCTCGAGGACGACTGACGCCCGGCCGTCCTCGACAGCGGTGACCGTGCCGGCCACGGTCAGCGTGACGCCGGCGTCGTCGTCGGGCACGACCACTGGACGGGTGAACTTGGCACCGAGCTCGACGACCCGACCGGGACCCCCGGCCCAGACCTCCAGCGCCCGTCCGGAAAGCCCGAGCGTGAGCATGCCGTGGGCGATCACGCCCGGCAGCCCGACCGACGTGGCGATGCGGTCCGACCAGTGGATGGGGTTGAGGTCGCCGCTCGCGCCGGCGTACCGCACGAGGTCCGCCCGGGTGACCCGGAACTCCTGCACCGGCAGCGTCTCGCCCGCCTTCATGACTCGTCCCCGCTGTGCACCAGGACGGCCTTGGCGGTCACCACGTGAGCGCCCTCGGCGTCGACGACCTCGCTGCGCGTGGAGATCACCTCGGCCCCGCCGATCCGGCGTACCGAGTCGACGGTCAGGGTCGCCGACAGCAGGTCGCCGGCGACCACCGGCCGGGTGTAGGTGAAGCGCTGCTCGCCGTGCACCACCCGGTGCAGCGCGATGCCGACGTCGGGGTCGGCCAACAGGTCCTGCATCGCGCGGAAGGCGACGACGATCGGGAAGGTCACGGGCGCGGGACCTCCGGCGTACTCACCGCCGGTGGCCGCGGCGAACTCCGCGATCCGCTCCTCGGTGACCAGGTAGGGCGCGGTCGGCGGAAAGCTGCGGCCCACCAGCGTCGCATCGGCTCCCATGGACGGCGACGCTAGCAAGCCGTCCGGTCAGCGGGTCTCGCGGTGCGCGGTGTGGGTGCGGCAGCGCGGGCAGAACTTGGCGAGCTCGAGCCGGTCGGGGTCGTTGCGCCGGTTCTTCTTGGTGATGTAGTTCCGCTCCTTGCACACCGTGCACGCCAAGGTGATCTTCGGACGGACGTCACTGGTCTTGCTCGCCACGGTGTGCCTCTTCTTCTGGTCCTCGAGTTGAACATGTCCAGTGTGCCCCGACGGACAAGTCCTCGGCTGCGTGCCCACCGCCACTGACCGGCGGTGCCACGCTTCTGATCGGGCTTGGAGTCGGGCTTGTAGCTGGCTGTAGCGGGGGCGGGACTCGAACCCGCGACACCACGATTATGAGCCGTGTGCTCTAACCACCTGAGCTACCCCGCCACCGGGACGGGTTCCTCGTGTCGACGAGGTCCTCTCCCAGAGCCCCTTTACGGAATCGAACCGTAGACCTACTCCTTACCATGGAGTCGCTCTGCCGACTGAGCTAAAGGGGCAAGCGAGGAGAGAGCATACACAGCGGCCGCGGCCCCTCTAAATCGGCGGGACGCGCCGCGGCAGGGCCACCCGGACTTGCAACCCGGCCCCGAACACCCCCTGCCGCGGCTTGCCCGAAGGAGGGTGCACGTCGAGCCGGCCCTCCCCCGCGCATCACCCCCGTCGCGGGCGGGTACCTGTCCCGCATGGCCGTGACGCCCGAGCGCCCCGGGGCTCAGGAGTGGGTCCCCGAGGAGCCGACCCTCGACCGGCTGAGGTCCGCGGTCGACGGCTGCCGCGGCTGCGAGCTGTACGCCGACGCGACGCAGGGCGTCATGGGTGACGGCCCGCCACAGGCCCCGCTCGTCGTCGTGGGGGAGCAGCCCGGGGATCAGGAGGACCGGGCCGGGGAGCCGTTCGTCGGACCCGCCGGGCGGCTGCTCGACCAGGCGCTGGAGAGCGCCGGCATCGACCCAGGCAGCGTCTTCCGGACCAACGCGGTCAAGCACTTCAGGTTTTCCGGGACGAGGGGCAAGCAGCGCATCCACAAGGGGCCGAGCCGGGTCCACGTCGCGGCCTGCCAGCCCTGGCTGCTCGCCGAGCTCGACGTCGTGCGGCCCCGGGGCGTGGTGCTGCTGGGCGCGACCGCGGGGCAGAGCGTCTACGGGTCGGCGTTCCGGGTGGGCGCCTCCCGAGGTCAGCGACTGGAGTGGCCGGAGTCGCTGGCGCTGCCTCGACCGCCGGACTGGGTGGTGCCGACCACGCATCCGTCGTCGGTGCTCCGGTCGCGACAGCGGACCGAGGACCTTGCCGCGCTTGTCGCCGACCTGCAGGTGGCAGCCGGGCTGCTGTAGCCCGCTCCGGTGGCCCCGTCGCCGGGGCCTCGCGGCCGCTATCCGTCGCGGTAGCTGTCCTCGTCGTCGCCGCCCACGACCAGCCCCTGCTCGGCGACGTCGGCCTCGTTGGCGTCGCCCGACGACAGGTCCGGCCGGAGCTCGTCGCCGGTGTCGTCCGCGACGATCGGGGCCTGCTGCTCGGCGATGTCGGCTTCGTTGGCCTCCGGCGTGACTTCGCTCATGGCCCGACCCTACCCGCGCCCGTCCGCACTGCCCGTGCCCGTCCGGCAGCGGCCGGGGCACCGGAATAGGTGTGACCACCCCCGAGTTGAGATACTTGAACCTGCAACACTGAACCGGTCGCTGGTCGAGCCTGGCCAAGGGTGCGACTACTCGGCGGGTAATGGGAAGGAAGAACCACATGCAGTTCGGAATCTTCACGGTGGGCGACGTCACCACCGACCCGACCACCGGTCGCACGCCGACCGAGCACGAGCGCATCAAGGCCACGGTGGCGATCGCGAAGAAGGCCGAGGAGGTCGGGCTCGACGTGTTCGCCACCGGTGAGCACCACAACCCGCCGTTCGTCGCCTCCGCGCCGACGACGACGCTGGCCTACATCGGCGCCCAGACCGAGCGCATCGTCCTCTCCACCGCGACGACGTTGATCACGACCACCGACCCGGTGCTCATCGCGGAGAACTACGCGAAGCTGCAGCACCTCACCGACGGGCGCGTGGACCTCATGATGGGTCGCGGCAACACCGGCCCCGTCTACCCGTGGTTCGGCAAGGACATCCGCCAGGGCATCCCGCTCGCGGTCGAGAACTACGCGCTGCTGCACCGGCTCTGGCGCGAGGACGTCGTCGACTGGGAGGGCAAGTTCCGCACTCCGCTCCAGGGGTTCACCTCTACCCCCCGCCCCCTCGACGGCGTACCGCCGTTCGTCTGGCACGGCTCGATCCGCTCCCCCGAGATCGCCGAGCAGGCCGCGTACTACGGCGACGGGTTCTTCCACAACCACATCTTCTGGCCGGCCTCCCACACGCAGCGGATGGTGGCCCTGTACCGGCGGCGGTTCGAGCACTACGGCCACGGCTCCGCCGACCAGGCGATCGTCGGGCTCGGCGGCCAGGTCTTCATGCGCAAGAACAGCCAGGACGCGGTCCGGGAGTTCCGCCCGTACTTCGACAACGCCCCGGTCTACGGACACGGCCCCTCTCTCGAGGACTTCTCGGAGATGACGCCGCTGACCGTCGGGTCGCCGCAGCAGGTGATCGAGCGGACCCTCGGCTTCCGGGAGTACGTCGGCGACTACCAGCGCCAGCTCTTCCTCATGGACCACGCAGGGCTGCCGCTGAAGACGGTGCTGGAGCAGCTCGACATCCTCGGCGAGGAGGTCGTTCCGGTGCTGCGCCGTGAGTACGCCGCCCTCAAGCCGGCGCACGTGCCCGACGCGCCGACGCACGCGTCGCTCGTCGCAGCCGCAGCGGCCTCCAGGACGCACACCTCGCCCTCCCACGCCGCCACGCCGGCCGACACGGGGGAAGATGTACGTCCCCAGGGACTCCTCGAGGAGCAGCACCGATGACCTTCACCGTGGCGGTCGTGAGCGCCGGGCTGAGCCAGCCGTCGTCGACACGGCTGCTGGCCGACCGGCTCTCCGCAGCTGTGGTCGACCGCCTCCGGTCGGCCGGCCAGGACGGCCTCGTCGAGGTCGTCGAGCTCCGGCCGCTCGCCCACGCGCTGGCGGACAACCTGGTCACCGGGTTCCCCAACCCGGAGCTGGAGGCGGCGGTCTCGACCGTCGTCGACGCGGATGCGCTGCTCACCGTCACCCCCGTGTTCACGGCGTCGTACTCGGGCTTGTTCAAGATGTTCTTCGACGTCCTGGACAAGGACGCGCTGGTCGGGAAGCCGACGTTGATCGGCGCCACCGCAGGTACCGCCCGGCACTCGCTGGTCCTCGAGCACGCGCTCCGGCCGCTGTTCTCCTACCTGCGGGCCGTCGTGGTGCCGACCGCGGTGTTCGCCGCGACGGAGGACTTCGGCGACACGACTGCCAGCCCGCTGGCTGCACGCATCGACCGGGCGGCGGGCGAGCTGGTCGACCTGCTGGTCCCCCGGGCGGGCGGCGCTCTGCGGCGGACGTCGTCGGGGAAGTCAGACCCGTTCGAGGACGTGGTGCCGTTCGAGGAGCTGCTCCGCGGCGGTCAGTGACCCCCCGCCGAGTCGGCGTGAATGCACGCGCCCAACTCGCCGAGTCGGCGTGAATGCACGCTGCCGGGCTCAGGAGCTGAGCGAGGAGACCGTCTCGCCGGTGACGAGGTACACGACCCGACGGGCCAGCGACACCGCATGGTCGGCGATGCGCTCGTAGTACCGGCCGAGCAGGGCGAGGTCGATCGCCGGCTCCACACCGTGCGCCCAGTTCTCACCGAGCATGAGCCGGAAGGAGCGACGCCGAAGCTCATCCATCTCCTCGTCCTCCTGCTCGAGCTCGCGTGCCGCGTCGACATCACGGTCGGCGATGACCCGGGCAGCCGCGCCGACCATGTCCACGGCGACCTCGGCCATCCGCGTCATCGTCGGGGTCATCTCGGCCGGCACCGCGGCCTCCGGAGCCCGGAGCCGTGCGACCTTCGCCACGTGGACGGACAGATCACCCATCCGCTCCAGGTCGGCGACCATCCGCGACGCCGCGACCAGCATGCGCAGGTCACCCGCCACCGGCTGCTGCAGGGCGAGCAGCTCGAAGACCTGGTCCTCGATCCGGTCGCGGATCGCGTCGATCTCGGCGTCCGCGGCCACCACCTGCTCGGCGACGGCGGCGTCGGCGGTCATCAACGCGTGCGTGGCCCGCGCCACGGACTGCTGGACCTGGTGGGTCATCGCGACGAGCTCGTCGACGACGAGGTCGAGGTGGTCGTGGTAGGCGCTCCGCATGCGGTCATGCTCGTTCCCGCTGCGGACCAACCGGGCAATTGCAGGTGAACGGCAGGTGAACCGTTCCGGTCGCTCCGTCGGAGCCGGCCGCACGGGGCAGTCGCGGACGGGCAGACCTCTACCATCGAGGTCATGGACCCGACCGCGCAAGGGGTGCTCCTGACCCTGCTGGGGGTCCTCATCGGCGGCGTCACGGCGCTCGCCTGGCGGCTGAGCGAGCGCGAGCTGCGTGGGCCGGTGCCGCCCTCGGTCGTCGACGCCGGCGTTGTGCCGCCGGGCGTCTCGACAGTCCTGTCGGTGCTTCGTTCCAGCGCCCTCGTCGTCGACGAGCACGACCAGGTGCTGCAGGCGTCGGCGCCGGCGTACGCACTGGGGCTCGTGCGCGATGGCGCACTGTTGCTGCCGGAGCTCCAGGAGCTCGTCCGGCAGGTACGACGTGACGGGCAGATCCGCGAGCACGACCTGGAGATCCGCCGCGGGCTCGGTCACGCACCGGTGCAGGTGCAGGCACGGGTGGCCTCGCTGAGCAGCCGGCTGGTGCTGGTGCTGGCCGAGGACCGGACCCGCGAGCGGCGCGTGGACGCGATCCGCCGGGACTTCGTCGCCAACGTCTCGCACGAGCTGAAGACCCCGGTCGGCGCGTTGACGCTGCTCGCCGAGGCGGTGTCGTCGGCAGCCGACGACCCAGAGGCGGTGACTCGGTTCTCCTCACGCATGCAGACCGAGGCGGCCCGGCTCAGCCGGTTGGTGCAGCAGATCATCGAGCTGTCGCGGCTCCAGCACGACGACGCCCTCGACCGGCCCACGCCCGTCGACGTCGACCAGGTCGTCGAGCGGGCGATCGACACGATCGAGATCGAGGCGAAGGCCAAGAAGATCACCGTGCGCTCGGAGGGGACCCGGCAGGTCACCGTGCCGGGCAACGTCCAGCAGCTGTCGCTGGCGCTGGGCAACCTGATCGCGAACGCCGTCGCCTACTCCCCCGAGCAGAGCACCGTCGTGGTCTCGGTGGCACTCGAGCGGGACACCGTCGACCTCACCGTCGCCGACCGGGGAATCGGGATCCCGGCCACCGAGCTCGACCGGATCTTCGAGCGGTTCTACCGGGTCGACCCCGCACGGCACCGCTCGACGGGAGGGACGGGGCTGGGACTGTCGATCGTCAAGCACGTCGCCGCCTCGCACGGCGGGGAGGTGAAGGTCTGGTCCGAGGAGGGTCAGGGGTCGAGCTTCACCCTGCGGCTCCCCCGGCGTACCTCGTCCCCCACCGCCGACCCGCCCTCCATGTCTGCCCGACCCGCCCAGGATGCAGGGGCCTCAGCCGCGGACGGGGCGGACGCGGCGGCTCGGTCGACGTCCTGACGCACCGGGCCGGGCGGCAGACGTGCTCGACCATGGTGAACGCCCGGTGAACGTTTGCTTGCGGCAGCGCTCGCAGCGCCCAGGGTGCGAGTTCCGGCCGGCTCCGCGACCTAGCATCGGGGCATGACCTCTCAGGAGCGAGCCCGGCCATGACGCGCGTGCTCGTCGTCGAGGACGAGGAGAGCTACAGCGACGCCCTCGCCTACATGCTGCGCAAGGAGGGCTTCGAGGTGGGGCTTGCCGGCACCGGTACGGCGGCCCTCGAGGAGTTCCACCGCGCCGGCGCGGACATCGTGCTGCTCGACCTGATGCTTCCCGAGATGTCGGGCACCGAGGTGTGCCGCCAGATCCGGGCGACCTCCAACGTGCCGGTGATCATGGTCAGCGCCAAGGGGGACGAGGTCGACAAGGTCGTGGGGCTCGAGCTGGGGGCCGACGACTACGTCACCAAGCCGTATTCACCGCGTGAGCTCGTCGCCCGTATCCGGGCCGTGCTGCGCCGTGGCGCCGACGTCGAGCTGCTGCCCAGCACGCTCGAGGCCGGGCCGGTGCGGATGGACGTCGAGCGCCACGTCGTCACCGTGCGCGGCGAGGAGACATCGTTGCCGCTCAAGGAGTTCGAGCTTTTGGAGATGCTGCTGCGCAACGCCGGCCGGGTGCTGACCCGGGGGCAGCTGATCGACCGGGTCTGGGGGGCGGACTACGTGGGCGACACCAAGACGCTCGACGTGCACGTCAAGCGGCTGCGGGCCAAGGTGGAACCGGATCCCGGGACGCCGCGGCACCTGGTCACCGTGCGAGGCCTGGGGTACAAGTTCGACCTGTGACCAGCATGTTGGGCGGGTCGGCCAGACATGCACGGCGGGTCGGCCAGACATGCAGGGCGGGTCGGCGAGGAGGGGACGCCTCAGAGGACGCCGAGGCCCTGGGCGATGAGGACCAGCCCGAAGAGGGCGAACGCGGCGGCCGCGCCGTACCGGATCGCCCGCTCCGGCAGCCGCCGTCCGAGCACCGCACCCACCCCGATCGCCAGCGCGTCGGCCAGCACCATGCCGAGGGTGGAGCCGATCCAGGTGCCGAACCAGCCCTCCCGCGTCGCCAGCGTCACGGTCGCCAGCATGGTCTTGTCACCGAGCTCGGCGAGGAAGAACGCCGCGCCGACCGCGAGGATCGCCAGCCCGGTCGACTGGCGGGCCTTGGCAGCCTCCTCGTCGGTGAGCTCGTCGCCGTGCAGGGTCCACGCCGCGAAGCCGAGGAAGGCCAGCCCCGCGATCACCGAGATCGCGCCTTGCGCCTCGGCGAACACCGCGCCGAAAGCGACCCCCAGGCCGACCGAGACCAGGTGCACGATCAGCGTCGCGACCGTGATCCCGATGAGCACGTCCCGGACCTTGTAGCGAGCCGCGAAGGTCATCGCCATGAGCTGGCTCTTGTCCCCGAGCTCGGCGACGAAGATGACGGCAGTACTCAGCAGGAACGCGTGCATGACCGGACAAGCCTACGGAGCCGCCCTACGCCGGGTCGGCGGGGGACTCCAGCCAGCCACGGAAGGCCTCGAGGTTCTTCGTCGACTCGCCACGTGCCACCCGCCACTCCCACTCCCGGCGGATCGAGCCGGCGAAGCCCAGCTCGAGAATCGTGTTGAAGGAGTCGTCGGCGTAGGTGAGCACCGCCCCGAGCAGCCGGTCGAGCTCGTCGGCCGTGACGGAGGCCAGCGGCAGACGCCCGTCGAGGTAGATGTCGCCGTGCCGGTCGACGGCGAACGCGACGCCGTACAGCCGCAGGTTGCGTTCGAGCAGCCAGCGGTAGACGCCTGCATGGTTCTCGTCCGGGTGCCGGGCGACGAACGCGTGGACACCCAGCGCGTGCGGCCCGACGTCGAGGCGGCACGGCGTCTGCAGCTTGCGCTCGCCCGGCAGGGTGACCGAGAACATGCTCTCCTTGAGCTCCTGCCACTCCAGGTCGCTGTCCTCCAGGTACTCCCGGATGGTGGCCGCCGCCTGCTCCTGTACGACGGCGGCGTCAGCCATGCATCGCCCCGCGCAGCTCGTCGTCGATGCCGAGCGCGGCCTTGCGGTAGACGCCGAGCGTGAGGTCCGCAGTGCGCTCCCAGGCGAAGCCGCGGGCGTGGGCGGCGGCGGCGTCCCCGAGCCGGTCGCGGTACGCCGGAGCGCCCACCAGCCGTTCGATGGCCCGGGCGTAGTCGACGGGGTCGTGCCCCTCGACCAGCAGCCCGGTCCTCTCGTGGCGGACCACGGTCGTCAGGCCGCCGACCGCTGCGGCCACCACCGGCGTACCGACGGCGGAGGCCTCGATCGCTACCAGCCCGAACGACTCGTTGTAGGAGGGGACGCAGACCAGCGTCGCCGCGGCGTACCAGTCGGCGAGCTCGTCGCGCGAGACCGGGGGGATGAACCGCACCACGTCGGCGATCCCGAGGGAGGAGGCCAGCGCCGAGAGCGCCTCGGGGTGCTCGAGCCCCGACCCGGAGGGCCCGCCGACGACGGGGACCACCAGCCGGGGCCGGAGCGACGGGTCGCGCTCCAGCAGCAGCGCGACGGCGCTCAGCAGCACGTCGGGTGCCTTCAGCGGCTGCAGCCGGCCGACGAACAGCGGCATGACCGCGTCGGCCGGCAGCCCCAGCCGGGCGCGCGCCTGCTGCTGGGACCTCGGCCGGAATACCTCCAGGTCCACGCCCGGGTGGACGACCTCGACCCGGTCGGGCTGGGCCTCGTAGAGGTCGACGAGCTGCTGGGCCTCCACGTCGGTGTTGGCCACCAGCATGTCGGCGGCGTCGACCACCTGCTCCTCACCGATGAGCCGGGCCGCCGGCTCCGGGCTGTCGCCCTCGGCCAGCAGGGCGTTCTTCACCTTCGCCATCGTGTGCATGGTGTGGACCAGCGGCACCGTCCAGCGGTCGCGCAGCAGGGCGCCGACCTGCCCGGACAGCCAGTAGTGCGAGTGGATCAGGTCGAACCAGCCGCGCTCATGACCCGCCTCGGCGCTGAGCAGGTGCCGGGCGAACACGCAGAGCTGGGCGGGGAGCTCGTCCTTGGCCAGCCCCTCGTAGGGGCCGGCCGGCACGTGGTGCACGCGTACGCCGGCGGCGGCCTCGACGATCGGTGGCTGCAGCGACGAGGTGGCCCGGGTGTAGATCTCGACCTCGAGGTTGCGCTCGGCCAGCCTCTTGGACAGCTCCAGCACGTAGACGTTCATCCCACCGGCGTCCCCGGTGCCGGGCTGGTCCAGCGGGGACGTGTGCAGGCTGATCATCGCCACACGGCGGAGCGGGCGCTCCACGGCGGAACGAGGATCAGCGGGCCAGCCCCCGCGAGGGGACAGGATGTTCGTCACGGGCGAGACACCTCCGCTGGCTGAACGACCTCTGCTCGTCGCCTCATTCCCCGAAGTGCCTTCCGGCACTCCCCCGCAGCCTCCGCCGGCCGCGTCGGACCGCGTTCTCGACGCCCGGAGTGGCCCGGGAGACCAGCCACCAGAAGACGATCCCGGAGGCGAGGGACAGGCCGGTCGCGAGCCAGGGAAGCCGGAACTCGTACGCCGGATAGATCTGCCAGTGGACTAGGTAGATGTAGAGCGAGGCGCTCGCCAGCACGCCGGCCACCCGTGAGACGACGACGGGCACCCGCACCGAGGGAAGCCACACCAGCAGCAGCATGCCGACCACGATCGTGGCCTCCCGGAGCTGCTGCGCCCCCTGGAAGAACCCGGGGACGGTGGCGGCCACGACGGCGGAGACCAGCAGCCGGTGCTTCCAGGTCGGCGCCTTCACAGCGGCCCAGCCGAGGGCGAACAGCCAGAAGATCACGTGCGCCCGGTGGATCCAGTCGCCGCCGAACAGGCGGACCACGTCGTACCTGGTGAGCAGGGCGAGCAGCGCCAGCCCCAGCGGCAGCCAGAACGGCCGGGCACGCTCCAGCCTGTCGACCCAGGGCACCGCGAGCATCACGGTCAGCCCGACCAGGGTCCACACCAGCGCCTCGATGAACCAGTAGTGCCAGGCCTCGCTCCACTCCCGGGTCCCGAAGACGCCGTTGAGGAGCACCACGTTGAGCGGGCCGTACTTCGCGCTGGCCACCGCGGCGAAGATCAGCCAGAGGACCGAGGGGACGACGATGCGGGTGATGCTGACGCCGAGCCGTCGCACCCGTTCCGCACGTGGCCGGTCGGTGAGCTGGAAGCGGCCGAAGTTGTAGCCGGCCAGCCCGACCAGCAGGTGCGCTCCGCCCAGGAGCATGAAGACATTGGAGTGCGACCCGACGATCATCACGATCGCCGCGGCGCGCAGCAGCACGTTGGTCTCGACGGTGCGGCCTCTACGACGTGCACCTCTCTCGGTGGAGGGCCTCCCGGGCGGCGTCTCGGCGGGGGTTGCACGTCCTCGTGGCCCCGCCGCCCGGGCCTCGAGCTCGGCGACGCTCATCGTGTGCCAGCGCTGAGGCAGGTGCCCGAGCACCCTCTCGAGCCGGAGCGAGGCCTCGACGTAGGACAGGGAGTCACCCCCCAGCGACACGAACGAGTCCCCGGGACCCACCCCGCAGTCCCTGCCCGAAGTCCGGACCTGCCCGAGGACCTCGGCGTAGACCTCGGCCACGCCCGCCGGCGCCGACCGACCGCCCCTCCCCCGCCGAGCCGCCCTCGATGTCTGCCCGAGCCGCCCCTCATGTCTGGTCGAGCCGCCCTCGATGCCGGTCGACCCGTCGGTCGCGGGCCGGCCCGACGCCTGAGCCGGCGCCTGGGCCGGCGCCTGGGCCGTCGCCGTCGCCGTCGCGGACGCCTGGGCGCAGATCGCGGCGTAGTCGGGCTTGCCCGACGCCATCCGCGGGATTCCGTCCAGCTCGGCCACCGCGAGGGCCGCCCCCGGCACCCCGAGCGCCGAGACGACCCGACGCACGATCCGTACATCGACCGGTGCGGCGCTTCGGTCGACGGCCAGCAGCACCCGGTCGCCGATGTCCGCGGCGTAGCCGACGATCCCTGCCTCGAGCAGGGCCGACTCCACCCGCGACAGGTCCACCCGCAGCCCGAAGACCTTGGCGATCCGGCCGGTGCGTCCGATGATCTCGATGAGCCCGTCGGGCGTACGCCGCGCCAGGTCGCCGGTCCGGAGCTCGTCGACCCCACGTCCGCGCGCGAGGTCGGCCGCCGACTCGGCGTACCCGAGCATCACGTTGTCGCCGCGATAGACCAGCTCGCCCTCCTCGACCTGCACGGAGGGCGGCTCGGCCAGACATGAGGGGCGGCTCGGGCAGACATCCTGGGCGGGTCGGCGGAGGGAGAACGAGCCGCCGGGGACCGGGATCCCGATCGCCGAGGAATGGGACAGCGCCAGGTCGGGCGGCAGGTACGCCATCCGCGCGGTCGCCTCGGTGGCCCCGTACATGACGACGAGGTCGAAGCCCCGCCGCTGCCCGAGGGCGGCGTACCGGCGGACGGTCGCCGGCTCGAGGCGGCCGCCCGCGCAGGTGAGGTAGCGCAGCGACGGCAGCTCCATCGCCTGGAACCGCACCCGATCGAGCAGCTCGAACGTGTGCGGCACGCCGGGAAAGGTCGTCACCGACCGGCTCCGGACCAGGTCCCAGAAGGAGCTGTCGACGACCGACAGCGACGTCAGCGCGACGCAGGCGCCGGCGGTCAGGTGACTGGTCAGCACCGAGAGGCCGTAGCAGTAGTGCAGCGGCAGCGTCGTCGCCGCCACGTCGGTCGGCCTGATCCCCAGCGACGTCGCGATCGCCGACGCGTTGGCGGCGACATTGCGCCGGGAGAGCCGCACGAGCTTCGGCGAACCCGTCGTGCCCGACGTCGAGAGCAGCAGCGCGAGCTCGGGGTGCAGGTCGTGCCGCGTGCCCGGTCGGCGCTCCTCGACGGAGAGGAGGGAGGCGCCGGAGA
>CADCUI010000072.1 GCA_902805845.1 uncultured Nocardioidaceae bacterium
CCCCTCCTCCGGGGAACGTGCCTCGACTACCCCGTCGGTGTAGAGCAGCAGGCGGTCGCCGGGTTGCAGCTGCTCGGAGCCCAGGGACCCCGACGAGCGCTCGGGGAGGTGCTCGCCGAGGCCGAGTGGCAGGCTGGGATCCGCGCCGAGGATGCGGGCCAGCCGTCCCTCGCGCATCACCAGTGGTTCGAGGTGACCGGCGCTGATCCAGCTGAAGAGCCCCGTCACGGTGTCGAGCTCCCCGAGCAACCCGGTCGCGAACTCCTCACCGTGGCTGATCGACCTGACGGCGTCGTCGATGTGCGCCACGTTCTCGCTCAGGGTGAGGCCGCTGCGGCGGCCGTTGCGGTAGGCCGCCACGACGAGGTTGACCAGCTGCGCGCTGGCCAGCCCGTGACCCATCCCGTCGAAGATGGCGAACCGCGCGACGTCCGCGTCGACGGCGTAGTCCAGCGAGTCCCCGGCGACCTCGTAGGCCGGCTCGAGTCCACCGGCGATCGACACGGTGTGGTTGACGAAGGTCCTGGGCGGGAGCAGCGACCACTGGATCTCCGCCGCCAGCCCCATGGGCGCGCTGCGGCGCTGCCGCACGATCGTGTCGCCGTAGAGCGTCTTGGACATCACCAGCTCGCCCACCAGCGAGGTGAACCGCTGGAGCCGCACCATGAGCAGACCCTCGTCCTCCTCGAGCATCGCGGCGCGCTCCACCGTGACTCCGAGGACCCCGAGCCTCTCGGTGCCGTCGAGGAGGGGGAACCAGACCCGGGTGCGGCCCTCGCCGTCGCCACCGAGGTCGACGTCCTGGGTCTGTATCCGGAGCACCTGGAACGCGCGTCCGGCAATCGTCGAGTCGACGCCGAGCTGGTTGTGCTGCTGTCCTTGCGTGGGACGGCGGTGGAGGAAGGGGATGAGCAGACGCTGCTGCAGGTCCGCCAGGTACAGGATGGCGTCGTGCCCACCCAGCACGGCGGCGTGGCGTGCCACCAGGTCCGGCAGCTCGTGCCCTCCGGTCAGGTGCGCCTCTCGGAGCATCTCGTCGAGTGCTTCCTCGGCCGGGCTCAGCGGCGCGCCGCTGACAGGCGACCTGCGCACGGCGTCGCCGGCGTCGCGGTGGACCGGCGTCCCGATGTCCTCGTCCATGGGCACGTCGGCTCAGATGAGCGTGGCCCCGGCGGCGGCCATCTCGTCGAGCGCTCGTCGTGAGGTGTCGGGCGCGACTCCCACGCAGAGGTCACGCAGCACCCGTACCTCGAAGCCGGCCGCGACCGCGTCGAGGGCGGTGGCCCGGACGCAGTGGTCGGTCGCGATGCCGCACACGTCGACGTCGGTGACCTCGCGCCCGCGGAGCCAGTCGGCCATGCCCTTGCCGTCATGGTTGCGTCCCTCGAAACCGGAGTACGCCGCGACGTACTCGCCCTTGAGGAAGATGGAGTCGAACGGCTGGGGGTCGAGGTTGGGATGGAAGGCCGCCCCGTCGGTCCCGTGCACGCAGTGGCGCGGCCAGGTGTCGACGTAGTCGGGGTCCTCGCTGAAGTGGGCGCCGGGGTCGATGTGGTGGTCCTGGGTGGCGACCACCAGGGAGTAGTCCGGCGCCTGCGGGGCCTTCTCGGTCCACCGGTGCAGCAGCGCGCCGATCCGGTGCGCCACGCCCGCGCCCCCGACGACCGCGAGGCTGCCGCCCTCACAGAAGTCGTTCTGGACGTCGCAGACGAGAAGGGCGCGGTTCATGCCGCGAGCCTAGACCCCCTCGGTCCCGGGAACCCGCGGGCTCAGAAGTGCAGTGTCGCGATCACGGGCTCACCGCGGGACATCTGGTGAGCGGGCATCGGCAGCTCACCGCGCGAGGTCGCGTGCCGTTCACGCGCCTGCTCGAGCGGCTCGTGGCCGACCACCTCGCCCGAGGTCACGAGGGGGACCAGCAGCTCGCGGTCGTCGCCGTCGTTGTCGGGCGGCGTCCCCACGCCGACGACCTCGGCCTCGGCGACACCGTGGGTGTCACGCCGGCGCAGCGCGTGCTTCCTGCCGCCGAAGGACGGCTTGTCCCTGCTCTTCTTCGCCACGTCGACCATCCGACCGTCCGGCCCCTCGCGTGACACGAGCTTGTAGACGAACCCACAGGTGGGGGCGCCGCTCCCGGTCACCAGCGAGGTGCCGACGCCGTACCCGTCGACCGGCGAGGCGGAGAGCGCCGCGATCGCGAACTCGTCGAGGTCGGAGGTGACCACGATGCGCGTGCCGGTCGCCCCGAGGCCGTCGAGCTGGTCACGCACGTCGCGGGCGAGCAGCCCGAGGTCGCCGGAGTCGATGCGCACCGCACCCAGCTCGGGTCCGGCGATCTCCACGCCCAGCCGCACCGCCTCGGCGATGTCGTAGGTGTCGACGAGCAGCGTGGTCCCGCGGCCCAACGACTCCACCTGGGCGCGGAACGCGTGACGCTCGCTGTCGTGGAGGAGCGTGAAGCTGTGCGCGCTCGTGCCCGCGGTCGGGACGCCGTACCGGCGGCCGGCGGCGAGGTTGGAGGTGGCGGAGAAGCCGGCGACGTACGCCGCCCGCGCCGAGGCGACCGCGGCCTCCTCGTGGGTGCGCCGGCTGCCCATCTCGATGCAGGGTCGGTCTCCGGCAGCGCAGGTCATCCGCGAGGCAGCCGACGCGATCGCGGAGTCGTGGTTCAGGATCGAGAGCAGCACGGTCTCCAGGAGCACGCCGTCGGAGAAGCTTCCCTCCACCACCATCAGGGGCGAGTAGGGGAAGTACACCTCGCCCTCGGGGTAGCCCCAGATGTCGCCTCTGAAGCGGTACCCCGCCAGGTGCTCGCACGTCCGCTCGTCGACGACTCCCCGGTCGGTGAGGAAGGCCAGCGTCTCGTCGTCGAAGCGGAACTGCTCGATCGCCTCGAGCGCCCGGCCCACACCGGCCACCACGCCGTACCGGCGACCCTCGGGGAGCCGGCGCCCGAACAGCTCGAAGACCGACCGGCGTCCCGCCGTGCCGGCGGCGATGGCGGCCTGCAGCATCGTGAGCTCGTAGTGGTCGGTGTACAACGCCGTCGCTCCGGGGGGCACGGCCCACACCCTAGGCCGGGACTAGGGTTGGCGTCGTGTCAGCGCCCACGCCCGTCGAGTACGAGGAGTCGGCGGTCGACGAGGTCACCGCCACGGACCGGCCGTGGCAGACGGTGGTCTGGAACGACCCGGTGAACCTGATGTCCTACGTCACCTTCGTCTTCTGCGAGTACTTCGGCTTCAGCCGTAAGAAGGCCGAGAAGCTGATGCTCCAGGTCCACAACGACGGGCGCTGCATCGTCTCGACGGGGACGCGCGAGGAGATGGAGAGGGACACGCAGGCCATGCACGAGTACGGCCTCTGGGCCACCCTGGAGAAGGTCGATGGCTGACACCCACCACGTCGGGCGGCGACCGGCATGACCGACGGGTTCCAGCCACGCCGGCGGGGTGGGGCGGTGACCACCTTCAGCGGTTTCGAGGCCGACCTGCTGCGCTCGCTGGCCGGCCAGCTCATCGAGCTGCTGCGCGACGAGGCAGCCGTTCCGACCACGGAGGTCGACCCGTTCGAGGCGTTGCTGGACTTCTCCGGGCCTACGACCGCGCCGGAGGACCCGGTGCTGGCCAGGCTGTTCCCGGCCGCCTACCGCGAGGACGACGAGGCGGCGGGCGAGTTCCGTCGCTTCACCGAGACCCAGCTGCGCAGCGGCAAGGCGGCCAACGCGGCCGCGGTCATCGACGCGCTGGAGGCTGCCGGCCTGCCGGTCGACCTCGACGAGACCGGCCTCACCATCGACATCGAGCTGACACCGGACGAGGCCCGCCACTGGCTCAAGGCCCTCACCGACATGCGGCTGGCGCTGGCGACCCGGCTCGGGATAGAGGAAGGCGACGAGGACTTCTGGGACGCGCTGCCCGACGACGACCCGCGCACCCACGTGCACGACATCTTCGACTGGCTCGCCTTCCTGCAGGAGACCCTGGTCCGCGCCGTGTCTCGCTGACGCGGGGCTCGACGGGCACCACCGGCCGTCCCCTCTACCCTTGAGGGGTGCTTGTCATCGATCGCCCGACGTACGACGCGATCGTCGCGCACGCCCAGCGGGACCACCCCGACGAAGCCTGTGGCATCGTCGCGGGACCGGAGGGCAGCGACCGCGCCGAGCGGTTCGTGCCGATGACCAACGCGGCGGGTTCGCCCACGTTCTACGAGTTCGACTCCACCGAGCTCCTCGCGCTCTACCGGGACATGTGGGAGCGCGACGAGGAGCCGGTCGTGGTGTACCACTCCCACACCGCGACCGAGGCCTACCCGAGCCGCACCGACATCGGGCTCGCGAGCGAGCCGCACGCCCACTACGTGCTGGTCTCCACGCGTGCGCACGGGAATAGCGAGGGCCCGGTGGAGTTCAGGTCCTTCAGGATCGTCGACGGCGAGGTCACCGAGGAGGAGGTCTCGGTCGTCGACAGCCTTGCTGCCCCGACGCACTGAGTCCCGTCCCGACACCGCCGCCCCAGGCGCCGACCCCGCACCACCCAACCGCCGAGGAGCGAACGCCACCATGTCCATCGAGGTCCGAATTCCGACGATCCTGCGCACCTACACCGAGGGCGCCAAGGCCGTCCCTGCTGAGGGCGCCTCGCTCGCCGAGCTCATCGACGACCTGGAGTCGCGGCACCCCGGGATCAAGGACCGGCTGGTGGAGGGCGAGGAGCTGCGCCGCTTCGTCAACGTCTACGTCAACGACGAGGACGTCCGGTTCACCGGCGGCCTGCAGACCTCGCTCGGTGACAGCGACCAGGTCGTCGTCCTGCCGGCGGTCGCCGGCGGCGCGTCGCTCGACCCGGCGCGGACGACCGGCTGAGGCCGAAGGCCCGACCCAGCTGATGCGCTTCGACAACCTGCTCGACTCGGTCGGCGGCACGCCACTCGTGGGCCTGCCGCGGTTGTCGCCGTCGCCGGACGTCCGGGTGTGGGCGAAGCTGGAGGACCGCAACCCCACCGGGTCGATCAAGGACCGGGCGGGGCTCGCGATGGTCGAGCAGGCCGAGAAGGACGGGCAGCTGCGTCCCGGCTGCACGATCCTCGAGCCGACCAGCGGAAACACCGGCATCTCGCTGGCGATGGCCGCGAAGCTCAAGGGCTACCGCATCGTGTGCGTGATGCCGGAGAACACCTCCTCGGAGCGCAAGCAGCTGCTGGGCATGTGGGGCGCCGAGATCGTCTCCTCCCCGGCTGCAGGAGGCTCCAACGAGGCGGTCCGGGTCGCCAAGCGGCTGGCCGAGGAGCACCCGGACTGGGTGATGCTCTACCAGTACGGCAACCCCGCCAACGCCTACGCCCACTACCAGGGCACGGCGCCGGAGATCCACGCCGACCTCCCGTCGATCACCCACTTCGTCGCCGGGCTGGGGACGACCGGCACGCTCATGGGTGTCAGCCGCTACTTCCGCGAGCACAAGCCGTCGGTGCGGATCGTCGCCGCCGAGCCGCGGTACGGCGAGCTCGTCTACGGCCTGCGCAACCTCGACGAGGGGTTCGTGCCCGAGCTGTACGACGCCTCGCTCATCGACTCCCGATTCTCGGTCGGGCCGCGCGACGCCGTACGCCGGGTGCGCGAGCTGCTCGAGATGGAGGGCATCTTCGCCGGCATCTCCACCGGGGCGATCCTGCACGCCGCGCTGGGCCAGGCCGCCAAGGCGGTCAAGGCGGGGGAGCGGGCCGACATCGCGTTCGTCGTCTGCGACGGCGGGTGGAAGTACCTCAGCACCGGGGCCTACGAGGGCACGGTCGACGAGGCCGAGGAGCGGCTGGAGGGCCAGCTCTGGGCCTGAGCCCCGGGTGGGTCGCGACAGTGGAGATCCTCCGGCCGCATCGGCCGGAAACGCTCCACTGACGCGGGGTCCGGTGGGTGCCCGCACAGGCACCGGGGTCGCGGTGGTGAGACCGGCTGGGTCAGTCGACGGTGTCCGGCGTGACCCTCGACGGCCTCATGGCCTCCCAGGCCGGGCTCGTCAGCCGCTCCCAGGTGCTGGCGTGCCATCTCGACGACACCTTCATCGAGACCCGGCTCCGGAGGAACCAGTGGCGTCGGGTCCACCGTGGTGTGTACGTCGACCACACGGGACCGCTGTCGTGGCTGCAGCGGCTGTGGGCAGTCCTGCTCTTCCACGGCGACGCGGTGGCGTGCGCCGAGTCTGCTCTCGTCCTCCACGGGCTTCGCCCCGGCGATCCGACCGACCTGCTGCACGTGGCGGTCGCTGTCGACCGACGCGTGCGGGCGCTGCCGGGCGTGAAGGTGCATCGGCTCACGGCGCTCGCCGCGTCGGTGCAACCGAACCGCCGGCCGCCACGGCTTCGGCTGGAGAGGGCCGTGCTGCAGGTGGCGGCCCGGTCCCGGGACGAGGCGGCGGCCGTGGCGGTGCTGGCGGACGCCTGCCAGTCGCGACGTACGACGGCCGGGCGGCTCCTCGCCGACCTCGAGCTGCGGACGAGGGCACCTCGTCGGGCGTTCCTCCTCGAGGTGCTCGGCGACGTGGCAACCGGTGCCTTCTCGGTGCTCGAGCACCGCTACCTGACGCGGGTCGAGCGTCCGCACGGCCTCCCGAGTGCTCGTCGGCAGAGCGGAGCGAGAGGACCGGGGGGTCGCTCGGTGTGGCGGGACGTCGAGTACCTGGGAGGGCGGCTCGTCGTCGAGCTGGACGGGCGGCTCGGCCACGACGCCACGGAGGACCGGTGGGCCGACTTCGACCGGGACATCGCCAGTGCCGTCGACGGCGCCGTCACCCTGCGGCTGGGCTGGCGTCAGGTCCTCGACCCCTGCCGGATCGCGCGCGGCCTCGTCCGGCTGCTCCAGGGCCTGGGCTGGGAGGGACGGCCCACCTCCTGTGGGGTTGACTGCAGCCTCGTCCCGAGCGCGGTCGGTGTCCGGCCGGCGCCGTGACAGTGGAGATCCTCCGGCCGCACCGGCCGGAAACGCTCCACTGACGGGTACGCCGACGCTGCACGGCTGTGTCGCGCGTAACACCGGGTTCCGGCCCTCGCGCAGATAGCCTTGGCCGGTCATGGCGGACGCTCCGATCGGCATCTTCGACTCAGGCTTCGGTGGGCTCACCGTGGCCCGTGCCGTCATCGACCAGCTGCCGCACGAGCCGGTGCTCTACCTGGGCGACACCGCTCGACAGCCCTACGGTCCCCGGCCGATCGGCGAGGTGCGTGGATACGCGCTCGAGTGCCTGGACCACCTCGTCGACGAGGGCGTCAAGCTGCTGGTCATCGCGTGCAACTCCGCCAGCGCCGCGGTGCTCCGCGACGCCCGTCAGCGCTACCCGGTGCCGGTCGTCGAGGTGATCTACCCCGCGACCCGACGGGCGGTCGCGGCGAGCCGAAACGGCCAGATCGGCGTCATCTGCACCCGCGCCACGGCGGAGTCCATGGCCTACGACGACGCGTTCGCCGCGGCGCCGCACGTCACCCTGCACACCCGCGTCTGCCCTCGCTTCGTCGAGCTCGTCGAGGCCGGCGTGACCGGCGGACCCGAGCTCCTCGAGGCGGCGCACACCTACCTCGACCCCCTGACCTCGGCGGGCATCGACGCCCTGATCCTCGGCTGCACCCACTACCCGCTCCTGACCGGCGCCATCTCCTACGTCATGGGGGACCAGGTCACGCTCGTCAGCAGCGCCGAGGAGACCGCGAAGGACGTCTACCGGACCCTGCTCCGCACCGGGCTGGAGAGAAGCGCCGACGTCGGGCCGCCCGAGCACCGGTTCCTCACGACCGGGGACCCCGACGAGTTCCACCGGATCGGGCGCCGCTTCCTGGGACCGGAGCTGCAGTCGGCCCGCCAGTTCGCGTGGGCGGGGGCATGAAGGCCACGGTCATCGGGTGCTCGGGGTCCTTCGCCGGTCCGGACTCCTCGGCGAGCTGCTACCTCCTGGAGGCCTCCGACACAGAGGAGCCCGGACGCACCTGGCGGATCCTGCTGGACCTGGGCTCGGGTGCCCTCGGGGCTCTGCAGCGGCACGCCGATCCCCTGTCGATCGACGCGGTCCTCCTCACCCACCTCCACGCGGACCACTTCTTCGACATCAGCGGCTACTACGTGCTGCGCAAGTACCACCCCAAGGGCGCGCAGCCACCGATCCCGGTCTGGGGCCCCCGAGGCACGAGGTCAAGGGCTGCCCGGGCCTACGGCCTCCCGCTCGACCCGGGGATGACCGAGGAGTTCGTCTTCAAACGGCTTCGCGAGGGTGCCACCCGGATCGGCCCGTTCACGGTCACGGCGCGACGCATGGACCACCCCGTCGAGGCCTACGCCTTCCGGGTCGAGTGCGGGGACGGCGTGCTGGTCTACAGCGGCGACACGGCCCGGTGCCAGCCTCTCGTCGAGCTCGCCCGCGATGCTGACGTGCTGCTGGCCGAGGCCGCGTTCCGCGACGGGCAGCAGAACCCCCCGCACATCCACATGACCGGCTGCGACGCGGGCCGGGTCGCCGCCGAGGCCGGGGTCTCCCGGCTGGTGCTGACCCACATCCCGCCGTGGCACGACAAGCAGGACGCCCTGCGTGAGGCCGCCGGTTGCTTCGACGGTCCGGTCGAGCTGGCCGCCGAAGGCTCGACGTACGAGGTGTGAGCCTCCGGCGGCTGCTGCCGCACGTCACCGGTGACAGCGGGGCAGCGGGTCGGTCGAGATCGGCCAACCTGGCCGCCCCATGAAGCAGTAGCCGATGCCGGAGGCAGCGGCGACGTCTCCGAAGGAGAAGCCGGGCTCAATCGGTTGCTGGTTGCTCGGCGTCGAGTACGCCGGTGCCGACGCAGCGGTGGACAGCAGCAGGGCGACCGCCGCCGAGGCAACGGCGCCGGTGACACCGGTGGGTGCCCAGAAGCGGAGCGAGGTGCGGGTGTTCTCGGTGTTCATGACAGATCCCTTGGGAGAGGTGGAACCCGGTGGGTTCCGGTTGTCCCTGTTCTCCACTGGTGCGGTATCTCGTCCCTGCCCCGCCGGTATCTCTGCGGTATCCCGGTCCTTGACGGGGGCCGTCGGCAGTTCGACAGTCGAAGCATGGGCGTGGAAATTCTCGGCCCGCTTCAGGTGGACCATGGTGAGGTGCAGCTCGGTGCGCGGGACCGGATGGTTCTGTCGGCGCTGGTGATGCGGCCCGGGCAGGTGCTCTCACCGGAGCAGCTCGCGGATGCCGTGTGGGGGGAGCAACCGCCCGCCACATGGGCCAAGGGGCTGCAGGGCTGTGTCAGCCGGCTGCGCAAGCACCTCGGTAGTGACGCGGTGCGGACCACGCCGCGGGGCTACCAGCTCGTGCTCCCGGCAGACGCCGTGGACGCCTGGCAGTTCGAGCGGTACGTCGCTCGGGCGCAGGAGCTGCTGACGCTCAAGGAGCCGGAACGAGCTCACTTCACCGTCACGCAGGCCCTGGAGCTCTGGCGAGGCGCGCCGCTCACCGAGCTCGGCGACTGGGCGCCCGGCGTGCAGGAGGCCACCCGGCTCGCGGAGCTCCGGCTCGGCGCGGAGGAGCTGCAGCTCGATGCTGCGCTCGCGTCCGGCCACCACCGAGAGGTGCTGGCTCGAGCCCAGGACATGGTCGAGGCGGCTCCGTTCCGGGAGCGTCGATGGACCCTCCTTGCGTTGGCGCAGTACCGGTCAGGTCAACAGGCTGAGGCACTACGCACCTTGCGCCGGCTCCGGCGCCTGCTCGCCGAGGAGCTCGGCCTCGACCCCACTCCCGACGCCATGGCCCTGGAACAGGCCATCCTTCGCCAGGAGTCCTCCCTCTCGGTCAACGCCGCGCTGCCCGTAGAGGCCAGCCGTAGCCCCTACCTCGGACTCCGGCCCTACGACGAGTCCGACGCGGAGTCGTTCTTCGGCAGGGACGACGAGGTGAGCCGCTGCCTCGACCGGGTGACGAGCAGAGGGGTTCTTGCCGTGGTAGGTCCCTCGGGCTCGGGCAAGTCCTCCCTGGTGCGCGCCGGCGTGGCAGCCGCGCTGCGGCGGGATGGGCGCACGGTCGCAGTCCTCGTGCCCGGACGGCACCCGACCGAGACTCTGGCGGAACCCTTGAGCCAGCCGCGGCGGCCGGTCCTCGTGGTCGACCAGGCCGAGGAGGCCTTCTCCTTGTGCCACGACGCGGCGGAGCGCACCCGGTTCCTCGACGCCCTCTGCGACTACGCGCAGCAGACGCCGGTGGTCATGTCCATGCGCGCGGACCGGATGGGCGACGTAGCCACGCACCTTGGGTTCACCCGGCTCGTGGAGCGGGGGATGTTCCTGCTCGGGGCAATGTCGAGCGAGAACCTGCGGTTGGCCATCGAGGGCCCGGCGCGCCAGGCGGGCCTCGTGATCGAGCCCGGCCTGGTTGATCTGGTCGTACGCGAGGTCGAGGGGGAGCCCGGCGCGCTGCCCCTGCTCTCCCACACGCTGCGCGAGACCTGGCTGCGTCGCGAGGGCCGCACGTTGACCGTGACGGGCTACCAGGCGTCCGGCGGCGTGCGCGGGGCGGTCTCGCAGTCGGCCGAGCAGCTGTACGCCGGCGTGCCGGAGCACGAGCGGAACAGGCTCAAGGAGCTCATGCTGCGGCTGGTGGCGCCGGGGACCCAGGGCGAGCCGGTGCGCGCGCGGATGCCCCGACGGCTGGTCGTCGCCGACGCGGTCCAGGAGCGGTTGGTGGACCAGCTCGTCTCCGCCCGGCTCGTGACCAGTGACGAGGGCGTGGTCGAGATCGCTCACGAGTCGCTCGCACGCGCCTGGCCGCGGCTGCGCGGCTGGCTCGACGACGACGTCGAGGGTCGACGGATCCTCCACCACCTCGTCGCCACCGCCGACGCCTGGGACACGCTGGGCCGTCCGGACAGCGAGCTGTACCGCGGCGTCAGGCTCACCGCTGCTCTCGCGTGGCGGGAGGCGAACCGCCCGGAGCTCACGCCGGTGGAGCAGCACTTCCTTCACGCCGGCCAGGAGGCGGCCGAGGCGGAGGAGCGCTCCGCGGCCGAGCGGGCCCGGCATCAGGCCGGGATGATCCGCCGGCTGAGGATCACCCTCGCCGGCGCGGCAGTCCTTCTCGTCCTCGCTCTGGTCGCCGGTTTACTCGCGCTTCGACAGGCGGGCGCGGCTGACCAGGCGGCCCAGCAGGCCAACCGCGCGGCGCTGGCCGAGAGCGCGCGTCGCGTCGGCGCCAAGGCCTTGGTCACGGAAGGGGCGACGGAGGCGCTGCTGCTGGCGGCCGCCGGGGTCCGGCTCGACGACTCCCCGGACACCCGGAGCAGCCTGCTCGGCGTCCTCTTCAAGCATCCGGAACTCGTGCGCAGCATGCCGATGGAGGGGACCCGCGAGGTGATGCGCGTGGCGGTGCACCCCGAGGAGACGACGGTGGTGACCTACGACGACCGGCACAGGCTCCGGTTGTACGACCTGACTAGTGGTGAGGTGGTGGCGGAGTACCAAGCGGGCAGGCCTCGCCAGGAGTGGGTCTGGCAGGGCGCGGTCGCCTTTGACCGCGACGGGCGGACCATCGCGGCCACGACTGCGGTCGCGAGCCGTAGTCCCGTCGTCCTGCTCGACGCGGCGACCCTCCGGCCACTGCGGCAGCAGCCGGAAGGGCTGCCCCGTCGGCCGTGGCAGGCCTACGACCTCGCCTTCGACCGCGACGGCTCTCATCTGGCCGTCCTCGCCCGCCGAACGACCGCTGCCGGCAACCACGTCGCCGAGCAGCCGCCGGTCGCCACGGTGTGGCGGTTGAGCGCGCCCGGGCGACCGGAGATCGTCCCGGTTGCCCACTCCACCACAGCGGTCGATCTCGATCTCGACGGCCGGACGCTGTTCACCAACGACCCCGCGACGCGTGTCGATCTCGACACCGGGCGCACGACGCATTTCGCGCTGGGCGGGTTCGCCGCGTTCGGCGCGGTCGAGCTGAGTCCTGACGGCAGGCTGCTTGCTCTCGCCGGGGGCTATGGCGGCGACACCCTCCGGCTAGTGGACGCTGAAACGGGCGAGGTGCATCGCCGCCTCGACATCCCGGAAGCCACCCAGGTATGGGAGCCGCGGTTCACGCCGGACGGCGGCAGCCTCGTCACGGTGACCTGGAACGAGCGGCGCAACCGACCGCACCGACCTCCGTCGCGCACGACGAGACTGTGGGACCTGACGACCGGTGAGCCGCGCATGGAGTTCGAGCAGGACGCCGGACAGGACGGGGCCTTCGCGTTGAGCCTCGACGGGAGAACGCTCTTCTCCGCCTCGC
The DNA here is from genome assembly GCA_902805845.1 of uncultured Nocardioidaceae bacterium. Taxonomy (GTDB): domain Bacteria; phylum Actinomycetota; class Actinomycetes; order Propionibacteriales; family Nocardioidaceae; genus Marmoricola_A. The sequence goes on from CADCUI010000072.1 coordinate 12,258, forward strand.
CGGCCGAGCGGGCTCTCCGCCTTTGGGATCTCACCGGTCGGGGTCACCTGCTCGAGCAGGTCCACGAAGGCCGGGGGGTGGTTCCGGCGGGGTTCGCCGACGTGGCCCCCGGCGGCCGCTTCGCGACCTATGCGGGCCCGTTCGAGGACAGGAGAGGGTCATCGGAGCGCCGATGGTTCCTGGACCTTGAACACGGGACGCTGGTCGGCCCGCTGGATGCGGCGGGCTTCAACATGGGAGGCGGATCGTGGGCCCCCGACGGGCGCTCCTACGCGACCGCCGTGGGCGGCGTGATCCGAATTTATGACCCCGCGACGGGGGAGGTGCTGCTCCGCAACAAGCCCTCCGGCGACGAGGTGGTGATGGTCGACCACAGCGCGGACGGTCCGCAGTTGGTGATCGCCGAGGCGAACGGTGACGTCACGCTCTTGAACGAGGAGACGCTGGCGCCCGTAGGCAAACAGGTGCGTGCAGAGCGAGGGGCCGGGACAGTGGCACTCGGCCCGGACGGCCGGAACGCGGTGGTGCTCGACGGCCTGCGCGAGCCGCTTGACCAAACCCTCTGGGCGGAGCTTCCGTCGTCGTGGTCCCTCGTGGACCTCGAGGCCGGGACGGTGCGTCGGGAGGGGGTGATCGGCTTCCCCGCACTGTGGGTGGAGATGTCGCCCGACGGTCGGTACGCCGCCATCAGTGGCCGGAACGGTGAGCTGCTGGTGGTCGACCTGACGACTGGACGACCGGTGCGCCCGTTCGTGCGAGCGCACCAGAGCGGCGTGTACATCTTCAAGTTCTCGCCCGACGGCCGCCGCATCCTCACGTCGGGAACAGATGGTGCTGTCGTCCTCTGGAGCACGGACAGGGGAGAACCGCTCGCCACTGTCCGGGCGCCTGGCCGGCCGTTCGTGTCGGCGGCCTTTGTGGATGACAACACCGTGATGATCTCCGACTGGGCCGGGGCGGCAGCGTGGACTTGGGACACCAGGCTGGAGCCTGCCCTCCAGCTGGCCTGCCGGGCAGCCGGTCGCGACCTGACTCGCCAGGAGTGGCAGGACAACTTCGGCGACCGGCCCTATCAGGAGACGTGCCCGCAGGGGTGAGACGGCCATGCCTCGAATGTCGCGGACATCGGGTGTCGGATACGGCAGGCTGTGGGTCGTGATCCAGGTCGAGCACGTGACGAAGAGCTACGGCGCTTTCACGGCGGTGGACGACGTGTCGTTCACGGCCCGCCAGGGCCGGGTGACGGGGTTCCTCGGACCCAACGGCGCCGGCAAGTCCACCACGATGCGGGTGATGGTCGGGCTGACACCTGCGACCAGGGGCGCGGTGACGATCGGCGGCCTGCCGTACGCCGACATCCCCAACCCCGGCCGGCACGTCGGGGTGCTGCTCGACGCCTCGGCGCAGCACGCCGGCCGCACCGGCAGGGAGATCCTCGCCCTCGGTGCGGTGACGATGGGGCTGCCCGACTCCCGCGTCGACCAGATGCTCGAGCTCGTCGGCCTCACGCCCAAGGAGGCCAAGCGCCGCGTCCGGCACTACTCGTTGGGCATGCGCCAGCGGCTCGGCATCGCCCACGCCCTGCTGGGTGACCCGAGCGTGCTGATCCTCGACGAGCCCGTGAACGGGCTGGACCCCGCCGGGATCCACTGGATGCGCGGCATGCTGGGCAACTTCGCCGCCAGGGGCGGGACGGTGCTGCTGTCGTCCCACCTGCTGCACGAGGTCGAGATGATCGCCGACGACATGATCCTGATCGGCAAGGGGCGGATCGTCGCACAGGGCGCGAAGGCCGACCTGCTGCAGACCACCGGCACGCTCGTCAGGGCGGTGGAGGAACAGGCGTTGCACGAGGCGCTGACCGGCGCCGGCCTCACCGTGACCGCAGCCGACCACTCCGGCCTGCGGGTCGACGCCGAGCCGGTGGACGTCGGTGCCGTCGCAGCGCAGAAGGGCATCACCCTCGTCGAGCTGCGGGCCGGCGAGGGAGCCGGGCTCGAGGCGCTGTTCCTCCAGCTCACCTCGGACACCCAGCGAGAAGGAGTCGTGGCATGAGCAGCTCGACCGGCGCAGCCACCCCCGACGCGCGGGGGAGCGGGGCCGCCCTGGACGTCTCGGCGACGCCGCGGATTCCCTTCACCCGGCTCACGGTCGTCGAGATGCGGAAGATGGCCGACACCCGTGCCGGGAAGTGGCTGCTCATCACGATCGTCGTGATCACCGCGCTGGCCGTCGGGCTGCTCCTGGTGTTCGCGCCGGCCAGCTCCCAGACGTTCGAGAGCTTCCTCGGCGTCACCGCGACCCCTCAGGGCTTCCTGCTGCCGGTGCTCGGGGTGCTCCTGGTGACCAGCGAGTGGGGTCAGCGGGCGGCGCTGACGACCTTCACGCTCGTGCCGCACCGGGGGCGGATCGTCGGGGCGAAGATCGCCGCGGCGGTGCTGCTGGGGCTGGCAGCGATCGCGGTGGCCCTGATCATCGCCGCGCTGGGCACGCTGGTCGGCGGTGCGGCCGACAGGTGGGGGGACTACGGCTGGGCGGACACCGGCAACTTCGCGCTCCTGCAGACGATGGGCATCCTCCAGGGCCTGGCGTTCGGCGCGCTGTTCCTCAACTCGGCGGCGGCGATCGTCACCTACTTCGTGCTGCCGATCGCGTTCAACATCGTGACCAGCATCGTCGACCAGCTGCGCGACATCCAGCCGTGGGTGGATCTCGGCACCTCGCAGACGCCGCTGTTCGACGGCGGCGGCGTGACCGGTGAGGAATGGGCCCACCTGGCCACCGGCACCGTGCTGTGGATCGTGCTCCCGATGGTGGTCGGGTCGTGGCGGATGATGCACTCCGAGGTGAAGTGACCCCAGCGCCCACCGACGGGCGCGTCATCGGCGTCGACATCGCCCGCTGCATCGCCCTGGTGGGGATGATCGCGGTCCACGTCCTCCCCGGCGTCGTCGACGGCGAGGTGCAGCCGGTTCAGTACGTGGCCGCCGGCCGCGCCTCGGCGCTGTTCGCCGTGCTCGCCGGGGTGAGCCTGGTCCTGGTGGCCGGGACCAGGTCGCCGCTGCGTGGCCGCGAGTGGCGCGGCATGGTCGCAGGCACAGCCGCCCGCGCCGCCGCCATCGCGGGTCTCGGGCTGGTGCTCGGCAGCCTCGACACCGGGATCGCCGTGATCCTCGTCTACTACGCCGTGCTCTTCGTCATCGCAGTGCCGTTCCTGGCCGTCCCGACCGGTCCGCTGGTGGCGGTGGCGGGGGTGTGGGCCGCGGGCTTCCCGTTGCTGAGCCACCTGGTGCGCTCACGGCTGCCGCTCTCGTCGTACGAGGTGCCGGCGCTGGAGTCCCTGGCCCACCCCGGCCGCCTGCTGGGCGAGCTGCTGCTGACGGGCTACTACCCGGTGCTCACGTGGGTTCCGTACCTGCTCCTCGGCGTCGCGGTCGGTCGGCTCGACCTCCGCCGGACGCGCACGGCAGGCGTCCTCGTGGGTGGGGGGGTGCTCGCGATCACCGCAGCCTGGTCGTGGTCGGCGTTGCTGCTCAGCCGGGACGATGTCCGCGCCGAGCTCGTCCGGTCGTTCAGCGGCGTGGGCTGGGAGGGCGACCTCGACACCACGCTCGGCGACGGGCTGCACGGCGTCACCCCGACCGGCAGCCTGTGGTGGCTGGCGGTGCGGGCACCGCACTCGGGCACGACCTTCGACCTCCTCACCACCAGCGGCAGCGCCTGCCTGGTGCTGGGACTCTGCCTCCTCCTCGGCCGGGCGGCACCCCGGCTGGGCGCGGTCGTGTTCGGGGCCGGTGCGATGACCCTGACGCTCTACTCGCTGCACGTGATGCTGCGCTCGGAGGGGTTGTGGGACGGCGAGGACGTGCCGACGTTCCTCGGTCACGCGGCGCTCGTGCTGCTGCTCGGAGCGCAGATGCGTGCGGTCGGCGGCCGCGGTCCTCTCGAGGCGGCGGTCGGGCAGGTGGGTGCCGCGGCCCGGGAGCGGGTCGCGAGCCGTCGGTAGGGTCGACTCCCATGACCCGTGCAGATGGACGCGCCGACGACGAGCTCCGCCCGATCAGCCTCACCCGCCACTGGCTCGACCACGCCGCCGGATCGGTTCTGGTGGAGTTCGGCCGGACGCGGGTCCTGTGCGCCGCCTCGGCATCGGAAGGCGTGCCGCGCTGGCGGAAGGGCAGTGGCCTCGGGTGGGTGACCGCCGAGTACGCCATGCTGCCGTCCTCGACGCACACCCGCTCCGACCGCGAGTCGGTCAAGGGCCGGGTCGGCGGGCGCACCCACGAGATCTCCCGGCTGATCGGCCGTTCACTGCGTTCGGTCATCGACTACAAGGCGCTCGGTGAGAACACGATCGTGCTCGACTGCGACGTGCTGCAGGCCGACGGCGGCACCCGGACAGCGGCCATCACCGGCGCCTACGTCGCGCTGGTCGACGCCTGCGCCCACCTGCGGGGCAAGGGCGCCCTCAAGGGCCAACCGCTCACGGGGTCCATCGCGGCGGTGTCGGTGGGCATCATCGACGGCACGCCGCGCCTCGACCTTCCCTACGAGGAGGACGTCCGGGCCGAGACCGACATGAACGTGGTGATGACCGGCGACGGCCGCTTCGTCGAGGTCCAGGGCACTGCCGAGGGGCAGCCCTTCGACCGGGCGCTGCTCGACGACCTGCTCACCCTGGCGACGAAGGGCTGCGCGGACCTCACCGCGGTGCAGGAGGCCGCACTGGCGGTGTCGTCGGCGGTGTCGTCGGCGGTGTCGTCGGCGGCGTCGCCGGGATGAGCCGGGTGCTCCTCGCCTCGAGGAACCGCAAGAAGCTCGACGAGATGCGGCGGATCCTCGCCGAGCACATGACCGGCGTCGAGGTGGTCGGGCTCGACGACGTCGCGCCGTACGACGAGCCTGCCGAGACCGAGCCGACCTTCCACGGCAACGCGCGCCTCAAGGCGCTGGCAGCGGTGGCGGCCACCGGTCTGCCGGCGCTGGCCGACGACAGCGGGCTCTGCGTGGCCGCCCTCAACGGCATGCCGGGCGTGCTGTCCGCGCGGTGGGCCGGCGTCACGGGCGCCGACCAGGCCACAAAGGACCGCGCCAACAACGAGCTGCTGCTCGCCCAGCTCGCCGACGTGCCCGACGAGCGCCGGGCTGCGGAGTTCCGCTGCGCCGTGGTGCTGGCCGTTCCGACCCCGGACCGGGTCGTCGAGCACGCGGCCGAGGGGGTGATGTCCGGCCGGGTGATCCGCGAGCTCCGTGGCGCGGGGGGCTTCGGCTACGACGTGCTCTTCTGTGCTGACGGCCACGAGGTCACCACTGCTGAGCTGCCGACCGGTGAGAAGGACGCGATCTCCCACCGGGGCAGGGCGTTGCGGGCCATCGCACCGGTGGTGGCGGAGGTGCTCGGTACGGAGGCGGAGCCGGGCCGGTGAGGGCGTGACGGGGAGGCTCGCCGGAGGGCGGGTGCGCCCGGTGAGATTCGAACTCACACTGTCGCGGACCTAAACCGCGGGCCTCTGCCGTTGGGCTACGGGCGCGGAGGGCCAGTCTAGGAGACCAGACCGAGGTCCTTCTTGAGCTTGGCGACGTGGTCGGTGGCCTTGACGTTGTACTGGGCGAGCTCCACGGAGCCGTCCTCGGCCACCACGAACGTGGACCGGATGACGCCCTGGACGGTCTTGCCGTACATCTTCTTCTCCCCGAACACGCCGTAGGCGTCCATCACCCTCTTGTCCGGGTCGGACAGCAGCGTGATGGTCAGGCCGTCCCGCTCGCGGAACCTCGCCAGCTTCTCGGGCCGGTCCGGTGAGACCCCGAGGACCTCGAACCCCTGCGCTCGCAGGGAGTCGATGCTGTCGGTGAAGTCGCACGCCTGCTTGGTGCAGCCGGGCGTCATCGCGGCGGGGTAGAAGTAGACGATCACCTTGCGGCCGCGCAGGGCGGAGAGGGTCACCTCCACGCCAGTGTCCGACATGAGCGTGAAGTCGGGGGCGAGGTCTCTGGGCTCCAGGCGCGTCGTCACCGGGGCAGTGTAGGTCGACCCGTCCGCGCGGACACGGCGGTCGTCACGCGACGCCGCCGAGGGCCCGGACCACGACGCCCAGCCCGATGACACAGACCCCGAGCGCCGCGCCGTAGGCGATGAAGCTGCGGACCGGACCGGCCAGCCGCCCACGGCGCACCAGGAACCGCTCGAGCCGACCGAGGAGGTCGGTGGCCAGCAGGCCGACGAGCGCCAGCGTCACGGCCATGCCCACGCCGAAGGAGACGACGAGGACGACCCCGAACCACGCGCGGTCGAGAGCGACCGCCCCGAGCAGCAGCACGAGCGCCGACGGGCTCGGCACCAGCCCCCCGACCAGACCGATCGTCGCCAGTCCGCCTCGGCCCGGACCGGCGCCGGCCCGCTGAGGGGAGCCGGTGGCGATCGGGGTGGTCGTCGGGGCGGTCGCCTGGGTCAGCACGGTCCCCTGGGGCTGCGCGTGCGGGTGCGCTCCGGGCTGCGCCTCCTCGTGGCCGTGCTCGTGCCCGTGCTCGTGCCCGTGCTCGTGGACGTGGCCGTGGCCGTGCCCGTGGCCGTGGCCGTGGCCGTGCCCGTGCCCGTGGCCGTGGCCGTGCCCGTGGCCCTGGCCACTGCGCGCGCGGCGAAGCAGCGAGAGCCCGAGCCCGAGGATCAGGACCCCCGTGACGAGTGCCAGCCACGGATACACGCGGGCGGGCACGAACGAGGCACTGGCCGAGACCAGCACCCCGAGCACGAGGACAGAGCCGGTGTGTGCTGCTGTCACCGTCGCCCCCACGGCGACGGCGGACCTGACGGGGGAACCGTCGCGCTGGCTCAGGTAGAACGCCATGACGGTCTTGCCGTGCCCCGGGGCCAGCGCGTGGCCGGCGCCGAGGGCGAGGGCAAGGGCGACGGCGAGGACAGCCGCAGCCGCCCCTCCGTCGGTCATCAGCTGCGTCGCCTGCCGCAGGAAGGAGCCGCCGCCGGCCGTCGGCTGCGGCTCGGTGACACCGGGCAGCGTGGCGGCCTGGCCGCCAGGGTTCACCACCAGCTCCGCGGAGGTCACCCGGGGAGGTGACGACAGCAGGTCCTCGGGATAGGCGGTCAGCCGGTCGCTCGTGCTCTCCGCCGGGACCGAGGTCGAGGTCAGCGTCATCTCGTCGCCGACCGCGGTGATCTCCTGCCAGCCGACCTGACCCGTTGCTGCCCGGTCCACCAGCTGCACCGCTGTGCCCGGCTGCTCGATCTCGGCCTCACCGGAGAGCCGGCAGGTGATCCGCGTGACCGGGAGCCCACCCTGCCCCTCCTGGCTGGAGGCCTTGGCGGTGACGACGGTCAGCGCGAGGCGGTCCCCGCCGACTGTGACCCGCAGACCGTCGGTCGCGTCCTCGCAGAGCTGCGACCCGAGCGCCGGCAGGTCCCTGGCGCGGTCGCCCAGCTGCGCGGTCGGGATCTCGGCCATGTCGATGACGTGGTCGAGCAGCACCCCCTCGGCGGACACCAGCACACCGGTGTAGCGATTGACGGTGAAGTTGCCCAGCGGATGGGCCGACGCCGGAGCCGCCGACAGCAGGAGCGTCCCCAGCAGCATCATGAGGGCGGCCGCGACGCGCAGGAGGTGTCGCGTCATTCCTGCCCCTCCAGGTCGCGGAGGAGCGCCTTCGCCGCGCCGGCCTGCCAGGGCGAGTGGCCGGGATCGCTGGCCAACCCCCGACGCAGGTGCGTGCGTGCCGGCCCGGTCAGGCCGAGCGCGGCCTCGATGTGGCCGCGGTGCAGCCAGAACCGGGCGTCGGGAGTCCCGAGGCGGGTGGCCAGCCGCGCGTAGCCCAGCGCCTCCCGGTCCCGCCCGGACCGGTGGAGGGCCCACGCCAGCACGTCGGCGACGTGGACGCTCTGGCGACGCTCCCACTCGGCGCGGGCATCGGTCAGCGCGGTCGACACCGAGCCGTGGTCGGCCTCGAACAACGCCGACTCCAGGTCGGTGTTCACTCCGCTGGCCGAGAAGAGCTCGTTGGTCTTCGCCACCACGCCGAACTGCTGACGAGCCCGCTGCGGCTGGCCGAGCGCGAGGTGGAGCTCGCCCAGCTCGGTGAGGTACTCGGGCAGCGGCAGCCGGAGGACCACCCGCTGCCAGAGGGTGACGGCCTCGCGAGGCTCGCCGCGGGCGACCGCCAGCCGCGCCCGGCTCGCCAGCGCGGGCACGTAGTCCCTGTCGGCCTGCAGCGCCTGCCGCAGGTGC
>CADCUI010000073.1 GCA_902805845.1 uncultured Nocardioidaceae bacterium
GCGGTGAACCCCCACAGCACCAACCCACCCGGGAGCGCGAAGGCCGGGCCGCGATACCCCAGGGGATGGCGAGCCGTGTAGCGGCAGGCCGGGTCGAGCAACGTACTGAGCGGTACGCGCAGCACGCTGGCCACCTCCGCCGGATCGAGCGGGCCCAGCGGTCCCGGCTGCTTCCACCAGCCCACCACCGTGGTGACCGCATGGTTGCTCGGCGGCAGCCACAGTGGGGCCAGGGAGCCCAGGACGTCGACCGAGTCCCGGTCGAGGCCCACCTCCTCATCGGCCTCGCGCAGGGCAGTCGCGACGGGGTCGGCGTCGTCGGGGTCGGCCGAGCCACCGGGGAAGGAGAGCTGTCCGGCATGGGAACGCAGGTTCGACGACCGCTCGGTGAGCAGCAGGTCGGGACCGTCGCCGAACAGCATCAGGACGGCGGACCGACGGGCATCCGCCGGCGGCTCGGGCAGCCCGAAGAGCTGCTCGGGAGTCTGAGTCGCCAGCGCGTCCACGAGCGGCTGAAGCCACTGCGGGCGTGAGCTCACGCCCGGCCCTCGGTCTTCACCAGCTTGGCCGCGACTGCCGGGTCCGTCGGCCCCTCGCCGTACGACGGGCACCAGCGGGCCACCGGGCAGACTCCGCAGGCGGGGCGGCGGGCGTGGCAGCAGCGCCGCCCGTGCCAGATCAGCCGGTGGTTGAGCAGGTTCCAGTCACGGCGTGCGAAGAGCGCCCCGACCTCCTGCTCGACCTTGACCGGATCACCCTGCTCGGTCCAGCCGAAGCGCCGGGCGAGCCGACCGAAGTGGGTGTCAACGGTGATCCCCGGAATGCCGAAAGCGTCGCTGAGCACGACGTTCGCCGTCTTGCGCCCGACACCGGGAAGGGTCACCAGGTCGGCGAGGCGTGGAGGCACCTCACCGTGGAACCGCTCGACGAGGTCTTGCGCGAGTCGGGTGATCGTGTCGGCCTTGACGCGGAAGAAGCCGGTCGGCTGGATCAGGGACTCCAGCGCGGCGCGATCGGCGCCGGCCAGCGCGGCCGCGTCGGGGTATGCGGCGAACAGAGCCGGCCGCACCGAGTTGACCCGACGGTCGGTCGTCTGCGCCGACAAGACCGTCACCACGAGCAGCTGGAAGGCGTTGTCGAAGTCGAGCTCGCAGCGCGCGTCGGGATAGGTGTCGCCCAGGACACGGTTGATCTTGCGCGCTTGCCGCACCAGCGTTGTCGGCGGGGTTGTCGGCGGCTTCACCGGCGCAGCTCCGGAGGTCGGCACGCCGCCAGCGTACGGCTCGCTCCGGCCGCTTCCAGGGTGACAGCACGGCGCAGCCCGCACCGGCAGCCCGCATGCGACAGACTGTGACGCACGACACGGGGCGACCCTCGTGGAGACGGCTGCGCAAGCCTGCTCAGGCGGGCAAGGAGGCTTCCAGTGGACATCGACGTGCTCCGCCAGACCCCGCTGTTCTCGGGGCTGGACGACGAGGCGGCCACTTCCCTCGGTTCGTCGCTGAACGAGACCCGGTTCCGGCGGGGGGAGGTGCTGTTTCGCGAGGGCGACACCGGTGACCGCCTGTATGTGATGACCGACGGCAAGGTGAAGCTCGGCCGCACGTCACCGGACGGGCGCGAGAACCTGCTGGCGATTCTCGGACCCGGGCAGATGTTCGGCGAGCTGTCCCTGTTCGACCCCGGTCCGCGCTCAGCGACCGCCACGGCCGTCACCGACGGTGCCCTTCGCACCCTGGGACACGACGAGCTGCTCAGCTGGCTGACCGACCGACCGAGCGTGGCACACGGCCTGCTCCACCAGCTCGCGGCGCGGCTGAGGCGCACCAACGACGTGGTGGCCGACCTGGTCTTCTCCGACGTACCCGGACGCGTGGCCAAGGCGCTGCTGGACCTGTCGACCCGGTTCGGTCGCACCGCCGACGACGGTGTGCACGTCCATCACGACCTCACCCAGGAGGAGCTGGCTCAGCTGGTCGGCGCCTCCCGGGAGACGGTCAACAAGGCGCTCGCCGACTTCGCGATGCGCGGCTGGCTGCGGCTCGAGCCGCGGTCGGTGGTGCTGATCGACCTCGAGCGGCTGCAGCGGCGCTCTCGCTGAGCTAGCCCTGCTGGCTCAGGTACGCCAGCTGAGCGGCGACAGACAGCTCCGCAGCCGGCCAGAGCACGCGGTCCACGTCGGCGTACACCCGAGCCACCACCTCGGCCGGTGTACGGGCGCCGTCGGCGACGGCGTCGCGGACCTGCGCCAACCGGTCGGCGCGGTGCCGCAGGTAGCCGTCGAGCACGCCGACCGCGTCCTCGAGCACCGGCCCGTGTCCGGGCAGCACTCTGGTCAGCCCGGTCTCCTCGGCGAGCGCGCGAAGCCGGTGCAGCGACCCGAGGTACGCCCCGAGCTCGCCGTCGGGGTGAGCGACCACGCTCGTGCCTCGGCCGAGCACCGTGTCGCCGGTCAGCACCGCATGCTCGGCAGGCAGCAGGAACGACAGCGAGTCGCGAGTGTGACCGGGAGTGGCCACCACCTCGAGCTCCAAGCCGCCGGCCAGGACTCGGTCCCCCGCGCCGAGGCCTTCGCCGCCGAGCCGGTGGGCGGGGTCGAGCGCCCGCACCCCACAGCCGGCGAGCTGGGCCAGCCGCACGGCGCCCGCGGAGTGGTCGGCGTGGCCGTGGGTGAGCAGCACGACCGAGATCGGCCCGGCCCGCTCGAGAACCGCCTGCAGGTGCGCCTCGTGCAGCGGTCCCGGGTCGACGACGACCGACTCCGACGCACCCGGCTCGCGCAGCACCCAGGTGTTCGTGCCGTCCAGGGTCATCGGACCGGCATTCGGGGCGAGCACACAGGCGGCGCGGGCGGTCACCTCTCCGCCGACCCACGGCGAGCTCATGGAAGGTCCACCTCGAGCCACCACGCCTCGCCGTCACGCACGGCACGTGGCTCGATCGCGGCGATCCGCCGGGTCTGCGCCGCTTGCAGCACCTCGGCGACGCTGCGCCGCTGTGCCAGCTCGGTGAGCGTCACCCGGGTCGGCGGCATCAACGCCACCTCCCCGGCCAGCGCGTCGGCCGGCGCCATCCACGCCACCAGGTCGGACTCGGTGGAGACGTCGCGCGCCCGCTGGCCCTCCGGCAGTGCCGCGACGAAAAACCGGGTGTCGTAGCGGCGGGGCTCGAATGCCGGCGTGATCCAGTGCGTCCACGCAGCCAGCAGGTCGCTGCGCACGCTCAGTCCCCGCCGCTCGAGCACGTCGTGCAGGGACGAGGACCCCTGCGCCAAGGCAGCCCGGTCGGCCTCCCAGTCGGCACCGGCCACATCGACCACCGAGTCGCCGTCCGTCCCGGCCAGCAGCACACCGGCCTCCTCGAACGTCTCCCGCACCGCGGCGCAGACCAGCGCCTGCGCCGGCTCGGGCGCACACGACAGCCGTTCGCCCCACTCAGCCGCCGACGGCCCGACCCAGGCGACATCCCCGGTGTCTCGAAGGTCGACTCCACCGCCGGGAAAGACGTACATGCCTGCCGCGAAGGCCATCGAGGGGCGCCGCCGCATCAGGTAGCACTCCACCCCGCCGGGCGCGTCGCGCATCAGCACGACCGTGGCGGCGTCCTTCGCCCCTACCGCCTCGCGCTGCTCGCTCGAGTACGCCTGCGCGCTGTCGCGCAGCCCTGGGGGCGCCGTGTCGCGGTCCATGCAGGTCCGCCCCGCGGCCACCCGCATCCCCCGTGCCGCCGCCGCTTCGAAGAAGGCGTCCACGCCGCCTTCGTGGATCGTGCAGAAGGAGCACAGCGTCGTCGTCCCGTGCAGGAGCGCCAGGTCCAGCGTCCAGTCGGCGACCTCGCGCGCGTAAGCAGGGTCACTGAGCCGCATCTCCTCCGGGAAGGTGTAGGTGTTCAGCCAGTCGATCAGGCGCTTGCCCCAGGACGCGACGATGCCGGTCTGGGGGTAGTGCATGTGGGCGTCGACGAAGCCCGGCAGGATCAGGTCGCTTCCGTAGTCCCAGACCTCGGCGGCGGGATTGTCCTGTTCCAGCGTCGCCCCGTCACCGACCGCGGCGATGCGCCCGCCCTCGATCAGGACGCCGCCCCTGGCATGATGCGCGACGCAGTCCTCCCAGGGATGAAGGAAAGGGTCCGCGGTGAAGGCGAGGGTCTGGCCCAGCAGAAGGATGCTCATGCCCGCCACACTAGAGGGTGGATCGAGGCGCTGCAAACCGCCCGCCCTTGGTTGCCCCCGGTCGGAAAACCCGTATGGTCCGCCCGAGCGAAGCAGGGGAGGGGAGAATGGACGACCGATCCGAAATCCCCCGGCCCGAGGAGGATGAGGACGACGAGTTCGGCCTCGACCCGCGCCTCGTGGAGGAGGCGATCGAGGCCGTGGAGGCTAGGGACGCCGCCCAGCTCGACGCCATCCTCGACCCGCTGCACGCGGCCGACATCGCCGACCTTCTGGAGCAGATCGGGCCGGGGCAGCGTCGCGCGCTTCTCGCGCTGTGGAAGGGCGGCGTGGACGGGGACATCCTGTCCGAGCTGGACGAATCGCTGCGCGAGGAGGTCATCGACGGCCTGACCCCGGGCCAGCTCGCCCTCGCGGTGCAGGAGCTTGAGACCGACGACGTCGTGGACCTCGTGGAGGATCTCGA
>CADCUI010000074.1 GCA_902805845.1 uncultured Nocardioidaceae bacterium
CGAGCGCCGACTCGGCGGGGTTTGCGCGTGCACAAGCGCCGACTCGGCGGGGGGTGGGTCGGTCAGCGCTTGGGTTCGGGCTCGTGGCCGACGTGGTCGCCGGGGGTCTTGCGGTAGCGGTCGAACGACGCGTTGACCTCGGCCTCCGCCTCCGAGCGGCCGACCCAGTTCGCCCCCTCGACGGACTTGCCCGGCTCCAGGTCCTTGTAGACCTCGAAGAAGTGCTGGATCTCCAGCTGGTCGAAGTGGGACACGTCGTGGATGTCGCGCAGGTGCTCCAGCCGGGGGTCGGTCGCCGGCACGCAGAGCACCTTGTCGTCGCCGCCGGCCTCGTCGGTCATCCGGAACATGCCGATGGCACGGCACTTGATGAGGCACCCGGGGAAGGTCGGCTCCTGCAGCAGCACCAGCGCGTCGAGCGGGTCCCCGTCCAGACCGAGGGTGTTCTCGATGTAGCCGTAGTCCGCGGGATACTGCGTCGAGGTGAACAGCGTCCGGTCGAGTCGGATGCGCCCGCTGACGTGGTCCACCTCGTACTTGTTGCGCTGACCCTTGGGGATCTCCACCAGTACGTCGAACTCCACTGCTGTCTCCGCTTCGCTCGGTTCACCACTGCCGTTCGGCTAGTCTCCCGCACGATCCGCACGCCAACCGAGCCCCGGGGGGTCCGGGATGACCGAAGGTGACCGATCCCGCGGTCGTTCCCGGGTCACCCGCGCCCTTACCCCGCTCGGCGTCGGTCTCGTGGTGCTGCTGCTGGCGTTCGCCGCCGTTGCCCATGTGCTCGACCTCGGGCAGCGCTGGGGGATCGCCGCCCCCGACCCGCGCACCGACCCCGCCGCGGTGGCGCCGCCCGAGGGGCTGGACCTGCCCAGTCCGGCTGCGGCGCGGCCGGTCGCGGAGGACCTGACCGGCGGCCGGCTCGACCCGGCCGCCGTACGCCGAGCCCTCGCCGCCCTCCCCTCGGCCGGCCGGCTCGGCAGACGGGTCAGCGTCTCCGTGGCCGGGCCCGACGGCCGGCCGGTGTACGCCGAGGGACCGAGGAAGGTGATCCCGGCCTCCACCCTGAAGATCCTCACCGGCCTCGCCGCCCTCGAGGCGCTCGGACCGGAGCACCGGTTCACCACCTCGGTCGTCCGCAGCGGCCCCCGCATCGTGCTGGTGGGAGGCGGCGACCCGATGCTGGTCACCCGGATCTCCCCGGACGACGAGCCGCCGGTGGCCGGCGGGGCTGACCTCACCACCCTGGCCCGTCAGACCGCCGAGGCACTGAAGGCACGCGACCGCACCCGGGTGCGGCTCGGCTACGACGTGACTCTGTTCAGCGGACCGGCCGCCAACCCTGACTGGGAGCCCGACTACCTCCCCGACGACGTGGTCAGCCCGATCACCGCGCTCTGGGTCGACCAGGGTCGCGAGGGTCCAGGTGTCGTGGAACGGGTGCCGGACCCGGCCGCGGCCGCCGCCGCGGACTTCGCCGGGCTGCTCCGGCGACAGGGCATCAGGGTCCTCGGCGCCCCGGCCCAGACGGCCGCGCGGACGTCGACCGAGCCGCTGGCGTCGGTCAGCGGCGCCGAGCTGGTCGAGGTGGTCCAGCACGTCGTCGAGGTCAGCGACAACGAGGGAGCCGAGGTGCTCGCCCGCCACGTCGGCCTCGCCGAGGGCCGACCCGGCTCGTTCGCAGGAGGCGCCCGGGCCGTGCGCGCGGTGCTGCAGCGGCTCGGCGTCCCGATGCGGGGGGCGGTCATCGAGGACGGCAGCGGCTTGTCCCGGGGCAACCGGCTCCCGACACGGGCCATCATCGACGCGCTGGCGACCGCCCTCGACCCTGGTCGACCGACGCTGCGGGGGCTGGTCGAGGGGCTGCCGGTGGCCGGCTTCAACGGGTCGCTGGCGTACCGCTTCCTGCAGCGGTCCGACGCCGGGCTGGGCCGGGTGCGGGCCAAGACCGGCACCCTGACCGGGGTGCACGGACTCGCCGGCGTCGTGGCCGGGCGGGACGGGTCGGTGATGACGTTCCTGGCCGTCGCCGACCGGGTGAAGGTGCAGCACACGACGTTCACCCGGACGCGGCTGGACGAGATCGCCGCGGCGCTCGCCGGCTGCGCCTGCCGCCGTCGCTGACCCGGCTTGAGGGCTGCGTAGGCTCACTCCCATGACTGGGCAGATGATCGACTGGGGACTGGCCGTGTCGACGGCGACACGGATCGCCGGCCCCGGACCGGTCGTCTCCCGCGACGAGGCGGACACGGTCGTGGCCGAGCTGCGCGCCGGGGCCGAGCGGTCCACCCCGCTCGTCCGGGAGTTCACCGGTCTGGTCGCGCAGGCCGGCACCGCCCCGGTGCTCGTGGTCGACCGGCCGGGGTGGATCCAGGCCAACGCCGACGCCTTCGCCACCGTCATCGGGCCGGTCGTGGACAAGCTGCAGCAGCGGCGCGGGGCCGTCACCAACGGCCTCACCGACCTGGTCGGCTCGCGCGTGACGGGCCTCGAGGTGGGCGCCCTGCTGGGGTTCCTGGGCGGCAAGGTCCTGGGACAGTTCGACCCCTTCCACACCGGGTCGGGGGAGCTGGGACGCCTGCTGCTGGTCGCGCCCAACATCGTCCACGCCGAGCGTGAGATCGAGGCCGACCCCACCGACTTCCGACTCTGGGTCTGCCTCCACGAGGAGACCCACCGCGTCCAGTTCACGGCGGTGCCGTGGCTGCGCGAGCACCTGCAGTCACAGGTCGACGCGCTCGTCGACGGGGTCGACGTCGACCCGGCCAAGCTCGCGGCCACCCTCGCCGAGGGATTCCGGCGCCTGGGTGACCTGGTGAGCGGCCGCACCGACACCAGCCTCATCGAGCTGTTCGCCTCACCCGCGCAGCGCGAGGTCATCGACCGGGTCACCGGCGTGATGTCGCTCCTCGAGGGCCACGCCGACGTCGTCATGGACGGGGTCGGCCCCGAGGTCATCCCGACGGTGGACGACATCCGTCGCAAGTTCAACAAGCGCCGCCAGGGCAGCGGGTCGCTCGACCGGCTGCTGCGCCGCGCCCTGGGGCTCGACGCCAAGATGGCGCAGTACCGCAACGGCGCCGCCTTCGTCCGCCACGTCGTCGGACAGGTCGGCATGGAGGGCTTCAACAAGGTGTGGGTCGAGCCCGCGCACCTGCCCTCCAAGGACGAGATCGGCGACCCGGCCGCGTGGGTACGCCGGGTGCACGGCTGACCGGCACCCCCGAGCAGCACCCGAGGAGCGACGGGATGGGCCCCGACCCCGCGGTGGCGGCCGTGCGGCTCGCCGTACGCCGCTGCCTGGCCGCCGCGGACGGGACAGGGCCCGTCGTGGTCGCCTGCTCGGGCGGCGCCGACTCCCTCGCACTGGCGGCCGCCACCGTCTTCGAGTGCCGCGGCACCGGTCGCCCGGTCGTGGGCGCGACCGTGGACCACGCGCTGCAGGAGGGGTCCGCGGAACGTGCCGCGACCGTCGTCGAGCAGCTCGCCGGGCTCGGGGTCGACGAGACGCTGACCGCCCGGGTGCGGGTCCAGGCGGTGGGTCAGGGGCCGGAGGCTGCGGCCCGCGAGGCGAGGTACGCCGTCCTCGAGGAGGTCGCCAACCGGGTCGACAGCCGGGTCGTCCTGCTCGGGCACACGCTCGACGACCAGGCGGAGACGGTGCTGCTCGGGCTGGCCCGCGGGTCGGGGGGCCGCTCGATCGCCGGGATGCGCAGGTCCTTCCCGCCGTTCCACCGGCCGCTGCTCGACGTCCGCCGCGAGCAGACCGTGCGGGCGTGCCACGCTCAGGGCCTTGCTGCCTGGGACGACCCGCACAACGAGGACGGGCGCTTCACCCGTGCCCGGGTCCGGCACCGGGTGCTCCCGACCCTGGAGACGGAGCTGGGGCCGGGCGTGACCGCGGCGCTGGCCCGCACCGCGGACATGCTCCAGGAGGACCTCGTGGCCCTCGACCGGATCACCGACGCGGCGTACGACGAGGCCGTGCGAACGGTCGACGACCAGGACACGGTGTCGGGGCAGGTCCCGGTCACGGTGCAGGTGTCGGTGCTCGAGGCGCTCGACCCCGCCATCCGGCGGCGCGTGCTGCACCGGGCGGCCCTGGCCGCCGGCTCTCCCTCCGACGAGCTGTTCCGGGTGCACGTGCTTGCGGTCGAGGAGCTGGTGACCGCCTGGCGCGGGCAGCGCATGGTGCAGCTGCCGGGACACCGGGTGGCCCGTCGCGCCGGGGACACGCTCATCGTCGGTCCGGGCCCTGTGGCAGGCTGACGCGCGTGGACGCGGAGGACGTGGCAGGGGACCTGCTCGAGGTGCTCTACACCGAGGAGGACATCCGGGCGCGGCTGACCGAGCTCGCCGACGCGGTGCAGCGCGACTACGAGGGCAAGGACCTGCTGCTGGTCGGGGTGCTCAAGGGCGCGGTGATGGTGATGGCCGACCTCGCCCGCACGTTCACCCGGCACGCGGAGATGGACTGGATGGCGGTCTCCTCCTACGGCTCGGGCACGAAGTCGTCCGGCGTGGTGCGCATCCTCAAGGACCTGGACGCCGACATCAGCGGTCGGCACGTGCTCATCGTCGAGGACATCATCGACACCGGGCTGACGCTGTCCTGGCTGGTCTCCAACCTCAACTCCCGAGGGCCCGCCTCGGTGGAGATCTGCACGCTCCTGCGCAAGCCGGACGCCCTGCAGATGACGATCGACGTGAAGTACGTCGGCTTCGACATCCCCAACGACTTCGTGGTCGGCTACGGCCTCGACTTCGCCGAGCGCTACCGCAACCTCCGGTGCATCGGCACCCTCGCACCCGCCGTGTACTCCTGAGCCCAGCCCGGCCAGCGCAACCCAGCCCAGCCCAGCCAGGCCCCGACCCGCCTGCGCCAGACGCGGGCGACCTTCGGCTCGTGCACGGGCGCCGTGTACCGTCGTAAGCCTTGAGTCGTCGCCTGGTAGGAGGCGGGGCACCGCCCCGGCACATGGACGTGAAGCGTATCTTCCGCGGTCCTTGGTTCTGGATCGTCGTCGCCGTGGTCGGCGTGCTCATCGCGTTGCAGTACCTCGCGCCCAACGGCGGGTACGACGAGGTCGACACCTCCGACATGAACGAGTTCATCACCTCCGGCGAGGTCGAGACGATCTCCTTCATCGACGGTGACCAGGAGATCCGCGCCACGCTCGACGGCGACGGCCGCAAGGTGCTCGCCCACTGGGTCGACGGCGAGCAGGAGGGGCTGATCGCCTCGACGCAGGAGCAGGTCGAGGCCGGGGACATCGAGAACTACAACTCCGAGAACCCCCAGCCCAGTCTGCTCGGCCAGATCCTCGCCACGTTCCTGCCCTTCGTGCTGATCATCCTGCTGTTCCTCTTCCTGATGAACCAGGTGCAGGGCGGCGGTGGACGGGTCATGCAGTTCGCGAAGTCCAAGGCCAAGCTCATCAGCAAGGACATGCCGAAGACGACCTTCGCGGACGTCGCCGGGGTCCAGGAGGCGATCGAGGAGCTCGGCGAGATCAAGGAGTTCCTCCAGGAGCCCGCGAAGTTCCAGGCCGTCGGGGCCAAGATCCCCAAGGGCGTGCTCCTCTACGGTCCGCCCGGCACCGGCAAGACGCTGCTGGCGCGCGCCGTCGCCGGTGAGGCCGGCGTGCCGTTCTACTCGATCTCCGGATCGGACTTCGTGGAGATGTTCGTCGGTGTCGGCGCCTCTCGGGTGCGCGACCTGTTCGAGCAGGCGAAGGAGAACGCGCCGGCGATCGTCTTCATCGACGAGATCGACGCCGTCGGCCGCCACCGCGGCGCCGGCATGGGCGGCGGCCACGACGAGCGGGAGCAGACCCTCAACCAGCTGCTGGTGGAGATGGACGGCTTCGACGTGCGGGGCGGGGTCATCCTCATCGCCGCGACCAACCGGCCCGACATCCTCGACCCGGCCCTGCTGCGGCCGGGCCGCTTCGACCGGCAGATCCAGGTCGACGCCCCCGACCTGGCCGGCCGCCACAAGATCCTGCAGGTGCACGCGCGCGGCAAGCCGATGGGGCCGAGCATCGACCTGCTGTCGGTGGCCCGTCGGACGCCCGGCTTCACGGGTGCGGACCTGGCGAACGTGCTCAACGAGGCGGCGCTGCTCACCGCCCGGCAGAACCACAAGCTCATCGACAACGCGATGCTCGACGAGGCGATCGACCGGGTCATCGCCGGCCCCCAGCGCCGCTCCCGCCTGATGAGCGAGAAGGAGAAGCTCATCACCGCCTACCACGAGGGCGGCCACGCGCTGGTGGCGGCGGCGCTGCCCGGCACCGACCCGGTGCACAAGGTGACGATCCTGCCGCGGGGACGGGCGCTGGGCTACACGATGGTGCTGCCCGACGAGGACAAGTACTCCCAGACGCGCTCGGAGATGCTCGACAAGCTCGCCTACATGCTGGGCGGCCGGGCGGCGGAGGAGATGGTCTTCCACGACCCGACCACCGGCGCCGGCAACGACATCGACAAGGCCACCTCGCTGGCGCGGGCGATGGTCACCCAGTACGGGATGACCGAGCGGCTCGGCGCGATCAAGCTCGGCGAGGCCAACTCCGAGCCGTTCCTCGGCCGGGACCTCGGGCACACCCGGGACTACTCCGAGGACGTCGCCGCGGTCGTCGACGAGGAGACCAAGAAGCTGCTCACCAACGCCCACCAGGAGGCCTTTGACATCCTGGTGGAGAACCGCGACGTGCTCGACGAGCTGGTGCGGTCGCTGCTCGAGAAGGAGACGCTCGACAAGGAGCAGGTCGCGCAGGTCTTCACCCCGCTGCGCCGCCGGCCTGTGCGCCCGGCGTGGACGGGGTCGCCGTCGCGCGAGCCGTCGCCGATCCCGCCGGTCGAGGTGCCTGCCGCGGCCCGCAACGGAACGGTGCCGGAGTCCCACGGCACCACGATCATCACGCCTCCCTCCTCGGGAGGCGACATCCACGGCACGCCGCCACTGGGCCGGGACACGTGATTGACCCGGTCGGCGCACCGTCGTACGACCGGGTGCCGCCGTTCGACCATGCACGCGCGAGAGCGGCCGTGCGCGAGCTGCTGGTGGCGATGGGGGAGGACCCCGAGCGCGACGGGCTGCGTGACACCCCCGAACGGGTGGCCCGCTCCTTCGAGGAGCTGGTCCTCGGCATGCGCTCGCGCGCGGAGGACGTGCTGACGACGACCTTCGAGCTCGGGCACCAGGAGATGGTGCTGGTGCGCGACATCGAGTTCTGGTCGATGTGCGAGCACCACCTCGTGCCGTTCACCGGCGTCGCCCACGTCGGCTACATCCCCAACGACACCGGTCGGATCACCGGTCTCAGCAAGCTGGCCCGGCTCGTCGACGTCTACGCCCGCCGGCCGCAGGTGCAGGAACGGCTGACCACGCAGATCGCCGACTCGCTGACCGAGATCCTGCAGGCGCAGGGTGTGATGGTGGTGCTCGAGGCCGAGCACCTGTGCATGACGATGCGGGGGGTCAAGAAGCCCGGGGCGCGGACGATCACGTCGGCGATCCGCGGCAGCATGCACAACGCCGCCACCCGGCAGGAGGCGATGAGCCTCATCATGCACGGCACGCGCTGATGTCACGACCCCTCCGGTACGTCGAGGGGCTCCCCATGCCCGACCGCTGCCTGGTGATGGGCGTGCTCAACGTCACGCCGGACTCGTTCAGCGACGGGGGGCGGTTCCTCGACCGGGAGCGGGCGGTCGGGCACGGCCGCCGGCTCGCGGCCGACGGTGCGGACCTCGTCGACGTGGGCGGGGAGTCCACCCGGCCGGGGGCGGAGCGGCCGACCGAGCGGGAGGAGCGGGAGCGGGTGCTGCCCGTGGTGGCGGCGCTGGCGGCCGAGGGGCTCATGGTGAGCGTCGACACCATGCGCGCGTCCGTGGCGCATGCGGCGGTCGAGGCCGGCGCGGTGCTGGTGAACGACGTCAGCGGCGGCCGCGCCGACCCGGCGATGCTGCCCACGGTGGCGGCGCTCGGGGTCCCCTGCGTGCTCATGCACTGGCGTGGTCACTCCGCGACGATGCAGCAGCGCACGGCGTACGACGACGTGGTGGCCGACGTGGCCCAGGACCTCTGCGGCCGACTCGAGGCGGCGGCGAAGGCCGGCGTCGAACCGGGCCGGGTCGCCCTGGACCCGGGCATCGGCTTCGCCAAGACGGGTGACCAGAACTGGGAGCTCCTGGCGCGCATGCACCGGTTGGCCGACCTCGGCCGGCCGCTGCTGGTCGCGACCAGCCGCAAGCGCTTCCTGGGCACCCTGCTGGCCGCTGAGGAGGAGCTGCGGCCCCCGGCGGAGCGGGACGACGCGACCACCGCGACCGTGGCGCTCGCAGCCGACCGGGGCGCCTGGTGCGTGCGTGTCCACGCGGTCCGGGCCGCTGCCGACGCGGTGCGTGTGGTCGCGCGCTGGGGGGCGGCCAAGGCGGGCGTCGAGCCGTTCTGACCGGTGATGTCGTGGCACCCGTGCCCGCCGGTAGGGTCGCACCGATGAGCGAGTCAGCACCCCCCGCAGTCACGGACCGCTTGGCTGTGACCGGGATCGAGGTCGTCGGGCACCACGGGGTGTTCGACGTCGAGAGGCGTGAGGGGCAGACCTTCCGCGTCGACCTGGTGCTGGCCCTGGACACCCGGGTCGCGGCGCGCAGCGACGACCTTGCGGACACCGTGGACTACGGCGGTCTCGTCACCCGGGTCAAGGAGGCCGTGGCCAACGACCCGGTCGACCTGATCGAGCGGCTCGCGGAGCGCATCGCCACGATCTGTCTCGCCGACCAGCGCGTCGCCTGGACCGAGGTGACCGTCCACAAGCCCGAGGCGCCGATCCCGGCGGTCTTCGGGGACGTCGCCCTCACGATCACCCGGAGCCGTCCATGAGCACCCCGCGACGCTGTTGTCTCCGCCCACCCCGCCGGGAGGACCCAGCATGACCGAGACCCCTAACCCGAACATCGTCGACGCAGACACCCTGACCGGCGAGATGCGCCCGATCCGGCGCTGCGTCATCGCGCTGGGATCGAACCTGGGCGACCGGCTGTCGAAGCTGCAGGGGGCGGTGCACTCCCTCGCCGACACCCCGCAGGTGTGGGTCACCGAGGTCTCACCGGTCTACGAGACCGAGCCGCTGGACTCGCCCGACGGCTCGGGGCCCTACCTCAACGCGGTCGTGCTGCTCGACACCACCCTGCCGGCCCGGATGCTGCTGGACCGGGCCCTGGCGATCGAGTCCGCCTTCGGCCGGCAGCCCTCCGAGGTGCGCAACGCGCCACGTCCTCTCGACGTGGACCTCATCGTCGTCGGCGAGCGTCGTGCCTCCGAGGAGACGCTGACGCTGCCGCACCCGCGGGCTCACGAGCGGGCGTTCGTGCTGGCGCCGTGGGCCGACGTCGAGCCTGAAGCCGAGATCCCGGGTGTCGGCCCGGTGACGGAGCTCCTCGCGAAGCTGGAGGACCAGGGCGTGACCCGGCGGGACGACCTCCAGCTCGAGCTGAACTGAGCCGGTGACCGACGGCACCCGGGCGCCCGAGGGGCCTGACCCGGGCAGGTTGCGAACGACCGGACCGGGGCTGTTGACCGGACTCGCGATGGTCGGTCTGGTCGCGGGATGGGCGGTGCGTCCGGTGACCGCGGCACTCGACCTCACGGCCCCGCGTGTCACCTGGCTCCAGGTGTTGGCGCTCTACCTGGTCGCGGCGATCCTGCTGGTGATGGCACGCGCGACGCACCGTGCCCTGCAGCAGGGACGGCAGCGGCTCCGGCCGCACGAGGCGGTCAACCGCCTCGTCCTGGCGAAGTCCTGCGCGTTCGTGGGGGCCTTGATGGCCGGGGGCTACCTCGGCTACGCCTTGACCTGGGTGGGCATCAGCGCGGAGCTCGCCTCGGAGCGCATCTGGCTCAGCCTGGCCGCCGCCGCTGGGGCGGCGCTGAGTGTCGTCGGTGCGCTGCTGACCGAGCGCGCGTGTCGGATCAAGGGCGACGACGAGCAACCGTAGTCTCGGGCCATGAGCCGCTCCCCGTCCCGCCGCCGCCGGCGCAGCGTCCGCGCCACCGTGGCTGCGGGACTGCTCCTGATCGGCACGGTCGTCGGCACAGCCGCCCTCGCGACGGGTTCGACGCCGCTCCTGGCGGTCGCGGCGGGCGTGGGTCCGCTGCTCGGTTGGGCGGCGCTGCGCATCGCGCGCACCGAGCTCCGGCAGGAGCGGCACGCCCACGCCCGTGACCGCGCGCAGCAGGCGCAGTCGTTCCAGAGGCTGCTCGCCGCCCGCTCGGAGGAGCACCGGGCCTTCCTCGCGACGATGACCCAACGCCTGGCCGCACGTGACCATGAGGTCAACGAGCTCCGGACCTCGCTGCGGCGCGCCGAGGGCCGCGCTGCTGCCGCCGAGGACCGCGTGCGCCGGGAGGCGCGCCGCGGTGAGCTCGCCCGCACCCGGGTCGCCGAGCTCGAGTCACAGCTCGTCCTCCGCGAGGAGGCGGAGCGGGAGCGATCGGCGCCCTGGCCGGTCAGCGCCTGATGCCGGGGTGAGGGCGCTCGCCCGAGCGCTCCGCCGACGCAGGACCCGTCACCCGGACCGCCGCAGGGGCCCCTCCGCCACCCGTCCGCCGGAACGGCAGGATGCGCTGGTCAGCGCCGTGCTGCTCGACGGGGACACGGACAGCGCCGCGGCAGCCGTCGCCGCGGTGCTGCAGCAGTCCTACGCCTCGGTGGAGGTCCTGGTGCCGCACGGTGGCCTGGTCGGCCCGATAGACGGCGACGACGACCGGGTGAGGCAGCTGCCGCCCGGCGTCGATCCTGCCAGCGAGGCCACGGGCGACCTGCTGATGTTCCTCCGCCCGGACGAGCGGCTGCGAACCGGCGCGCTGGAGCGGCTGGTGGACCGGCTCACCGGGTCCGGCGCCGACGTGGTGCTCGCCGTCGGGGTCGGCGGCCCCGAGGAGTCGCCGTGGTGCGTGGCCAGATCGACCGACAGCGACGTCGTGGGCTCGGACCGGAGCCCCGACGTTCTCCTCGACGTGGGGCTCACGAACCGGATGTTCGACGCGACGCACTGGCGGTCCGTCGCCGCCGGCGGAGGATGGGCAGCCGCGGCAACCGCGGCAGCCGCGGCGGCCGCGGCAGCGCGGGCCACGGTGGAGGCGACCGCGGTCGCCCTCGTGCCCGAGCAGCTCCTGGAGGCCGGCGAGGAGGACGCCGAGCAGCCGCTCCGGACACGTCGCCGCTACCGCCCCGACCCGCTGCGCGAGCGGCTCACGGCCCTGGCCGACGTCGCCGGGCTGCTCGAGGGGAGCGTCCGCGACGACTTCCTCGTCGCTCTGGCGTGAGAGCTGCTTCCCCGGACCTACGTCGACGCGGTCGCGGGCGGAGACCCGTACTTCCAGGTGCTGCAGCCGCATGCCCGGGCCGTGCTCGAGCAGCTCGGGGATCGGCGGTCCCGGCTGCCGGCCGCGGCGCGCATGGGCGGCTACGTGGCGGCGTACGGGTCCTGGCTCGACAACGCGACCATGCAGGAGCTCCTGGTCGACGCGCCGTCGGGGCTCCCCCTCGACGAGGCGAGCGGGGGCGGCACGCCTCAGCAGACCGTCGCGTCCCCGGCGTCCCTCGCCGTGGAGGTGCCTGAGGAGTGGCGGCGTGTCGAGGAGGTGGACCGCCGGCTGCGTTCGTGCGTGCGGGTGGTGCGCCGGGTCGGTGACGGCCTGGAGGTGGAGGGCGCGGCGTTCGTGGAGTACGCCGTCCCCGCGACCGCGGCCGAGACCCCGGTCGTGGACGTGGCGGCCCCTGGCGGCCCCTGGGAACGCGCCGTCGTCATGCCCGCTGCGGACCCGCGGTGGAACCACTGGGCGGCGCGGACCTGGGAGGACCGGTCCGACGCCGGGTTCGCGGCCAGGGTCGCAGCCAGGATCGCGGGGCCGCCGACGCGCAGCCCGGCCGAGGTCTCGGTTCGCGTCTCCGTGGAGGCCCAGGCACAGGTGCATGCGTGCACCGTGGCGTCCGACGCCGTCGACGGCCACGGGCTCGACGCCGCCATGCTCACCGGGCTCGAGCTGGAGGTGGGCGGTGTGTGCGCGACGCGGCTGGCGAGCGCCTTGCTGCGCGGGCCGAAGGGCGTCACCGAGCCGGCTCCGGTGAGGCAGGGCGACGACGGACGGCTGACGGTGACGCTCCGGACGACCACCGAGCACTTCGGGACGCGGGTGCCCCTGCCCTCGGGCCGCTACGCCCTCGAGCTGCGGGGAGCCGACGGCGCCGTCGTCGCCGTGCCGTGGAACCGGCGCGTCCTCGACGACCCTCCCGAGCTCGTGGGCTCACGTGCCGGGCTCACGCCGGTCGCGGTCCGCGACGGTGCCGGCGTCGTGGTCGGCGCTCCGCTCGCTGCCGACGGCGAGAGCGCCTACCGGCAGCAGCGTTGGGCCAGCGCGGTCTTCGTTCCCTCCCGGCCGCACGACATCGGAACGGTGCTGCTGGAGACCTTCCACGGGCGCAGCGTCGGCGACAACCCGGGGCCGATCGGAGCCGAGCTGGCCCGTCGCTCCGGCGCCCGGCTGCCCGAGCTCGACCTGGTGTGGGTCGTCGACGATCCGAGCATCGTCGTCCCCGACGGCTGTCGCGCGGTGGTCCGGCACACCCGGGACTGGTACGAGGAGCTCGGGCGCGCTCGGGTGTACGTCACGAACGCCGCTGCTCCGCGGTTCTACCGCAAACCGCCGGGGCAGCTGCTCCTGCAGACCTGGCACGGCACCCCGCTCAAGCGGCTCGCCGCCGACCGCGGACCGGGCGACCTCGCCACCTGGTCGCACCGCAGGACCGTGGAGGGGCAGGCACGCAGCTGGGACGTGCTGCTGTCGCCGGGGCCGTTCACCTCCGAGGTGCTGTCCGCGGCCTTCCGGTATCCCGGACCGGTGCTCGAGTCCGGATACCCCCGCAACGACGTGCTGCTGTCCACCGAGCGGGACACGGTGAGGGAACGGGTACGTCGGCTCCTGGGCGTCGGCCCTGACGACAGAGTGGTCCTCTACGCCCCCACCTGGCGCGACTACGCAGGCGTGCGGGAGGCGAAGCCGCTGTACCTCGACGCCGCGCTCCTCACGCGCACGATGCCGGAGACGGTCGTCCTCGTGCGCGGGCACTACAACGCGAGCAAGCAGCGCGACGTGCTCCGGCGGCACCCGCGCGTCCTCGACGTCACCCGCTACCCCGACATCGCGGAGCTGCTGCTGGCCTGCGACGTGCTGGTGACCGACTACTCCTCGGTGATGTTCGACTTCGCCGTCACCGGCAAGCCGATGGCCCTGCTGGTGCCCGACCTCGAGCGCTACCGGCGCTTCGAGCGCGGGTTCTACCTCGACCTCGAGGAGCTCGCGCCCGGCCCGCTGCTGACGTCGACGGAGGAGCTCGTCGAGGCACTGGGGGACAGCCTGGCCGACCAGCCCGACAGGGACCGGTTCTCGTCGGCCCGCCGGGCGTTCCGGGAGCGCTTCTGCCCCTGGGAGGACGGCAACGCGGCCGCTCGCGTGGTCGATCACCTGGCCGCGCGGGTCGGCGGGTGGCACTGAGCCGATCAGGGGCCGATCAGTGGCCGATCAGTGCCCGATCAGTGCCCGAGCAGGGCCTCGGCCACGAGCAGGTCCGTGCGGTGGGTGACCTTGAGGTTGCGCTCCTCCCCGGCGACGACCCGGATCGGCACCTCCGGGCGGTAGCGGAGCAGGACGCTGCAGTCGTCGGTCGCCTCGAAGCCGGCGTCGGGGGCGGCCCGCGCGGCCCGGGCATGGGCGTCCTGGATGACCGACAGCCGGAATCCTTGCGGGGTCTGCACCCGCCGCAGCGCGGCCCGCGGCGGGACCGCCCGGATCGTGTCGTGCCGGTCCACCTCCACCACGGTGTCCGACGACGCGATCGCCACGGTCACGGCCGCATGCGTCTCGAGCGCCTCGAGGCAGCCGCTGATGATCCGCGCCGAGACGAGGGGCCTCACGGCGTCGTGGAGGAGCACCTTGCGGTCATCCTCCTCGGTGGCGGCAGACCGGGCCCCTGGCCACGGGCCCGTGGGCCCGGTCAGGGCCGCCAGTGCCCGGGCGGTGCTCCCGCTCCGCGTCGTACCTCCCTCGAGGACGTCGCGGACCTTGCGGTAGCCGCCGCGCCGCACGATCTCGCGGACCGCCTCCAGGTGGCCCGGGACCATGAGCACGAGGACCTCGTCGACGTCGGGATGGCCGTCGAAGGCCGCGATCGTGTGCTCGATGACCGGTCGGCCGGCGAGCGGGAGGAGCTGCTTGGGCAGCGGGTCGCCGAGCCGAGCGCCGACACCTCCGGCCAGGACCACGGCGGTGTTCCGGCGTGGCTCAGGCACGGCGGCAGTCTTCCACGGCGGCTACTTGTCGATGTCACCGATGACGAAGAACAGCGAGCCCAGGATCGGCACGAGATCTGCGACGGTGGCGCCACGGACGACAGAGGGCAGGGCGGACGCGTTGTTGAAGCCCGGGGTGCGCAGCTTCATGCGCCAGGGGGTCTTCTCCCCGCGTGAGACCAGGTAGTAGCCGTTGATCCCGCCGGGGCTCTCGGTCCACGCGTAGGTGGCACCCTCCGGTGCCTTGACGATCTTCGGCAGCCGCACGTTGACCGGGCCGGTCGGCAGGTCGCGCAGCCGTTCCAGGCAGGAGTCGACCAGCGCGAGGCTGACCTCCACCTCCTCCAGGAGCACCGCGAAGCGCGCGTGCGCGTCACCCTCCGTGCGGGTCACGACGTGGAGCACCCCGTCGGCGGCGAGCTCGGGGTAGCCCAGGTACGGCTCGTCGACCCGCAGGTCCAGGGGCACCCCGGAGGCCCGGGCGACGGGCCCGCTGACGCCGTACGCCGCGACGTCCGGCAGCGGCAGCTCGCCCACGCCGCGGGTGCGCTGCAGGAAGACCGGGTCGTCGAGGACCCGGCCGGCGATCGCCGGCAGGCCACCCCGGAGGGCGGCGACCGCCTCGGCGACGTGGTCGCGCCACTGGTCCGGCACGTCCTCCCGCAGTCCACCGACGCGGTTGAACATGAAGTGCATCCGGCCACCGGTGGCCTCCTCCATCACGCCGAGGACCCGCTCACGCGCGGCGGCCGCCTCCTCCGGCGGCCGGCCCAGCTCGGCGGGGTAGGCACCGAGGAAGGCCAGGTGGTGGAGGACGCGGTTGAGCTCGGCGAGCATCGTGCGGAGCCACACCGCCCGCACCGGGACCTCGATACCGAGCATCCGCTCGACCGCCAGCACCACGCCGAGCTCGTTGGCGAAGGCGCTGAGCCAGTCGTGCCGGTTGGACAGCACCATGATCTGGCGGTAGTCGCGCACCTCGAAGAGCTTCTCGGCGCCCCGGTGCAGGAACCCCACCTCCGGGGTGCAGCCGTCGATGCGGTCGCCGACCAGCCGCAGCCGCAGCCGCAGCGCGCCGTGGGAGGAGGGGTGGTGCTGCCCCAGGTCGAGGACCACCTCGTCGTCGGTGAGGCCGGCAGCGGCCGCCCCGACCGCGACGGTCAGCTCCCTGACCGAGGCGTCGCCAGGCTCGGCGACGGGGTCGGGTGCGGGCGAGGAGGTCGTCACCCAGCGATCCTAGGAAGGCGCCCGCCTAGGCTCGGCTCGTGGACGAGCTCTTCACGCCGCCGGGGGTGATCTGGCGCCGGGTGTCCCCCCGGCTGGCCGTCGTGCGCCGGGCGATGCTCGGGGCGGCGGCCGTGGTGCTCGTGGGTCTGCTCGCCGTGCTCGCAGCCATGGCCGACGTCGCCGCTGGCGAGGTGGTCCTCGGGCTGCTGGCCGTCGGTGTGGCGATGGCCGCAGCATGGTGGCTGGTGGGGAGGAGCGTCCGCCGCTGGGGCTACGCCGAGCTCGACGAGGAGCTCCTCATCACCAGCGGAGCCCTGGTCCGCAGGCTCGTGGTGGTGCCCTACGGCCGGATGCAGTACGTCGACGTGCACGCCGGCCCCGTGGACCAGCTCACCGGCATTGCCACCCTGCGGCTGCACACCGCCAGCCCGGGCACCAGCGCGGTCGTCCCCGGGCTGCCGGTGGACGAGGCGGCGCGGCTGCGCGACCGCCTCACGGCCCGCGGCGAGACCCGGGCCGCCGGGCTGTGACAGGTCCGGTCACCCGCCCGGCCGCGCCCCGGACGGACGCGGAGCGACGGGCGACGTACCGGCGGCTCTCGCCGCTCACCCCGGTGGTGCGGGGTCCGCTCCTGCTCGTGGCCTTCCTGGGCACCTCGTGGCAGCAGCTGCTGGGACAGCGCGACCGCGGGCTGGTGGCGGTGCTGCTGGCCGGCCTCCTGGTGGCGGGGGCCGTTTACGGCGTGGCGTCGTGGCTGCGCACGAAGTACTGGATCACCGAGGAGGAGCTCCGCATCGACACCGGCGTCGTGGTCCGGCGGTCGCGACGCATCCGCATCGACCGGCTCCAGGGCATCGACATCGTGCAGCCGCTGCTCGCGCGGCTGTTCGGGCTGGCCGAGCTCCGGTTCGACGTGGCGTCCGGCTCCGACCGGGAAGGGACGCTGGCCTTCCTGCCGCACGCCGAGGCGCTGCGGCTGCGACGATCGCTGCTCGAGCGGCGCGACGACCTCCGAGGTCCGCCCTCGGTTCCGTCCGCGGCACCGACGGCCGAGGAGGAGCTGCTGCTCGCCCGGCTGGACCTGCGACGGCTGCTGGTCAGCCTCGCCCTCAGCGTCGAGGCGCTGCTCTTCGGTGGCCTGGCCATCGCCACGACGGCGGCCCTGCTGATGACCGGGACCGAGGTCCTCGCCGGCGCGGTGCTCCCCGCCGTGCTGGGGCTGGCGCTGACCGTGGGTCGGCGGCTCACGTCGTACTACGGGTTCTCGCTGACGTCGTCGCCCGCCGGTCTCCACGTGCGTCGGGGCCTGACGGCCCTGTCCAGCCAGACCATCAACCCGCTCCGGGTGCAGGGGGTGGTGGTCGTGGAGCCCTGGCTGTGGCGGCCGCTCGGCTGGGCGCGGCTCGAGGTGTCGGTCGCCGGGTACCGCACCACCGACGCCGACCAGGTCGAGGCGTCGTCGACCCTGGTGCCGGTGGCGCCGCGGGCCGAGGTGCTCGCCGTCGTCCGGCACGTGCTCGGGAGCGAGCGGGACGTGGAGGCCGTCTCCCTGGCGGCGCCACCGCGCCGCGCCCGGTGGCTGGCGCCCCTCGGCGTCCGGACCATGGCGCTCGGCCAGGACCCGCGGCTGCTCGTCAGCCGCCGCGGCGTGCTCTCGCGCCGTCTCGACGCGGTGCCGCAGGAGCGGGTCCAGTCGCTGCAGCTCACCCAGGGCCCCCTGGACCGCGCCTTCGGGCTGGTGCGGGTGCACGTGGACAGCCCGCCGGGCCCGGTGCGGGTCGTCGGCGAGGCCCGCGACCGCGACGAGGCACGGGAGTTCGTCGGGGAGGCGATGGGCCACGGCGGCGCGGCCCGTCGCCTGGCGGGGTGGCCACCGGCTCAGCCGAGGGGCGCGGCAACGCCCCCGACCGCCGACACCAGCCAGGTGAACTCCCCGAACCCCTCGGGAGCCGAGAGCTCCGCGGCTCTCCCGGCGGAGGACAGCCCGGCGACGTAGCTGCGCGGATCGGAGCCGGCCCGCTCCACGGGCGGACGGGCTGAAGTCACCCCGAGCACCTGCAAGGCGTCGCGCTGGGTGAGCACCCGGGCACCGGCGGCAGCCGCCGCCGCGTCGAGGGCGACGTCCGCGGTGACGTCCCTGCTCCCGTCCGGGAGGACCGGCACCTGCCGCCCCCGCTGGTAGGACCGCAACGAGCCGCCGGCCGGCCGGGCCGCCCGCGTGTGGCCGTAGTCCACCGCGACGACGACCCCGCGCCCGACCCTGGCCACGAGGTCGCCGAGGGCCCGGTCCCTGCTGGTGCCGACCTCGGCCCGGGTGCCGGGGTCTGTGCCGTCGAGCGGCCACCATCGGTCGAGCCAGGTTGCCAGCGACGGCGGCACCCCCGGCCCGTCGACGGGGTGCCCGAGCGACTCCAGGCCCGTCGCCGGGTCCACGTGCACGACGCGGACCGCACCGGCGGTGTCGACCTCCACCACGTGGCAGGGGATGTTGTCCAGCCACTCGTGCGCGACCACCAGGCCGTCCACGCGCGCCGGCAGCGCCGCCGTCCAACGGATCTGCTCCGGCAGGCCGTCCGGCCTGTCTGCCACCTCGACCGCGACCAGCCGCAGGTCCGGCGCCAGCAGGTGCAGCGCCGCCAGGAGCTCCCCGCGACCGGCGCCCACGTCGACGACGGTGTCGAGGCCACAGCCCCGCGCCATGGTCAGCAGCGCCCGTGCCAGCAGATCGGACCCGTGCACCGCCGTACGGAAGTGGTCGCCGGGGGCGGCGTGCCGGTAGAACCCCTGCGGCCCGTAGAGGGCGCGGTCCCAGGCGGTGCGCCACGGCGGGTCGGTCGTGCGCGGGGGCAGCGCCGGCATGCCGAGGGAGGTCACGCCCGCAACGGTAGGCGTCCGCTTCCCACGGCGGCATCCGTCCCCGGGGCACTGTGACGCAGCGCACCCGGACCGGCGATGGCGGCGGCACCGGGCCGCACCTACGCTTGGGGCGTCTGCACACCGTCCGGTACCCGTCCGTCGGGACTGGAACGAAAGGCGATGACCATGACCCGAGTCGGGGTTGTCGGTGCCGGTCGCGTCGGCGCCGTGATGTCCGCGGGGCTCCGCGCCGCAGGCCACGAGGTGGTCGCGGCAGCCGCAGAGTCCCCCGCGTCGCGTTCCCGCGCGGCGGCGCTGCTGCCGGGCGTGCCGCTGGCCAAGCCCACCGCGGTCAGCCGGTCGTGCGACCTGCTCCTGCTGACGGTGCCCGACGACATGCTGAGCAACGTGGTGACGATGCTCGCCGCCTCCGGCGCCATCCGCCCTGGGCAGTACGTCGCCCACACGTCGGGGAGGCACGGCCTCGCGGTCCTGCAGCCCGCCGCTGATGTCGGCGCGCACGTGCTGGCCGTGCACCCCGCCATGACCTTCACCGGCACCGAGCTGGACCTCTCCAGGCTGCCCGGCTGCGCGTTCGGGGTCACCGCCGAGGAGGACGTCAGCGTCGCGCTGGCCGAGCAGCTCGTCGGGGACCTCGGTGGCCTGCTGGTGTGGGTGCCGGAGGACCGGCGCACGCTGTACCACGCCGGGCTGGCCCACGGCGCCAACCACCTGGTGACGCTGGTGAGCCAGGCGATGGACCTGCTCCGCGAGAGCGGCGCCACCGACCCGGCGGCCACGCTCCGGCCGCTGTTGACCGCCGCGCTGGACAACGCGCTGACCATGGGCGACGCCGCGCTCACCGGCCCGATCGTCCGCGGCGACGTCGAGACCGTCCGCGCCCACGTCCAGGAGCTGCTGCGCACCAGGCCGGGCACGCTCCCGGCGTACGTCACGCTGGCGCGTGCGACCGCGAACACGGCGGTGCTCGAAGGTCGGCTGCTGCCGATCCGCGCGGCCAAGCTCATCGGCGTGCTCAACGACGCACTGGAGAAGGTCCCGGCGTGACGGCCCCGCTCGTCGCCCGCACCCGCGGCGAGCTCGAGAAGGCGTTGACCGGGGTGCGCGCAGCGGGCGGGCGGGTCGCGCTGGTCCCGACCATGGGCGCGCTCCACGACGGGCACGCCTCCCTGGTCAGGAGGGCGCGGGAGCGGATGGCCGCCGACGACGCGGTCGTCGTGTCGATCTTCGTCAACCCCCTGCAGTTCGGTCCCGAGGAGGACCTCGACCGCTACCCGCGCACCTTCGACGCCGACCTCGAGGTGTGTGCCGGCGAAGGCGCCGACGTGGTGTTCGCCCCGGGCGTCGAGGAGGTCTATCCCCACGGTGAGCCCGAGGTGACCGTGGACCCGGGCCCGGAGCGGCGCTCCTTGGAGGGAAGGACGAGACCGGGCCACTTCCGCGGCGTGCTCACCGTGGTCGCCAAGCTGTTCGGCATGGTGCGGCCCGACATCGCCGTGTTCGGCGAGAAGGACTACGAGCAGCTGACGAAGATCCGGCGGATGGTGGCCGACCTGAGCATGGCCGTCGAGGTCGTCGGCGCTCCGACCGTGCGCGAGGCCGACGGGCTGGCGCTCTCGTCGCGCAACGCCTACCTCGATCCCGAGGGACGCAAGCACGCGGTGAGCCTCAGCCGCGCTCTGCAGGCCGGCGTGGCCGCGGCTCCGCGGGGTCCGGACGCGGTCGTCGGGGCGGGATGGGCGGAGCTGGCCGCGGAGCCGGGTGTGGAGCCCGACTACGTGGTGGTCGCGACGCCGGACCTCACCGGCACCCCTGAGGCGGGGGAGGCGCGCATGCTGGTCGCCGCCCGGGTCGGCGCCACCCGGCTGATCGACAACACGGCGCTCGTCCTGGGGCCGTCCCCTGAAGCGACGGCCCGGTGACGGGCGGGATCCCGGCTCGGCTGGCCGCGCCGGGCGCCGGTTGGACGACCTATGCCGACGTGGTCGTGATCGGCTCGGGCATCGCAGGCCTCACCGCGGCGCTGCGGGTGCGAGCCTCGGGGGTCGGCTCGGTCAAGGTGGTGACCAAGGACCACCTGTCCGCGGGCTCCACGCAGTGGGCGCAGGGCGGCATCGCCGCCGCTCTCGGGCCCGGTGACACCCCCGAGCAGCACCTCCACGACACGCTGGTGGCCGGCGCGGGGGTGTGCGACGTCGACGCGGTCCGGGCGCTGGTGACCGAGGGACCGGCGGCGGTCCGGGAGCTCATCGGCCTCGGCACCCAGTTCGACCAGACCTCGGCCGGTGAGCTGCAGCTCACCCGGGAGGGTGGCCACCTCCGCGACCGCATCGCCCACGCCGGGGGCGACGCCACCGGCGCAGAGATCCAGAGGGCGCTGGTGGCCGCGGTGCAGGCCGCCCCCGACATCGACGTCATCGAGCACGCGCTGGCGCTCGACCTCGTCCCCGGCGTCGGCGGCGGCGTGGCGGGGGTGACTCTGCACGTGATGGGCGAGGGCCAGCAGGACGGCGTGGGCGCCGTCCACTGCCGCGCGGTCGTGCTCGCCAGCGGCGGGCTGGGCCAGATCTTCGCCGCGACCACCAACCCGACGGTCGCCACCGGGGACGGCATGGCGCTGGCGCTCCGGGCGGGCGCGGTGCTGCGCGACCTGGAGTTCGTCCAGTTCCACCCCACGGTGATGTGGCTGGGCGAGGCTTCGCGGGGCCAGCAGCCGTTGATCTCGGAGGCGGTCCGCGGGGAGGGCGCGTTCCTCGTCGACGACGAGGGGCGCCGCGTCATGGCCGGGCACCACCCGTTGGCCGACCTCGCCCCGCGCGACGTGGTGGCGAAGGCCATCATGCGGCGGATGCGCGAGAGCGGCTCGCCGAACGTGTGGCTGGACGGGCGGCACCTGGGCCCCGAGATCTGGGAGCGCCGGTTCCCCACGATCCTCGCGGTCTGCCGCAGCCACGGCATCGACCCGGTCGCCGACCTGGTGCCGGTGGCGCCGGCCTGTCACTACGCCTCCGGCGGCGTCGCGACCGACCTGCACGGCCGCACCTCCGTCCCCGGCCTCTACGCCACCGGAGAGGTCGCCTGCTCCGGCGTGCACGGCGCGAACCGGCTGGCCTCCAACTCCCTGCTCGAGGGCCTGGTCTTCTCGCGCCGGATAGCGCTCGCACTGGGTCACGGGCTGCCGCCCCGCCGGGAGCCCGCAGCCGACGACCGCGTGTCCGGGGTGGCGGACGGCGCGGCGCTGCCGGCGATGCAGGCCGTGATGACCGAGCACGCCGGCGTGCTCCGGTCGGAGACCGGCCTGGCGGAGGCGGCAAGCGAGCTCGCGGCCCTGCTGGAGAAGCCCGGTGCGGAGCCGGGCACGGAGGCGTGGGAGACCACGAACCTGCTGACGGTGGGCTCGGCGCTCGCCGAGGCGGCACGGCGGCGCCGGGAGACGCGCGGCTCCCACTGGCGAGAGGACTTCCCCGACCGCGACGACGAGCACTGGTGCGGCCAGGTCGACGTCCGGCTCGCCGGCGACGGCCCGTCCACCGCCCCGGGCGGCGGCCTGGTCGTCGACTTCCGGTCGAGGGCCGACGCTTCCGGAGGCGAGGCATGACCGCTGCAGGCACGCCCTACGACGCGCTGCCCCGCGACCTGCTGCAGGAGCTGGCGGACGCCGGGCTGGACCCGCGCGCGGTGTACGACGGGGTCGTACGCGCGCTCGTCGAGGACGTCCCCACCGAGGACACCACCTCGGTCGCCACCGTCCCGCCCGACGCCTCCGCGGTGGCGGACCTCGTCGCCCGGGCCGACGGCGTGGTCGCCGGGATTCCGGTCGCGGAGATGGTCCTGCGCCACGTGGTCGGCGACGCGCTGGAGGTGGAGCGGCTCGTCGCCGACGGGGGGCGGGTGCGCCGCGGCGACGTCGTCCTGACGGTCCACGGACCGACACGGCTGCTGCTGACCGCCGAACGCACCGCCCTCAACTACCTCTGCCACCTGTCCGGCATCGCGACGACCACCGCCCGGTGGGTGGAGGCGGTGGCCGGCACGCGGGGCCGGATCCGCGACACCCGCAAGACCGTCCCGGGTCACCGGCACCTCGCGAAGTACGCCGTGCGCTGCGGCGGTGGGGTCAACCACCGCGGGTCGCTCTCCGACCAGGCGCTCGTCAAGGACAACCACGTGGTGGCGGCGGGAGGTGTCGTCCCTGCCTACCGCGCGGTGCTCGCCGCCTACCCGGGGCTGCCGGTCCAGGTGGAGGTCACCGACCTCGACCAGCTCCGGGAGCTGCTGGAGGCGGGAGCGGAGCAGATCCTGCTCGACAACATGAGCACCGAGCAGATGGCCGAGGCGGTGCGGATCACGGCCGGACGGGCGGCGCTCGAGGCCTCGGGCGGGTTGACCGTCGACCGCGCCCGCGAGGTGGCCGGCACCGGCGTCGACTACCTGGCCGTGGGCGCGCTCACCCACTCGGCGCCCGTGCTCGACCTGGCGATGGACCTGCGCCCCGGGGGGAAACGCTGATGCTCCTCGCCGCGGACATCGGCAACAGCCACACCACGGTGGGGCTGCTGAGGGCCGGGGAGGTGACGCACCACTGGCGGGTGGCGACCGACGAGCGTCGTACCGCTGACGAGTGGGGCGTCCTCCTCCGAGCTCTCCTGTCCTCCTCCGGGCCGGTGCAGCTGCGGGGGGTCGCGGTGTGCGCCTCGGTGCCGTCGGTGCTGCACGAGTGGCGGCAGATGATGTCCGACTACCACCCCGACGTCCCGCACGTGGTGGTCGAGCCGGGGGTGCGCACGGGTGTGCCGGTGCTCATGGACAACCCGCGGGAGGTGGGTGCGGACCGCATCGTCAACGCGCTGGCGGCCGCCCAGCTCTATCCCGGACCCAGCATCGTCGTGGACTTCGGCACGGCCACCACCTACGACGTCGTCTCGGCGCGCGGGGAGTACGTCGGCGGGGCGATCGCCCCGGGGATCGAGATCTCGCTGGAGGCCCTGGGCCGGCGCGGCGCCCAGCTGCGGAAGGTCGAGCTGCTGCGGCCGCGGTCGGTCATCGCCAAGAACACCGTCGAGGCACTGCAGAGCGGGATCCTCTACGGCTTCGCCTCGCAGGTGGACGGGATGGTGACGCGGATGACCAGGGCACTCGGGGCGGACCGCGTCGACGTCGTGGCCACCGGAGGGCTGGCGGGGATCGTCGTCGACGAGTGCACCAGCGTCACCGACCACCAGCCGTGGCTGACGCTCCGGGGCCTGGAGATGGTCTTCGACCGCAACACCTGACGACCGACCGGGAAGAGGAGCCCCGGCTGGGCACCGGCAGGAGCACGGTCACCGGACACCTACGCTTGGCTCCCATGACCGACCGATCCGCCGACGCCACCTCGGCTGACCAGGAGCCCTTCGAGGACCTCCCGGAGCAGGTGCGGGTCCGGCGGGAGAAGCGGCAGCGGCTGGTCGAGTCCGGTCGGCCGCCGTACCCGAACACCGTGCGGCGCACCCACGCCCTTGCCGAGCTGCGCCGCACCTTCGACTTCCAGGACCTGCCGCCCGACACCCGCACCGGCGAGACGGTCTCGGTCGCGGGCCGGGTCATCCATCTGCGCAACACCGGAAAGCTGTGCTTCGTGCGGCTCCGCGAGGGCGACGGCACCGAGCTGCAGGCGATGCTCTCGCTGGCCGACCTCGGCGAGGAGTCGCTGGCGGAGTACAAGTCCTTGGTCGACATCGGTGACTTCATCGAGGTCTCCGGCGAGGTGGTCACCAGCCGGCGCGGGGAGCTCTCCGTGCAGGCGACCGGCTGGACGATGGCCGCGAAGGCGCTCCGCCCCCTGCCCAACGAGCACAGGCCGCTCTCGGACGAGGCGCGCGTGCGCCAGCGCTACCTCGACCTGGTCGTCAACCCCGAGGCGCGGGCGATGGTCCGCACCAAGGCGGCGGTGCTGCGTTCGCTGCGCAGCACGCTCGACGACCGCGGGTACGTCGAGGTGGAGACGCCCATCCTCCAGCTGACCAACGGCGGCGCGGCTGCGCGTCCGTTCCGCACCCACCTCAACGCGTTCGACCAGCAGATGCTGCTGCGGATCGCGCTCGAGCTGGACCTCAAGAAGGCGCTGATCGGCGGTGTCGACCGGGTCTACGAGATCGGCAGGACGTTCCGCAACGAGGGGCTGGACTCCACCCACGCGGCGGAGTTCTCGATGCTCGAGGCCTACGAGGCCTACGGCGACATCGAGTCCATGAAGGCGCTGCTCCAGGACCTGGTGCGGGGGGCCGCCCGGTCGGTCGGGCGGACGGTGGTCAGCGGCAGGGACGGCGAGCAGATCGACCTCGAGGGGCCCTGGCGGTCGGCGGGGCTGCACGAGCTGGTCTCGGAGGCGTTGCAGGCCGAGGTGACGACCGAGACGCCCTTGCAGGACCTGCGGGACCTGGCCGACGGCCGTGGCGTCGAGCTGCAGGAGCGCTGGGGCACCGGCGAGGTGGTGCTCGAGCTGTACGAGAAGCTGGTGGAGCACACGCTGATCCAGCCCACGTTCGTCCAGGACTACCCCGAGTCGGTCCGGCCGCTGGCCAAGCCGCACCCGTCGAAGCCCGGGCTGGTCGAGGCCTTCGACCTCATCGTCAACGGGGTCGAGCTCGCCCCGGCGTACACCGAGCTCAACGACCCGGTGATCCAGCGCGAGCGGCTCGTCGAGCAGTCGCTGCTCGCAGCCGGCGGCGACCCTGAGGCGATGGACCTCGACGAGCCCTTCCTCCGCGCCATGGAGCACGGCATGCCGCCGGCCGGCGGCATGGGAATGGGCGTCGACCGCCTGGTCATGCTGCTGACCGGAGCCGGGATCCGCGAAACCATCTTGTTCCCGCTGCTGCGTCCCGAGTAGCGACCGCTAAGGCTCACCCGGAGACGCTTCGGTGATCCTCCGGTGATCGGGTTCGTGACGTCGCGTGAGTGAAATCACTGAAGCATGACGAGGATCATTAATAGCGGAGAAGCTTTCCGCTCACACGCCCGCCCGGGAAGCCCGAGGATGCGGGAGGGGCACCCTCAGAACGAAAAGGGTCCGGAATGGACAAGCCTTCTTGTTCTGGGATTTCCTTGTCGGCGATCTCAGAAATGAGACTTCCTGCGTGCGCCTCGGTCACGACCCGCTATTGTGAGGCCGAATCCCGGGACCCTGCAGGAATCGCCCGACAAGCAAAGGAATGGAATACATGGCACAGCGCGTGAACGTGGTCCTCGAGGACGACATCGACAAGAGTGACGCCGCGGAGACGGTGATGTTCGCCCTCGACGGCGTTCAGTACGAGATCGACCTCTCGGAGGACAACGCCGATTCCCTGCGAGAGGCGCTGGCGCTCTACATCGCGCACGGCCGCCGGGCAGGCGGTCGCCGTCGGGGCGGTTCCGGGAGCGGCGGTCGGTCGTCGTCGGCCTCGAAGAGCGCCGGCGGGCCGACGGCTGCGGAGATCCGGGCCTGGGCCCGCGAGAACGGCTTCGACGTCCCGGACCGCGGCCGTGTCTCGGCCGAGGTGCGCGAGGCGTACGCCGCGGCCAACTGAGCGCCGCGATCGCCCCCGTGTGACGGTCCCTGTGACGGTCCCTGTGACCGTCCCGGCGGGCGGCCGTCGAGCTGCGGCCGCCCGTGGGGGCCATCCCGGCCCGTCCGCCCCGCCGACGATCCGGTCCGCCCTGTGTTCGCTTGCAGCGAACCCCCGCGGGGAACAGCGTCCCGAGAGGGAGGGTTGAACCCGATGTCGTCGTACTCACCGATGCGGGGCCTGCCTGTCAGGACCGCGGACTAGAGTGCAAGGACGACCTCTCCGGCGCAGGCTGCGCCGGGAGACGGAAGGGCTGAGGAGCGAGATTAGATGTTCGAGCGGTTCACAGATCGAGCCCGTCGTGTGGTGGTGCTGGCGCAGGAAGAGGCGCGCATGCTCAGCCACAACTACATCGGCACCGAGCACATCCTGCTGGGCCTGATCCACGAAGGCGAGGGAGTGGCCGCCAAGGCGCTCGAGAGCCTCGGGATCTCCCTGGAGGCGGTGCGCGCCCAGGTCGAGGAGATCATCGGCCAGGGCCAGCAGGCGCCGTCGGGGCACATCCCGTTCACCCCCCGCGCCAAGAAGGTGCTGGAGCTGTCGCTGCGCGAGGCGCTGCAGCTCGGCCACAACTACATCGGCACCGAGCACATCCTGCTCGGCCTCATCCGGGAGGGTGAGGGCGTCGCCGCCCAGGTGCTGGTCAAGCTCGGCGCCGACCTGAACAGGGTCCGCCAGCAGGTCATCCAGCTCCTCTCCGGTTTCCAGGGCAAGGAGACGGCCGCCGCGGGCACCGCTCCCGAGGGTGCGCCGTCGAGCTCGCTGGTCCTCGACCAGTTCGGCCGCAACTACACCCAGGCGGCCCGCGAGGCCAAGCTCGACCCGGTGATCGGGCGCGAGAAGGAGATCGAGCGGGTCATGCAGGTGCTGTCCCGCCGCACCAAGAACAACCCCGTCCTCATCGGGGAGCCCGGTGTCGGGAAGACGGCCTGCGTCGAGGGCCTCGCACAGTCGATCGTCCGGGGCGACGTGCCCGAGACGCTCAAGGACAAGCAGATCTACAGCCTCGACCTGGGCGCGCTCGTCGCCGGGTCGCGCTACCGCGGTGACTTCGAGGAGCGGCTGAAGAAGGTCCTCAAGGAGATCAAGACCCGCGGCGACATCATTCTGTTCATCGACGAGCTGCACACGCTCGTCGGCGCCGGCGCGGCCGAGGGCGCGATCGACGCCGCCTCGATCCTCAAGCCGATGCTGGCCCGCGGTGAGCTGCAGACCATCGGCGCCACGACCCTCGACGAGTACCGCAAGCACCTCGAGAAGGACGCGGCCCTCGAGCGTCGCTTCCAGCCGATCCAGGTGCAGGAGCCCTCGATCGCCCACACGATCGAGATCCTCAAGGGCCTGCGTGACCGTTACGAAGCCCACCACCGGGTCACCATCACCGACGAGGCGCTGGTCTCGGCCGCGACGCTGGCCGACCGCTACGTCTCCGACAGGTTCCTGCCGGACAAGGCCATCGACCTCATCGACGAGGCCGGGTCACGGCTGCGGATCCGCCGGATGACCGCGCCGCCGGACCTGCGCGAGTTCGACGACCGGATCGCCGACGTGCGCCGCCGCAAGGAGAGCGCCATCGACAGCCAGGACTTCGAGCTGGCGGCCTCCCTGCGCGACGAGGAGAAGAAGCTGATCCTCGCCAAGGGCGAGCGGGAGAAGCAGTGGCGCGCCGGTGACATGGACGTCGTCGCCGAGGTCGACGAGGAGCTCATCGCCGAGGTCCTGGCCGTCGCGACCGGCATCCCGATCGTGAAGCTGTCGGAGGAGGAGTCCACCCGGCTGCTCAAGATGGAGGACGAGCTGCACAAGCGCGTCGTCGGCCAGGAGGAGGCCGTCAAGGCGCTCAGCCGGGCCATCCGTCGTACGCGTGCCGGCCTCAAGGACCCGAAGCGTCCCGGCGGCTCGTTCATCTTCGCCGGCCCCTCCGGCGTCGGCAAGACGTGGCTGTCCAAGACGCTCGCGGAGTTCCTCTTCGGCGACGAGGACGCCCTGATCCAGCTGGACATGTCCGAGTTCAGCGAGAAGCACACCGTCTCGCGGCTGTTCGGCTCGCCTCCTGGCTACGTCGGTTACGAGGAGGGCGGTCAGCTCACCGAGAAGGTGCGGCGCAAGCCGTTCTCGGTGGTGCTGTTCGACGAGGTCGAGAAGGCGCACCCGGACATCTTCAACTCGCTGCTGCAGATCCTCGAGGAAGGTCGCCTGACCGACTCGCAGGGCCGGGTCGTCGACTTCAAGAACACCGTCATCATCATGACGACGAACCTCGGCACCCGCGACATCTCCAAGGGCCTCAACCTCGGGTTCCAGCAGACCGGTGACACCCAGGGGTCCTACGACCGAATGAAGGCGAAGGTCTCCGAGGAGCTCAAGCAGCACTTCCGGCCGGAGTTCCTCAACCGCGTCGACGAGATCGTGGTGTTCCCGCCGCTGAGCCAGGAGCAGATCGTCTCGATGGTCGACATGATGGTCGCGGGCGTGGACAAGCGCCTCAAGGACCGCGACATGACGATCGAGCTGACCCAGGACGCCAAGGACCTGCTGGCCCGGCGCGGGTTCGACCCGGTGCTCGGTGCCCGGCCGCTGCGGCGCACGGTGCAGCGCGAGATCGAGGACACGCTCGCCGAGAAGATGCTGTACGGCGAGGTGGGTCCCGGTCAGTCCGTCCTGGTCGATGTCGAGGGTGAGGGCGCCACGGCTGCGTTCACGTTCGTCGGCCGGCCGCGAACGCCGCTGACCGACCTGACCGACCTACCGCCGATGGAGATGATCGAGGAGGTCGAGCCGGCCGAGGCCGACTGACCCATGCCGAGTCGGCGCTTGTGCACGCGCACAAGCGCCGACTCGCCGTTTTGGGGGGTGCCTCAGCGGGAGCTCTGCAGGTTGAGGACCACCACGCCGACGATGATGAGCCCCAGGGCGGTGACCTTGACGGCATCGAGGGACTCGCTGAGGAAGAGAAAGCCCACGATGGCGATGCCGGCCGTGCCGAGTCCCGACCACGCGGCGTACGCCACCGACACCGGGATCTGCTTCACCGCCACGGAGAGCAGCCCGATGGACACGGCGTACCCGGAGACCACCGCGGCGGTCCATGCCGGGTTGCTGAACCCGTCGGTCCGGGGAAGGGTGGCGGTGGAGGCGACCTCGATCGCGATCGCGACGACGAGCAGGAGCCATGCGGCGGCCATGGTGGCCTCCGATCGTGTAGCGGTTGCTACACATAGGGTACCAGCACAGCCGGCCGCCGCGCCGCCCCCGACCGATGAACTTCCGGAGCCCCGGTGACCCGAAAGTCCGCCCGCCGCGAGGAGCTGGCCCAGGCTGCGACCGACTACGTCATGCGGCAGGGGCTCATCGGGCTCAGCCTCCGCCCGCTCGGAGCGGCGATCGGGACCAGCGACCGGATGCTGCTGTACCACTTCCGGGACAAGGACGACCTGGTCTCGACGATCCTGCGGGTCGCCATCGACCAGGGAGTCGCGGAGATCCGGGCGCTGCAGGTGTCCTCGACGGTCCACGAGGCGGTCCTGGGCCTGTGGAGGGCCGCGAGGACCGGGCTGCTGGAGCGGTGCCAGCTGATCTACGTGCAAGCGGCGGCGGAGGGGCTGCTCGGTCACGAGCCCTACCTCACCGTCGTGCGTGAGGCCAACGGGCGCTGGCTGGAGGCGGTCGTGGACCACCTGTCCCGTGCCGGTTGCCCCCCGGACCGGGCTCGGCAAGCGGCCTTCCTCGTCATCGCGACCTTCATGGGGCTCCACCTCGACCTGCCCCTCACGCGCGACGACCCGTCGCTCGACCGTGCGGTCACCGACCTGGCCGACTCGGTCGCCGCGATCGCCGGCTCCTGACCCCGTCCCGCCGAGCCGCCCTCGATGCCTGCCCGAGCCGCCCTCGATGTCTGCCCGAGCCGCCCTCGATGCCTGCACGCGGGGCGGCTCGTGGTCAGGGCAGCGAGTAGCCGCCACCCTCGAGCGACACTGCCAGGCCGTCCTGCACCAGCGCGGCGAGACAGCGCTCCCGCTGCTCGGTAGGGCCCCACACGGCCGACATCCGGCTCGGGTGCACCGGCTCCTCGGCCAGCCGCAGGACCTCGAGCAGGCGACCACGACACTGCCTGTCGGTGCCGGCGTAGGTCTGCGCCCGCCGTGCGGGACCGTCGTACGCCGGTCGTCCGCCGGTGTGCCAGCGACACAGGTCCTCGATCGGGCAGGCGGCGCAGCGTGGCGAGCCGGCGGTGCACACCAGGGCGCCGAGCTCCATCACGGCCACGGCCCACCTCGCGGCGACTGCCGGCTCCTCCGGCAGGACCTCCTCGGCCCGACCTCGTTCGGCGCGCGTCACCGAGGCGCCCGGCTGCTCGACACCGCCCAGTGACCGCGCGAGCACCCGCCGCACGTTGGTGTCGAGCACGGCGTGGCGGGCACCGAAGGCGAACGAGGCCACCGCGCTCGCGGTGTAGTCCCCCACTCCCGGAAGCGCGAGCAGCTCCTCGTAGCTCTCGGGCACCTCGCCGCCGTGCCGTTCGAGGATCGCGACGGCGGCGGCGTGCAGCCGCAGGGCCCGCCGCGGGTATCCCAGCCGCCCCCACGCCCGGACGGCCTCACCGGCTCCGGCGGCAGCGAGGTCGGCGGCCCTCGGCCATGCTTCCAGCCACGCCTCCCAGACCGGCAGCACGCGGACCACCGGCGTCTGCTGCAGCATGAACTCGGAGACGAGCACCCCCCAGGCGGTGGCGCCCGGCGAGCGCCAGGGCAGGTCCCTGGCATGGGCGTCGAACCACGGCAGAACCCGCTCGTGCAGCTGCGAGGCCGGGTGAACAGCTCGGTCGCTCGCCGGGTCGGGGGAGTCGTGCATGGGGTGCACAGCCTACCGGCGGTGGCATTCGTCGCACCGGCGGTGTGGCTCCCCGGGTGAGACCGCCGTGGCCTCTACGGTGGGCCGGGTGAGTCGCGTGGCGCGCCCTCGGGGGCCTCTCCCCAGACGCGTCTACTGGGTGCGGCGCCTGCTCGTGCTGGTCCTGGTGCCCGCCCTGTTGGTCGGTTCGGTGGTCGGCATCGCTCATCTCCTCGGGAGCCGGACCGGGACCGACGCGGCCGTACGGGTCGGCTCCGGCGCCGCTCGGGACACAGGCACAGCGGAGCCCACGCCGACCTCGGCAGGCGCGAAGCCGTCACCGACGCTCTCGGCGACGAGCGGACCCACGACGAAGTCACCTCGCGGGCTGCCGCAGCCGGACGGACCCTGCCGGCCCGACGACGTGCTCGTCACTCCACGGCTGCCCGACCCGCACGCCGGTGCGCCGGTGTCGGTCGTGCTCCTGCTCACCACCCTGGAGAGCGACGCGTGCACCTTCGACGTCGACTCGGAGTCGGTGTTCCTCACCGTGTCCGCCGAGGACGGCCCGATGTGGTCCAGCCAGCAGTGCCCGACGGCCATCCCGACCACCACGGTGGTGCCGCGCCGTGAGCGGGCGGCGCGCGTGCTCGTCACCTGGCACGGCCGGGAGAGCGACCCCACGTGCTCGGAGTACAGCCCCTGGGTGCTCGCAGGGGAGTACGTCGCCAGCGCGGTTGCGCGCGGATCGGTGTCACCGATCGACGTCGGGTTCGTGCTGCTGCCGGCCGAGCGCCCGACCGTCACGATCACCCCGACCCCCACGGCGACGCCGACGGAGGGCTCGGACACGGGGCGGGGCCGCGACGGCGAACGCCGGCGTTGACGACGACGGCGTCCCGGCGCGGGTGCTCGGAGGGTCGGAGGGTCGGAGGGGTCAGACGTAGCGCTCGAGGATGCTCGACTCGGCGAGCCTGGACAGTCCTTCGCGGACACTGCGCGCGCGAAGCTCGCCCACCCCCTCGACGGCCTGGAGGTCGTCGACGCTGGCCGCAAGGAGCTTCTGCA
The DNA here is from genome assembly GCA_902805845.1 of uncultured Nocardioidaceae bacterium. Lineage (GTDB taxonomy): Bacteria > Actinomycetota > Actinomycetes > Propionibacteriales > Nocardioidaceae > Marmoricola_A. The sequence goes on from CADCUI010000074.1 coordinate 31,953, forward strand.
GCCCCCCGAAGTGCTCGACGAGCCGCTCGACGACCGGCGCGGGCAGCCGTGGGACCCGCGCGAGCAGCCGGTAGCCGCGCGGTGAGGCGGGGCTGTCGAGGTGCTCGTTGGCGCCCAGCCCCAACGCCACTGACACGGCGTTGACGTCGACCAGGTCGGTCGCATTGAGCTCCTCGAGGTTGTGCAGCACCCGCTCCGGCGTGCGTCCCTTCTTGCCGGTCGGCAGGTAGTCACGCACCACGAGCTCGCGGTCGGCGTCGACCCCGGTGACCAGCTCCTCGAGCTGCAACGAGAGCAGCCGGCCGTCGGTGCCCAGCTCCAGGACGTAGTCCTCGATCTCGCGGGCGATCCGGGTCACCATCTCGAGACGTTGTGCGACCACCGCGACGTCACGGGCCGTGACGAGGTCCTCGATCTCGAGGGCGGACAAGGTGCTGCTGACCTCGTCGAGGCGCATCTTGTAGCGCTCCAGCGTCGCCAGCGCCTGGTTGGCGCGGGAGAGGATCGATCCGGAGTCCTCGAGGACGTAGCGGGTCTCGCCGACGTACAACGCGATGATCTGCATCGACTGCGACACCGAGATGACGGGGTAGCCGGTCATCCGGGCGACACGGTCCGCGGTGCGGTGGCGGGTGCCGGTCTCCTCGGAGTGGATGCTCTGGTCGGGCATCAGGTGGACGGCAGCACGCAGGATGCGCTGGGCGTCCCTGTCGAGGATGATCGCGCCGTCCATCTTTGCGAGCTCACGAAGACCCGTCGCCGAGAACGGCACCTCGAGGGTGAAACCAGCGCTGGAGATCGACTCGACCGTCCGGTCGGTGCCCAGCACGATGAGCGCGCCGGTCCGCCCACGCAGGATCCGCTCCAGGCCGTCCCGCAGCGAGGTCCCGGGCGCCACGTTGGCCAGGGTGGCCCGGAGCCGGAGAGACTCGTCGGATCGTTCTGACGTTGACACGAAGGGCTCCCGGGGATGGCGTGGCCACGGCGTACGCGGTGCCGCCGAGTCTAGTGCGGTCAGGGCCTGCGGCGGCTCACCGTGAGGTCGAGCACCCGCAGCGCCGTCCGGAGGTCAGGGGCGGCGAGGACCTCGAGCCCGTCGACCTGCGGTGCGGCGTTGCCGCGCTCCGCGGGCACGACGGCGAAGCCGAAGCCGATCCGCTGGGCCTCGGCGAGCCGGCGCTGCAGCTCGGGGACCCTCCGCAGCTCCCCGGCCAGGCCGATCTCGCCGATCGCGATCACCTCGGGTGGAACGACGAGGCCCTGGGCTGCGGACGCGATCGCGAGGGCGGTGGCGAGGTCGCCCGCCGGTTCATGCACGCGGGCGCCGCCGACGGTCGAGACGAAAACGTCCCTGCCGTGCAGCGGCACGGCCGCCCGCGCCTCCAGGACGGCGAGCACCATCGCGGCGCGGGCCGGGTCCAGCCCCGAGGTGGTACGGCGCGGCCGCTCCGCGCTGGTCGGGGCCACCAGCGCCTGGATCTCGGCCAGCAACGGCCGGCGCCCCTCGAGGGTGACCGACACGCAGGTGCCCGGGACGGGCTCGTGGTGCCGTGAGACGAACAGCCCGGAAGGGTCGGTGACGGCCGTGATCCCGTCCCCGGTCAGGTCGAAACAGCCCACCTCGTCGACCGGCCCGAACCGGTTCTTCACCGCCCGGACCATGCGAAGCCGGGTGGCGCGCTCGCCCTCGAACTGGAGCACCACGTCGACGAGGTGCTCCAGCACCCGGGGGCCGGCGATGCCGCCCTCCTTGGTCACGTGCCCCACGAGCACCGTCGCCATGCCGCGGGTCTTCGCCTGACGCACCAGCGCAGCGGTCACCTCCTTGACCTGGCTGACACCCCCAGGCACCCCCTCGACACCTGCGGCGGAGATCGTCTGCACCGAGTCGACCACGAGCAGGTCCGGCCGGAGCTGCTCGACGTGGGTGAGCACCGCGCCGAGGTCGGTCTCGGCCGCCAGGTAGAGGTCGTGGTGGACCCCACGGCAACGGTCGGCGCGCAGCCTGACCTGGGCTGCCGACTCCTCTCCCGACACGTACAAGGTGCGACGCCCGCTGCGCGCCGTCTGGGCGGCGACCTCGAGCAGCAGCGTCGACTTCCCGACACCTGGCTCACCGGCGAGCAGCACCGCGGCGCCCGGCACGAGCCCCCCGCCGAGCACCCGGTCGAGCTCAGGCACGCCGCAGCTGTGGGACCTCGACTCCTCGATCGGAACCTGCCCGATGGGAATTGCTGGTGCGGTGACCGGCGACGCCGACGTACGGCTGCCCGACCGCGCCGGGGCGACCTCGCCCAGGCTTCCCCAGGCCTGGCAGGCGCCGCAGCGCCCTGCCCACTTCGCGGTCTCCCACCCGCACTCGCCGCACCGGTAACCGGCACGCTGACCGGCGCCGGGCCTCGCACTTCGACTCATGTCGGGGACGGTAGGTGACATGACCGACATTCCGCGGCGGCGCGCCCGTGTTGACCTCGGGCGGACGCGCCAGCCACGATGAGGCGTCTTGGAACGATCCAGAGGCTGCGATCCAGAGGCTGCGAGGGAGCAGATGCCGGGACGACACCGACCGATGGCGACGCTGGCCACTGTCGCGGCCGCCGCGGGTGTCTCCCGGCAGACCGTGTCGAATGCCCTCAACAGTCCGGACCTGCTCCGTCCCGAGACGCTCGAGCGCGTGCAGCAGGCGATCGACGATCTCGGCTACACGCCCAACCGTGCTGCCCGCAACCTGCGCACGCGGGCCTCGCACCTGGTCGGCCTTCGCATCGAGCCGGCGCTGCAGGGCAACGCCAGCGGACTGATGGACCGGTTCCTGCACTCGCTGGTGGAGTCGTGCAAGGAGGCGGGGCTTCACGTGCTTCTGTTCGCCGCGGAGGACGTCAACGACCCGCTCGACGGCTACGACGCGCTCCTCGCATCCGCGGCGGTCGACGCCTTCGTGGTGACCGACACCTATCGCGGCAACCCGCAGGCCGCCTGGCTCGAGGCACGCCAGGTGCCGTTCGTGGCCTTCGGCCGGCCCTGGGCGGAGCCGCACGCCCAGCACCCGTGGGTCGACGTCGACGGGCGCGCCGGAGTGGGCCTGGCGGTCGAGCACCTGGCCGACCGCGGCCACGAACGGATCGCGTGGGTGGGCTGGCAGAAGAGCTCCTACATCGGTGAGGACCGGCGCAGCGGCTGGCTCGACCGGATGCACCAGCGGGGGCTCCCGACCACGCGGCTCAGCGCACGCGGCGAGGACACCATCGAGTTCGGGCGCCGGGCGGCGCACGCGCTGGTCGAGGGCGAGCAGCCGACCGCGTTCCTGTGCGTCAGCGACACGGTGGCGATGGGGGTGCTGCAGGCCATCGCCGACTGCGGTCGACGCCCGGGCGCCGACGACGTCGCGGTGGTGGGCTTCGACGACTCACTCGCAGCCCAGGTCATCCCGCCCGGACTCACCTCGGTGCGGCAGCCGCTGGAGGGAGTCGCCGTCGAGATCGTCCGGCTGCTCGAGGACCGGCTCGCGATGCGCGCAGTGGAGCACCCGCACGTCATCCTGGCTCCCGAGCTGCGGGTGCGGGGCACCTCCTGACGTCGTACCGCCTGCACCGAGGGCGGCTCGGCCGGACATGGAGGGCGGCTCGGCCGGACATGGAGGGCGGGTCAGTAGCGGCGCCACCACAGGTTGACCGCGTAGTCGACCGTGGTGCCCTGGTGCTCGGCCAGCGCGCGGTCGGCGCTGTCCGGGTCGAGCTCGATCCGGACCACCGCCTCGAGGTCCCCCCGGGAGGCGAACCGCCACTCGATGTCCAGGGGCAGCCTGGACCAGCCGTGCGAGGACCAGAACCGCTCGACCGCGTCGGGGTCGACGGTCGGGTACGCCGCGCGGAACCATCGTCCGAACGTCGACCGGCGGGCGTCGTTGTCGATGACGAAGGCCGTACCTCCTCGCCGCACCACGCGCTCGAGCTCGTGCAGCCCGGGCTCGCACCCCGGACCGAAGAAGTAGGCCCAGCGGGCGTGGGCGACGTCCACCGAGGCCGGCGGCAGCGGGACGGCCTGGGCCGTGCCGTGGAGCACGCGGACCGACTTCAGCCCCTTGGTACGGCGACGCGCCATCGTGACCAGCGGCGGGTGCGGCTCGACCCCGACCACCGACCGTGCCAGCCGGGCGAAGCGGGGCAGGTGGTAGCCGCTGCCGCACCCCACGTCGAGGACGTCGCGGCCCGACCAGTCGGACACCGAACGCATCGCGGCGCCGATCACGTCGTCGGGGTCGGCGGCGCGGTTCTCGACCTCGTAGATCCCAGGGTGCTGCCAGAGGTTCGGCGAGGGCACGACACCGGGCAGCCGGCCGCCGGAGAACACGCCGCTCGGCTCAGATGCGAACCAGGCCGGAGGGGGTGCTGATGTGCGCCGCGACGAGCCCGGGGACCCCGTCCACCCACTCGACCTTCACGTCCTCGAGGGGGCCCTCGACCGTCCGGCCCAGCCACTGGCTCACGCGGAGCGGCTCGCCGGCGATCTCCAGGCAGTCCAGGTGGAGCTCGCCCGATGCCCCCGCGCTCGGGTGGTCCCGCGCGTCGCAGAGCCACTGGACGAAGAACGGCAGCTGCGGGTCGGACTGCAGCCCCTTGACGCCGATCTGCTTCCAGCGCAGCTCGTGGCCGTCGGGCCGGAACCGGTTGCCCTCGACCGCGGGGCGACCCAGCCGCTGCTCGAGCGGCTCGATGTCGTCGACGGCGACGACCCAGCCGAGCCAACCGCCACCGAGGAGGGACCGGGTGCGCACGGCCTGCCCGAACGGCGCCTTGTCCGAGGCCGGGTGGTCGAGGACGCCGACGACCTCCAGGTAGGTGCCCTGGCTCAGGGGCAGGACCATGTTGCGCGTCCCGAACCGCGGGTGGATGCCGCCGTCGAGGAACGGTGCCCCGAGCAGCGCGCCCAGCCGCCGCGCGGTGCTGAGCAGCCCGTCCGGTCCGGCCGCGTACGAGAGATGGTCCAAACGCATTCCGTCATTGTGACCCGGCTTGTTTGGTGTGCCGACGCCGGGGTACTCGGTCGGGCTCCCGCCTCCGGAACGGGACCTTGTGCGAGCCGCCGTCGGACGGTTGAGTGGGCACCGGGGCATTCGCAGGGCCGGCAGGTCCGCCAGGAGGCGTCGACGTGGCAGGCAAGGGAAGCAGCGGCACCAGCGCTCAGCCGACCAGACGGGCGGCCCGGACCGATGCGGCGCCGGCAGCCCGACGGGCTGATGCCATCCGCAACGTGGTCCTCGTGGGACCAGCAGGCTCCGGCAAGACGACTCTGGTCGAGACGCTCCTGGTCTCGGCCGGTGTGCTGAGCAGGGCCGGCACGACGACCGAGGGCACGACGGTCACCGACTTCGACGAGGCCGAGCACCGTCAGCAGCGTTCGGTGGGGCTGGCGCTCGCGCCGCTCATGCACGGGGACACCAAGCTGAACCTGCTCGACGCCCCGGGCTACGCCGACTTCGTCGGTGAGCTTCGTGCCGGCCTTCGGGCGGCCGACTGCGCGATGTTCGTGATCGCGGCCAATGAGGGCGTGGACGAACCGACCCGGACGCTGTGGCGCGAGTGCGCCGACGTGGGGATGCCGCGCGCCGTCGTCGTCACGAAGCTCGACCATGCCCGCGCCGACTGTGACGGGGTGGTCGCGCAGGCACGCGTCGCGTTCGGCGACAAGGTCGTGCCCGTCTACCTCCGCGAGGGTGACCGGCTGGTCGGGCTGCTGACCGACGACCACGAGCACGACGAGCAGCGCGCCGCCCTCATCGAGGCAGTCATCGAGGAGTCCGAGGACGAGTCGCTGATGGAGCGCTACTACGGCGGCGAGGAGATCGACCACGACCTGCTGGTGCGCGACCTCGAGCATGCGGTCGCGCGCGGCTCGTTCCACCCGGTCGTCCCGGTCGACTCCTCGAGCGGCGTCGGAGCCCAGGAGCTCCTCGACCTTGTCGTGGCCGGGTTCCCCTCGCCGCTCGAGCACCCGCTGCCGTCGGCGTACACCCCTGCCGGCGCGAGCGCCCCGCCGCTCACCTGCGACCCGGGCGGGCCGCTGCTGGCCGAGGTCGTCAAGACGACCTCCGACCCCTACGTCGGCCGCGTGAGCCTGGTGCGGGTCTTCTCCGGCACCGTCAGGCCCGACATGACCGTGCACGTCTCCGGCCACTTCTCGTCCTTCTTCGGCGACGGGTCCGGGCACCCCGACCACGACGAGGACGAGCGCATCGGGGCGCTGTCGACGCCGCTCGGCAAGGTGCAGCGCCCGGCGGAGTCCGTCATCGCCGGTGACGTCTGCGCGATCGCGAAGCTGAGTCGGGCGGAGACCGGCGACACGCTGTCCGACAAGGACGAGCCGCTGGTGCTCAGGCCCTGGACGATGCCGGAACCCTTGCTGCCCTTGGCGATCGAGGCGCGCGCGAAGGCCGACGAGGACCGCCTCTCGCAAGGGCTGCAGCGCCTCGCCGCCGAGGACCCGACTCTGCGGATCGACCACAACGCCGAGACCCACCAGATCGTGCTGTGGTGCATGGGCGAGGCGCACGCCGACGTCGTGATCGACCGGCTCGGCAGCCGCTACGGGGCCGCCGTCGACCAGGTGGAGCTGAAGGTGCCGCTGCGGGAGACGTTCGCCGGCCCCAGCAAGGGTCACGGCCGCCACGTGAAGCAGTCCGGCGGCCACGGCCAGTACGCCGTCTGCGACATCGAGGTCGAGCCGCTTCCGCAGGGCACCGGCTTCGAGTTCGTCGACAAGGTCGTGGGGGGCGCCGTGCCGCGGCAGTTCATCCCGTCGGTGGAGAAGGGCATCCGTCAGCAGATGGCCAAGGGGGTCACGGCCGGCTACCCGGTCGAGGACATCAGGGTGACGTTGCTCGACGGCAAGGCGCACAGCGTCGACTCCTCCGACATGGCGTTCCAGACCGCCGGCCAGCTCGCCCTGCGTGACGCGGCCTCGGCGGCGCGGATGTGCCTCCTGGAGCCGGTCGACGAGGTCGCGGTGCTCGTCCCCGACGACCTCGTCGGCACGGTCATGGGCGACCTGTCCTCACGGCGCGGACACGTCCTGGGCTCCGAGCCCGCCGGGGCGGAGCGCACGCTGGTGCGCGCGGAGGTCCCGCAGGTGGAGATCTCCCGGTACGCCGTGGACCTGCGGGCGTCCTGCCACGGCGCCGCGTCCTTCACCCGCCGGTTCGTCCGTTACGAGGCGATGCCGGAGAACGTCGCGGCGAGGCACAGGAGCCACGACTGAGGGCCCCGACCTCCCCCGTGGTCAGGGCCGGCGGGTGCCGGCGGCAGCCGTCGTGGCGGGGTGGAGGGCCAGGGTGCTGCGGGAGCGCAGGTGCGCCTCACAGTGGCTGACCAGCTCGTCGTACGCCGCCGCGCCCATCAGCTCGACCAGCTCGGCGCGGCTCGACACGTAGACCGGCTCGGTGCCGACGTGGGCCTCGGTGTTCCCCGAGCAGTACCAGTCGAGGTCGTGCCCCCCGGGCCCCCAGCCGCGCCGGTCGTACTCGGCGATCGAGACCTCCAGGTGGCTGGTGCCGTCGGGCAGCTCGACCGTCCGGTAGGTGCGCCGGATCGGCAGCTGCCAGCACACGTCGGGCTTGGTCTCGACGATCTCCCGCCCGGTGCGCAGCGCGTAGCGGTGCAGGGCACAGCCCCTGCCGCCGGAGAAGCCGGGCCGGTTGAGGAAGATGCAGGCGCCGTCATGGACCCGGGTCTTGCGCTCGCCCTCGTCGTCGGTCTCCACCCACCGGCGTCGTCCGGCCCTGCGGTGCTGCCAGTCGTCGGCCGTCAGCTCCGCCACGTGCGCCGCGACCCGCTGCTCGTCGTCGGCGTCGGCGAAGTGCGCGCCCAGCGTGCAGCAGCCGTCGTCGGGCCGTTCGGCGTAGATGCCCTGGCAGCCGCGACCGAAGATGCACGTCCAGCTGGAGGTGAGCCAGGTCAGGTCGCAGCGGAACGTCTGGTCGTCGTCGGCGGGGTCACGGAACTCCACCCAGGCGCGCGGGAACACGAGATCGACCTCTGGCACGGGCGGAAGCCTATGCGAGCACCCGTCGTACGACGGGCCGCGCCGCAGGAGCAGGCAGTATCCGCGGGCATGCTGGGTACGTTGGGGCCGTGCGTCTGGGCGTCCTCGACATCGGCTCGAACACCGGCCACCTGCTCGTCGTCGACGCGCACGGGGGTGCGGCGCCGCTGCCCGCGTACTCCTTCAAGGCGCCGCTGCGGCTGGCCGAGCACCTCGAGGGCGGGGCGCTGGCGGAGTCGGGGATCACGGCGCTCAGCGACTTCGTCGCCGCCGCGCTGCAGGTGGCCGTCGACAAGGGCTGCGAGGAGATGCTGGGGTTCGCCACCTCCGCCGTGCGCGACGCCACGAACGCCGAGGCCGTGCTCGACCGGGTCCGGCAGGAGGCGAACGTCGACATCGCCGTGCTCCCGGGCGAGGACGAGGCACGGCTGACGTTCCTCGCGGTCCGACGGTGGTTCGGCTGGTCGTCGGGTCGACTCGTGGTCTTCGACATCGGCGGCGGTTCGCTGGAGATCGCCGCCGGCAGCGACGAGGCCCCCGACGTCGCACAGTCCTTGCCGCTGGGAGCCGGGCGGCTGACCCGGGCGTGGCTCCGCAAGGACCCGCCCGACGAGAGCTCGGTGCGGGACCTCAGGCGCCTGGTGCGCACCGAGATCGCCCGCGACGCCGGAGCCGTGCTGCGCGCAGGGACGGCCGACCACGCGGTGGCGACGTCGAAGACGTTCCGCTCCCTGGCGCGGATCTGCGGGGCGGCGCCGCGCGACGCCGGCTCGCTGGTGCGGCGGGTCCTGGCGGCGGACGACCTCAAGGCCAAGCTGCCGGAGCTGCTGGCGATGGACGACGAGCAGCGGCGTCAGCTGCCCGGGGTCTCACCCGACCGGTCCCACCAGATCGTGGCCGGTGCCCTGGTGGCCGACGCGGTCATGGACATCTACGACCTGTCCGGGCTCGAGGTCTGTCCGTGGGCGCTGCGCGAGGGGATCATCCTCGAGCGCATCGACGCGATCGGCATCCGGTGACCCCCACACCCGACCGGTCCGAGCCCGACCGGTCCTTTCCTGTCCGCCCCGCCCCAGGGTCGGTCGCGCTCTCGACGGCCTCGGTCTACCCGGAGTCGACGGCCACCGCCTTCGAGATGGCGGACCGCCTCGGCTTCGACGCCATCGAGGTCATGGTGGGGATGGACGAGACGAGCTCGGACATCGCCCAGGTCAAGCACCTCTCGGAGTACCACGAGATGCCGGTCTGCGCCGTCCACGCCCCCTGCCTGCTGATCACCCAGCGGGTCTGGGGCTCCGACCCCTGGGGCAAGCTCGAGACCAGCGCCGAGATGGCCGCCGAGGTGGGCGCGGACGTCGTCGTGGTGCACCCACCCTTCCGGTGGCAGCGGGACTACGCCCGCGGGTTCGTCGACGGCGTCGCGCGGCTGGAGGAGCGCACCGGGATCGCCTTCGCCGTCGAGAACATGTACCCGTGGCGGGCCTCCCGACGGGAGATGGACGTCTACGCGCCGCACTGGGACCCGGTCGGGTTCGACTACGCCAACACCACCCTCGACGTGTCCCACGCCGCCACTGCTCAGGTCGACTCCCTGGAGCTCGCGCAGCGGATGACCGAGACGTTGCGGCACCTGCACGTCACCGACGGGGCGGGGAGCGCCAAGGACGAGCACCTCATCCCCGGCCGGGGCAGCCAGCCGGTCGCCGAGCTGCTGGAGCACCTGGCCACTTCGGATTTCGACGGCCACCTGGTGCTCGAGGTGAACACCCGGCGCTCCGGCTCGCGGAGCGCTCGGGAGATCGACCTGCTGGAGGGGTTGGCCTTCGTCCGGCTGCACTTCGCCGCGGTCCCAGGGCAGCCGGCTGACGAGGCTCCCGGACGAGGACGGACACCGGTCGAGTCGGCATGAGCAACGCCGTCCGCGTCGACCGCCTGCGCGTCACGCGGGGCGGCACGACCGCGGTCGACGACGTCTCCTTCACCGCGCGGACCGGTGAGGTGACCGGGCTCCTCGGACCCAGCGGCAGCGGCAAGAGCTCGCTGCTGCGGGCGGTGGTGGGGGTCCAGGTCGTCGCCGGCGGCATCGTCGAGGTGCTGGGCCGGCCGGCCGGCAGCCGTGAGCTGAGGCACCGGATCGGCTACGTCACCCAGGCTCCGAGCGTCTACGACGACCTCACCGTGACCGAGAACGTGCGGTTCTTCGCCCGCGTCCTCGGTCTGGGGCCGCAGGCCGTCGACGAGGTCGTCGGTGCCGTGGACCTGGGCCGGCACCGCGACTCACGGGTGGCGCGGCTGTCCGGTGGCGAACGCTCGCGGGTCAGCCTGGCCGTCGCGCTGCTGGGGACGCCGGACCTCCTGGTGCTGGACGAGCCCACCGTCGGCCTCGACCCCGTGCTGCGCCTCGATCTGTGGGCGCTGTTCCACCGGCTGGCCCGGGAGGGAGCCGCGGTCGTGGTCTCGAGCCACGTGATGGACGAGGCGCAGCGGTGCGACCGCCTGCTGCTCATGCGCTCGGGCAGGCTCGTCGCCGACGACTCGCCCGAGGGGCTCCTGGCCCGCACCGGCACCGCTGACGTCGAGTCGGCGTTCCTCGCGCTGGTCCGAGGGCAGGAGGCCCGGTGAGTCCACGGGTGACGTTCGCGGTGGCCGCGCGGGTGCTGGCTCAGCTGCGGCACGATCACCGGACCCTCGCTCTGCTGCTGGTCGTGCCCAGTGCGGTGCTCGGGCTGCTGCGCTGGATGTACGACAGCCGGCCCGACGTCTTCGACCAGCTCGGGCCGGCACTGCTGGCGCTGATCCCGTTCATCGTGATGTTCCTCGTCACGAGCGTGACGACGCTGCGTGAGCGCTCCTCCGGGACATTGGAGCGGCTGCTGGCCATGCCGATGGGCCGGCTGGACCTGCTGCTCGGCTACGGGCTGGCCTTCGGCCTGATGGCCGCGCTGCAGTCCGGGATCGCCGTCGCGCTGTGTGCCGGTCCGTTGGGGCTCGACGTGCGCGGACCTGTGTGGGTGCTGGTAGTGGTCGCCGTCGCCGACGCCGTGCTGGGGACGGCGTTCGGGCTGTTCGTCTCGGCATTCGCGCGGACCGAGTTCCAGGCGGTGCAGTTCATGCCGCTGGTGGTGGTCCCGCAGATCCTGCTCTGTGGGCTGTTCTTGAGTCGGGACGCATTACCGGGACCCTTGTCTGTCCTCAGCGACGCGCTTCCCTTGTCGTATGCGGTGGACGCGATGACCCTCGTGGCTTCCCGGACAGGAGACGTGGCCGGCGTCGACGGCCAGGTCTGGCGCGATCTCGGGGTGGTTGCCGCGGTGACTGTGCTGCTGCTCGCTCTGGGTGCGGTGACCCTGCGCCGCCGTACCCCTTGATGTTGAACGCACCCGGGACTAGCTCCCGCGACTGCTGCAGCGCAGATTCCCAGGACGGGCCGCAGCGCCAGGGGCTAACGACTTAGTGGACCGCACGTCCTAGGCCTGAATCAAAAGGGCGGTGGTGCTGCTGCCGACCCCCTACTGTTCGGACATGGCCCATCGGATAGCGAAGGTCGTCGGTACTTCGGCAGGCGCGCTCGGACTCGTGGGCGCAGTCCTGGTCTTCTCGGCCAGCAGCGACGAGCCGCTCAACCCGGCGGCTCAAGCCGTCGCTGACGAGCCGCCCGTCACGAACTTCTCAATCGATGCCGAAGGTGATTGTGAGTTCGACCCGGACCGCGGGGGTCTGGTCTACGAGGAACTGACGATCAAGTCGAAGTCGACCGGCGCTCTCGAGCTCTCCTTCTACGTGCAGCGTGACAGTCTCGACGACATCCTGCCGGGCTATGTCTCCACTGTTCTCACGTTCGACGAGAAGTCCCGCAGTCACACCTTCGATCTCGTTCTTCCCGTCACTCAGGACGACTACGAAGCGGGATACAACGAGTGCTACTGGCACACCGGCGGGAGCTGACTCCGGGTCCACCGACCCAGAGGGCACAAGACCGTCCGCTGATCATGACCAAGCGGACAGCGTCATGTGCGGATCGCGCCGTACGACGAGCCTCAGCTCGATCCAGACGGCTCAGCAGCAGGCTGCGGAGGAGGGGGCAGGTTCGTCGCCCTGGGCGGCGTCGGTGCCGGAGCAACAGGCGGGGCCTTCATCGGCGGTGAAGGTCGGGCTGTCGGCGAGGACCGTGTAGACCTCCCAACGCTCCTCGTCGGGGGCACCCTCGACCCAGAACTTGTCCTGCTTGGCGTAGCAGCAGGTGGTTCCCCGCTCGTTGATCGCGGCCAGGCCCGCGTTGGCGAGGCGGCTCAGCTCGGCGTCCACCTTGTCGACGCTCTCCACCTCGACGCCGAGGTGGTTCAGCGAGCCCCCCTGACCTGGGTTCTCCAGCAGCACGAGCTTGAGCGGAGGTTCGGTGATGGCGAAGTTGGCGTATCCGGGGCGCCGCTTGGCCGGCTCGGTCCCGAAGAGCTTGGAGTAGAAGCGCACCGCCTCATCGACGTCGTTCACGTTGAGGGCGAGCTGGACTCGCGACACGGGGTCCTCCACATATTGATGTTGATCGATGTGTCAGGTTGCCACATACATAGACACCTGTCAACATAGACGCATGTCGAAGTCGGCCCTGAAGCTCACCCCCGTCGAGACGGTCGCCTGCTGCTCACCGCTGGCCAAGCAGCCGTTGTCACTCCAACAGGCGGTCCGGATCGCGCCGTTGCTCAAGGCGCTCGCGGACCCTGTTCGGTTGCGGCTGCTGTCCCTCGTCGCGTCCCACGCCGAGGGTGAGGCGTGCGTGTGCGACCTCAACGACGCCTTCGACCTCTCCCAGCCGACGATCAGCCACCACCTCAAGGTGCTGCACGAGGTCGGTTTGCTCGACCGAAGCAAGCGCGGCGTGTGGGTGTACTACTCGGTCAACAGCGCCGCGACGCGGGATCTCGGTGCGCTGATTGGTGGCGTCGCTCGGTGACTCCGCCTCCGCGGCTCGTCCGGAGGATCGGCGCGGAGTTCGTCGGGACCGCGTTCCTGGTGATGGCAGTGGTCGGTTCCGGCATAGCTGCGGCCCGGTTGTCACCGCAGGACGTGGGGTTGCAGCTCCTGGAGAACAGCCTCGTCACCGGGGCGGCGCTGGTCGCCTTGATCCTGGCGCTCCAGCCGGTCTCCGCTGCCTTCAACCCGTTGGTGACTCTGGTCGAGCGGCTGCTCGGCCTCTTGGAGACAAGAGACGCGGCCGCGCTCGTCGCCGCCCAGTTCGTAGGCGGGGCGTTGGGTGCGGTGCTGGCCAACCTCATGTTCGGCCTCGGCGCGGTCAGCATCGCGGCCACCGACCGCAGCGGCGGCGGGCTGTGGCTGGGCGAGGTCATCGCCACCCTCGGTTTGGTGGTGGTGATCTTCGGAAGCCTCCGCACCGGGCGGACCAACACCGTCGCCTACGCGGTCGCGGGGTACATCACCGCCGCCTACTGGTTCACCAGCTCGACCAGCTTCGCCAACCCGGCCGTCACCGTCGCCCGGATGTTCTCCGACACCTTCGCCGGCATCGCCCCGAGCTCCGTCCCGATGTTCATCGCCATGCAGCTCGTCGGTGGCACCCTCGCGCTCGCGCTTATCTGGCTCCTCTTTCCGACCCCCGCTCAGCAACCGCAGCTCGCCGACGCCTAGGAGTCTCCGTGACCGACAAGCCCATCGTGCTGTTCGTCTGCGTGCACAACGCCGGCCGCTCACAGATGGCTGCCGGGTACCTCGAGCACCTGGCCGGAGACCGCATCGAGGTGCTCTCCGCCGGCTCCCAGCCCGCCGACACGGTCAACCCTGTCGCTGTTGAGGCGATGGCCGAGGAGGGCATCGACCTCACCACAGCGCAGCCGAAGGTCCTGACCGACGCCGCAGTGCGGGCCTCCGATGTGGTCATCACCATGGGATGCGGGGACGCCTGCCCCCTCTATCCCGGCAAGAGGTACGAGGACTGGAAGCTTCACGACCCCGCCGGTCAAGGCATCGACGCGGTCCGACCGATCCGCGACCAGATCAAGCAACGCGTCCAGTACCTGGTCGCGGACCTTCTCGACTGACACGCACTCAACCTGCGTCCTCGCCCATCGGCATGACAGCTCGGACAGGCGTCAGCCGGTGGGCGCGTAGGAGAATCCCGCGGCTGCCTCGCGCACAAGCGTGATCGCAGTCTCCAGCAGGCCGCTCGGGCCGCGGGCGCGGGCGAGATGGCGCAGCACGATGCGGCGCATGCCCAGCCCCGGCACGTCGAGGGCATCGACTCCGCTCACGTCCAAGGTCTCCAGGGCCAGTGCGGGGATCAGCGTGACGCCTTCGCCGGCGGCCACCAGTGCCACGGCAGTCGCGTTGCTGTAGTAGGTGTGCGACGTGGCGTCGTCAGCGCCGAGCGAGCGGCGAACCCGTGAGATCGCGCGGGCACTGGCGGCCGAGGGGTCGACGCCGAGCCAGGGGAGCGACAGGCGTCCGAGATCGACGGCCTCTCGCCCGAAGAGCGCGCCGGGAGGCACGACCAGCTTCCAGGGTTCGTCGAGCAGGGGTACGTCGACGGTGCCCCGAGGCGCGAGGTGGCCGCTGGCGGCGTCGAGCTCGACGAAGACTGCGTCGGCCGCCCCGGAGCGCAACGCACGCATGAGCTCGTCGTACTCGGCCTCGCGGATCTCGAAGTGCAGCCTCGGGTGGCGCGTCTGCCACGTGCCGAGGGCGGGCGCGACGACGCTGGCGAAGATCGACTCGAAGCCGCCCAGCCGGACGGTGCCGCTCACCTCGGCCTCGTCGCGCTCGAGCCGCTCGCGGACGAGCGTGAGTGCGCGCTCGATGTCCTCGGCGGCCTCAGCGAGGGCAAGGCCGGCGGGCGTCAGCACGCTGCCGGTGGCAGTCCGCAGCAGCAGCGTGCGGCCGGTCTCCTGCTCGAGCCGCGACACCTGTTGCGACACCGCGGAGGCAGTGACGTCCAGCTCGTCGGCTGCTGCGAGAACCCCGCCTGTGCGCGCCACGGCCAGCAGGAATCGCAATCGCTGAGGCTCGAGTTTCACTTCACTGACACTAAACCCTCCATGTATTCAACTGCAATTGATCTAACCCCTGCTGAGGGTCACAATTGCGGCGTCAGGCAGGTCAGGTCGGGTCGCGGGAAGCGGCAGAGGGTGAGCAGAAAGGGAGGCGCATGATCGCGGCAGCGCTGGGGTGGGTCGGGACGGTTGGCACGTTTGGTGCCTACCTCCTGTTGACCCGTGGCCTCTGGCACGCGACGTCCCTCCGCTATGCCGCGCTCAATGGTGTCGCTGGGCTCCTAGGTGCGGTGGGGAGCAGCCTCTACGGCGCCTGGCCCAGCGTCATCTCGAACCTGCTGTGGTCGGGCTTGGCCGCGCACTCGTTCGTGTCGACCTATCGCGAGCGACGAGGCCACCGGCGGCCTGCACCCACCGAGGTGAACCCCGCCCCCGAGCCGCCCATCAGTGACGTGCCCGTCCTGGCGCGGGCCGCGTAGGCGAGGTGCTGTCTCAGAGCAGCGGCGCTCGTGAAATCGCAGTGGGGCCCAGGGCCGCCATTCGGCTCTCTTCGATGAGCGTCCGCCTGCGTCGTGGCGCCGCTCGGGCTCGAGCCGGCGACGCTGCGTCGGCGCACCGCCTGAGGCGGCGGTGCCACCGCGTAGCCTGAAGGCAGCGGACGGCCACTCGCGGCACGTCCGCATGTCGATCCGGAAGACCGAGGTGCTCCGTGCTGCTGAGGCACTCCCTGCTGGCGTTGTCCCGCAGCGACCGGGTCAAGCAGCTGATCACGACGACGCCGGTCTCCAGCAACGTGGTCGGCCGCTACGTCCCCGGTGAGTCGACCCGTGAGGCCGTCGACGTGGTGGAGCAGCTGGTGGCGGCCGGGAACACCGTGAGCCTGGACTTCCTCGGCGAGGACACCCTCGAGCGTGCGCACGCCGACGACACCGTCACGGCGTACCTCGACGTCCTCGAGGCGCTGTCGGCCCGCGGGCTCGCGCCGTCCGCAGAGGTGTCGGTGAAGCTGTCCGCGGTCGGTCAGGCGCTGCCCGACGGCGGCGAGCGCGTCGCTCTCGACAACGCCCGCCGCATCTGCCACGCAGCACGAGCCGCGGGGACGGTGGTCAGCCTCGACATGGAGGACCACACGACCACCGACTCCACGCTCCGGGTGCTGCGCGAGCTCCGCCAGGACTTTCCCGAGACCGGCGCCGTGCTCCAGGCCTACCTGCACCGCACCGAGGCCGACTGCCGCGAGCTCGCGACGGCGGGTTCCCGGGTCCGGCTGTGCAAGGGCGCCTACAACGAGCCGGAGTCCGTGGCCTACCAGTCCCGGCTCGACGTCGACCGCTCCTTCGTCCGGTGCCTGCGGATCCTCATGGAGGGCGATGGCTACCCGATGGTGGCCAGCCACGACCCCAACATGGTCGCGATCGCGACGGCGCTCGTACGCCGGACCGGGCGGTCCGAGGACACCTACGAGTTCCAGATGCTCTACGGCATCCGCCCCGACGAACAGCAGCGGCTGGTCGAGGAGGGCCACCGCGTGCGGGTCTACGTGCCCTACGGGCAGGAGTGGTACGGGTACCTGATGCGCCGGCTCGCCGAGCGCCCGAGCAACCTCAGCTTCTTCCTCAGGTCGCTGGTGTCGACGAAGTAGCGCAGGCAGGACAGGGCAGCAGCAGGACAGGGCAGCAAGGAAGGGAGACGTCATGGACGCAACCGTCGCGATCCTGGGGGCGGGAGTCATGGGGGAGACCCTGCTCTCGGGGCTCATCCGCGCCGGCCGCCCGGTGGGCAGCCTGCTCGTGGGCGAGAAGCGGTCCGAGCGTGCCGCCGAGCTCCAGGAGCGGTACGGCGTCGACGTGGTGTCCAACCGGGAAGCCGCCCGTCGCGCCGACACGCTGGTGCTGGTCGTGAAGCCCCAGGACATGGCCGACCTCCTCGACGAGGTGGCCGGCGAGCTGCGGGCCGAGCAGCTGGTGGTCTCGCTCGCCGCCGGGATCACGACAGAGTTCATCGAGGCGCGGCTCCCGGACGGTGTCGCGGTGGTCCGGGTGATGCCCAACACCCCCGCCCTGGTCGACGAGGGCATGGCGGCTATCTCGCGAGGCTCCCACTGCGACGAGGCTCACCTCGTCGAGGCGGAGTCACTGCTGGCGGCCACCGGACGGGTGCTCCGGGTTCCCGAGCGTCAGCAGGACGCCGTCACCGCGATCAGCGGCTCGGGTCCGGCGTACCTGTTCTTCGTCGTGGAGGCGATGATCGAGGCAGGAGTGCACCTGGGGCTGCCCCGCACCACGGCCACCGAGCTGGTCGTGCAGACCGTCGTGGGCTCGGCCAAGCTGCTCCGCGAGACCGGCGAGCACCCGACGGTGCTGCGCGAGCAGGTCACGTCCCCGGGAGGAACCACCGCGGCGGCCGTGCGGCAGCTCGAGGACCACAAGGTCCGCGCCGCGTTCCTGACCGCGATGGAGGCGGCGCGCGACCGCTCTCGCGCCCTCGCCGACGGCACGGCGTGAGCGACCAGGCCGCGGCTGCCGCCGCCGGGGCGACGAGGTGAGCGGACCGGCGTGCGTCGTCTTCGACCAGAGCCTGGTCGAGTACGACTTCGGCGCCGGCCACCCGATGAACCCGGTGCGCGTCGATCTCACGATGCGGCTTGCCCAGGAGCTGGGCGTCGTGCCGCCGGGCAGCGCCGCGACGCGGCCCGGGCATGACGGGTTGGCCGTCGTCTCGGCGCCCGTCGCCGACGAGGACCTGCTGCTGACCGTCCACGACGAGGCGCTGGTGGAGTCGGTGGTCCGGTCCGGGGACGACCCCGGACGGGTCGACCTCGGCCGAGGGCTCGGCACCGACGACAACCCGACGTTCGCCGGCATGCACCGGGCCTCGGCCCACATCGTCGGCGCGACCGTCGAGGCGGCGCGGCGCGTGTGGTCGCGGGAGGCGCTGCACGCGGCCAACATCACCGGCGGGCTGCACCACGCCATGCCGGACCGGGCCAGCGGGTTCTGCGTCTACAACGACGTCGCGGTGGCCATCCGGTGGCTGCTCGACCAGGGCGCGGGGCGCATCGCCTACGTCGACGTGGACGTGCACCACGGCGACGGTGTGGAGCGGATCTTCTACGACGACCCGCGGGTGCTGACCATCAGCCTGCACGAGACCGGCCAGATGCTCTTCCCTGGCACAGGGTTCCCGGAGGACAGCGGTGGTCCTGGCGCCGAGGGCAGCGCGGTCAACGTCGCACTCCCACCCGGGACCTCGGACGCCGGCTGGCTCCGCGCGTTCCACGCGGTCGTGCCGCCGCTGGTCCGCGAGTTCGCCCCCGATGTCCTCGTCACCCAGCACGGCTGCGACTCCCACACCGAGGACCCGCTCGCCCACCTGATGCTGACCATCGATGGCCAGCGTGCCTCCTACGAGGCACTGCACGACCTCGCCCACGAGGTGTGCGAGGGCCGGTGGGTCGCCACCGGCGGAGGCGGCTACGCGCTGGTGGACGTCGTGCCGCGGGCGTGGACGCACCTGCTGGGCGTCCTCGGGGGCGCACCGGTGACCCCTGCCACGCTGGTTCCCGAGGGCTGGCGCGAGCACGTCCTGCACCGGTTGGGCCGTCAGGGGCCGCTGCGGATGACCGACGGCCGGACCCCCGTCTTCCGAGACTGGGGCCAGGGCTACGACCCCAACAGCGGGCTGGACCGAGCGGTGCAGGCAACGCGGGGAGCAGTGTTCCCGTTGCACGGTTTGGACCCACTGCCGTAACGATTGTCCAGTCGACGCGCGGCGGATCGTCAACTTTTCGCTCAAGTGGTGTCCTAAGCCCCATCCGTCACACTACGCTTCGGCCACGAGCGCATCGTCGTTCCTCCGGTGGGGAAGCCGGGGGCGTGTGGTCTCAGAAAGTGCGGTGCATCATGCCCGACAAGAGGGCTGGGTCAGGCTCCGGGGACATCTCCGGTGTCAAGTTCCTCACCGTCGCCGAGGTGGCCTCGGTGATGCGCGTGTCGAAGATGACCGTCTACCGCCTCGTGCACTCGGGTGAGCTGCCCGCCGTGCGCGTGGGGCGGTCGTTCCGGGTGCCGGAGGACGCCGTCGACGAGTACCTGCGGCGGAGCTTCTTCCAGACCGGCTGAGGCGCCGGCGCGCGACAGACAGCAGGGGCGTGGGCCGGTGGTCCGCGCCCCTCGTCGTACCGGTCCACCTCCGACACCGGCGGAAGGAGCAGTGGCGGGCGCCGGTTAGGGTGGTGCGTCCGGCGCAGGGCCCTGCCCCGGTCGACGTCGCGAAAGGTTGTTGGAGTGGGTTCGGTCATCAAGAAGCGCCGCAAGCGCATGGCGAAGAAGAAGCACCGCAAGCTGTTGAAGAAGACTCGCGTCCAGCGACGCCGCCTCGGCAAGTAGCCCCGGGAAGGGACATGGGACGGGTCGTCCTCGTCACCGGGGTGTCCCAGGACCTCGGTGGGCGCCTCGCGCGCCGCATCTCGACCGATCCCGAGGTCAGCCGGGTCGTCGGCGTGGACGCCGTCCCGCCGCGGCAGGACCTCGCGGCCGTTCGCTTCGTCCGCGCCGACATCCGCAACCCCGTGATCGCCAAGGTGATCGCGGGCGAGGACGTCGACACCGTCGTGCACACCTCCGTGGTGGCCTCGGCCGCCCTGGTCGGTGGCCGGACGTCGATGAAGGATCACAACGTCATCGGCACGATGCAGCTGCTTGCGGCCTGCCAGCGCGCGCCGGGGCTGGAGCGGCTCGTCGTGAAGTCGTCCGCGGAGGTCTACGGCTCCTCGAGCCGCGACCCGGCGATGTTCACCGAGGACATGACCGCCAAGCGGCCGCCCCAGGGCGGTTACGGCAAGGACGTGCTGGAGGTCGAGGGCTACGTCCGTGGCTTCTCGCGCCGACGCCCGGACGTCGTGGTGACCCAGCTCCGCAACGCGAGCACGGTCGCGTCGTACACGCGGTCCCCGCTCGGTGACTACCTCCGGCTCAACCCGACGCCGAAGGTGATCGGGTACGACGCCCGATTCCAGCTGCTGCACTACGACGACCTGGTGGCGGTGCTGCACCACGCTGCCCTGGCCGGGGTGCACGGCACCTTCAACGTCGCCGGGGACGGCATGCTGATGATGTCCCAGGCGATCCACAGGCTCGGGCACCGCGTCCTGCCACTGCCTCGGCTCACCTTGGGTGCGCTGGGCTCCCTGGTGCGGCAGAGCGGGCTCGGGCTGCCGGACTTCACCCCGGAGCAGCTGCAGTTCCTGACCTACGGCCGTGGGCTCGACGCCACGCGGATGCGGGAGGTGCTCGGCTTCGAACCGAGGTACACCACCGAGCAGGCACTGTTGGAGTTCGCCAGCTCGGTGACCTCCCCCACGCGAGTCACGCATCCGGTGGTCCTGGCCGAGAGTCTGGTCTCCGGAGTCCTTGCCGGAATCCTGGCAGGAGGAGGCAGGGGTGGCTGACGCGGAGGTCATCCCGCTGGGGACCCGCGGTCGGCACGGATCACCCGCCGGGTCGCTGGACGGGCCTCCGTCGGTGCCGCAACAACAGCCGGCTGTCAGGGCCGAGACGACCACGGACCCGGTGAGCGGCGCCGAGAAGACGGCGCCCCGTGCGACATCGGCCCCCGCCGGGACGACGACGATGCCCCTGTCCGGGCGCCCCGGGTTCCCGATCGAGGAGCTGATCTCCGCGGCCAACGCCGTGGGCCGGCTGGTCCTCGGGGAGGACGGCGAGCGCAAGCTGGCCGAGCTGCTGGCCTTGCTCCGGCGGCGGGTGACCGGTGACTACACCGTCGACGAGTACGGACTGGACACCGAGCTCACCGACCGCTTCCTCCTGGAGATCGTGCGGCCACTCGCCACCACGTGGTTCAGGGTCGAGGTCCGCGGCGTCGAGAACATTCCCGCCGACGGTGGCGCCCTGCTGGTCTCCAACCACTCCGGCACCATCCCGCTCGACGGGCTCGTCACGATGTTCGCGGTGCACGAGTCGACCGGGCGGCATCTCCGCCCCCTCGGGGCGGACCTCGTCTTCCGCCTGCCCTTCGTGGGGGAGGTGGCGCGCAGGGCGGGCGCCACCCTGGCGTGCTCGGAGGACGCCACGAGGATGCTCGGCGCGGGCGAGCTCGCCGGTGTCTGGCCGGAGGGGTTCAAGGGCATCGGCAAGCGCTACTCCCAGCGCTACAAGCTGCAGCGCTTCGGTCGCGGCGGCTTCGTCTCGGCTGCGATCCGCACCGGCGTACCGATCGTGCCGTGCTCGGTCGTGGGTGCGGAGGAGATCTACCCCATGGTGGGCAACGTGCCGGCACTGGCGCGGCTGCTGCGGCTTCCCTACGTCCCGGTCACGCCGTTCTTCCCGCTGCTGGGCCCGCTCGGGCTCATGCCGTTGCCGTCGAAGTGGGTGATCGAGTTCGGTGAACCGATCCGCACCGACTCCTACGACCCCGGTGCGGCCGACGACCCGATGCTGGTCTTCAACGTGACCGATCAGGTCCGCGAGACGATCCAGCAGACGCTCTACACGTTGCGGATGCGACGCAAGTCCGTCTTCCACTGACCATCGGCCCACGGGCGGTTGCAATCCCTGCTCCAGCGGCTGCTCCAGTGGCGTTGCGGGAGGTGCCGACCGAACCTCAGGTCGACCTGTCGATGATCTGGACGATTCCGTCCGGAGGGGGGTCGTCGACGGTTTCCCCGCCGCCCTCGCCCACGCCCACGCTCGCGCTTGGGTCCGGCGTGGGTGGGGTCGCTTGCGGAGTCGGCGTCGGAGTGGGAGTCGGCGTCGCGTCCGGGGTCGGTGTGGGGGTGGGCGTGGGGGTCGGTGTGGGACTCGGATCCGGGGTCGGCGTCGGTGTGGGACTCGGATCCGGGGTCGGCGTGGGACTCGGCGCTGGTGTGGGCGTGGGGGTCGGGTTCGGCGCTGTGCCCGGGTCTGTGCCGGGGTCGACGTCCTCCGCCGGCGGACCGGACCCGGTGCCCCCGGAGTCACCGTCGCCGGCGTCGGCTCCCTGGTCCCCCTCGCCCGTGCCTTGGTCCGGCAACCCCGGCTCGATCGTCGTACCGACGTCACCGGCGTCCGGTGCGAGCGGAGCCACCCCGGTCTCGCCCTCGGGGTACACAGCCTCGCTGTTGTCGGTCGGCAACCACGCCAGGTCTCCGGCGAGACCCGGGTCGTCGGCGACCGCAAGCGTCTCCGGCACCTCGAGCGGGGGACCGAGGTCGCAGGCGGTGCAGGTCTCACTCAGGCTCTCGCCGATGTACGTCAGCGTCTCCGCTGCCTGGGCCAGCTCCGCCTGCTGTTCGGGCGCCATCTCCACGAGCTCGTCCAGCGACGAGATCCCCTCCGCGGCGAAGTCGCGCACCTCGCGCACCGTGTCCTTGTCCCCGGTCTCGACGTACGCGGCAAGCAACAGCTCCGACCCCGCTGCGGCCTGCTCCCGATAGGTCGTGATCGTCACGGGCACCTGGGTCGTGGTCGTCGGGCTGGCCGGCTCCTGCAGCAGCGCGCTCACCTCGATGAGCCGGGTGGCGGCGTGGTCGAGCAGCTGCCGTCCCTTCTCGGCGGGCTCGGTGCTCAGAGCTGTCTCCGCTGCCTCGATGCCGCGCTTGACGGGATAGAGCGCGTCGCCGGGCAGGGCACTCTCCGCGGCCGTCGCCATGCCAGCCGAGCCCCCGACCAGGGCGAAAGCGGCAGCGGCGGCCGCCAGGCGGCGCTCGCGGCCGCCGGCCCGACGGGGCGGGAGCACGTCGGGGGCGTCCGGCCGGGCGGGCTCGGAGGACGCGGCGGCCTCGGCCATGAGACGCCCGCGCAGCGTCGTGGTGAAGTCGGCTCGTGGGTCTGCCGGCGGCTCCGCGCGGAGACGTCCCACGACCGCGACCAGTTCCGCGAGCTCGGGTACGAGGGCTCCCCCCGAGGGGCCCGCCTCCACCGCAGCGGCGAACTCCTCCGCGCGCTTCTTCGCGCCCAGCAAGGAGGTCATCGCGGGTGTCCTGTCGTGACGGGGTGAGCTGATGTCACCGGGATCAACGACTCACCCCAGGCCTGCGTTACGGACAAACCGGAAGTGCTCCGCCCGCTCATCGGAGCCCCTCGGGCATCAGCTTCGCCAGATTGCGGACGCCGCGCAGCTGTAGCTGCTTGACGGCGCCGTCGCTGCGGCCGAGCACCCTGGCGGTCTCGGCGATCGAGAGCCCCTGCAGGAACCGCATCACGAGGCAATCCTGCTGCTCCGCCGGGAGCTGCTTGAGGGCCTTGAGGAGTGCCTCGGTGCTCAGGGAGGCGAGCACGGCGCTCTCGGGGCCCTCGGTGGCCGAGTCGTGCGGCGTCATGTCCTCGGTGGCCGACTCGAGCCGGCTGCGGCTCGACTTGTAGTGGTCGGTGGCCAGGTTGCGGGCGATCGTCATCAGCCACGCGCCGAAGTCCTTGCCCTGCCACCGGAACGAGCCCATGCCGCGCAGCGCACGGAAGAAGGTGTCCGAGGTGAGGTCCTCGGCCAGCGCCACGGACCTCGTCCGGTAGTAGAGGAACCGGTAGACCGAGGGCTGGTAGTGGTCGTAGAGCAAGCCGAAGGCGTCGGCGTCCCCACCGCGGGCCAGCTCCACGAGCGCGACCAGCCGGTCGGCCTCGGCGTCGTCGGCCACCGAGGAGGCGGCCTGCCCGCGGTCAGGTCGCGACCCGCTCGTGGGGGCTCTCCCGGGGCGAGGAGCCCTGCCCCTCGCCGAGGGCACCTGCGGTTGGGTGCCACTGGCGTCCGTCAGAGCCCACAGCACGCCGTCCGGTTCCGGCAACGCCAGCTGCTCGGCGACGGCGAGCCTCAGCGCACGGAGACCGCGGCCGAAGCCGACCTCGCCGGCGTCCATGAGTCTCCCTTCGGTGACCGCACTGGGCTGCGGCCGGCGACCGGATCCACCCGAGCGGTCACCTCCTGCTCAGGTTACGTCGGGAAGCCGTTGCTGGCCATCGGCCGTCCTGAGATGCCGACCCGCCCTTCATGCAGGCATCAAGGGCGGGTCGACCAGACATGAGGGGCGGGTCGACCAGACATGAGGGGCGGGTCGGCGGTCGGGTCAGGTGGTGCGGCGGCGTACGGCGATCGCCGCCATCGCCGCTCCGGCGACCCCGCCTGCGGTCGCCGCACCGACCAGGCCCAGCCGGGCGGCCTTGCGACCCGTCCGGTAGTCACGCACCCGCCAGCCCTGGGCGCGGGCGTGGTCGCGGAGCCGGGGGTCGGGGTTGATCACGCACGCGTCCCCGACGGCAGCGAGCATCGGCAGGTCGTTGTAGGAGTCGGAGTACGCCGAGCAACGGGCGAGGTCCAACCCCTCCTGCTCGGCCAGCGCCCGCACCGCGTCCCCCTTCGCCGGGCCATGCATCAGGTCGCCGACGAGCCGCCCGGTGTAGACGCCGTCCACGTGCTCGGCGACCGTCCCGAGGGCGCCGGTCAGGCCGAGACGACGCGCGATCGTGGTGGCGATCTCGAGGGGCGCCGCGGTCACCAGCCACACCCGCTGCCCCTGGTCGAGATGCATCTGCGCCAGCGCCCGGGTGCCCGGCCAGATGCGCTTCGCCATCGTCTCGTCGAAGATCTCCTCGCCGATCTGCCGCACGTCCTCGACCCGGTGACCCGCGATGAAGGCGAGCGCCGAGGCGCGTGCCTGGGCGACGTGCTCGGGGTCCTCCACGCCGACGAACCGGAAGTAGGCCTGCTTCCAGGCGGCCGCGACGATGTCGCGGGTGGAGAAGAACCTGCGCCGGTGCAGGCCGCGGGCGAAATGGAAGAGCGACGCGCCGCGGATGACCGTGTTGTCGACGTCGAAGAACGCCGCCGCCGTCGGATCCACCGGGGTCTCGAGCGAGGACTCGAGCTCGGCCACGGCCGCGGCGGCCTCACCGGCCAGTCGGGAGCGGCGGCGGAGGTCCTCGCGTGGCCGGGACGGTCCCGGCTGCCCGGCAGTCACCGGGTCAGAGTAGTCCCGGATCGCCACGGGGTTGCGGGGGTGCATGTCAGACTCGGCTCGTGAGCGCGAACCTCGCCGAGCTGCTCGGACGAGCGGCTGCCTCGGCGCCCGATCGCGCGGCACTGGTCGAGGCCGCCTCGGGCCGCCGCACCAGCTGGGAAGAGCTCGACGATGCCGTCACCGGCCTCGCCCGGGGGCTCGAGGACCTCGGACTGGTCGCCGGCAACCGCGTCGTGATCGCGACCGCGAACCGTCCGGAGTTCGTGGTCACCTACCTGGCGACGCTCAGGGCGCGGCTGGTCGCCGTGCCGGTCAACCCGCGCTCGGCCACCGGCGAGCTGCTGCGGATGGTGGCCGACTGCGGAGCCAGGCTCGTCGTCGCCGACAGCACCACGATCACGGCCGCTCGCGCCGTGGTGACCGGTCTCCAGGAGGCGGTCGCCGCGGATGACGACCTGCGCGCACGCGCCGTCGTACCGCGGGTGCTGGCACTGGACTGTCCGCCCGCCCAGGGCGAGGCCGACTATGCCTCGCTGGTGTCCCGGCCGGTCGCCCCGGAGCCCGATCAGCTCCCGCATGCGCGGGACCCGGAGCGACTCGCGCTGCTGCTGTACACGTCGGGCACGTCTGCGCACCCCAAGGCGGCGATGCTCAGCCACCGCGCCCTGCTGGCCAACGTGGACCAGGCTGCCGGGGTCGACCCGCCGATGGTGACCGCCGACGACGTCGTGTACGGCGTGCTGCCGCTGTTCCACGTCTACGGGCTCAACGCGGTCCTCGGGCAGGTGCTGCGGCAGCAGGCGACCCTGGTGGTGGCCGACGGCTTCGACCCGGCGGGGGCGTTGGAGCACATCGCGCGGCACCGGGTCAGCGTCGTGCCGGTGGCCCCGGCGGTGCTCGCCCACTGGCACGGCGTCGAGGAGCTGGCCGACCGGTTGTCCGGAGTACGGCTGGTCCTGTCCGGCGCCGCGCCGCTGTCCCCGGAGCTGGCCGAGGAGTTCCGCCGGCGTACCGGCCTCACCGTGCACCAGGGCTACGGCCTGACCGAGGCAGCCCCTGTCGTCACCTCGACGCTCTGCAGCACCGAGGCGAAGCCCGGCTCCGTCGGCACGCCGCTGCCCGGCGTGTCCGTGCGACTGGTCGACGAGGCCGGCGGCACGCCGGCGTCCGACGACCCGGGGGAGATCCTCGTGGCCGGGGAGAACCTCTTCGACGGCTACTGGCCCGACCGCGCCGACGGCCCGGTGGACGGCTGGTTCGGGACCGGAGACATCGGCATCCTCGACGCCGAGGGTGACCTGTTCCTCGTCGACCGGCTCAAGGAGCTCGTCATCGTCTCCGGCTTCAACGTCTACCCCACCGAGGTCGAGGACGTGCTCGACGACGTCGACGGCGTGGCCGAGGCCGCGGTCGTGGGGGTGCCCGACGAGCTGACCGGTGAGGCGGTCGTGGCCTACCTGCGGCCGGACGCCGGCCGTCAGGAGCCTGCCGAGGAGCTGCAGGAACGCGCCGGTCAGGAGTGCGAGCGGCGGCTCGCCCGGTTCAAGCGACCGGTGCGCATCGAGGTCGTCGACGTGCTGCCGCGCACCGTCACCGGCAAGGTCGCCAAGGGCAGCCTGCGGGCGGCGCTGCGGCACGGGCGCGACGGGCTCCTCGAGTGAGCCCGACGCCGGCCGGCGACCCTCGGGCGACCCCGCGGGT
Source organism: uncultured Nocardioidaceae bacterium (assembly GCA_902805845.1). Lineage (GTDB taxonomy): Bacteria > Actinomycetota > Actinomycetes > Propionibacteriales > Nocardioidaceae > Marmoricola_A. The sequence goes on from CADCUI010000074.1 coordinate 58,638, forward strand.
GACCCTCTACGGCAAGCCCGGCTGCCACCTGTGCGACCAGGCGCGCCACGTGGTCGCGCAGGTGTGCGCCGACCTCGGCGAGTCGTACGTCGAGGTCGACATCACCACCGATCCCCAGCTCGTGCGGCGCTTCGGCGAGGAGATCCCGGTGACGTTCGTCGACGGCGAGCAGCACGACTTCTGGCGGGTGGACCCACATCGGCTGGCCCGGGCCCTCGGCGGCAAGGCCTGAAGGCCGGGACCCGCGCCGGGTCGACCGCCTCCAGGGCAGCGGCCTGAGGGTGGCCGGTGGGGTGTCCGGGGTCGGCCGTCGGGCGGCCACCGCCGAGCCGCACGATTTTGTTCCCGCGTTCACAAGCTCCTAGAGTGGACGACGTCGGTCCCGCAGGCCAGACCGTGGGAGATCGTGTCGACGTCGGTCGACGGCGAGCCAGGAGCACCGTGAGTTCAGCACGCGCAGCGCGCGGCACCCAGGGCGTGGGTCCGGGTGAGGAGCGGACGCGACCCGTGACGTCCGGGGCCGTCGACGGCGCCGAGACCGTCGCGCCCCGAGGCATCCCCGACGCCACCGTCGCACGCCTTCCCGTCTACCTGCGTGCCCTGGTGAACCTGGCCGAGCGCGGCACCCGCACCTGCTCCAGCGAGGACCTCGCGGGCGCCGCCGGGGTGAACAGCTCCAAGCTGCGCAAGGACCTCTCCTACCTGGGCTCCTACGGCACCCGCGGGGTCGGCTACGACGTGGAGTACCTGCGCTACCAGATCGCGCGCGAGATCGGCGTCACCCAGGACCTCGCCGTGGCCATCATCGGCATCGGCAACCTCGGTCACGCACTTGCGAACTACGCCGGGTTCTCCTCGCGCGGCTTCCGGATCGTGGCTCTGCTCGACAACGACCCCGACCGTCTCGGCGAGGAGGTCGGCGCCATGCGGATCCGGGGGCTCGACGAGCTCGAGACCGTCGTCGCCGAGGAAGGCGTGTCCATCGGTGTGCTCGCGACGCCTGCAGCCGCCGCTCAGGCCGTCTCCGACCGCCTGGTCGCCGCCGGGGTCACGAGCATCCTCAACTTCGCGCCCACGCTGGTGTCGGTGCCTGCGGGTGTCGACGTGCGCAAGGTGGACCTGTCGATCGAGCTGCAGATCCTGGCCTACCACGAGCACCGCAAGGCCGCCGGCGACGGCTCGTCGGACGTCCACCCCTCCACGCGCACGACCGTGGGGGTCTGAGGCCGTGAGCGTCCTCGTCGTCGGTGTCTCCCACCACACCGCTCCCGTCGAGCTCCTCGAGAAGCTGTCGCTCACCGGGGGTCGCGTGGAGAAGCTGATCCACGCCGTGCAGCTGACCGACCACGTGCAGGAGGCCACCGTGCTGGCCACCTGCAACCGGGTCGAGATCTACACCGACGTCGACCGCTTCCACGGCAGCGTCGAGGACATCTGCCGGTCGCTGTGCGAGCTCGCCGGCCAGGACCCCGACGACGTGGTCCCGCACCTCTACGTCCACTACGACGACGGCGCCATCTCCCACCTCTTCCACGTCGCGGCCGGGCTCGACTCGATGGTCGTCGGCGAGAGCCAGATCCTGGGGCAGGCACGGGAGGCGCTGCGGCTGGGTCAGGAGCTCGGGACCGTGGGCCCGGCCCTGAACGCCGCGTTCCAGCAGGCGCTGCGGGTGGCGAAGCGGACCCACGCCGAGACCGGCATCGACAGGGCCGCCCCGTCGCTGGTGTCGGTGTCGCTGCGGCGTACCGAGGAGCACGTCGGGCCGCTGGCCGGGAAACGGGCCGTCGTCGTGGGCGCCGGCGCCATGGCCTCGCTCGCCGTCGCCACCCTGGCCCGCTCCGGTGCCTCCGACATCGTGGTGGCGAACCGCACCGCCACCAAGGCGGCACGGCTCGCCGAGCAGTACGCCGTCCGCACCGTGCCGCTGGAGTCGCTGCGCGACGAGCTGGCCGCTGCCGACGTCCTGCTGTCCTGCACCGGCTCGGTCGGTCTCGTGGTCACCGCGGACGAGGTCCGGAGCGCCCGAGGTGTCGACGCGCGGCCGCTCGCGGTGGTGGACCTCGCGCTGCCGCACGACGTCGACCCGGCCGTCGCCACCCTGCCCGGGGTGTCGCTCGTCGACCTCAAGCGGCTGGCCGAGGAGCTGTCGGAGAACGACGCCGACCAGGTCGCGGACGTGCTCGGCGTGCGACGGATCGTGGCCGAGGAGATCCAGGCCTTCCTCGCCGCCCGTCGGCTCGCGAGCGTCACCCCCACGGTGGTGGCGCTGCGCACGATGGCGACCGGCGTCGTGGACACCGAGCTGGCTCGCCTCGACAGCCGGCTGCCCGCGCTGTCGCCCGAGGTCCGTGTCGAGGTCGAGGCCGCGGTACGCCGGGTTGCCGACAAGCTCATGCACCGCCCGACCGTCCGCGTGAAGGAGCTCGCCAACCGGAGCGGGGCGGTGTCCTACCCGGCTGCGCTCGCCGAGCTGTTCGCGCTCGACCAGCAGGCCGTCGAGGCGGTCACCCGCGCCGAGGGCGTGGAACCGTGACCGCCGCCGTCGCCACCCGCGACTCCGCCGCGGTGCTCCGCGTCGGCACCCGGGCCTCGCTGCTGGCCCGCACGCAGTCGAGCCAGGTCGCCGACGCCCTCGCTGCCAGCCTCGGCCGTGAGGTCAGCCTGGTGACCGTGACGACCGAGGGCGACGTGTCACGTGCGCCGCTGGCCACGATCGGCGGCACCGGTGTCTTCGTCGGAGCCCTCCGGGACGCGCTGGTGCGCGGCGACGTCGACGTCGCCGTCCACTCGCTGAAGGACCTGCCGACAGCCGATCCCGAGGCCGTCGTCGTGGCGGCCGTCCCCCCACGCGAGGACCCGCGCGACGCCCTCGTCGCGCGCGACGGGCTGACGCTGGGCGAGCTGGTCCCCGGGTCGCGGATCGGCACCGGCTCGCCGCGCCGGGCAGCGCAGCTGCGGGCCCTGGGCCTCGGCGTCGACGTGGTGCCGGTCAGGGGCAACGTCGACACCCGCCTCCGCAAGGTGCGTGACGGGGAGCTCGACGCGGTGATGCTGGCGCGCGCCGGCCTGGCCCGGATCGGACGGCTCGACGAGGTGACCGAGGTGCTCGACCCGCTGCAGATGCTCCCCGCGCCGGGCCAGGGGGCGCTCGCGGTCGAGGTGCGCTCGGCCGACGAGGAGCTCGCGTCCGCCGTACGCACCTCGCTCGACCACGGCCCCAGCCGGGCCGCCGTGACCGCCGAGCGCACCGTGCTGGCCGACCTCGAGGCGGGGTGCAGCGCGCCGGTGGGCGCCCTGGCCGAGGTCGTCGAGGGGGAGGACGGCGAGGAGCTGTGGCTGCGCGCGGTGGCCCTGTCTCCCGACGGTGTCCTGTCGGTACGCCGGTCCGCCAGCGGGCCGACCGACGACGCGGCCGGCCTGGGCCGCCGGCTCGCTGCAGAGATGCTCGAGGACGGGGCCGCAACGCTCCTGGTCGGAGCGCCGCCACCCGAGACCTGACCGCCGCCCGATGACCGGAAGACCGAGCACCATCAATCGCTAGAAGGCAGACGTGAGCCAGACGCTGAACACCCCCGCGACCGACACCCCCGCACGCCACCCCGCCACTCCGACGGCGAGGTCGGCGAGGGCGGCCTCCTGCGTGGCTTTCGTCGGCACCGGGCCGGGCGACCCCGACCTGCTCACCGTGCGGGCGACCGAGCTCATCCGGGCCGCCGAGGTGGTCGTCACCGAGCTGCCCGAGCACGCCGACCTCGTGCGGCGGATCGTCGCCGAGGGCGCGCCGGCGACCGGGAGGACCGACGGTCACCTCGACCGCACGGTCGCGTCGGTCCGGGAGGTCGTCGACGGCACGACCGGCCCCGAGGGCCAGCCCCTCACCCCCGCCGGCCGCGCGAAGCTCGTGGTCAAGCTGGCGAAGTCGGGCCGTCGCGTGGTCCGGCTGCTCGGGGGCGACCCGTTCTTGTTCGCCTCGGCGCCGGAGGAGGCCCAGGCGTGCGTCAAGGCCGGGCTGTCGTTCGAGATCGTGCCGGGCGTCTCCTCGGTCAGCGCGGTCGCGACGTACGCCGGCATCCCGCTCACCACCCGCAACGACCGCGAGATCGCGGTGATCTCCTGCTCGGACGGCAAGATCGACTGGGAGTCGTACGCCGACGACAGGACCCTCGTCCTGCTCTCCGCGTGCGAGTCGATCGGCGACATCGCCGCCGCCCTGGTCGCAGCCGGCCGGTCGGCCACGACCCCGGTCGCCATGACCCGGGTCGGCACGACCACCGAGCAGGCGACCGTGGTCTCCACGCTGGCCGACATCGCCGCCGACGCCGCCGCCGCCGACATGACCCCTCCGGTGGTCACCGTGGTCGGCGAGGTGGTCGGTCTCCGCGAGACGCTGTCGTGGTTCGAGACCAAGGCGCTCTTCGGCTGGCGGGTGCTGGTGCCTCGCACGAAGGAGCAGGCGGGCTCGCTCTCCGCGCGGCTCCGCACCTACGGCGCGGTGCCCGAGGAGGTCCCGACGATCTCCGTCGAGCCGCCTCGCAACCCGCACCAGATGGACAAGGCGGTGCGCGGCCTCGTCGAGGGGCGCTACGAGTGGATCGCGTTCACCTCGGTCAACGCGGTGCGGGCGGTCAAGGAGAAGTTCGACGAGTACGGCCTCGACGCCCGCGCGTTCTCCGGGCTGAAGATCGCCGCGGTCGGCGACAGGACGGCTGCCTGCCTGGCGGACTGGGGGCTGCGAGCCGACCTGGTGCCCAGCGGCGAGCAGTCGGCCAGCGGCCTGCTCGAGGACTGGCCGGAGTACGACGAGGTGCTCGACCCGATCAACCGGGTCTTCCTCCCTCGCGCCGACATCGCCACCGAGACCCTGGTGGCCGGCCTCCACGAGCTCGGGTGGGAGGTCGACGACGTCACCGCCTACCGGACCGTGCGCGCGGCACCGCCGCCGGCCCCGGTCCGCGACGCGATCAAGAGCGGGAAGTTCGACGCCGTCGTCTTCACGTCCTCCTCGACGGTGCGCAACCTCGTGGGCATCGCCGGCAAGCCGCACCCGTCGACGATCATCGCGGTGATCGGCCCGGCGACCGCCAAGACCGCCGAGGAGCACGGGCTGCGCGTCGACGTCCTCGCCGCGAACCCCTCGGTGGAGGACCTGGTGGACGCCCTCGCCGACCACGGCGCCGCCCGCCGTGCCGCCCTGGTGGAGGCCGGCCAGCCGGTGACCAAGCCGTCGGAGCGCCGGCCTCCGGCCCGCCGCAAGGCCACCGGGTCGAAGTAGTGGCCGGCACGGGAGGCCCGGTCATCCGGCCGCGGCGGCTGCGCCGTACGCCGGCGCTGCGGGAGCTGGTGGCCGAGACGAGCCTGGCTCCCGGTCACCTGGTGCTGCCCGTGTTCGTGCGCGAGGGCGCCGGCGCGCCGGTGCCGATCCGGAGCATGCCGGGGGTCGTCCAGCACACCCGGGACACCCTCCGGAAGGCCGCGGCAGAGGCTGCCGAGCTCGGGCTGGGCGGGATCATGCTGTTCGCCGTGCCCGAGCACAAGGACGCCCGGGGCAGCGGTGCCTGCGACCCCGAGGGCATCCTCAACGTGGCGATCGCCGACGCGGTCGCGGAGGTCGGCGCCGCCCTCCCCGTGATGGCCGACCTCTGCCTGGACGAGTTCACCGACCACGGCCACTGCGGCGTGCTCGCCGACGACGGCACGGTCGACAACGACGCGACGCTGGAGCTCTACGCCGAGATGGCGCGGGTCCAGGCCGCCGCCGGCGCCGACGTGGTGGGACCGAGCGGCATGATGGACGGACAGGTCGCGGTCATCCGGGACGCGCTCGACGGCGCCGGCCACACCGAGGTGGCGATCCTCGCCTACTCGGCGAAGTACGCCTCGGCCTTCTACGGCCCGTTCCGCGAGGCGGTCGCCTCCTCGCTCACCGGGGACCGCCGGACCTACCAGCAGGACGCCCGCAACCGCCGCGAAGGCGTCCGCGAGGCGCTGCTCGACGTGGCCGAGGGCGCGGACCTGGTGATGGTGAAGCCGGCGTTGCCCTACCTCGACGTGCTGCGCGAGGTGCGCGACGCCGTCGACGTCCCGGTGGCCGCCTACAACATCTCCGGTGAGTACGCCATGGTCGAGGCCGCCGCCGCGAACGGCTGGATCGACCGGGAGGCAGCGATCCTCGAGACCCTCACCAGCATCCGGCGAGCCGGTGCCGACGTGGTGCTGACCTACTGGGCCGCCGAGGCCGCGCGGCTCCTCGGCCGCTGAGCCGGGCGACGTCCGCTCCCGGGACACGCTGCGGCAGAGCGGCCCCACCCTCGTCAGTCCGACCTTGGTGGGGTCGGGGAGAATGGCGGCCGTGACCTCCCCACCCGCCGCCACCTCAGAGGCGACGACCGCTCGCGGAGCGACAGCGTCCGCGGCGCTCTTCGAGAGGGCCCTCGCGGTGACGCCCGGTGGGGTGAACTCGCCGGTCCGGGCGTTCGACGCCGTGGGCGGCACCCCGCGCTTCATCGTCGGTGCACGAGGCCCCTACCTGGTCGACGCGGACGGCAACGAGTACGTCGACCTGATCTGCTCGTGGGGCCCGATGCTGCTCGGGCATGCGCATCCCGAGGTCATCGACGCGGTGACCCGGGCGGCGACCCGCGGCACGTCGTACGGCACCCCCACCCCGGCCGAGGTCGAGCTGGCCGAGGAGATCGTGGGCCGGACACCGGTCGACAGCGTGCGGCTGGTGTCCTCGGGCACCGAGGCCACGATGTCGGCGATCCGGCTGGCGCGCGGCTTCACCGGCCGCGACCTCGTCGTCAAGTTCGCCGGCTGCTACCACGGCCACGTCGACTCGCTGCTGGCCTCGGCGGGCTCCGGTCTTGCCACCCTCGCCGTGCCGGGCACGCCGGGAGTCCCGGCTGACTTCACCGCCCACACGCTCGTGCTGCCCTACAACGACCCGGCCGCGGTCGAGCAGGCGTTCGCCCGGCACGGCGACCGCATCGCCTGCCTGATCACCGAGGCCGCGGCCGGCAACATGGGACTCGTCCCGCCCCGTGAGGGGTTCAACCGGCTGCTCTCCGAGGCGTGCGCCAGGAACGGTGCGCTCTTCGTCAGCGACGAGGTGATGACCGGCTTCCGATCGACGCGCACCGGACGCTGGGGGTTGGACGGCGCCGTGGAGGGCTGGCGGCCGGACCTCATGACGTTCGGCAAGGTCATGGGCGGCGGGTTCCCGGCGGCAGCCTTCGGCGGCCGCGCCGACGTGATGGCCCACCTCGCCCCGCACGGCGCGGTCTACCAGGCCGGCACGCTGTCGGGGAACCCGGTCGCGGCCACCGCCGGCCTGACGACTCTGCGGCTGGCCACCGACGACGTCTACAGCGCTGTCGACCACGCCGCCCGGGTGGTGCGCGACGGCGCCACCACGGCGCTCTCCGAGGCGGGCGTCCCGCACGTCGCCCAGGCCGACGGCACCATGTTCAGCCTCTTCTTCACCGAGTCCGAGGACATTCCCGCCGTACCCGACTTCGCCGCCGCCCGACGGCAGCGCACCGACCGCTTCGCCGCGTTCTTCCACGCCATGCTCGACCAGGGCGTCCACCTGCCGCCTAGCGCGTTCGAGACGTGGTTCGTCTCCTCGGCGCACGACGACGCCGCCCTGGACCGGGTGCTGTCCGCGCTGCCCGCGGCGGCCCGTGCCGCCGCTGCGGTCCCCGACCCCGACGAGCCGCTCGCCCCACCCGAGCCGGCAACGGACGTCACCACGGCTCTCCACGAGGAGCAGACATGACCAGAACACAGGTGCACCTGCTGCGGCACGGCGAGGTGTTCAACCCGGCGGGAGTTCTGTACGGCCGGAGCAGCGGCTACCACCTCTCCGAACGCGGCCACCAGATGGCCCAGCGCGTCGCCGACGTCATCGGTGACCGCGACATCACCCAGCTCTGGGCCTCGCCCCTGGAGCGCGCGCAGGAGACCGCGCAGCCGCTGGCGGAGGCCAGGGGGCTCGACATCGTCACCGACGAGCGCGTCATCGAGTCCTGGAACGTCTTCGAGGGCCAGACCTTCGGTGTCGGGGAGGCGCTCCTGCGCAGGCCGTCGGCGTGGCGGCACATGTGGAACCCCTGGCGACCGTCGTGGGGCGAGCCGTACAAGAAGATGGTCGCCCGCATGGTGGCGGGGGTCAACGACGTGCGGCGCGCGGCCGAGGGGCACGAGGCGGTCGTGGTCTCGCACCAGCTGCCCATCTGGGTGACGCGGATGTACGCCCAGCGGCGCTCGTACGTCCACGACCCACGCTCGCGTCAGTGCACGCTCTGCTCGCTCACGTCGTTGACCTTCGACGGCGACCGGCTCGTGACGCTCACCTACTCCGAGCCTGCCGGCGACCTCATCCCGGTGCAGGACCGCCGGTCACCGTTCTCGGCAGGTGGCGCACCGGCCGAGGGAGCGGGACCGGGGGCCGTGCCACGGTGAGCCGCGGCCTGCTCCGGCGTACCCCTGCTCGTGCGGTGGGCTCGCTGCTCGCCGTGCTGGTGTCCTTCTCGCTGTCGGCGTGCGGCGGGTCGTCGTTCAGCGCGGGGGAGCAGGGCTTCGTCAGCGGCGACGGCAAGGTGACGGTCCTCGACCCGGCCGAGCGACGCGCGCCCGACGGCGAGGTGGCGGGGCAGACGGTCGACGGCGACCAGGTGTCGCTGTCCGACTACCGTGGCAAGGTCGTCGTGATGCCGGTGTGGGGGTCGTGGTGCGGCCCCTGCCGTGCCGAGGCGCCGATGCTCGCCGACGCCGCGCGCGACCTGCGTGACGACGGCGTGGTGTTCCTGGGCATCGACTCCCGTGACCCCAACACTGCGAACGTCCGCCAGTTCCTCGACCGCTTCGACGTGCCCTACGACAGCATCCACGACCCCGACGGCGCGACGCTGCTCGCGTTCCACGGCACGTTGCCGCCGATGACCATCCCGAGCTTCGTCTTCGTCGACGCGGAGGGGCGCATCGCCGGCCGGGCCCTCGACTCCGTGAGCCGCAGCACGTTGTACGGCGTGGTCGAGGACGTCCTCGGACGACCGGTCGACGAGGCGCGGGCTGCGGGAGACCGGAAGTCGTGAGCATCGCCGACTGGTTCGTCGACCAGGCCACCTCCGGGACGATGCTGCTCGCCATCCCGGTCGCGATGACCGCCGGCGCGGTGTCGTTCTTCTCGCCGTGCGTGGTGCCCCTGCTGCCCGGCTACGTCTCCTACGCCACCGGGCTCTCCGGGGCCGACCTGGCGACGGCGCGGCGTGGCCGGATGCTCGCCGGCACCGTCCTCTTCGTGCTCGGCTTCACGGTGTGGTTCGTGGTCCTCGGCACCGCGACCGGGGCGCTCGGTGCGTGGCTGTGGGAGTACAAGCGGCCGATCAGCGTCGTCCTCGGCGTCGTCACGATCCTCGTGGGGCTGGTCTTCGCCGGTGTGGTGCCCTGGCTGCAGCGCGACGTACGCGTGCACCGCCTTCCGGCGGTCGGCCTGGGAGCTGCCCCGCTCCTCGGCATGCTGTTCGCGATCGGGTGGACGCCGTGCCTGGGGCCCACGATCGCGGCGGTCCAGAGCCTCGCGCTGACCGAGGGGACCGCCGGGCGCGGAGCGGTGCTGAGCGTCGCCTACTCCCTCGGGCTCGGCGTCCCCTTCATCCTGTTGGGAGTCGCCTACCGGCGGACCCTGGGTGCGGTGCAGTGGGTCCGCCGCCACCAGGTCTGGGTGACCCGCGTCGGCGGCGTGATGCTGGTGGTGGTCGGGCTGCTGCTCGTCAGCGGCTGGTGGGACCTGTGGGTGGCCGAGCTGCGCGGCTGGGTCGGCGCCTTCGAGGTCTCGGTATGACCGGGGCCTCGGCCGCACCCTCCGCGACCAGCACCCGCCCGGAGGAGTCGACCGACTTCGGCAGCGAGCCTCCCGGCACGCCACCGGGGCGGGCGCCGGGCCTGTCGCCGTTCGAGTTCCTCCGGTGGGCCTGGCGTCAGCTGACCTCGATGCGCACGGCCCTGCTGCTCCTCCTGCTGCTGGCGCTGGCCGCGATCCCCGGGTCCGTGGTGCCGCAGGCAGACGTCGCCGCCGTCCAGGTGAGCCGGTGGAAGGAGGCCCACCCCGACCTCGCCCCGATCTACGAGCGGCTCGGCCTGTTCTCGGTGTACGACTCACCGTGGTTCAGCGCGATCTACCTGCTGCTGATGGTCTCCCTGGTCGGTTGCATCCTGCCGCGCACGGCGGTCTACGCCCGCTCGCTGCGGGTGGCCCCGCCCAAGGCTCCGCGCAACCTGGGCCGCCTCCCGGCGTACCTCGGTGTGCAGACCGACGAGGCACCCGACGTGGTGCTCGACCGGGCGCGGGCCGCGCTGCGACGGCGGCGCTACCGCGTGGTCTCCTCGGGCCCGGCCGACGGCGGGTCGGTCGCCGCGGAGCGCGGCTACCTCCGCGAGGCCGGGAACCTGCTGTTCCACGTCTCGGTGATCGTGGTGCTCGTCGGGTTCGCCTACGGGCAGCTGCTCGGCTACAAGGGCGGCTCGATCGTGCTTGTGGGCAAGGGTTTCGCGAACTCGCTCACCCAGTACGACGACTTCGCCCCCGGCTCGTTCTACGACCCCGCCGACCTCCAGCCGATGAGTCTGACGGTCGACTCCTTCGAGGCCGAGTTCCTCAGGACGGGTCCGCAGCGCGGTCAGCCGGTCGACTTCGGAGCCGACGTCACCTACCGGGAGACGCCGTCCGCCGAGCCGCGCCGCCACCGGCTGGCCGTCAACCACCCCCTGGTGCTCGACGAGGTCAGCGTCTTCCTGGTCGGGCACGGCTACGCGCCGGTGCTCACGGTCAGGGACGGCAACGGCGACGTGGCGTACTCGGGGCCGGTGGTCTTCCTCCCGCAGGACGCCAGCTTCGCGTCGTTCGGCGTGCTGAAGGTGCCCGACGCCCAGCCCGAGCAGCTCGGGTTCGACGGCATGTTCTTCCCGACGTACAACTTCACGATGGCGCGTGGCCCGTTCTCGGTCTTCCCCGATGCCCTGAACCCGGCGCTGTCGATGCTCGCCTACTCCGGCGACCTCGGGATGGACGAGGGAGCGCCGCAGTCGGTGTTCGAGCTCGACACCGACCAGCTCGAGAAGGTCAAGCGCGCGGACCAGCGGGACTTCCGGCTCGACCTCGCCCCGGGGCGCACCGTCAGGCTGCCCGACGGGCTCGGGTCGGTCCGGTTCGACGGCTGGCAGCGGTGGGTCAAGCTGCAGATCAGCGACACCCCCGGCAAGGCGATCGCCCTCACCGGCATGGTCCTCGCGCTCGTCGGCCTCATGGGCTCGCTGTTCATCCGTCGCCGCCGGGTCTGGGTGCGCGTCACCAGCCGCGAGGGTGGTTCGTACGTCGAGGTCGCGGGGCTCGACCGGAGCGGGTCCAGCGACGGGCTCGTCGAGGAGATCAGCCGGCTGGCGGACGTCGTCGTCCCTGCGGGCGAGGAGGAGCGGCTTCGATGAGGCTGGCATGATCGAAGGCATGGCACCTGCGGACGTCGCGGCGTTCAGCGACCGCGCCTTCATGTTCGCGAGCATCGTCTACGTGCTGGCCGTCCTCGGCCACCTGGTCGAGTGGGCGAGCAGTCTCGGCACCGTCGCCGCGACCCGTGACCGCTCGCCGGTGGGCGTGGCCGCCGGCAGCTCCCCGGCCGGGGCCGCGACCACCGACGCGGCCGTGGACGACGACCGTGCGGACGTCGAGGAGCGCCGGCGCCTGCGCGTCGAGACCGCAGGTCGGATCGGGGTTGCGCTGACCGTGCTCGCCACCGTGCTCCACGCCGCGGCGGTGGTCAGCAGGGCGTTCGCCTCGGACCCGGCGCGGGTGCCCTGGGGCAACATGTACGAGTTCACGATGACGGGCGCGCTCGGTGTCTCGGTGATCTACCTGGCGCTGCTCAGCCCGCTCAGGCTGCGGTGGATGGGCCTGTTCGTCACCGGGTTCCAGGTCGTCGTGCTCATGCTGGCCAACCTGACGCTCGAGCAGGCGGCCGGGCCGCTCGTACCGGCGTTGCACTCCTACTGGCTGGTGATCCACGTCGGCGCCGCCATCCTGGCCACGGGCGCCTTCGCCGTCGGGGCGCTGACCTCGGTGGTGTTCCTGCTGCAGGAGCGGGCCCAGCGCCGGACCCAGGCTCCGGCAGCGGCCGGCAGCAACCGGGTGTCGCGGGTGCTGCTCGAGCGCTTCCCGCCCCCCGACGTCCTCGACCGGCTCTCCTACCGCCTGCACGCGGTGGCCTTCCCGCTGTGGACGTTCGCGGCGCTGATCGCCGGACCCATCTGGGCGGAGTACGCCTGGGGTTCCTACTGGAACTGGGACCCCAAGGAGGTGTGGGCGTTCATCACCTGGGTGATCTACGCCGCCTACCTCCACGCCCGGGCGACCGCCGGCTGGCGAGGACGTGCCGCGGCGGTGCTGGCGCTGATCGGCTTCGCGACCCTGCTGTTCAACTTCGTCGGGATCAACTTCTTCTTCGGCGCCGGGAGCATGCACTCCTACGCCGGAAGCTGACGCCGCAGTCGGCTCAGGCCGGTGGTGGTTCGCCCTCGGGCGAGTCCTTGCGGCGCTTGCGCTCCAACCAGCGCAGGAAGTCCTCGTCGTCGTCGGGTGCGACCTGACGGGTCTGCGGCCGCCGCTCACGGCGCTTCGTGCCGGTCCCGCCGTACCGTGCGGCACGGCGCCGCTCGATGGTCCACATCAGGGCGTAGACGAGCCCGGCGATCATCGCGACGACCAGCAGGAGCTTCAGCACGCCTCCAGAGTAGATCGGTCGGACCAGCCAGCACAGGGAGACGACCTACGGTGAGGGGGTGAAGCACTTCCTCGCCTACACCGGAGCCCGCCTCGGGCTGTTCCTGCTGACGTACGCGGTGATCATCGGCGGATACCTCCTCCTGGGTGGCGGCACGCCGGTGCCGCTCTTCTGGCCGCTGCTCCTGGCGGCCCTGGTGTCCGGCGTCGTGTCGGCCTACGCGCTCCGCGGTCTGCGGCAGCGGTTCTCCGCCGTCGTGGAGCAGCGGGCCGACCGGATGTCACGCCGCTTCGAGGAGATGAAGGCCAAGGAGGATGTCGACTGACCCCTGTCGAGCCGCCCACGATGTCTGCCCGAGCCGCCCACGATGTCTGGTCGAGCCGCCCACGATGTCTGGTCGAGCCGCCCACGATGCCGGTCGCGCCGCATGAGGGGCGGGTCGACCGGACATGAGGGGCGGGTCGACCGGACATGAAGGGCGGGTCGGCAGGGTCAGGGGGCGGCGACGAGGAGGCCGGCGAAGATGCCCACGGCGTAGACGAGCTCCGCCACCCCGGTCAGCTGCAGCACTGGCACCAGATCGCGCCCGGCGGTGCCCCTCATCACGATGCGGGTCGCTCGTGCCGCCGGGACGGAGCCCGCCAGCCCGAGCAGCGCCCACCGGCTGGTAGCCAGCGCCAGCGCGACCAGCGCCACGAACGCGGCGCCCAGCAGCAGCGCGTACAGCCCCCGCGTGCGGGCCTCGCCGAGCAGGACCGCGAGGGTCCGCTTGCCGGTGAGCACGTCGGTCGGGATGTCCCGCAGGTTGTTCGCGACGAGGATGGCGCACGCCAGGGCGCCGATCCCGACCGCGGCGTACGCCGAGGCGGGCAGCCAGCTCTGCGTCTGGACGTACGTCGTACCGACCACCGCGACCAGCCCGAAGAACACGAACACCACCACCTCGCCGAGCCCGAGGTAGCCGTAGGGACTCGAGCCTCCGGTGTAGAACCACGCCGCCACGATGCACAGCGCACCGACCACCACGAGCCACCAGGCAGTCGTGGCGGCCAGCACCAGGCCCACGGCGGCCGCCACGCCGAACGCCGCGAACGCCGCCCGTCTCACCGACGCAGGCTCCGCGACCCCCGACCCCACGAGTCGCAGCGGACCGACTCGTTCCGCGTCGGTGCCGCGGATGCCGTCGGAGTAGTCGTTGGCGTAGTTGACCCCGACCTGCAGCGCGAGCGCCACGAGGAGCGCGAGGCCTGCCTTCCACCACACCGGCTCGCCCGCGAACACCGCCACACCGGTGCCGGCGAGCACCGGCGCCACCGCTGCGGGCAGGGTGCGGGGGCGGGCGCCTTCGACCCACTGTGCTGCGGTTGCCACGGGCGTCGATCCTGCCAGCCACCCGGCCCCGCCGCCTGGTCGCCCCACCTGGCCCCGCCGCCTGGTCAGGGTCGGCGTCGACGCGGAGGCCTACCGTGGTCGCCGTGAGCAGCCTGCGCCCGGTGTCCGGCTCCGCGCACGAGATCCTCGGGCTGCTGCGCGACTGGGAGGCCGCCGAGGACCCCGCCCCGCTCGTCGTCGAGACGTCGGGCTCGACCGGCGCCCCCAAGCGGGTCGTGCTGTCCCGCTCGGCCATGCGTGCCTCCGCTGACGCGACCCACACGCGGCTCGGCGGGGCGGGCCAGTGGCTGCTCACGGTGCCGCCGGTGTACGTCGCAGGGCTGCAGGTGCTGTTCCGGTCCGTGAGGGCAGGCGTCGACCCCGAGCCCCTCGGGGACCGCCCGGTGGCCGCCGCGCTCGGGACCATGACGGGGCCACGGCGCTACCTCTCCCTCGTCCCCACCCAGCTGGTGCGGATGCTCGCCGACCCGGCGGAGACGGCCGCGCTCGCCAGGTTCCACGCCGTCCTGGTCGGTGGAGGACCGCTGCTGCCACGCATCCGCCGGCAGGCGGAGGACGCCGGCGTCCCGGTCGTGCAGACCTACGGGATGTCGGAGACCTGCGGCGGCTGCGTGTACGACGGTCTCCCGCTCGACGGCGTCGCCGCGAAGGTCGACGGGGACGGGGAGGTGTGGCTCGCCGGACCGGTGCTCTTCGACGGCTACCTCGACGACCCCGCCCGCACCTCCGCCGTACTCGTCGACGGCTGGTTACGCACCGACGACCAGGGCGCGCTCGACAACGACGGCCGGCTCCGCATCCTGGGTCGCACCGACGACGTCGTGGTCAGCGGCGGCGTCAAGGTGCCGGCGGCCGCGGTCCAGCAGATGCTGCTCGAGCACCCTTCGGTGACCGGCGCCGCGGTGGTCGGCCTTCCCGACCCCGAGTGGGGCGAGCGGGTGGTGGCGGTGGTGAGCACGGAGGCGGCGGCTCCGACGCTGGACGAGCTGCGCGACCTCGTGAGCCCTCGCTGGTGGGCGCCGAGGGCCGTCGTGGTGGTGCCGGCCCTGCCGGTTCTGTCCCACGGCAAGCTCGACCGCGTCGCGGTGAGACGGCTGGCCGCCGGTGCATGACCCCACCGTCTTCTCGATCCCGATGCGCACGAGGTTCCGAGGCGTGACGGTCCGCGAGGGCGTGCTGCTGAGGGGCGACGCCGGCTGGGGCGAGTTCAGCCCGTTCCTGGAGTACGACGACCACGAGGCCCGGCCCTGGCTCGACGCCGCGGTCGAGGCCGCCGACCGCGGCTGGCCCGCGCCGGTGCGCAAGACCGTCGAGGTCAACGTAACGGTGCCGGCCGTCGGGCCGGAGGAGGCGCAGCGGATCGTCCGGACTTCCGGATGCCGCACCGCCAAGGTCAAGGTCGGCGAACCCGGCCAGTCACCGGCCGACGACGAGGCGCGGGTCGCCGCGGTCCGGGACGCACTCGGCCCGGCGGGTCTGGTGCGGGTCGACGCCAACGGTGCCTGGTCCGTCGACGAGGCCGTGGAGGCCGTCACCGTCCTCGACCGGGCCGCGGGCGGGCTGGAGTACGTCGAGCAGCCCTGCGCCTCCGTCGAGGAGCTCGCCGCCGTCCGCCGCCGCGTCGAGGTGCCGGTCGCCGCCGACGAGTCGATCCGCCGGGCAGGTGACCCCTACCGCGTGCGTGACCTCGAGGCGGCCGACGTGGCGGTCCTCAAAGTCCAGCCG
>CADCUI010000075.1 GCA_902805845.1 uncultured Nocardioidaceae bacterium
CCTGCTGCTCCTCCTCATGGCGGTGTTCGCGCTGACCAACGCCCTGACCGCTCTCGCCCCGACCTTCGAGCTCGTCACGGTCGCGCGGTTCGCCGCCGGGCTGCCGCACGGCGCCTACCTCGGCGTCGCCTCGTTGGTCGCCGCCGGAATGGCAGCCCCGGACCGCAAAGGGGCGGGCGGTCGCCCAGGTGATCCTCGGCCTGTCGGTCGCCAACGTCGTCGGTGTCCCGGCAGCGACCTGGATGGGCCAGCACCTCGGGTGGCGCTCCGCGTTCTTCCCCGTGGCGGGGCTGTCACTCCTGACCGCAGTGCTGGTGCGAGCGTTCGTCCCGTCGGCGCCGGCAAATCCGACCGCGTCCGCGCGCCAGGAGCTGAGGGCCCTCACCCGCGTGCAGGTGTGGCTGACGATGACGGCAGGCGCAGTTGGCTTCGGCGGACTCTTCGCCGTCCTCACCTACATCGCTCCCACCGTCACAGAGACGGCCGGACTGTCGGAGTCAGTGGTTCCGGCCTTCTTGCTGTCCTTCGGCCTGGCATGGTGGTGGGGACGTGGCTGGCCGGTGAGCTCGCACACTGGTCGAACTTCCGGTCGCTCTTCCTCGGCTCGGCCGGACTGGGTCCGATGCTCCTGCTCTACGCGGTCGTCGCACCGCTGGGCTGGTGGTTCCTGCCCATGCCGTTCCTCGTCGCGATGCTCACGTCGGTGCTCGCCATCAACCTGCAGCTGCGGCTCATGTGGTTCGCGGGGGAGGCCGTGATCCTCGGGGCGGCCGCGAACCACGCCTCGCTCAACAACGCCAATGCGCTGGGGGCTGCCGTGGGCGGTGCCGTGGTGACCTCCTCGTTCGGCTTCCAGGCGCTGGGCTCGTCGGAGCGGTGATGTCCGGTGCCGGCTTGCTGGTGCTCGGGGCCTCGCTCGCGCTGCACCGGCGATCGGTGAGCGACCGACCCGGTGTGAGGTCAGGCGTGTGAAAGGCGGTCACACAGCCAGTACGGCGGATGCCCGGTGCATCGACGGTCGAGGTGCCGCCGCCTGCGCGCTGGTGAGGTCGCCGTAGAGCGGAACCAGCTGCCTGAGGGTTGCCAGCTGCTCACGTTGAAGAGCTCCCGCCGACGGTTCGACGACGGCGAGCGGCACCCCTTGAGACAGGCAGTAGCGTTGCGCCCACACCAACGTCGTCAACGCTGCGGAATCCAGCGCCTCCGCCTCGGAGAGGTCCACGACGAGTGGTGAGGCGCGCATGGCGCACCATGACAGGACCTGACGCAGAAGGTCGGGGACGGTGAGCAAACCGCAGTGCGGGGGAGCGGCGAGAACCCCGTCGCTGGTGAAGCGGAAGATCAAGGCGTGACCCATGGTTCGTGGCCTTCACGTGACGAGCGATCCCGGGCCCGTTGGCTCGAAGCTCCGTGAGTCATACAACTAATACCACAGGTGACTTGGCGTAAACCACCGTCCGCGATCATCCTCCGTGCTGCGTGTGGCCGCAGCGACACTCGCTCGCCAGCGGGCCAGGTGGTCGTCGAGGACCGTGTTCGTGTCCCATGATGTTGACGAACCAACCGATTCACACCAAGGTGACCCACGACGTTGCGTCGAAATACCTCTCGTGCAGTGCTGCCGGAGTGCCCCAGGAGGACACCGCATGGCTACCTCGACCGAGCTGGAACCGCAGGCTCCTGACCACGGCAACACCCGACCGACGCTCGACCGCACCGTCTTCGGGGTAGCGGCGGCGCTTGCCCTCCTCTTCGTGGCCTACGGGTGGTTCGACGACCAGTCACTCGCCGACGGTGCTGGCAAGGTCCTGTCGTGGGTGACGTCCACGCTCGGGTGGCTGTTCGTCCTGACCAGCGGACTGTTTGTCGCCTTCTCGGCCTTCCTCGCCCTGTCTCGCTACGGAAACATCCGTCTCGGCGCCGACGACTCCAGGCCGGAGTTCTCCACGTTCTCGTGGGTGTCGATGATGTTCGCGACCGGCATGGGGATCGGCCTGATGTTCTACGGGGTGGCCGAGCCCCTGACGCATCTCAACACGCCTCCCATGGAGATGGCGGAGCCAGGTTCTGCCGCGGCGGCTGGGCTGGCGATGGAGTACACCCTTTTCCACTGGGGATTCCACCCCTGGTCGATGTACGCGGTGATCGGGCTGTCGATCGCCTACTTCGCCTACCGCAAGGGGTACGGCAACCTGATCAGCTCGACACTCGTGCCGCTGATCGGGCCGAAGGCGGCCGGTGGACCCGGCAAGGCGATCGACACCCTCGCCATCTTCGCGACGCTCTTCGGCTCCGCGACCTCCCTGGGTCTGGGTGCCCTGCAGATCACCGGAGGGATCGACAACGTCTTCGGTAGCGGAGGCGGTAGCCGGCTCCTGGCCGTCGCGGTCATCGCCGTCCTGACCGGCTGCTTCGTCGTCTCGGCGGTGAGCGGCATCGACCGTGGGATCAAGTGGCTGTCCAACGCCAACGCGGTGGCCGCCGGACTTCTCGCGTTCTTCTTGTTCGTGGTGGGCCCCACCGTGTTCATCCTGGCCACCTTCACCGAGTCGATCGGCGGCTACCTGACCCAGCTTCCCGCCATGAGCTTCCGCACCGGCGCCTACGAGGGCGCCTCGTGGCTCAACGGCTGGACCATCTTCTACTGGGCCTGGTGGATCTCGTGGACCCCCTTCGTGGGCATGTTCATCGCCCGGATCTCGAAGGGTCGCACCATCCGGCAGTTCGTGGTGTTCGTCATCGCGATTCCCAGCCTGGTGAGCTTTGTCTGGTTCGCGATCCTGGGCGGTGCGGCGTTCGACCTTCAGCTCAACCAGGGCGTGGACATGCCGGCAGCGCTCGAGGGGGGCATCGAGAACGCCTTGTTCGAGACGCTGCGTGAGTTTCCCTTGAGCAGTGTCACGGTCACGCTTGCGGTGTTCCTGATCGCCATCTTCTTCATCACCGGAGCCGACAGCGCCTCGATCGTCATGGGCATGCTCAGTCAGCGGGGCACCGAGGATCCCGACCGCTGGTTGGTCGTGTTCTGGGGTGTGGCCACCGGCGCCGTCGCCGCCGTGCTGCTCTACGCGGGAGGACTGGCAGCGCTGCAGACCCTGGTCATCATCGTTGCGACGCCCTTCCTCCTCGTCCTGGTGGCGATGGGCGTGGCACTGATGAAGGCGCTCCGCCGCGAGAGCTACGAGGCGACACTGACCCCCAAGGTGCGACGGGCTGTCGAGGCGGCGGAGGCCAGCAAGCGCTGAACTGGCTGGAGGCTCAGAATGACGGAGCGCAATGTCCTGGGTGAGGAGCTCGAGCCGTGCAGCACGGACCCGATGACGGGCTTCTTCCGCGACGGCAGCTGTAGCACCGGTCCCGACGACGTCGGCAGCCACACGATCTGCGCGGTCGTGACGGCTGAGTTCCTCGACCACCAGCGCCGCATCGGCAACGACCTGTCGTCACCGATGCCCCACTACCGCTTTCCCGGCTTGTCGCCGGGCGACCGGTGGTGCGTCACCGCCGCGAACTGGGCTCGGGCGTTCAACGACGGCGTGGCGGCGCCTGTCGTGCTGGCCTCCACCAACCAGCGCGTGCTGGAGGTCGTGTCCCTGGCCGCGCTCCAGGAGCATGCCGTGGACGTCCCGATGGACCCAGGAGCGCTGGAGCCGTAGGGGCGCCGCCTCGGGGAAGCGAGAATCCTGCGCATGGTTCGGGACTCGACAGACGTCCTCCGACGGCCGCGTCTGGCGCGACTTGCGGCGTGCCTGGCGATGGTTTTCTGGGGCGTCCTGTTCTTCGGGCTCGTCGACCTTCTCGTCGTGGTGTTCCAGGACGAGCGCTTCTACGACGACTACCTGCTCGAGACCGGCTGGGGGTTGCTGTACGCCGTGATGACGGCCGTCCCGTTCCTCGCCGTGGTGGTGCGTCCCCGCGCCGTCCTCCCCCTCCTGCAGCCGCTGGCCGTCGCCGTCGCGGTCGCGGTCGCCGCAGCCATCGCTGCCTATCCACGACAGCTGATTCCTGCAGCCCTCCTGGTGCTCAGCGTGGTCGTCACCTGGATCGCCGGCGGCTACCGCCGCCTTCCGCACCTCACCTCTCCAGATCGACGCTTGCTCGGACTCGCCGCCCTCGCAGCGCCGGGATGTCTGTGGTACGCAGCCGACATGGCAGGCGACTGGCAGAGCAGCGCGCCGGACATCACGATCGGGCTCGATCATCGCCCGATGCAGGCAGCACTCGGGCTGGCGGTGCTGTTGACCAGCGTGTTGGCCGCATTCGGCGCCCGCGACCGAACGCCTGGGTGGCTTGTCCTCGTCTCCACTGTCGTCGTGAGCGTGGCCTGGCTCGGGATCGAGTCGATGATCTATCCGGAGCTCAGTGGGAGCCTCGGCGTGGTTCCCGGAGCGTGCGCCGTCTGCTGGGCGCTGGCGTTCGCAGGTCTCGCCCGCTCACCACTGGACGTCCAGCCGGACCGCCAGTGAGGGGATGTCCGGGTCGTCGACGTCGACCACCGCCAGCAGCTCCGCCCGCACCTGGTCCGCCTCCAGCACCATGAGCCCTTCCACCTTGCAGACGGCGCCGTCCACCTCGGGCAGCCGGGTGACGTCCACGACCTCGTGGCCGTCGAGCCTCACGAGGGCCGACCCGACGACCGGACCGTCATCACGCGGGTTCGGGGTGTCCTCCGCGGCCGCGCTCACCAGCAGCCTGTCCCCGGACAGGGCAACGGCGTCGGTGACGGCCAGCCCGACGCCGTCCACGTCACCGAGGTCGTAGGTTCGCGGATGCCCTACCTGGACCGTGGCCGCCTCGCGATCCCCCAGGACGGCGGCAAGCAGTCCGGCCACCTCGAGGTCGACGCTGGCCGAGGGAAGGCCGGCGGACGGCAGTCCACGGTGGAACCAGCGGAACGTGTCTCCGATGATGCACGCGCCCTCCATGTTGAGGACGTCGGGGTGCACGCCGAGTGCCTGAGCAACTGCGGCGTACACCAGCGACAGGTCGGCCACGGTGATGCTCGGTTGCCCGCCCACCAGCCGGACGACCGAGGAGCGCATGCGGGCAGGCGTGGATCCCGACCCCAGGAGCAGGATCGCGGGCTCGCCGGCGACCCTCACCGGGCAGGCGGCCTCCAGATCCGGCTTGAGGTGCTTGGTGCCGGTGGCCTCGTCGAAGACGTCGAGCCCCGCCACGGCCGGGAGCACCCGCACAGCGGTAGCGGCTCCACCCGTGACCCAGGCGGCGTGGGTGGCATCGTCCTGAGCGACGAGGAAACCCTCGCCCAGCCGGGCGACCGCGGACGCCGCTCGGACCGCTGACCCGTCCGTGAAGCGAAGTCGCTCGACGCCCGCCACATTGACCTGCACGCCGTGAGCCTTCCCTCCAGCCGCGTGGTCGACCCCTCAGGACCGTGCCGCCGATGCCGGCAGTGGGCTCGCCGGCCTGCCGCTCACCTCGTCTGCGGAGCCGTCCGTTCATAGGCATGTTGGATGAACGCTTCGAGCTGGGCGCGCTCGACGCGCCACTGACCATGGTCGCTGAGCCGGATGGCGACGAGCTGGCCGCACGTGATCAGCTCGACCACGTCGTTCTCCGTCGTGGCCAGCTCCTCGGCGACCTGCCGGGTCGTGAGGAAGCGCCCCTCCACGTGCGTCGCCGCGGCAACATTTCCCGGTGCGCTCGAGGGCGATGCACTGTCCAGCGGTAGGCCCGGACAGAGCTCGCGAGCGGCCTGCAGGACAGCAGGGTCGATCAGGCTCATGGCGTAATCCCGTACGTCCGCGTCGCACCAGCCACCCGAGCAGCGGTTCCCGAGCCGGATGGCCGTTCGCCCACCAGTCGCCCCCACGACGACGTTGCAGCGAGCACCTCGAAGGTAGCCCCCATCCCTCCCCGGTTCAATCGACCACCCCGGTCGCGGGCCGAGAGGAAACCGCCGGACATCGGCGATGTGGGGACCACCGCCCCTCGACAGCGCTCGACCACCGCTGCTAACGATGAAGCACGGGCGACGTCCGGTTGCCCCACTGGTCTGTGAGGCCGAGATGAACGCAGTCCCTGCGAGTCACCGTCCACGTCGCCGGCCCACTCCCCGCCGTACGGCGCGGATGTGGAGCGTCGCCGCAGCAGGTGGGCTCTTCGTGTGCGCAGCAGCCACGGGCGCCTCTGCAGCGGTGATCGTCGGTACGCCGGGCAGCGACAGCCTGGTCGGGACGCCCGCAGCAGACCGCATCGACGGGAACGCCGGCAACGACGACATCGGGGGAGCCGGCGGCAACGACAGCCTGTACGGCGACCAGGGGGTCGACACCGTGCACGGGGACGCCGGCGACGACACGGTCGTGGGCGGTGCAGGAGCCGACGTGCTCCGCGGCGGCATCGGGACGGACCTGATCCGGACGGTGGGCCCGGACTCGGCCTTCGGGGGGTCGCAGGGCGACACGATCCGGGTCTTCGCCGGAGACGCGGTGGCCCACGGCGGAGGCGGCGACGACTTGCTCACCACGCTGCCGCCGGCCAGCGAGGCGCCGAGCCACGCCAAGCTGTACGGCGAGGGCGGAGCCGACGAGCTGAGGGCCTACAACGGCGGCGGCACCGAGCAGACCTTCTCCGGGGGGCCGGGGGACGACCTCCTCGCCTCGCACTCGAGCGGCAACACCTTCCTCGGCGGCGACGGGGACGACGTCTTCGACGACATCCGTCCCGACGGCGACCTCTGGGGCGGTGGCGACGACGACGAGTTCTACACCGCCACGCAGGAGCCTGACGAGTACGGCAGCAGCATCCACTGCGGGCCCGGTGACGACACCGTGGTCGCGGACCTCCCGGACGTCATCAGCGCGGACTGCGAGCGCGTCACCATCGTCATCGTCCGGGCGGGCAACGACGATCAGGTCAGCGGGACCAAGTACGTCGACCACGTCTTCACCGACACCGGCGAGGACCACGTGGACGTGGCCGGTGGTGGCGCTGACACCGTCTATTGCGGCGACGGTGAGGACACAGTCGAGTTGGACTCAACGGACGTGATGCCTGCCGACGACTGCGAGAACGTCACCCGCGTCGACTGACGTCGTGGGTTCGGGCGGCGTCAAGCCGCTCGGAGGCAGACGTGGCGGAGGAGTCGTTTACCGGGCGACGCCGTGGGCACCACACGGAGATGGACGACTCGTCACCGGCACGCCGGTTCATGGATGCGCTCAAGGAGCTGGAGTCATCCGGCGACACCGGCCCCATCTGCGACCTGTTCGCCGGCGAGCCGACGCTGTTGCGTCCGGAGGTGGACAAGAGCGGCTCGTCCGGCAGCGACCCCGCGCGCTTCTGGGAGGACTACAAGGCGCAGTTCTCGGCCATCAGCACCGAGTTCACCGAGGTGCAGGAAGGCGCCGAGCTGGTCACCTTGGAATGGTCGTCCAGCGGCCAGCTCTCGACCGGTCGCGACATCGACTACCGGGGCGTCTCGATCCTGTCGTTCGACGACGAGGGTCGAGTGCGCCGCTTCGCCACGTACTACGACACCGCCGCCTTCCTCGAGCCCGCCGACCACAGCAGCTGACTCGCACCTCGTCTGCCCCCGCTCGGCGGCTGTCACCGTTCCAGGCGAGAAGGATCCACATGAGGTGGGCACCGTCATGAGGTTGCCGGTGGCGGTGGAGCGGGCCGCTGCCGCGCTCGGCGTGCCTGCGGAGACGCTCTCCCCGATCGGTGGCGCCACCGGCCAGAGCTGGGCGTGCGGCGACCATGTCGTCCGGATCGGGACCGCAGAAGGGTTGCGCCGCGAGCTGCTCGCCATGTCGGCGGCAGCGGTCGCCGTGCCCGTGCCCGAGGTGCTGCAGTGCGCCCACTACGGCGACGGACCCCAGGCCACCCGGGCAGCTCTGCTGATGAGCCGGCTGCCGGGGCGTCCGGCCGGCGAGGTGTTCGAGCTGCCGGTGACCGAGGCCGGCCGCATCGGTGAGGCGTGTGGCCGGCTGCACGCCAGACTTGCTGTCGTGGCCGCGCCTGCGGGGGTGGACGCAGCGCCCGACGGTTCCGAGGGTGCTGACGCGGAGCAGGCGAGGAGCGACACGGCTTCCGGTGCCTGCCTCCTCCACCTGGACCTGCACCCGCTCAACGTGCTGGTCGAGGCCGGCGAGGTCACTGGTGTCCTGGACTGGAGCAACGCGGCCGCCGGTGAGGGCGTGTTGGACCGTGCCCGGACGTGGTCGGTGCTCACGCTCGAGCCAGTGGTGCTGCCCTTCCGTGACGAGCCACGCTTCTCGGCGCTCCGCGAGGGCTGGTCGGCCGCCGGCGGGTTCGAGGAGCTGCCGGTCGCGGCTCGCCGCTGGGCATGCCGGTACATGCTCCGAGATCTCGCCGGGCGGTATTCGCCCGATCGCCTCGCCCACGTGCGGCGCCTGCTCGCGCAGCTCGACTGACCGCCGACTCGTCACGCGGGAGCTGGTGCTCGCTCACCTCAGCTTGCCACGACCCGACGACAGGAGCACCCAACGACGTGCGTCGCAGAAGTCCTCGATCGACCCGATGGTCTCGCCGTCGGCGAAGCGAGCGGTGAAGCGCTGGTAGGTGCACACCGGCGTGCGCGAGAACATCAGGGTGTCCTGAGGCAGGATCGTGAACACGAAGCGGGGCGGTGTGGACACGAGCACCGGTCGGCCGGTCCTGTTCACCAGGGCGAACGCCGCCGGCTGCGACTCGCTGAGCCCGGTGACCCACGGAGGCGGTCGTGGAGCGGGGGAGAACTCAGGTCCCGCCGCCGCCCGCAGGCCAGGGCTCCTGGACGGTGCCCGCGGCTCGTCGCTGGGGAGCGAGGGAAGAAGCATGCCGACCGCGAGGCTGACGATCGCGACGAACGCGACCACCACTCCCGCCCGCCATCCGGACCCGAGGCTCGTCCAGGCCCGGGCGAGCCTCGAGTCCCGACGCGGCTCGCCGATCTCCAGCGTCTCCTGCGGCATGGCGAGCGTCCCGTCGGTGGTGATGTCGTCGTCTGCCATCATCCCCCGCTGTTCCCAGGGGCTGAGGCCGATGGCCCAGGCAGCCCCGACGTCCCACCGCACGACCCGCCCCACGAGGCGCCTCGCGGCAGCATGGTTGCGTAGCCGCCTGATCCGCGGGGTATGGGTGTCGGAGTGGACGTGAGGGGACAGATGGCGCCGCAGACGATCGCCGGGCGGTACCACGTGCAGCGGCCCGTCGGCCGCGGGGGCATGGGCACCGTCTGGCTGTGCACTGACGAGGTGCTCGGCCGGCAGGTCGCGGTGAAGCAGGTCGGCACCCTGCCGGGGGAGACGACCCTCGACCTCGCGCGTGCACTGCGTGAGGCCAGGTCCTCGGCTGCCCTCAACCACCGCAACGTGGTGTCGGTCTACGACGCGATCGAGGAGGGCGACCGCATCTGGCTGGTGATGGAGTACGTCCCGGGCCGGACGTTGGCCGAGATCGTCGCCCAGGACGGTCCGCTGTCGCCCGCCCGAGCGGTCTGGACCGGGGCCCAGGTCGCCGACGGCCTGGCAGCGGCCCACGCCCGCGGCACGATCCACCGTGACGTGAAGCCGGGCAACATCCTGGTCACCGACGACGACGTCGCCAAGATCAGCGACTTCGGCATCGCCCGCACGCACGGGGACGCGGAGGTGACCCAGGCCGGTCTGCTCACCGGCACGCCCGCCTACTTCTCCCCGGAGGTCGCCCGTGGGGAGGAGCCCAGCCCCAGCGCGGACGTGTGGGCCTTGGGGGCCACGTTGTTCGCCGCCGTCGAGGGGCGCGCGTTGTACGCCGACCAGACGAACCCGATCGCGCTGCTCACCATGATCGCCACTGCCCGGCCCCCACGACCGGAGCGGGCCGGCTTCCTGACCGAGCCGATCGGACGGATGCTCGACCCCGACCCGCAGTCCCGGTGGTCGATGGCCGACGCGGCGTACGTCCTGCACCGGCTCCACGAGCGCCACGGCGCGGACTCGGGGGCGCGCACCCAGGCAGTCACGGCGGGTTTCCGGCACCCGGTGCCGGCGGAAGAGCCGGAGGACTCGCACACCGCCATGACGGCACCGGTGCAGCGTGAGCGCGGCGATGAGCGAGCCCCGCGGCCGGCAGCGACCACGGACCCTCGGCAGGGCCGGTCGCATGTCGGCAGGATCGTCCTCGGCGTGCTTGCCCTGCTCGCCCTCGTGGTCGCCGGTGGGCTCTACCTGCTCCGCGACCTCGGCGGGACCGGCGACACCGACGGCACCCCGGCTGCGGCCGACTCGCCGCGTCAGCGCGACAGCGCTCCCACGACCTCACCGAGTCCGTCCGCCACCGAGACGACCGACGGCACGGAGACGACCCCTGAACCCACTCCCACCGAGACGCCGACCGAGACGCCGACCGAGACGCCGTCCCCCAGTCCCACCGAGACCCCCCCGGCGGTCGGCGGGAACGCCGAGCAGTTCGTCACCGGCTACTACGGGGCGCTGCCCGAGGACCCCGAGGGGGCGTGGTCGCTGCTGGCGCCGGGGTACCAGGAGTCGCTGGGATACGACAGCTACGCCGGCTTCTGGGGCGGGATCGCCGACGTCGCGGTCACCGGCGCCGAGCGGGCAGGCAACAACGCGGTCGACGTCTCGCTGACCTACACGAGGGAGGACGGCGGGAGCGAGGGCGAGGTACGACGGGTCTTCCTGGAGCGCGCGGGTGACGGGTACCTCATCTCCGGGAGCGACATCGTCAACTGAAGGCAGCCGCGTTCCGCACGGTCGGACCGGACGGACCCATCAGGAGGAGGTCCCCATGACCCACGAGCAGCGAGACGTGATCGACATCCTGACCCAGGACCACCGCGAGGTCGAGGCGATGTTCATCGAGCTCGAGGCGCTCGGCAGCCCCACCGGGGGAGCCGAGGCCGAGCGCCGAAGGGAGCTTGTCGACCAGGTCACCATCGAGCTGGTGCGGCACGCGGTGGCCGAGGAGGTCGTCGTCTACCCGGCGGTCCAGGACAAAGTCAGCGCCGAAGAGGCCGAGCGGGCCAAGCGGGAGCACGCGGAGGCGGAGGAGAGCCTGAAGCAGCTCGAGGGGCTGGACCCCGACGACGCGACGTTCGGCGAGGCGTTGCGCGCCCTCATGAGCGAGATCCGGGAGCACGTCGCTGAGGAGGAGGGGCAGATGTTCCCCCACATGCGGCAGATGCTCGGTCAGGACGAGCTCGCGGAGCTCGGCGCCCGGGTCGAGGCCATCAAGAAGATCGCCCCGACCCGCCCGCACCCGTCGGTGCCGAACGAAGCGCTTCCGCGGCTGGCCGCCGGACCGGTGGCGGGGTTGTTCGACCGCCTCCGCGACGCGGCGACCGGCCGCGGCTCCCACGGCTGACCGCCGCGAGCACCGCCGCGAACACCGGGGCCTCCGCAGGCGGAGCTCACTCCTCCATGACGTGGACGGCGGCCTCCTCGGCGCTGGCGCCGGCCCCGTCGATGCCGACGTCGTCGGCGACGGCAGCCGGCTCGGTGTCGTCGCGCACGCCCTGGT
Organism: uncultured Nocardioidaceae bacterium; assembly: GCA_902805845.1. Taxonomy (GTDB): domain Bacteria; phylum Actinomycetota; class Actinomycetes; order Propionibacteriales; family Nocardioidaceae; genus Marmoricola_A. The sequence goes on from CADCUI010000075.1 coordinate 11,491, forward strand.
CCGGGTCCACCAGCCGGCCGGCGCGGTCGTCGCCCACCTCGGTGACCTCGTCGTCGGACTTCCCCTCGATGACCGAGACCGGGATGCGGTCGGCCTCCTCGTAGGGGTCGGGCTCCTCGATCTCCTGGGCGACTCTCTGGTCGAAGGTCTCGCCCATGGCCTCCTCGAGAGGCGTGTTGCCGAAGCCCTGGCCGGCCGACCACTTCTCTCCGGGGGAGAAGCCCTCGTCGAGGGGGTTCGGGAGGCCGCGGTCGTCGACGAGGCTGTCACCCGACGACTGCGGCTGGTCCTCGTCGTCCACGCTGTAGCCGTGGTAGAGCTCGCGACCTTCACTGGCGTCACCGGTGTCGCGGTCGGCGGCCGAGGTGCCGATCGCCTCTGCGACCGCGTCGGGCTGCTCGGTCATGTCCGTCTCCTTCTCTCGTCTGTTCCGGCCAAGGGTTTACCCGTTCTGCCCCCGTTGATGCCGAGGGGCAGGGCCGTCGCTGTGTACCCTCGCGAGGGTGAGCGGGCAACCGGGGCAGGTGACGCGGCTGCCGGAGCAGTCCCATGACCAGACCGCTGACCAGGCGACTGACCAGGCGACTGACCAGGCGACCGGGCAACCGGCTGCCGAGCCGGACCCGCGCTCGTCCAGCTACTCCGTGGTCGTCCCGGTGTTCAACAGCGCTGCCGTGGTGGGCCGGACCATCGACCGGATCGTCGAGGTCTTCGAGGGAGCCGGCTTGCGCTACCAGCTGGTCCTCGTCAACGACGGCAGCCGTGACGGCAGCTGGGAGGTCATCGCACAGCGGGCCCGTGAGAACCCTCATCTCGTCGCGGTGAACCTGCTGCGCAACTACGGCCAGCACCACGCGAACCTCGCGGGCTTCCGGGAGGCGACCGGCGACTACGTGATCACCATGGACGACGACCTGCAGAACCCGCCCGACCAGGCGCTCGTGCTGATCGAGGCGGCGATGCAGGGACATGACGTGGTCTTCGGCAGGTTCGAGCGCAAGCAGGCGCCCGGCTACCGGCGGCTCGGCTCCAAGGGGATCGACCTGCTCAACCGCCGGGTCTTCGAGCAGCCGCCCGGACTGGCGGTCTCGAACTACCGCATCCTCCGTCGGGACGTCGTCGAACGGATCTGCGCCTCGCACACGGCCCACCCCTACGTCACGGGGCAGGCGCTGCTCTACAGCCACAACCCGAGCGACGTGCCGGTCCGGCACGACCCGCGGCCCGTCGGCAAGAGCAACTACGGACTGGTGCGGATCCTGCGACTGGTCTTCACGATCCTGTTCAGCTACTCGCTCTTCCCGCTGCGGGCCGCGGCGCTGGGGGGCTTCCTCATCGCGTTGTGCAGCTTCCTGCTCGGTGGCTACTACCTCGTCCGGTCGTTCTTCGTGGACACGCCGGTGCCCGGCTGGACCACGATCGCGGTGCTGCTCTCGCTCTTCAACGGGGTGACGATCGCCTTGCTGTCGATGCTGGGCGAGTACGTCGTACGCACGCTCAACGCGGTCAGCGCGGAGACGACGTACCACGTGACCCAGCGGGTCACCCAGCAGGGACCCGGGTGACCGAGCACCTCCTGGTCGTCGGCGGTCAGCGGTGCGGCTCGACGTACCTGGCGTCGCTCCTCGACGCCCATCCCGACATCGCGATGGCCTCCCCGTCCCGGCCGGAGCCCAAGGTGTTCCTCTCCGAGGAGGACACGTCGCGGGGGTTGGGGTGGTACGAGCGGACGTTCTTCGGGCACGCCACCGACGAACGGCTGCTCGGGGAGAAGAGCACCAGCTACCTGGAGGACCCGCAGGCACCTCACCGGGCGGCGCGCGTGCTGGGCGAGCCGAAGATCCTCGCGGTGCTCCGCGACCCGGTCGCCAGGGCGGTCTCCAACTGGCGGTTCAGCACCGACAACGGCTACGAGACGCGTCCGCTGGGGGAGGCGCTGGAGGCGAACCTGGACCGGTCCGAGCCGTGGGACGACGGGAGCACGTCGGTGTCACCATTCGCATACCTGGAGCGCGGTCGCTACGCCACGATGCTGGAGCCCTGGCGTGCCACGTTCCCCTCATCGACCCACATCGTCCTGCTGGAGGAGCTCAGGGGAAGCCCCACCGCGATCGGCGAGCTCTACGCCGCCCTCGGCGTGGACCCTTCCTTCGTCCCCGAGGACATCGGCCGACCGGTCAACGCGAGCCGTGCCCGGACACCTCCCCTGCCCGAGGAGTTGCGAGTCCGTCTGTGGGAATACTTCGCCGAGAGCGACGCCAGACTCCGTGCGCTGCTCGGAAAGGACCTGCCGTGGGCGACGACCTAGTCCCGACGCCACGTCGACCTGTGTCGACACCTGCCTCCGACCACCCCGACCTGACCGGCATCCCGTTCAACCGGGCAACCCTCGAGGGTCGAGAGCTGGAGTACGTGCAGGCTGCGATCACCGGCGGGCACCCCGCGTCGGGAGGGTCCTTCTCGGCAAGGGCGGCGACGATCCTCGCTGAGGAGACCGGCGCCGAGGAGGTGCTGCTCACCACCTCGTGCACCGCCGCGCTGGAGCTGACGGCGCTGATGCTGGACCTGCAGCCCGGCGACACGGTGGTCGTCCCGTCGTTCACGTTCACCACCACGGCGCTCGCCTTCGCACGCCAGGGCGCGCGGCTGCTGTTCTGCGACATCGAGCCCACGACCCTGGGCCTGGATCCCCGCCACCTCGCCGAGCTCCTCGACGACAGCGTCCGGGCCGTGGTGGTCGTCCACTACGCCGGGGTCGCCTGTGACGTCGAGGGCGTTCGCCGGGTGCTGCACGACCGGCCCGAGGTCGTGCTGGTGGAGGACAACGCCCACGGCCTGTTGGGTTCCTGGCGGGGCCAGCCGCTGGGGAGCCTCGGGAGATTCTCGGCGCAGAGCTTCCACGAGACGAAGAACTTCGTGTGCGGCGAGGGCGGCGCCCTGCTCCTCAACGACGGCCGCGACGTCGACCGCGCGCGGGTCCTCTACGACAAGGGCACCAACCGGCGGGCGTTCCTCCTCGGCCAGGTCGACAAGTACAGCTGGAAGGACACCGGGTCGTCGTTCGGTCTCGCCGACGTGCTCGCGGCGTACCTCTTCGGCCAGCTCGAGATGCGCGACGTCATCCAGGGCAAGCGACGGGCGGTGCACGAGCGCTACGAGCGGGCGCTTGCGCCGTACGCCGACGAGCTGGGGTTCCGGCTCGCGGACCCGCCGGCCGACCGCGCATCGGCGTACCACATGTTCTACGTGCTGCTGCCGGACCGGGAGACCCGGAACGCGGTGCTGCAGTCCATGCGCGCCGACGGCGTGCAGGCCACCTTCCACTACGTGCCGTTGCACAGCTCGGACGCGGGGAGCCGCTTCTCGGCGAGACGGACCGAGTGCCCCGTCACCGACGACATCAGCGGCCGACTGCTGCGGTTGCCCTTCTCCAACGACCTCAGCGAGGACGACTGCGACCGCGTCGTGGCGGCCTTCCTCAGCAGCGTGTCGGCCCCGGTCGAGGCCTAGCCCGCCTTGACGACGACAGCGCAGCCCGGTTCCTCGTCCTTGGCGGCACCGGACTACTGGTGGTACCGGGCACGCTCGGAGCTGCTCGAGACGGTGCTCGGCGCCCACCTGGGTGCGCCCGAGCGCGTGCTCGACGTCGGCAGCGCCGACGGGCCCAGCGTGCGGTGGATGCACGGCCCGCACCGGCACGTCTCGCTGGACCTGTTCCCCGAGGGGCTCCGTCCCGGTGAGGGGGTGTGCGGGTCGGCGACCGCGCTGCCGTTCCGGGACGGCGCCTTCGACGTGGTGGCCGCCTTCGACGTCGTCGAGCACTGCCGCGACGACGTGGCGGCGGTGTCGGAGCTGGTCCGGGTGCTGGAGCCAGGCGGGCGGCTGCTGCTCTCCGTGCCCGCCTATGCGTGGGCGTGGTCGGACCACGACGTCCGCGCCGGCCACCACCGGCGCTACACCGAGGCGCAGCTGGTCCGGCTCGTGGAGGGCGCGGGGCTGACGGTGGTGCGCTCGACGCACGCGTTCGGGGCGGTCTTCCCGCTGTTCGTGGCCGAGCGGCTGGTGCGGCGGTTGCGCCGGTCCGCCGGCCGCCCGGTCGAGACCCGGTTGACGCCTGTCCCGGGGCGCCTGGACCAGGTGCTGATGCGGCTGTGCGCGCTGGACAGGCGGCTGCTGCGGCGACGTGACCTGCCGTTCGGGTCCTCGGTGTTCCTCGCCGCGGTCAAGCCCGGAGCGGCGGTGTCACCGAGAGCCTGACAGGCTCAGCTCTCGGCGGCCGCGGCCGCCTCCTTCAGGTCCACGATGACGTCGGGGCCGAGCGTTCGGCGCGCGTACCACCGCCACCCCGGCGCCCGGCCGATCCGGACGTAGGACCGGTCGAGCCCCTCCTGCCAGCTGTCCAACCGGTCGGGGTTGATCGCCACCACAGCGGGTCGTTCCTCCTCGAGCATCGACTCGCGGAACCCCTCGATGCCTCCGGGCCAGGTGTCGTCGACGTAGCGCCACATTCCGCCCGTGAACATCTGGAAGCGCGTCGGGTTGCTCCGGCCCGTCAGGACGAGCGCCTGGGGAGCCTCCACCGACAGCACCGTGGCCTCTGGCCCCAGAGTTCCGAGGACGGCCTGCACCGAGCGGCGTTGCTCGACGAGGACGTCCGGCCGCTCGGTCACCGTGTAGACGAACACCGAGACCAGCGCCACCGCCAGCCAGGCGGCCGACGCGCCCAGCGCCACCCGGCTAGGCAGCCGCTCCTGCAGCGCCTTGGCGGCGGCGCCGAACCCGAGCGCGGCCACCGGAAGCACCGGGATCGCGTCCGCCCACGAGTCGAAGTCGCGGAGGTTCCAGAGGAGGTCCACGACGACGGCGAGCGCCAGCGCAGCGACGGGACCGAGCCAGGGGCTCCGTTGCCGGTGCTCACGGCGCGCCGCCGCCACCGCGAAGCCGGCGGTCAGCGCCAGCCCGGTCAGCAGGAACCACAGCGAGCGGCCGTAGCCGTGCTTCATGCTCTCCCACGCCTGACCGGGGCCGGACAGCAAGGTGTCCGCCTCCTGGTAGCTGGCGTTGAGGAGCAGGAATCCGTTGAAGAACGAGCCGAGGGCGCCGACCGCCAGGAAGTAGCCGATGCAGACCAGGACTGGCACGAGGCCACCGACTGCCACGCGCACCGTCGCGGCCAGCCGGGCGCCACGGGGGACCAGGGCCAGGAGGAGGAAGAGCACGGCGGGGAAGGCGAAGAAGAACGCGATCTGCAGTGTCAGGGTCGCCAGGCTCACCAGCACTCCGGCGGTGAACCAGCGCCGGTCCTTCGCCGCCCACAGCGCGCCGAGGATCAACAGCAGCATCGGGGTCTTCTCGCGCGGCCCACCGGTCGCGTAGAGCACCACCGCGTGGAAGCTGAGCAGCGTCGCCGCGGTGACCAAGCCCGCCGCCCGGGAGACGAAGAAGTCGCGCCCGAGGAGGTACGCCACGGCGATCGCCACGACGGTGAGAAGCATGTAGAAGACCCGCATGCCCAGCAGCTCGTCAACACCGGCCGCGCGAGCCGCGAGCACGCCCACCGCCGGCAGCAGATGGGCCAGCGGACCCGCTCGGTTGAGCACCCCGTCGTACGGCGGGACGCCGTTCGCCACCTGCTGACCCGCGTAGCTGTAGAGCGCGAGGTCGCGGGTGAGGAAGCCGTCCCAGCGATGCAGGACGAAGACGGCCAGCGCCACCGCACCGGCGACCCACGGCAGCGGGTCGAGGTGCCCGACGCGGACGGCGAGCGGTGCGCCGCCCCGGCGCCTCATGCGGTGTCGCTCAGCCGGTAGACGCGGGCTTCCCACGGGGTCAGCCCCGTCCGGCTGTGCTCCGGGGCCGCATTGTGGAGGAGCAGCTCGCCGTCGGGAAGGTCGACGGTCACCGGGGCGTCCGAGAGGTTGGCGTAGACGGCGATGCGCTCGTCGGCCAGGCCGCGCTCGAAGGCGTAGACGGCGGGATGCTCGGGCAGCAGCATCGTGAAGTCGCCGTCGACCACCACCGGCTCGGAGTGTCGCAACGCCACCAGTGCGCGGTAGTACGAGAAGACCGAGCCGGGGTCGGTGCGCTGCGACTCCGCGTTGATCCAAATGTGGTTCGGGTTGACCGGCAGCCACGGCGTACCGGTGGTGAAACCGGCGTGGCTGCCGCCCGTCCACTGCACCGGCGTGCGCGCGTTGTCGCGGCTCTCCCGGCGCAGCGCGGCCAGCACCTCTGCCGGCCGGTGGCCGCGCGCAACCGCATCGCGGTAGAAGTTGAGCGACTCGATGTCCGCGAAGTCCTCGAGGGAGTCGAACGGCACGTTGGTCATGCCCAGCTCCTCGCCCTGGTAGACGTACGGCGTCCCCCGGTGCAGGTGGAGAACCGTGGCGAGGGCGGTGGCCGACTCCCGCCAGTACGTCGTGTCGTTGCCGAAGCGGGACACCGGGCGGGGCTGGTCGTGGTTGCTCAGGTAGAGGCTGTTCCAGCCCTGGTGAAGTCCCGTCTGCCAGTCACCGAGGGAGCGCTTGAGGTCGACCAACGACAACGGGCGCGACTCCCACTTCGAGGGTCCGTGGTCGAGGTCCATGTGCTCGAACTGGAACACCATCCCGAGCAGCCCCGTCTGGAGGTGCGTGAGCTCCACCGCCTGCTCGGCGGTGACGCCCGGCATCTCGCCGACCGTCAGCACCACCTCGGGGTGGGTGTCGAACACCTCGCGCTTCATCTCTGCGAGGAACTCGTTGAGCCGGGGGCCGTGCGCGAAGAAGGGCATGCCGTCGCCGAGCCCGTCGTGGCGCGGCTCCCCGTCGGGGAAACGTGGGTCCTTGGAGATCAGGTTGATGACATCCATCCGGAAGCCGTCGACCCCGCGGTCCAGCCACCAGCGCATCATGTCGAAGATGGCGGCCCGCACCTCGGGGTTCTCCCAGTTGAGGTCGGGCTGCTTGCGCGAGAAGAGGTGCAGGTAGTACTGCTCGCGCTCGGGCGACCACTCCCAGACCGGGCCGGAGAAGAACGAGCCCCAGTTGGTCGGCTCCGCGCCCGGCGTACCGCCGACCATGCCGGGCCGGGGGTCCCGCCAGACGTACCAGTCGGCCTTCGCCGCCGCGCGTGCCGACCTGGACTCGAGAAACCACGGGTGCTCGTCCGAGGTGTGGTTGACCACCAGGTCCATGACCAGGCGGATGTCTCGCTCGTGCAGTGCCTCGATCAACGCGTCGAGGTCCGCGAGGGTCCCGAAGACGGGGTCGACGTCCTGGTAGTCGCTGATGTCGTAGCCGTTGTCGTCCTGGGGCGAGCGGTAGACCGGGGAGAGCCAGATGACGTCGACGCCCAGGTCGGCGATGTGGTCGAGGTGCTCGATGATCCCGCGGAGGTCGCCGATGCCGTCGCCGTCGGAGTCGGCGAAGCTGCGGGGGTAGATCTGGTAGACGACGGCCGCCTTCCACCAGGGCTCGCTGGTGAGCCTGGTGTCCACGCCGGTGTCGCCTGGTGAGGGAGGCGGAACCCTCATGCGGTCATCGCCTCGAAGCGGGTCGGGTCGCCGGCGCCGACCCGCACCACCTCGGGATAGCCGGCTGACCAGTCCACGACGGTGGAGACCTCCTGGCCGCACTCGCCCGCGTCGATGACCGCCTCGATCTGGAGGTCGAGCTCCTCCTTGATCTGCCAGCCGTCGGTCATCGGGTCGTCGGCACCCGGCAGCAGCAGGGTGCTGGAGAGCAGGGGCTCACCGAGCTCGTGGACCAGGGTCCGGGCGACGGGATGGTCGGGGATGCGCACGCCGACCGTCAGCTTCTTGGGATGCGCGAGGCGACGCGGCACCTCCTTCGTCGCCGGCAGGATGAAGGTGTAGGGCCCGGGCGTGGCGGCCTTCACCCCGCGGAACGCCGAGTTGCTGAGCTGCACGAGCTGACCGAGCTGGGAGAAGTCCGCGCACACCAGGGTGAAGTGGTGGCGGTCGTCGAGCTCCCGGATCCGGCGGATCCGCTCCGCCCCCTCCCGGTTGTCCATCACGCAGCCCAGGGCGTAGCAGGAGTCCGTGGGGTAGGCGATGACCGCGCCGTCGCGCAGCATCGCCACCGCTTGTCCGATGGCCCGCGGCTGCGGGTTGCGGGGGTGGACGTCGAAGTAACGAGCCATGGCAGGAGCCTAGGGAAGAGCCGCACAGACATGCCGGGCGGCTCGGGCAGACATGCCGGGCGGCTCGGGCAGACATGCCGGGCGGCTCGGGCAGACATGCCGGGCGGCTCGCGAGTAGGTTCGGGGGCATGGCCGAGGAGGAGTACTGGTTCTGTCTCAAGCACCACACGGTCGAGGAGCGCGACGGCTGCAAGGCCGCCGACCGGCTCGGTCCCTACGCCACCCGTGACGAGGCGGCTGCGGCCCTCGACAAGGTGCAGCAGCGCAACGAGGCGTGGGACAACGACCCCGACTGGAACGACGACGCCCCGCGGGAGGGCTGAGCCACCGCCGGCAAGCCGGAAAAGCGCGCCCCCGTGCGCGGATTTCCGGCTCGG
>CADCUI010000076.1 GCA_902805845.1 uncultured Nocardioidaceae bacterium
CCATGAACCACACGGATCCGCCGGATGTCGCCGGGCTCCCACTGGGGCTGAGGCGTCACGCTGTCGTCGACGACACCCAAGAGGACCACGTCGCCGGTCGCGTCAGGATGGAAGGTCTGCGCTGCGGCGGCGGGCAAGGCCGTCGCCACGAGAGCGGCAGCCGTTACTGCGGCGATGCGAATAGCAGGGGAAGGTACTGCTGTGTTGCGTGCGTTCATGACCCGACGGTAGGACCACGCGGCGCTCCGCACATCCGCGCAAGTACTCAAGCTAGGCCGACGAAGGGCGCTGATTGGTGTTTGCGCGGCCACTGCGGTTCTTGGAGTAAGTGGACGGGCGCTGTGCACGCCCTGGGGTACTGCTGGGTTCACCGTTTGATCCACGGAACGAGGTCGGGAGGGACCATCGACCGGGGGCTGACGCCCAACGCGGCGATGATGCAGGGGCGGCCCGGCAATGGCGGCGTTCGCTTCTCTCGAGAGTGCGCCGGACCGCTTCGGTGTAGGCGCCGCTCAGGCGGACACCTCATAGGGTTCAAAGCGGCCCAACGGTCGCCTCAACTCTCGGGATGGTCGTCCTTGACGGCGCGTGCGCCTGCCACACGCCCCGCGACGTACATGGTGCCGAAGACCAGAATGGCGGCAATGACAACGATCACCATGACTACGGACGTTTGCATCGACATCGTGGGCCTCCTAGACATCTGTCCTCAACGGCAACGCCGCTACTGGCCGTGGGGTGTTCCCTGTCCGGAGATCTGCCCCGAGCCGGGACGCGAGCACCAACCGCTTCCTACATGAGATCAGCGAATCAGCGTGCAACGAGCTCTGAATCCTTACGTCAGGGTGACACTTAGTGTCCCTTTCGGTTGCATCACCGACCGTGCACACCGGTCTCAGGGCAGTGGCGGGGTTGGCGCTCAGGGTGGAGCTTCTGAATCCCGCGCCGCCCAACGCCCCACACCGTCGCGTCAGGGTTGACCGGGTGATTCTTTCGAGGAGACGGCCGCGAGCCTTCCTGGGGCTGAACCGTGTCAGTGGCTTGTTTCGCTGCCCCGGAATGGCGGTCGGCTCGCCGTTCGTTGGACGCATCCTGTTTCGGGGCCGCTGATGCCTGACCAGCTGGTGACTCTCCGCCCGCGTGTGATGATCCTGGTGGGCGTCGGCGTGGCGGTGCGGGTCTTCAACTGCGCTGAGATGTTGCCTGCCCGAGGCCGGGTCTCAGTTCCCCGGCTCGGACGAGCGCGCATCGTCGCGCCCCCGCCATGCCGCCTCGTGGCCGTGTGGCTGGTTGGCATCGCCAGGGAAGACGGTGGACCCCTCGACGATCACCTGCTCGACAGCCTGGATGGGCACCACCGCCTGCGACGGGGATCGCGAGGCTCCTGCGGCCAACAACGCTCTCGACTCGGGCGCCGACCTAGCCGCGACGCGCAAGCTCGACACGCCCGGCACATCGAGCCGCCCTCAGGCGGCGGGCAGGGTCACGACGAAGCGGCACCCGGGGTCCTGGTTGTGGACGGTCACCTGGCCGTGGTGGGCCTCGACGATCCCTCTGACGATTGCCAGACCGAGACCCGCTCCGGCTCCTCCTCCTGGCTGGATCGGAGTCCGTGCGGGCGTGCCGCGCCACGCGACGTCGAAGACCCGTCTGAGGTCCGTTACCGGAATGCCACCGCACTGGTCACGTACGCTGAGCTCCACCCGGTCCTGCCCGCCGTAGGAGAACCGTCGGCCTTCGATGGTGACTTCTCCCTCGGGCGGCGTGTGCCCGATGGCGTTCATCACCAGATTTGCCACTACCCGCGTGAGCCCGGCCGGGTCTGCGCACACCATCGCCATCTCCTCCACGGTCCCGCCCAGTCGCACCTTGGCGGCCCGGGCGACGGGCTCCGCCCCGGCGAGCGCCTCCGAGACGACGTCGCGCAGTGCCATGGGTTCTGGGTTGAGTTGCAGGACCCCGGCGTGGATGCGGGAGAGTTCGAAGAGGTCGTCCACCATCCTGACCATCCGGTCGACCTCGGTCCGCATCTGTCGGTAGTAGCGGCCTGGATCCTCGGCGACGTCGTCCTCCAGGGCTTCGGTCATCGCCCGTAGGCCGGCGAGCGGCGTCCGCAGGTCGTGGGAGACCCAGGAGACGAGCTCGCGGCGCGACAGCTCCAGGCGCTGCTCCCGTTCGCGAGACTCGAACAGTCGGGCACTGGTCCTGGCCAACTCAGCGGCGACCTCCCGCAGCTCCGAGGGTCCGTCGGCCTTCTGCGCGTAGGCGCCGCTTTCGGCGAAGTGTCGGGCGCCTTCTCGGAGCATGTTTGAGGACCGGACCACTGCGGCTGCCACCGTCGCGGCGAAGCCGACCGCGACGAGACCGGCGACCACACACACCAGCAGGACCACGCCGAAGTCGTGATCGGAGAGGAACATCGCCCGTGCGGTCCCCACTACACCGGCTACCACCGACGTCACGCCGACCACCGCAACCAGCGACAGCAGCCAGCGGAACGACCGGCTGCGGGTCAGCCACCCGACGGCGAGCCCCAAGACGCCGATCGCTGCGGACCAGCCGGCAGCGATCAGGACGACCGACACCTGATCTCGGGTCACGATTGTCCGCCGGTGCCCACAGCGGCATCCCACCGGTACCCGACACCCCACACCGTCTGCAGTCGGACTGGATGCGTCGGGTCGGCTTCGACCTTCTCGCGCAGCCTTCGCACGTGGACGGTCACCGTGGAATGGTCACCGAAGGACCATCCCCAGACCTTGGTCAACAGCTCGTCGCGCGAGTACGCGACTCCTGGATTCTCCATCAGGAATCGAAGCAGGTCGAACTCACGAAGGGTGAGCGAGAGCCGCCGCCCCGCGAGGGTCGCGATGTGCTGTGCCGGGTCGATGACCAGGTCCGCATCGACCAGGGGGCCTGCTTCGGCCGGCGTCGGGTCAGCGATGCGGCGCAGCACCGAGTCGACGCGGAGCACGAGCTCACGGGGGCTGAAGGGCTTGGTCACGTAATCGTCGGCTCCCTGTTCGAGCCCCACGACTCGGTCGGTGGCGGCCCCGAGCGCGGTGAGCATGATGATGGGAACATCACTGTGTCTGCGTAGCTGCCGGCACACCTCCAGGCCGTCGATGCCGGGCAGCATCAGGTCGAGGATGACGAGGTCCGCAGGCGCCGTGCGCATCACCTCCAGCGCACGCTCCCCGTCCTCGGCCTCGACGACCGTGTGACCGCTCGCGCGCATATAGGAGACCACGACTTCTCGCACTGTGTGGTCGTCGTCGACGACCAGGAGGTTGGCCACGCTTAGTCCTCCTCGACTCCATTGGCCGGTCGAGAAGTGTGGGTCTGCGATCGTCCGGTCAGCTGCCTCAGAACTGACCAGGAACCCACCGCAGCCAGGACCAGGGTGACCAGGAGCAGCCACCCCGCGGTGTAGTCGCGGTCGAGCAGGGTCGGGTTGTCGTTGCGGGCACCGAAGCGTCCGAGGACGGGTACGGCGGTGAGGGTGACCGTCCCGAGCACGAGAAGACCTCCGGCGGCGGGTGCGCGCAGCCGCGGCGGCAGCACCGCAGTCGCGAGCGCGGCCACGGCGATGGTCGCCGGTGCGAGGACCGCGTCGTGGATGATCACGCCGCCGGCGAGCCACACCAGCGTGGCGGTGAGGTTGGCCCAGCCGAGCTCGAGCAGCCGAAAGGCGCCGTACGCGCCCACGACGACTCCGAGCGACGCCAGGGCAGCCCGCCCTGTCACGGGGTCACCTCGAGACGAGCGACCCACTTCGTCTGCAAGACCCCGGGTCTGTTGGGGGCGATCAGTCGAGCGGGGTACCCGTGGTCGATCGCGAGTTCCGCGCCGTTGAGGCGCAGCGCCAGCAAGGTCAGCGGGTCGCGAGCGAAGTGTGCTGGCAGTGTCGCCTGCCGGAAGGCACCATCCTGTTGCAGCGAGACCACCTGGACATCTTGGTCGACGGCGTCCACGAGGGCTAGCAGGTCGCTCACTCGGACACCGGTCCAGGTCCCTGAAGCGCTCCACCCCTCGACGCAGGCGATGGGGAGATCGGCGCTGGTCTGGGGGAGGGCCTCGAGGTCCTTCCGGGTGAGTTCCACGGTTCGCCCGCCGAAGCGGACGACGAGCCGGTACGCGGGGCTGAGCGCGGCGGCCACCACCCCGGCAGCTGCCGCCGACTTGTTGATCGGGATCCCGGCCGGCCCCTCACCGGACCGAACGCCGAACACCGACACTCGGCGCAGGAGCGGCACGGTGCTGCCTGCGGAGAGGACCACGGCAGCTCCGGCGGCGACCCAGGTCGAGTGGAGCAGCCCACGCCGGGTGAGCCCACTTGATCCGGTCGCGCTCGCCCGGTCCAGCGCGGGGTCGTCGACACCGTGGGTCAACGCCTGCCGGATCACCGGCAGCTTGACGGCAACGTGCACGAGCAGGGCGCCGACCGCGACCCAACCGAGCGCAAAATGGGTGGCCCGGAAACGGAAATCCCAGGGATACCACTGCGCCGAGTTGGCCAGACCGCTCGCGACCTGGAAGACCGAGGCGGCGACCAGCACCGCGATCGTGCCCCGCTCCACCGCGACCAGCGCCTGGTTGCGCCGTCCCTGAGGAAGCCGTGCGAACAGCTTGGGGAAGACCGACCACAGCTTGACCAGCAGCAGCGGGATCGCCGCGGTGCCGCTCACGACGTGGAGACCCTGGGTGACCCGATAGCCCCACGAGGGACGGGTCGGAAGCGGGAACCAGGGGCTCGGGGACTGGGTGACATGACTGACCAGCCCGGTGACGAAGGCCACGAGGAAACAGATCCCGAGCCACACCCCGATCCGCGCCGAGACCGCCGGGCTGCGGAGCCGGGACGTGAAGTGCTCCTCCCGGGGGATCCTGGCGATTGATGATCGGCCCGGTCCGTTCATCGACGATCCTTGGTCAACACCACAAACCACCGTCCCTGATGCTCGTGCAGTCCGTGGAGCCGCAGCCCTGCGGCCAGTGAGAGGTCGTCGATGAGGTCAGCGCCGACCAGGGACCACCGAAACGTCTCCGAGCGGAGTCCCGCGCACTCCAGCCGCACCACTCGGGTCACCAGTCCGACGCCTGGCGGGGCCAGGTCAGCCACCACGCGCCCGCCAGGCGCCAGCAGGGCGGTGACTCGGCGCAGAAGCGCGACCGGTTCGCCGCCGATGCCGATGTTCCCGTCGGCCAGGAGCACGCACTGCCAGCGGCCCTCACCGGGCAGAGCCGAGAAGACGTCACGGTGGAGCGCCGCGACGCCGCGCGCCCGGGTCCGACGTACTGCCTCAGGAACGATGTCCACGCCGAGGACGTGCAGACCGCGCAGGGCCAGGGCTTGGGCCATCCGGCCAGGTCCGCAGCCGACGTCGAGGGTGGGGTCGGTGCACTGCCGGATCAGGACCTCATCGGAGCCGTTGGCGTCCTCGGCCCAGGCGCTGACGGGAAGGGAAAACGGCCGGTCGGGCAAGCCATGCACGACGCACGGGTGCCCTCGCAATGCGCTGGCGAAAACCTCGCCCCATGGAACCAACGCCGCCGTCATCGAGCTTCCCCCAAGGCGACATTCGTTCCTCGCCATACGGTTGCGAAGGTCGTGTGCGGTGCGGAGGCGTCGACCATGGTGGGCCAAGACGTGTCGACCTGACCGGGCACCGGCGCGTTGGCGATCACCACCCCCATTGGAGCGGGCACGGGAGCACTCTGGCGAAGTCCCGGGCGGCGCCGAGACGTGTTGAACCGGACCGACACCCTTGAGCGGGTGCCGGTGGCCGGACGTGGTAGGCGAGGTGACGCTCGACGAAGCGTTGTCCCTCCCGTTGCGCGGCGTGGGCGGGTGCACCGTTGGCAACTGCGGCCGGGAAGGGGACAGAGGTCGCCGGGGTCGAAGGAAACCGTCCCGTTCTTCAGCTCGATGTACTCACCGCGAGCCGCCCGGACGCTTGGGTGCGCCGTGGTGCCACACCCGGGCGCGTGCACCGCGCTGGCCCCGACTTGCTCAGCGCCGTGAGCGGTGTCGTCGCTCAATTCGTGACCCACGATGATCGGGTGGAAGCAGAAGGGGACCCGCCGGAGCAAGTCCGCGTGCGACGGGTCCTCGTCGCGGCCGGGTGAGAGCATGAGGTGGCCTCGAAGCCCGGTTGGGACCGAGGCCCCGAGCGCCGTCGTGACGGGCTCCTTCGACGACATGGGTCCACGCTAGGAGCGGGCCCTGCGCCCCGCCATGCCGAATGCTGACAAGTTCCTTACGCTGCTCTGCCGGTGGCCGACGGCAGAGGCGCAGCTCTCGCCGCTAGGTTTCTCCCAGGTACCAGGCGCGCTGAGTCATGACGGGGGCGACACCGCGTCGTAGACGGCCCCGGTGACCGCGGCGTACACGCCCTTGTGAAGCAGGTCGGTTGCGAGCTCGTCGGGAGTCCAGCGCCACGGCACGTCGGCGATGTTCAGGGCGCGGTAGAGCGCTGCGTCGCCGCCCCACAGGAGTGCGAAGTGCAGCAGGCTGGCTTGAGCCCCGCGTAAGCCGGCGACGTCGAGAGCTCCGCGGACGGCGCCCATGGTGATGCCGTGCGTCCAATGGACCGCGCTGTTGAGCTGTGCGACGTCCGGGGCGTACTCCCGGTTCTTGCCCGGCAGCAGGCTCGCGCCCACCTCGCCGGGGACCTGGCTCCCTTCCCGTCCCGACACCGCCATTTCCAGCCGCTCCGACACCGTCATCGCGGCTGTGCCGACCGCACCGGCGACCATGCCACGGCCCAGAGCACCGAAGAGTTCGCTACCTGCCATGTCAAGCTCCTGTCCTTGTTTGGTGGGGTGGCTCATGCGCCCTGTCCCAGGTTGATCATGAGGCCGCCGTCGATGACGTAGGAAGCCCCAGTGACGTAGTCCGCGTCGCTGGAGGCCAGGAAGAGGGCGACCTTCGCGATCTCGCTGGGCTGCGCCGCGCGCTTCATCGGGATGCTCTGCACCTGTTCCTCAAGCAGCTTCGGGTCGTCGATAGCCGGCTGGTTGAAGGGCGTGAGGACCATTCCCGGCGCCAGGCTGTTGACGTTGATGTGGTGCTGGGCGAGCTCGAGAGCCAGGGTGCGGGTGAGCATCCGGATGGCTCCCTTCGAGCAGTCGTAGTCCGAACCGCCGGGATTGGGGTTGTCGGCGTGGACCGAAGAGACGTTGATGATCTTGCCTCCCCCGCCTGCTGCCAGGCGGAGCTGCGCGAAGCGTCGGCAGCAGAAGAAAGGACCGTAGACATTCGTCCGGATGGCCCGGTCCCAGACGTCCGTGGGCAACTCGGCCACCGGCATGCCGGAGGCGTCGACGCCGGCGTTGTTCATCAAGATGTGCACCGAGCCCAAGGCTTCTACGGCCTCGTCGAACAGCGAGGCCACGTGGTCTTCGTCGGTGACGTCGGCACCCACCACAATCGCCCTGCGACCTTCGGCGACGACGGCTGCCCGAGTCTTCTCGGCGCCGGCCGCGTCGTGCAGATAATGGACGACGATGTCGGCGCCCTCCTTCGCGAACTCCACCGCGGTCGCCTGACCGATGCCGGAGTCCGATCCGGTGATCAGCGCTACCTTTCCCTCGAGCCGTCGTGTTGGCATGACCTGCACTCCTTCTAGGTGAGCGGATCCGATGCGGCCGGCTGGCCGAGCCGCCAGGCGGCGTTGATGAGCCCGACGTGGGAGAACGCCTGGGGGTAGTTGCCGAGGAGCTCCCCGGTCGTCAGGTCGGCCACCTCAGCGAGCAGCCCCAGGTCGTTGGCGTGGCTGGTGGCGGTCGCGAACCAGGTCTCCGCGCGTTCACTTTCTCCGGCCAGTGCAAGGCACTCAACGAGCCAGTACGTGGCGAGGAGGAACCCGCTGGGATCGTCGGCCCACCGGCGAACCAACCCGTTGCTGCCGAGGCGCTGCTCGACGGCGTCGATCGTGGCCCGCATGCGGGGGTCGCTGGCGGGAAGGAACCCCACCAAAGGAAGCATCAGCACCGAGGCGTCCAGCTCGTCTGAGGCGAAGGCTCCGGCGTACGCACCGCTTCGCTCGCTCCACGCGCGATCCAGGACTGCGGCACGGACCTCGTCGCGCGCGGTAGCCCAGCTGTCCACCTTCCCTTCAGCTGCGAGCATCGGTGCGAGCTTGATTGCCCGGTCGAGCGCCACCCAGCAGAGCACCTTGGAGCTGACGTAGTGACGTTGCCGGTCGCGTGCCTCCCACATGCCCGCGTCCGGCTCCTGCCAGCCGTGAACCGCTCGGTCGGCGAGGGCTACAAGCAGCTGTCGGGTGGGGCCGGACAGCTCCCCCAGCTGGTGACGCAGCAGGTGTACGGCGTCGAGCACCTCACCGAGCACATCGAGCTGCTTCTGGTCCCACGCCGCGTTGCCGACCCTCACCGGTGCGCTTCCGCGGAACCCGGAGAGGTTCTCCAGGACATGCTCGCTCAGATCCCGCTCGCCCTCCAGGCCGTACATGATCTGGATGAGCTCGTCCCGGACGTTGCCGGCGCTGCGCGACAACCAGTCGAAGAAGCGCGCCGGCTCGTCGGGACACGCGGCGAGCCAGAGGGCCCGGATGGTGAGGCTGAGATCTCGTAACCAGGCGTAGCGGTAGTCGAAGTTCAGCTCACCTCCCAGCCGCTCCGGCAGTGACGTGGTGGCCGCGGCCAACACCGCGCCCGAGGGGCCGAACGTCAACCCTTGCAGGACCAGCGCGCTGCGCCGTACCTCCTCGGCGAAGGGGCCGTCGTAGGTGCGGTGCAGCGCCGACCAGGATCGCCAGCCCGCGAGGGTGTCCTCCACGCTGGGCTCACCAGGAGGCGCGGGTCGGGGCCCGTACGACGCTTGGTAGCTCAACCGCAGGTCGACTGTCTCACCGGCGGCCACCGAGAAGGTGCCGTCCACCACACCACCCTCGGAGCAGGTCAGCTCGACGTCCCCGGTGAAGATCAATCGCACCGGCCCACCGTCGGCCCGGACACCGCCCTCGAGCAGGCTCAGGCGTGGCTCGGTGCGGCCGTACTCCATCCGTGGCGCCAACTCGCTCGCCATGGACACCAGGCCGGTGAGGCCCTCGACTCGCCGGAGCAGCACATGGGGACTCGCCAGGCCGATGTCATGGCCGCGCGCCCCGGGAGCCAGCGCCAATGCGTCCGTCACCGCCACGTCACCGGTGGCGGTGTGGAACACCGTCCGCAACACCAGGCTGTCTTCGAGGTACTGCCGCTCACTGGTGAACTGCGCGGTCGGACGCAGCGACCAGTGACCGGCGTCCGGGTCCAGCAGGCGGCCCAGCACAGAGGGAGAGTCGAAGCGAGGAACACACCACCAGTCGATGGATCCGGCGAGGTCAACCAGCGCCGCGGAATGACAGTCCGACAGGAAACCGAAGTCTGAGATCGAGGCGACCTGACCCGCCGTAGAGCCCGCCCGTGTCACGTCACCACCGGCATGCTCGCGGCCCCACCAGGTCGCCCACCCAGGCACCCGGACGCCGGCGCCGATCACCGGACTGCAGCCTCATGATGCCTCCTCCCGGCACGGCGGCTCGCGTGACTTCTGCTCTCCCGATCGGTTCGCGATCGGCCACAGCCAGGGCGTGAGCATCGACGGTCTCGACCAATCAGAGCACCGCCTGACCGGCGATGGCGCCTCCGAGAACTTACGAAGGGGTTACGTCGCGCCTCGCCATTCAGCACGAGGGCGCCGGCCATGGGGCTCCGCTTGAACGCTGCGTGCCATGCAGGGTCCTCGACCGGGTGGCGAGAAGGCCCGGCCCGACCTCACAGGCCGGAGCCGCCCCGAGCAACCGGAGCGGCCACCGACCCTCAGCTGCCTGCCCTGGCTCCCCGGCCGGCGCCACCACCTGAACGGCGCCGCAGTAGTGCACGGTGTCCCGCGTCAAGGTGCTCACCGGCCCACCCGGCCAGGCCGCCAGCAACCGGAGCGCGTTCTGCACCGACGGGTCGTCGAACAGCGGCTCCCGGCCCTCCTCGAGCCACTGCACCACCGCGCACGTGGCCGGTCCCTCCGGATCTATCAGGGCGGCGTCGGCGCGTCGCGCGGTTGACTCCGGTCGGGGACCGGCAGGCCATGCGGCCAAGGTCTCGCGGGGTCCGTCCGGCCATGACAAGGTCGCCCGCGCGATCGGTGGCGTACCGCGCTCGCTTGTGCGCGGCTCGAAACCGTCGGCGGGGTGGAGGCGCACCAGCCATACCCAGGAAGTCACGAGCCACCGCCTCGGGGGACCCGCCAGGTATCGCTGTGCAGGACGCGTAGAGCGTCCCGCAAGGCGATCCGCAGCTCCCCTCCGGTGGGGCGCCCCCAGTACCAGTACCCGTTCCACGCCGCTGTGACGGTGAGGTCTGGAAGCAGGACCCAGGCGTAGGGGGTGTAAGGGTGGTGGACCTCGTCGGTGCTCTCCTCGAGTGCCACCTCGGAGAGCGTCGTCCGGTCCGGGTCACACAGGAAGGTCCACCGGGCACCGAGGCCGGCTCGAAACGCGAAGGAGACGTCCGGGCGTTCCACCGACAAGCTCGCGATGCGCGTGTAGGCGACGTCGGCTTCGTCCTGCAGCGGCAAAAGCACCTGCTGGAAGAAGGTCTGCTCCTTGGGGCAGAAGGTCCCGCGCCAGGTGTGCAGCAGCAGCGGATCCCCTGCCGCAACCTCCGACAAGCGCCGCGGCACCCCCGTGTGGTCGAGCAGTTCCACGTCAGGCCACCGCAGGCGAACCGGCGGGCCGGCCGCTGGGCCGTCTTCGGGTTCCACGCCCGTGAGCACCTGTCGATCGGCGATGATCACCAGTCGAGCCTGACTCATGACCTCCTTCTTGACAAGGACGCAATGTCGCTGCCCGCCGATCCGGGTAGGCCGATCGATGTCAGCCGATCGTAAGGCTTTCCTCGTCCACGGGATGTTCTCCTCGATCCAGATTCATCGATGAGGGGGACGTCCGAAGTCCTAGAAGGACAGGCGCCGCAGAAGCCGAGATGAGAATTCTGACATCCCCGCCGAGTCGTTGAGGCAGATGACAAAAGCTCACCTACCAAGGAGAAGACCACGTGAACTCACGGTTCAAGCAGGGCTGCGTCGGGGCACTTTCGATGTTGACACTCGCGGGCATGACCACCCTTGCGCACGCGCCGGCTGCCAACGCGCGAATCAACGGAATTGAGGCGCCAACCGTGCGATCGGGCGTGCCAGCGGAGCTCTCGGCGACAACGGCCCGTGCGAGTGCCCAGGCTCTCCCGCGACGAGGCGCCGCGTTCGCGATGACGAACCGCAGCGGGCGCAACGAGATCATCACCTACCGTCGAGCAGCCAACGGCACATTGACACGTGTGGGCCGCGTGCCGACTCGCGGACACGGCATCGGGGTCGACCTGGACACCCAGGGAGGGTTGCGTCTCGCGAGGCGCCATCGGTTTCTCTACGCCGTCAACGCCGGTAGCGACAACATCTCCGTGTTCGCAGTCAACGGGACGAAGCTGCGGTTCCTGCAGAAGGTCTACGCGGGTGACCAGCCCACTAGCCTGACCATCCACCGCGATCTGCTCTACGTGCTCGACAGCTCGGTCGCCGGCAATGGCATCCGCGGATTCAGGGTGCATCAGAACGGCACACTGAGGCCCCTGGCTGGCTCGGAGCGCTTGTTGAGCTCTCCCATCGCGGTCCCCGGGCAGGTGGAGTTCAGCCCCGATGGCAAGTTGCTCGTCGTACCGCAGAAGACGACGAATGTACTCCTGCCGCCGCGGAACGCCATCGATGTATTCCGGGTCAACCGAGACGGCTCGACGAGCGCGCTGCCGAAACGGGAAGCCTCGCACGGCCTGCGACCGTTCAGCCTGGCATTTCGCAGTGACAACGAGCTGTTGGTGACCGAGGCCTTCAATGCCGCACCCGGCGCGTCAGCGGTCTCGTCATACCGGGTTTCTTCTAGCGGTGACCTGAAGGTGATCAGCGGGTCCGTTGCCAACCATCAAACGGACGCCTGCTGGGTGGTCATCACTAAGGACGACCGCTATGCGTTCGTGGCGAACTTTGGGAGTGGCACGATTTCTAGCTACGAGTTCACGCCCACGGGTGTCGTCAGTCTGCTGGATAGGAATGCTGCCTTTCTGGGGATCACCAGCCAGCCCGTGGACTTGGACCTGGCTGCCAAGAGCCGGTATGTCTACCTCCTACTGCGGGGGACCGGCGGGGTAGCAGGCTTCGAGGTCCAAGGCGACGGTGGTCTCGCTCGGAGGGGGCCCACTGTGACCGGTGGCCTCCCCGTAGCCGATGGAGCGTCTGGCCTGGCGGTCTACTGATGCGCCGAGCCGAAACAAGCCGAAGACGTCGCGACCGCCTGGATCGAGGTGCCGGCCCGTCCGGGTGTGCCTCAACGACGGATGCTCTGACTTCGCCGACATGATCCGCCGGCTGGAACCAAGGGAATGGATCAAGGAACCAGGCGACGGTGCCGTTCGGCCTCCGGTCATCGAACGCGAAGACGATCACGCATTGGCCATTGGCCAGGCGTGGCTCGTCGACCGAGGCCTCATGTTGTGCAGTGGAAGCCGCATCGAGCTCCAAATGTCGTTCCAACCTGGAACGAAGTCGTTCAACCGGTGCCAGGAGCATGAGCAATCGAGAGCCGCTACAACGTTGCGAGGTAGAAGGACAGGACGAAGCCGGCGGCGGTGCTCAGGGCAACGGCGGGACCGCCATCCTCGTAGGCCTCTGGCATGAGTGTGTCGGCCAGCGAGGCGAGGACCGCGCCGGCGGCGAACGCCAGTGGCAGCGAGAGTGTCTCTGCCGCGGCGTTGGACAACGGTCCAGCGCCAAGCACGACGGCGAGGGCAAGCAGGACGGCACAGGCGGTCCAGACCCCAATGATGAATCCTTGTCCGCGTCCCTGGGCTCGCATCGAAGCGCTGCCCACGAGTGCCTCGGGGAAGTTGGAGACAAAGATGGCGGCCAGCAGTGCGAGGCCGCCGGTGCCTTCGCCTAGGGACACGCCGAGCGCGACGTTCTCCGGAACGCCATCGAGGGTGACCGCAGCCAGCAGCGCCAGACCGGCCGAGCCGCTGGTGGAGGCCGACGAAGCGGCGGATTCAGAAGCCGGCGCGTCGAGGTCCAGCTTCTCGCTGCCGTCGTCCTCCGGGCGGTTGCCCTCCGCCAGCCGGTCCAATCGTTGACTGACCACGGTGAACACCACCGCCCCGGCCAGCAATCCCAGCACGGCACGCCACAGGCCGCCTTGCTCGTAGGAGTCCTCGAAGAGCTCGAACGCCAGGGCCGTGATCAACGCGCCCGCTGCGAACGCCAACATCCCCGCGAGGACCCGCTTCGGCATCTGCACGCGACCGCCGACAAACGCCCCGATGACCAAGGCGCTGGAGGCGACGACCCCGAAGAGCAACGATTCACCCACGGTTGAAGACTACGCGGAGAGCGCCGCACCATGGCGCCGCAGCCACGGAAACCACAAGCGCTGTTCGCGTCGGTCACTCGGACGCTGTCCCGGTGACGCGGCGCCCTATGAGGGTCGTGAGCGTGCAAAGCGCCGTACCGTTCGGCGATATGGTGGCTGCTCTCGCCCACCACCGTTGCCTTGGAGACGTCGCCCATCCGGCGACGACAGTCGAGCCGGACATCTGGGGAACCGCCTGGCGCCGCTGGCTCCGCCCCCCCGGACGGCTTAACCGCCTACCTAGGGGAGCGGTGGCGGAGGTGTCCTCGTCGTCGCTGAAGAACCTGGAAGGGCACCGGCACCCGGCACAGGGTGTCGAACAAAGCCGGGTCCTCTGCGCGCAGGTCGGCGAGCACCGACCATCCGTCGGTCACGGTGCTCTCGCCCCATGGCCTCGTTGGCGTTGGCCGCTGACCCCTCCTGAACGCTCGATACGGTGCGGACATGCGGATAGTGTCGTTACTGCCGTCGACGACGGAGATCCTTTATGCCCTCGGCGCAGGTCACGATGTCGTCGGGGTGACCTTCGAGTGTGACTACCCTCCCCAAGCCAGGCGGGCACGCATCGTCTCGACCAGCAGCCTGCCTGAAGGTCTGGCGCCTGCGGAGATCGACGCCGCGGTTTCTGCACGGGTGACGGAAGGGGAGGACCTGTACCACCTGGACAAGGGTGCTCTGGCAGAACTCGAGGCCGACGTGGTCGTGACTCAGGACCTCTGTGCGGTGTGTGCCGTCGACGTGAGCGTGGTGGACGACGCGCTGGCTTACCTGGGCAGCACCGCGCGAGTGGTGACCACGGATCCGCACACGCTCGAGGAGGTCCTCGCCTCCATCGAGCAGCTCGGCGCCGTCTGCGGCAGGGAGACGGCTGCCCACGAGCTGGTCGCCGGCTGCCTAGCGCGGCTCGAGGCGGTGGCAGTGCAGGTGGCCGGTCGACCGCGGCCACACACGCTGGTCCTGGAGTGGACCGACCCGCCGTTCGCGCCCGGTCACTGGATTCCACAAATGATCGACAGCGCGGGCGGCGTCGCAGCCCTCGGTGGCGTCGGCGAGAAGTCCTACCGACTCGGCTGGGACGAGATCGCGGCGAGCGAGCCCGATGTCGTCGTCGCGGCACCGTGCGGCTTCGACCTGTCAGTGTGCGCGGACCTGGCGCGGGAGCTGGTCGCAGCGGGTCGGCTTCCTGAGGGCGTACCGGTGTGGGCGGTCGACGCCAACGCCTCGTTTGCCCGCCCGGGTCCGCGGCTCGTCGACGGCGTCGAGGCCCTAGCCGCGATCCTGCACCCCGACGCCCTGGGCCTCCCAGATCCTCAGTACGCCGCTCAAGTCCGCTGACGATATCAACGGTGGCATACACCGGTCCGGACGCCTGGTCGACGTGGACGAGTCGGTTTGCTGGCCCTGTCAGTACAGCATCCCTCGGGAGACGGGATCATCGCTGGCCGGAACTTCGGGCGTGACCGATCGGTCCGGTCCCGCGCACAGGCAGTCAGTCAGCCAGCTCTCCGGGAGAGTCGTGCTGTCCTCTGCTATGGCCGTCAGCGCGGCAGCCGGCGGCGGGCATGAGGCGGATCATCTGCGTTTCGCAGCCACTGGTGCATTCAGCGTGTCCTGAAGGCAGTGCGGGCTTTTGTGTGCCCCGAGGTGGGGTCGGTCTCCATGCCCTGACGACTCGTTGCTGTCACCCGTTGCCCACAGGACGGGAGCTCGGCGGGCATGATGGCGACATGTCGGATCCGGAGGAGTCCCCGCTGGTGTCCACCGACCTGTTGGAGCAGTTGGGGGACGCGGTGACGGTGATCGGCTTCGACTGGCGTTACCGCTATGTGTCCGAGCGCGCCGCCGCGATCATCGGTCGCCCGGCCGCTGAGGTGGTGGGCGCACCGGTGTGGGAGGTGTTCCCCGAGGTCGTGGGGACCCCTGAGCATGCAGCGGTCGTGCGTGCGATGGAGGAGCGCACCGCGGTCAAGATTGTGTGGTTCTTCGACACGGTCGGACGGTGGTATGAGCAGCACGCCATCCCCACCGCGGCCGGCTTGGTCGTCGTGGTGGACGACGTGTCCGAGCGGGAGGAGGATGCCCGCCGCGCTGAGCAGCTGCTCGTGGTCGGGAACGCCTTGGGGCAGGCGATGTCGGTTGCGGACGTCGCCGTGGTCACTCAACAGAAGGTTTTGCCGTTGCTGGGCGCCGCGGGAGGTGCGCTCGTGCTCGTCGACGAACCTCACGGGGTGGCTAAGACCACCGGGTGGGTGGGATTCGATGATGAGTTCGTCCGTCGCTGGAGCGAGTTCCCGCTGACCGAGCCCACACCGTCCCTCGACGCCTACCGCAGTGGAGAACCCGTGATCCTCGAGGACCTCGCAGCCGCCCGGGACAGGTACCCGCGGATGGTTGAGCACCTGTCCTCGGTGGGTGGTGTGGCGGTGGCCGCGTTCCCGTTGATCAGCGGCGGGGCATCGCTGGGGGCGTTGGTGGCGCACTTCACCGATCGTGGCCTCAGCGCTCGGGACCGCAGTTTCATGGCCACCGTCGCGGTGATGTGCGCCCAGGCAGTCACCCGGGCACGGCTCTTCGATGCGGAGAAGCGCAGCGTCGAGGCGCTGCAGCGGCACCTGCTTCCACGGTGGCTCCCGGACGTCAGCGACGTGGAGATCGCTGTCCGCTATTACGCGAGCGGTTCGACCGCGGACATCGGCGGTGACTGGTTCGACGCGATTCCCCTGCCCGGGGGTGCGGTGGGGCTGGTGGTCGGTGACGTGGAGGGTCACGACGTCGAGGCCGCTGCCTTGATGGGGCTGATCCGGAGCGCGGTACGTGCCTACGCGCTCGAAGGGCACCCGCCTGCATTCATCCTGGACCGTGCGAACCAGTTCCTGGCGGGTCTGCACGTTCCGCGCCTCGTCACGGTCTCCTATGTGCAGCTGCATCCAGCCGAGCACCTCGCCATCGTGGCCAGCGCCGGACATCTCCCCACCTTGGTCGCAGCACCCGGCCAAGAGATCGCCGAACTCCCGAGTGAGGTCGGCCCACCGCTGGGGGCGTGGGAGGCGACGCTGTCTTGGCCGGAGACAACCAGCACCATCTCCACCGACGCGACCCTGACCACGTTCACCGACGGGCTGGTGGAACAACGCGACGCTGACATCACCCTCGGGCTCCAGCGGGTGCGCAGGACGCTTGCGGCTGCAGCACGAGAAGGCACCACCGAGAACGTCGCCACCGCTCTGGTGGAAGCACGGTCGAAGGGCAACGACGACGATGTCGCGGTTCTCGTCGCCCGGGTCGTCGCACCAGAGGTCGACCCATCGAGACGGCAGGTGACCCGCCGGCTTCCACCCACTCCCGCCTCGGTGTTCATCTCTCGGCGCTTCGCCACGCAGGTATCGAGGTTGTGGTCGGTTCCCGAGGAGACGACCGACAGCATCGAGCTCGCGATCAGTGAGCTCGCCACGAACGCCGCCCGGCATAGTGAAGACCTGATCGAGGTCCACCTGGTCCACACCGACCGTTGCGTGCGGGTGGCCGTCGGGGACTCAAGCCACCGGATGCCGCGCCTTGACGACGCCGACGACGAGATGATCGCTGGGCGAGGACTGTTCCTCGTCGAGGCGGTCTCGGACCGGTGGGGCGTCGACTCCAACGGTCTGGGCAAAACCGTCTGGTGCGAGTTCGACCTTCCCTCCACCGTGGTGTGAGGCGGTCCGCAAGACCACGTGTCCGCCACGGCCACGGCTCTTCCCACCGAGCCACCAACCGCGGCCCACATCACAGATTGCACCTGCTGCGGTAGTCAATACCGCTGATGGGCGCCACAAGTCGGATGCCAACGACGTCCGCAAGGGATTGACTTGTGGGGGCTAGCCCAAGGCGGCGCGCCACGCCCCTATGGGCCTGCGTGGGTCCCCAGGGCGCTCCACACCCTCACCAGCCCGTCGCTGAACTCGTCGTCGGCCCAAGCCTGGATGCTCCCGTCGTCGTGGACGACAACCACGTAGACCGCACCGTCATCGACCCCGCTGCTCAGAAACCCGGGGACGTCGGCACCGTGGATCGCGCGCTGGACGCCACGCAGCTCACGCTGAGTCACTGTGCTGGTCGTCACGCACACGCCGCCGCCCCAGACCTCGCGGATCGCCGCTTCAGCCGCGGCCGGGTCCGTGGTGACGGCGACGTTCACGATCCATGACGACGCGTTGTCGGCTCCGTCGCCGGAGTCCTGGTCCATCTGCTCCGGCGAACGCGGGTCGCGCGAGGTGTCGATGAAGGAGCTGGCGAAGCCGGCGAGGCGGCCGGCGGTCCTCATCGCGGCCTCGTAGTCGGCCCTCGCCACCCGCCCCGCGTCGACCACCCAGCCTCCGGCGGGCTCGGGGCACGCGGTCTCGTGCGGTGCGTCCTCCGCCGCAGGGGCGTCGTACTCGTCGGCGGGCACCGCCTTGTTCGGTGTGACCGTGTTGCCGTCGAAGGTGCCAATGACGACGAAATCACCCCACCGGACCCCCCGGACATCCTGGTAGTCCCCGTCGTGATCGGCCCAGTTCCAACCGGTAATCGAGGGGCCCCCGCACTGCGGCGGCAGCGATTCGGCCACCCCTCCCAGGCACAGCTCCGCACCATCGCCGGCGTCGAGCACGGTCACCAGACCGCGGGTGGCGACCTGTCCCTCCGGCGCGGGGATGGAGTCCGGTAGATCGCCGGTCGCGGCTGGTGCCTGCCGCGACGGGCTCGTCGCCACCGTGGGGCCGCCGCACGCCACTAGCGGCACACACACAGCGAGTGCAGCAAGAGGGGTCAAGATCTGACTCACAAGCTTCATGCTCCTACGACGGCGCAGCTTGCGGTGTGGTTCCGCGATGGCGTCGGGCAGGTGGTGCGGTCCGCGCCTCGGAGCGGGAGCACATGGCGCACGGCGCCACCCTGCCACGCCGCCAGCGGCACAGTCCGTGATGCTCGCCCCACGCTCGACCGACGATGGAGCTGTCCACGCCGTCAGGTCTGAATTCGATTCAATGCCGGTTCCGTCGTATCCGGCAGCCTTCCAAGGGCGCCGCAGTGCCGTCCGTGTAGCGCGGCTCGCTGGCTCAGTGCATCTCGTGTGCGCCGCTGACGTTGATCGCCTGGCCCGAGACGGCTGCGGCGGCGTCTGAGGCAAGAAACTGAGCGACTGCCGCGACGTCTTCCGGCGCGATGGGTCGGCCGAGCGGAATTTCCGCCACCATGGCTCGGCGCCATTCCTGCTCGGACAGGCGGCTGTCGGCCCTCTGAAGCTGCCCGGCCAGCTGTTGCATCATCGCGGTCGTCGTGATGGCGGGGCAGATGGCGTTGGCGGTGATGCCGCGGTCGGCGAACTCCAGCGCGATGGACTGAGTCAGCCCCACGACCCCGAACTTGGATGCTGAGTAGTGGGCGATCAGCGGCTCGGCGGTCTTCGCGGCGTCCGAGGCGATGTTGATGATGCGCCCCCAGCCCGCCTCGATCATCGCGGGCAGGACTGCCTGCGAGCACAGGAACTGGCCTTTGAGGTTGACATCGACGACGCGGTCCCACTCCGTCTCGGTGAGGTCGAGGAACGGGCTCGCCGAGATGACACCGGCATTGTTGATCAGGATGTCGACGGGGCCCAGTCGATCGTTCACAGTCCGCAGCATGGCCGTGACGGATGCGCGGTCGACGACGTCCGCCTGTACGCTGATAGCGGCGTCGTGGCCGGCGGTGTCGTTCAACGTGGCGGCACGGTCCTCCGCGGACTGGCCGTCGATGTCGCATACCGCTACGCGGTGCCCGCTTGCAACGAGGACCTGCGCAATCGCCGCGCCGATGCCGCGCCCACCTCCGGTGACGAGTGCGACGCGATGGCTCCCCAAGTCGTTCACGAGGCGTCCTCCACAGTGATGTAAGCGGCGGTCCATCCGCCGTCGACAAGACTTCCAGATGCATCGGAGCACGACGGAGGAGTGGCGAGGGCGAGGTTCTGCGTCGGGCGCCAGCCCGGTCCCCCCGGCCTTCAGCAACGCAGGGCTCTCCGGTGGTCAGGTCCTTCACTGGAGGGCCATCTCGGGAGCTGTTCGGCAACACCGACCTACCAGGCGCCCCGCCCACCCCTAGAGTGATGCTCCCGTGGACACGATCGGTGTGGAGGCAGACATGGTGCCCAACAGCGTGGACCCCGCCGAGCTGGTCGCGGCGTTGCCTCCGGGCGTGGTACTGACCGCGCCCGATGCCGTCGAGAAGTACCGGAACGACTGGTCGAAGGCGAGAGGGGCCGGCACTCCCGTCGCGGTGGTGCGAGCACACCAGGCCGGGCACGTGTGCGAGGCAGTGCGCTGGGCCGCCCGCCACGGGGTGCCCGTCGTGCCCCGGGGAGCGGGCAGCGGGCTGTCGGGTGGCTCGTCGGCGGTGGACGGCGGGATCGTGGTGAGCCTGGAGCGCATGGGCGCGATCGAAATCGACACCGCCTCCCAGGTAGCGGTGGTCGAGCCAGGAGCCTTCACATCAGAGGTGAAGGCTGCCGCGGCGGCGCATGGGCTGTGGTACCCGCCGGATCCCTCCTCCTACGAGATCTGCTCCATCGGCGGCAACGTGGCGACCAACGCCGGCGGGCTGTGCTGCGTGAAGTACGGCGTGACGAGCGACTATGTCCTCGGGCTCGACGTGGTGCTCGCCGACGGCACGCTGATCACCCTCGGCGGGAAGCGGATCAAGGACGTCGCCGGGCTGTCATTGGTCAAGCTCTTCGTGGGCAGTGAGGGGACGCTCGGCATCGTCACCCGTGCGCTCCTGCGCCTGGTGCCGGCCCAGCTGCCGCGGGCGACCATGGTCGCCACGTTTTCCGACGTGGATACGGCGGCACGCGCGGTGGTCGCGATCCGCGGGCGGCTGCGGCCGTCCATGCTGGAGCTGATGGACAACGCCTCGATCAACGCCGTCGAGGACTTTCGCCCCATGGCGCTGGACCGTGCCGCCGGCGCCCTGCTGGTCACCCAGTCGGACGCGCCGGCTGCTGCGAGGTCGATCGAGGTGGACGCGATGCGAGAGGAGTGCGAGCGGGCAGGCGCCACGGAGGTCTTCCAGACCGACGACCCGGACGAGGGAGACATGTTCGTGGAGGCCCGGAGGCTGGCGTTTCCCGCGATCGAAGCGCGCGGCTCGCTCCTGCTCGAGGACGTCGGCGTGCCGGTGCCCCTGCTGCCGGACCTGTTGGCGAGGGTCGCCGAGGTGGCGGAGGAGCTCGGTGTGGAGATCCCCGTGGTGGCGCACGCGGGTGACGGCAACACCCACCCGATCATCGTCTACGACCCCGGCGTCGCCGAGGCGGAGGAGCGGGCCTACGCGGCGTTCGACCGGATCATGGCCTGCGCTATCGCACTTGGCGGCACCATCACCGGCGAGCACGGCGTCGGCCGCACCAAGAAGGCGGCGCTGCCTGATCAGCTGGGTCCCGACGTGATGGCGGTGACCCGCAGGATCAAGGACGCGCTGGACCCTCAAGGGATCCTCAACCCGGGCGCCGTCATGTGAGCCCCGGCCAGCCGCCGGAAGCTGTGGGCCGCATCGCATCAACATGGTAGGCGCTGGAATGTGAGAAGGCGCTGCGGCGACAGGACGCGGTGATGCCCGGGCGGGTGCCCGGCAGATACTGGGACCATGGCCGTCCCGCAGACCGATCTTGCGCGGATCCGGCGGTTCTGCGAGAAGCAGGTCCCGCCGACGACGACGACGCGACCTGCATCTTCGAGGGTTGAGGCGGCCCACGCACGGCGTGATGGACTGCGGGGTCGCCGCGTTCGGTCCACGCAGAGCTTTCGCCGCACTGACTGTGGACCGTACGCGGAGTACTACCTCCCTGGCCGAGCGCCCGAGATCGGTGCGAGGCTGCGCCAATGACCATCAGCGCCGACGCCTCGATCACGTGGAGTCAAGCGCTGGCCTGGCGGTCGGAGCGACACCTGCTCGATCCGGTCGGGTCAGAGTCGGTGGCCGACGTCGTACGTCGGCTCGGCGCCGTGCTCTCGATGGACGACTCCCTGGCCGAGCTCGCCATCAGGACCCGCCGGACGACCTCGCGGTCCGGCGAGCTTGGGACGGCGCTGGCGAACGGGACCGTGATCAAGGCGTTCGCGTTCCGCGGGTCGATGCACTACCTCTCGCCCGAAGACGGCGGCACCTACCTCGCGCTGCGATCGGCCGGACGGCAGTGGGAGCTGCCGAGCTGGGTGGAGCACTACCGGCTCACCCCCTCGGAGTGGCCCGACTTCCGGGCAGCTGTGCGTGAGGCGCTGAGCGAAGGGCCCTTGACCATCCCCGAACTTGGGAACGAGCTCACGAGACGCCACGCGTACCGGCACCTGAAGCCCGTCTTCGACGAGGGCGCCGGCACCTTGGTGAAGCCGCTGACCTGGCAGGGGGACATGAGCTTCGGGCCACCTCGCGACGGGCAGCCCACCGTCCAGCGCCTCGACCTCAACCCCAGGTGGACCGGCATCCCCGACCTCGACGAAGCGGGGCCGCGCGCGATCACGGCGTACCTGCGCACCTACGGACCGGCTACGTTCGACCACCTCCACTACTGGCTCGGCGACGGCCTGAGCGCCGGGCGCAGACGACTCGACAACTGGATCTCCGGGCTCCGCGACCAGCTCGTCGCAGTCGACGTCGAGGGCACCACGGCCTACGTCGTTCGAGAGGACGTCGACTGCCTCAGCGCCGCGCGAGCTTCGAACGCGGTCCGGTTCCTCCCAGGGCACGACCAGTGGGTCATGGGACCCGGCACCAAGGACGTCCACGTCACCCCGAAATCTCGACGGGCGCTTGTCACCCGCAAGGCCAACCTGGTGACCGTCGGCGGCGTTGTCTGCGGTACATGGAAGCGGAAGGGCGACGAACTCGTGGTCGTATGGCTTGACGAGCGGCCGCGACCCGAGGAGGCCATGGAGCAGGAGACTGCGCGACTTTCCGGCATTCTTGGTCGCGACCTGCGCCCACGGCTGAGCCAGTAGCTGTCGTCGGCCAGGCCCCGTAGTGAAAACTTCTTCGGTCGATGTCGAAGGGCCCGGCATCCGGTCGACGTACATGTGAGAAGCAAGTTCCCGGCAACCAGTAGGAGTGATCAACATGCCGCGTTTCATGGGATTCGTCAGGATGGAAGAGGGCGTCGGCACGCCGCCACAGGCGCTGTTCGAGGCAATGGACGCCCACATCGGCGAACGGGCCGCCAAGGGCGTGTTCCTCGATGGCGGCGGTCTGTACGGGACCGAGGACGCCGTGAACTTCGTCGTCCGTCAGGGCGAGGTCAGCCGGGTCGACGGACCGTACGCCGAGGCCAAGGAGGTCGTCGGCGGCTGGGCCATCATGCAGTACGACTCCCTGGAGGAGGCCGTGGCCGATCAGCGTGAGTTCGCCGAGCTGCACGCGAAGCACTGGCCCGACATCACCGTCGTCGCGACCCTGCGCCAGGTGTCCGAAGGCCCGGAGGCGCCCGGCGACTGAGCAGGACTCACTACGCTGGCATCGTGCCGGCAGAGACCAGTGCGGATGACCCGACCGAGGCCATCTTCGCCGCGTGGCGGGCCGAGTCGGCCCGCCTCGTCGGCGCCCTCACCCGGATGACCCGTGATGTCGAGCTCGCCGAGGACCTGGCGCAGGACGCCCTCGTGGCCGCGCTCGAGCAGTGGCCCACGACCGGCGTCCCGGAGAACCCGGTCGCCTGGCTGATGACGATCGCGAAGCGGCGCGGCATCGACCACTTCCGGCGCGCCGACAACCTTCGCCGCAAGCTCGCGGAGCTCGAACACGCCCGCGGGGGAGAGGAGGAGGAGATGCCCGACCTCGACGGCCAGGTCGACTACATCGAGGACGACGTCCTGCGGCTCATCTTCTTGTCCTGCCACCCCTCTCTGACTGCCGAGTCGCGAGCGGCGCTGACGCTACGTCTGGTCGGAGGGCTCACCACCGCCGAGATCGCACGCGGGTTTCTGACCACCGAGTCCACCATGGGCCAGCGCATCTCGCGAGCCAAGAAGACACTGTCCGCGGCCAGCGCCGCGTTCGAGCTGCCCACGGGGCCGGAGCGGACCAGGCGGCTCGACGACGTCATGGCCGTCATCTACCTGATCTTCAACGAGGGCTACACAGCCACCGCTGGAGAGGACTGGATGCGCCCCGACCTGGCGAACGAGGCGATGAGGCTCGCACGCATGCTGGCCGCAGTCGCTCCCGACGAGCCCGAAGTGCTCGGCCTGCAGGCGCTGCTGGAGATTCAGGGCTCGCGGACGGCCGCCCGGCTCGATGAGCACGGCGCGCCGGTGCTGCTGGAGGCGCAGGACCGGACGCGGTGGGACCAGTTGCTGATCCGGCGCGGGATGGCCGCCCTGGAGCGGGCCGAGCTGCTCGCCGCGCGCGGCAAGCCGGTCGGGAAGTACTTCCTGCAGGCTTCGATCGCCGCCCAGCATGCCCGCGCAGAGCGTGCCGAGGACACGAACTGGCGCCGGATCGCAGCTTTGTACGACGTCCTGGCCGACGCCGCGCCGGGACCGGCCGTCGAGGTGAACCGGGCGGTCGCGTACGGGCGGGCGTTCGGCCCGGACGCGGGGCTTGCCGTGCTGGAGGAGCTGGACGCGGGCGTGCTCGTCGACTCGCCGCTCGTGCCGAGTGTGCGCGGAGACCTGCTCGAACGGGCCGGGCTACCCGCGCAGGCGAGCGAGGCGTTCACCGAGGCAGCCGCGCGCACCCGAAATCTCAGCGAGCGTGCCGTCCTGCACGGTCGGGCCCAACTGAACCTGGAGCGCGCGTCGAGGTCGAGGTGATCCGCAAGAGGCGTCCTCGACCTGCTCGACGAGAGCGTCGGCGTTCTGCTTGGTGAGCTGACCGGTCGGCTTGGTCACCATGGAAGGTCCACCGCTGACGATCCTCAACTCATCTGACAGAACCTCGGCCGCGGGCTCACGCGCCAGTCCTTCCGTCGACCCCCTCGCGTAGCAGGTCGAGGTGTCCGCAGTGCTGGGCGTACTCGGTGATCATGCGGAGCATCAGCCAGCGCAGGTCGACGTCCTCGTACCAATCCAGCGGCCGCGCGGTGTCGTCGAGGTCGTGAGCGGCGACGATCTCGCGGGAGACCGCACACTCCGCGCGCCAGGCCCCCAGGTCGGCGGCGAAGTCGGCGTCCGGGGGTGGGTCGAAGTCGAGGTCGGGGTCGTCCGCGGCGACGAAGAGGAACGGCACGTCGCGGCGCTCGAAGTTCTGCTGGAACCACCAGCGCTCCACACCCGCGAGGTGTCGGACCAGGCCGTGAACTGACAACGTGGACGGCGGCATGGACCTGGTCCGGGCCTGCTCCGGGGTCAGGCCGCGGCACTTCATCTCCACCGTCGCCCGGTAGTACTCCAGATACGCCGCGAGCGCCTCGCGCTCGCCGGCCACGCGCGGGATTCGCGGGCGGTCGTCGTCGGCCCAAATGGGCGAGAAGTCGTCGTCGGTCAGGCCGGACTCCGATCGGACCGGCCCCTCGGCGGCGTGATCGCTCATGTGCAGCACTCTGGCCATGCCGCATCCCGGCTGTCCAGCGCTCCCGTCCCGGGAGGGCGCTCCGCCCTTGGACTCCCAGCCCTCGTCCAGCCATGCTTGAGAGCCGCCCACTAGGAGAACCCATGGCAGCGCTCGACAGCTTCATCGAAGGACTCGCGGACGAGTCCATCAGGGTGGTCGACCTGACCTCGCCCCTCCACGCCGATACTCCGCTCCTGATGCTCCCGCCTGAGATGGGGCAGACAGCCCCTTTCGAGCTCGAGGAGATCAGCCGCTACGACGACCGAGGACCGGCCTGGTACTGGAACAACTTCCGTACCGGTGAGCACACCGGGACGCACTTCGACGCACCCGTCCACTGGGTCACGGGGAAGGACCTCCATGACGTCGCGCAGGTGCCGCCGACCCGGCTCGTCGGTCCGGCCGTAGTCGTCGACTGCGCGGCGCAGGTCCAGGCCGATCCCGACTACCTGCTCGATGCCGCCGACATCCAGGCCTGGGAGTCTGATCACGGCGCACTGCCGGACGGTTCATGGCTGTTGCTTCGTACCGGATGGTCCGCGCGGGCCGACGACCCGGAGGCCTTCGCGAACGCGGATGCGCAGGGGCCACACACACCAGGCATAAGTCCGTCGGCGGCGCGCTACCTCGCTGAGTCAGGAATCTTGGGCATCGGCGTGGAGACAGTCGGCACCGATGCGGGCGCGGCTTTCGGGTTCGAGCCGCCGTTCCCGTGTCATGCGATGGTCCTGGGCGCCAACAAGTACGGCCTCACCCAGCTCCGCAACCTGGACAAGCTGCCACGGACCGGTGCCGTCGTCGTTGCCGCGCCTCTCCCGATCGTGAAGGGCTCGGGAAGTCCTTGTCGCGTCCTGGCCTTTGTTGCAGTCTGAATGGAGGCGTGGGTACAGGCTGTGCGTGGCTCGCGGCGAGACCACATCCAGCGCACCCGAGGCGGCGTCAGCGCGAGGGCGGCGTCAAGCGGTCATCCGGGATGACGGCCACGCCGAGGATCTCGATCATCGCCTCGGGCTGCCACAGACCCGTCGTGCCGATGCCTGCCATGGCGGGGTATGCGGGCCCCGCCAGCTCTCGCCAGACCTGGCCGATCTGTTTGCCGTGTGCCTGATAGTCCGCGATGTCGGTCAGGTAGAGGGTGAGGCTGACCAGATCCGAGGGCTCGCCGCCGACCTCCCGAAGAGTGGTCAGGAGGTTGCTGAAGGCTCGCCCGAACTGCTCGACGATTCCACCGGCCACGATGTTCATATCCTCATCGAGGGCGGTCTGCCCGCCCAAGTGCAGCGTGTTGCCGCTCAGGGTCCCGTGCGAATAACCGCGAGGCGCGGGAAGCCCGGGCGGATTGACCGGGATGGGCGTCAGATCTGTCGCCATCGATGAACTCCCTCACGCGGGTGTCGGCCTGGAGGTCGGCTCTATTGACAGACTATTGACGAACGTAGTGAGATTGCAATATTCAGACAGGGAGAGAGGGGCATGCGACTCTCGACCGTTCGAACGCCAAGCGGCGCAACGGCGGCAGCCTCGCACGACGGAGACGTGTGGCGCCGGCTCCCTGCAGACAACCTCTCCACGTTGATCGAAGGTCACCGGCTCGAGGCGATCGACCACCTGGCCGGCGCGCCGCTGCCGGATGCCACGCTGGCGCTTCCACTGCCCCATCCGGGCAAGGTGATCTGCTGCGGTCTCAACTACGCCGACCACGTAGTCGAGACGGGCCGCGACCTGCCCTCCCATCCGACACTGTTCGCCAAGTACGCCGACACGCTGATCGGCCCAGGGGAGGACATCGTCCTGCCGCACGGCCTCGAGGTCGACTGGGAGGCCGAGCTGGCAGTCGTCGTCGGGGAGACCATCCGTGGGGTCGACGTCGAGCAGGCGCGCGCGGCCATCGCTGGCTACACCGTCGCCAACGACATCTCGGTCCGTGATTGGCAGCGCCGCACGTTGCAGTGGTTCCAGGGCAAAGCATGGGACCGTACGACACCGGTCGGGCCGGTCGTCGTCACCCCGGACGAGCTCGACCCGGTCGCCGGGCTCGACGTGGTGTGCCGGATCAACGGTGAGGAGCGGCAGCGAGCCAGCACCGGGACGCTCGTGTTCGACAGTGCGACTCTGCTGGCCTACATCTCCACATTCACCACGCTTCGCGCCGGTGACCTCGTTCTCACCGGCACGCCTGGTGGCGTCGGAATGGGCATGACACCACCCACCTTTCTGGCCTCGGGCGACCACGTCGAGACCGAGATCCCCGGAATCGGAACGCTGAACAACGTCGTCCGGTTCGTGAACTGACAGGAGACCCGTGGAACCCGATCTCACGAAGTACGCGCTCGAGGGCGACAGCTCGCGCTATGCGACCGAGGGCGGCATCGTCGTCCCCGTCGTCACCCGGGCAGGTTTCGAGCCCGACAACACCGGTCAGTCGGAGGGCGCCACACGCATTTCCGGTGTGAGCATCCAGCACACGCCCGCGACAAAGATCTGGTTCGGGAAGGTGAGCAACGACGCCAACTACCGCTCGGTCCCGCACCACCACGGAGAAGCCGAGACGGGCGGGTACGTGTTGTCCGGACGCGCTCGCATCTACTTCGGCGAGGGGTTCGTCGACTACATCGACATGCAGGAGGGCGACTGGGTCTTCGTGCCGCCCTTCCTGCCGCACGTGGAGTGCAACCTCGACCGCAACAAGCCGCTCACCTGGATGACGACCCGGACGCCGGACAACATCGTGGTGAACCTCCCTCAAGTCGACGATGTCGATCTCCCTGACTGGCGAGACCGGCCATGAGCGTCACCGACAACGCCGACCGTGCCAGCACCTCCCAGATCTTCACGGACGCGGTGACGATGGCCGTGACGGAGCCGGTCCACTTCGACATGGCGTTCACCGCGGTCACGCAACCATGCCCGTGGCCGAAGGCCTACGGCGGAGACCTCGTGGCTCAGGCGGCGGTAGCTGCCATGCGCTCCGTCCAGGACGGCAAGTCCCTGCATTCCATGCACTCGTCCTTCCTGCGGCCCGCGGACATCGGCGCACAGGTCCGGTACGAGGTCGAAGTCCTCCGCGACGGACGCAGCTACAGCACACGCCATGTGCGTGGCTTCCAGCACGACAAGGTCATCTATGCCTGCTACGCCAACTTCACAGCGGGTGAGCCAGGTGGTGACTTCGGGTCTGCCTTCCCGGACAGCATCCCGGCGCCGGAGACACTGCCCACCTCGGCGGAGTATCTCGCGCACCGCAGCGGCGGCACGATGACCGAGAAGTCGAAGGAGTACTGGGCCGGTGGACGGGGATTCGACATGCGTCACGTCCCCGGTCCGGTCTACCTGAGCGTCGAGGGCGACCGGGTCGCGCAGCAGGCGGTCTGGGTCAGGCCGTTCGACGACCTTCGTCCAGTGGCCGGCCTGACCGATGAGCAGCGAGACCTGGCCGCCGTGGCCTACGTCTGCGACTACACGATCCTCGAGCCGGTGCTGCGTGTCCTCGACCTGGCCTGGGCAACGGACGGCCTGGTCACCGCGAGCCTCGACCATGCGATGTGGTGTCACCGGCCGGCGTCGTTGGGCGGCTGGCTGCTGTACGCCCAGGAAGCAGCCTCGGTCGGCAACGGACGGGGACTGGGCCTCGGTCGCTTCTTCGGCCTCGACGGCTCTCATCTCGCCACCGTCGCCCAAGAAGGCATGATCCGGTTCCCCCAGGGAGGACAGGCATGACGGACTTCTCTCCTTCGAGCTACGACGACACGTTCGCCCGTGACAATCTGCCTCCCGCCGATCAATGGCCGGTGTTGGAGTTCACCACTGATGCTCTCCAGTACCCGGAGCGGGTGAATGCCGCTGTGGAGATCATCGACGTGCCGACGCAGACCTTCGGACCGGATCGTCCGGCACTTCGGACACCCGAGGGCACGGTGTGGACCTATGGCGAGCTCCTCCAACGTGCCAACCAGGTTGCGCAGGTGCTCACCGAGGATCTCGGTCTCGTCCCGGGGAACCGTGTCCTCCTGCGCTCACCGAACAATCCGTGGACCATTGCTGCCTGGCTCGGTGTCCTCAAGGCGGGAGGGATCGTCGTCACGACGATGGCGGCTCTCCGGGCGCGCGAGCTCGGCGCCATCGTGACCAAGACCCGCCCGGCTGTCGCTCTGGTCGACCACCGCTTTCTCGAGGACGTCCTCACGCTCAAGGAGACGGTCGCGCCGGAGCTGAGGGTCGTGAGCTACGGCGGTGCGGCCGCCGACGACCTGTCGCAACGAGTCCTCGCCAAGTCCGGTGTCTTCACCGCCGTCGACACCGCGGGCGACGACGTTGCCTTGTTCGGCCCGACATCCGGAACCACGGGCGTCCCGAAGGTCACCATTCACTTCCACCGCGACATCCTCTCGATCGACAACACCTTCGGCAGGCAAACGCTTCAGCTGCGTCCGAGCGACCTGGTGGCGTGCACGGCGCCATTCGCCTTCACCTTCGGACTTGGCATCCTGGTCGTGTTCACCCTCCGGGCAGGGGCGTGCGCCCTCGTCACCGAGACTGCCGCTCCCGCTGAGCTGGCGGACCTTGTCGCCGAGCACGGTGTGACGGTGCTCGCCACCGCACCCACCGCGTACAACCAGATGCTGAAGGCGGGAAAGTCGGACCAGCTGTCGGGGCTGCGCAGTGCGGTGAGCGCGGGAGAGCACCTCCCGCAGTCCCTTTGGCAGGAGATCCGGGACAGAGTCGGTCTCAAGGTGATCGATGGGATCGGCGCCACGGAGATGCTGCACATCTTCATCTCTGCCGCGGGGGACGACATCCGCCCTGGCGCCACCGGAAGGCCCGTGCCCGGCTATCGCGCCACCATTCTCGACTTCGACGGCAACGAGGTCGACCCGGGAGTGGAAGGTCAGCTTGCCGTCATAGGACCGGTCGGCTGCCGCTACCTCGACGACGAGCGGCAGAGGAACTACGTCGTCAATGGCTGGAACGTCACCGGTGACACCTTCGTCTCCGACCGTGACGGATACTTCTGGTATCGGGCTCGCACCGACGACATGATCATCTCCTCGGGGTACAACATCGGTGCCCCCGAGGTGGAGGCGGTCCTCGAGAGCCACCCGGACGTCTTGGAAGCGGCAGTGGTGGCCAAGCCGGACCCGGACCGGGGTGCCATCGTCTGCGCGTTCGTGGTCCTGCGCGACGCTACTGCCGGGACCGACGTCAAGGGCCAGGAGATCCAGCACTATGTCAAGGGTCAGCTGGCGCCCTACAAGTATCCACGAGAGGTGCGATTCACCGCATCCCTCCCGCGTAACCCCAGCGGGAAGCTTCAGCACTACAGGTTGCGAGAGATCGTGAAGTCGGAGGCCGAGGCATGAGGATCGCGATTGTCGGTGGCGGGCCTGGAGGCCTGTACTTCGCTGCCCTGATGAAGGGCATCGACTCGGATCACGAGGTGACCGTCTGGGAGCGCAACGCTCCAGACGACACGTTCGGTTTCGGTGTCGTCTTCTCGGACGAGACGCTCGGTGGCATCGAAGGCGCCGACTCGGTCGTCCACGACCTGATGGAAAGCCGGTTCGCGCGATGGACCGACATCGACGTCGACTTCAACGGACACTCGTTCACTGTCGGCGGCCAGGGTTTCGCGGCCATGAGCCGCAAGGAGCTCCTCGAGATACTTCAGCGCCGGGTCCATGAGCTCGGCGTGACGGTCCACTACCGGTCAGCGGCGCCGGACTGCGACGAGCTGCGAGAACAGCATGACCTCGTGCTGGCCTCCGACGGCCTCAACTCGGTGGTCCGGACGAAGTACGCCGACGTGTTCAAGCCCACCCTCGACCGTCGCAAGAACAAGTACATCTGGTTCGGCACCGACCTCGTGTTCGAGGCGTTCCAGTTCTTCGTCAAGGAGACGCAGTGGGGAACGATGCAGATCCATGGCTATCCCTACTCCGAGGCAGGGTCCACGTTCATCGTCGAGATGCACGAGGACGTGTGGCGCAGGGCCGGCTTCGACGAGACGGAGAACGAGCTCTTCCCGCCGGGCGTCTCGGACGAGCATGCCGTTGAGCGCGTCAAGGACATCTTCGCTGAGGAGCTCCAGGGTCGAGCGATCTTCTCCAACAACTCCACGTGGCTCAACTTCCACACCGTCCGCAACGAGAGGTGGTACGACGGCAATGTGGTGCTGCTAGGCGATGCGGCCCACACCGCTCACTTCTCCATCGGGTCCGGCACCAAGCTGGCGATGGAGGACGCCCTCGCCCTCGCAGCGTGCCTCCATGAGCACCCGACCGTGGACGCCGCGCTCGCTGCCTACCAGACCGAGCGGAAACCGGTGGTGGAGTCGACCCAGCGTGCCGCGCAGGCCTCGCTGGAGTGGTTCGAGAACATCGGCATGTACTCGAGGCAGGACCCGGCGCAGTTCGTCTTCAACCTGCTCACCCGGTCTCGGAGGATCACCTTCCAGAACCTCAAGGACCGCGATCGGTTGTTCGCCGCACGGATGGAGGAGGAGTTCGCGCGTCACCAGGGCGCGGCGAGTGTCGCTCCGGCGATGTTCCAGCCCGTGCGCATCGGACCGCTGGAGCTGAAGAACCGCATCGTCTTGTCGCCGATGGACATGTACATCGCGGTGGAGGGAATGCCGGGCGACTTCCACCTGGCCCACCTGGGTTCGAAGGCCATGGGCGGTGCGGGACTGGTGATGAGCGAGATGACGTGCGTGTCGCCCGAGGGCCGCATCACACTGGGTTGCCCGGGGCTGTGGACCGACGCTCAGGGCGAGGCGTGGCGGAGGATCACCGACTTCGTCCACAGCCATTCGACGGCCAAGATCGGTTTGCAGCTCGGCCACTCGGGGCGCAAGGGCTCGACCAAGCTGATGTGGGAGGGCATGGACGAGCCGCTCGAGGACGGCAACTGGGAGGTCGTGGGGCCCTCCGCTCTGCCGTACGGATCCGGCTGTCATGTACCCCGCGAGGCCACGGTCGCGGACATGGACAAGATCGTTGATGAGTTCGTGACGGCCGCTCAGCGCGGGGTCGATGCCGGGTTCGACCTCATTGAGCTGCACGCCGCGCACGGCTACCTGCTCAGCTCGTACCTGTCGCCGGTCTCGAACCGGCGCACCGACGAGTACGGCGGAACGGTGGAGAATCGACTTCGCTACCCGCTCGAGGTGTTCGATGCCGTGCGCGCGGTGGTGCCGGACTCGATACCTGTCACGGTTCGGATCTCGGCCACCGATTGGGTACCGGACGGCAACACCGAGGATGACGCCGTCGACATCGCCCGTGCGTTCATCGAGCACGGGGCCGCCGCGATCGACGTGACCTCCGGTCAGGTGACCAAGGATGAGAAGCCTGCCTTCGGTCGTTCGTACCAGACTCCCTTCGCCGACAAGATCCGGCATACCGTGGCCGAGCCGGCCGGTGTGAGGGTGATCGCCGTCGGCGCCATCTCGTCGTACGACGATGTGAACTCGATCCTGCTGGCGGGACGCGCTGACCTGTGTGCCTTGGGCCGACCGCACTTGTACAACCCGCAGTGGACGCTGCACGCCGCAGCTGAGCAGGACTACCACGGTGAAGGCGCTGACTGGCCGACACCATGGAAGGCCGGCCGTCGCAAGCCACCGACCTCTCGCACCGACAAGATTCCGCCTCGACTGTCGCTGCTGCGTGACGGGGCGGCCGACGACGTGCACATCCGCTGGACGCCTGGCCGTAGGACGGTGTCCGTGTGACGTCGCGGCCCGCCTGCTCGGACAGCCCGGCTCCGGTGGGCGTCTTCAGGACGCGCGTGGAGTGGATCGACACCGACGCTGCGGGTATCTACCACAACAGTGTTGTGACCCGCTTCGTTGAAGCAGCAGAGGCCACCCTCATGGCAGAGCGTGGCCTGAACGAGTACTTCCCCGTGGCGCCGCGGGTTCGCTACGAGGTCCAGTTCGCGGCGCCGTTGTTCTTCGGTCAGGACGTGACGACCGTGGTGGAGCTGGTCAGGTTGGGTTCATCGT
Source organism: uncultured Nocardioidaceae bacterium (assembly GCA_902805845.1). Classification (GTDB taxonomy): domain Bacteria; phylum Actinomycetota; class Actinomycetes; order Propionibacteriales; family Nocardioidaceae; genus Marmoricola_A. The sequence goes on from CADCUI010000076.1 coordinate 32,995, forward strand.
CCATGACCTTCGACTTCGTGGTGTGGGGGGAGGAGTTCGGCGATCGCGCTCGACGGCGTGCGGCGCACGGGTCCTACGTCACCGTCCACATCGACCGCAGTCACCAGGACCAGGCGACGAGCACCGCATGGCCTGAGGCATGGGTCAGGGCCCTTGGTGGATGTCGTGATGTCGAGAAATGAGCGGGACTAGCACCAATGCTGGAGAAGGACATGCACGAGGAGACCAAGGTCGGCGTACGTCCACGCCGGTCCGGAACTCTCCTGGTGAGCTTCCTTGGATCGGTCGTACGACGGATGGGCAACTGGATGCCCATCGCGGGCGGTGTGGAGCTGATGGGGCAGGTGGGACTAGATCCTCCGAGCTCGCGCACCGCGGTCTTCCGGCTCAAGCAGCGCGGGTGGCTCGTCTCAGAGACCCGTGGTGACGCACGGGGATACGTCCTGACGCCGTTGGCGCAGCGGGCACTTGCAGAAGGCGACGAGGTGATCTGGCACGCACGCCAGCCTGCCGATATCGCAGACGGCTGGTGCATCGTGAACTTCTCCGTGCCGGAGTCGGAACGCTCCAAGCGGCACCAGCTACGAGCGCTCGTGTCCTCGCTCGGTTTCGGCAACGTAGGTACAGCCATGTGGATCGCGCCGGCACGCATGCTGAGTGCCGCCGAGAACGCCATCGCCGAGCTCGGGTTGGACGAGTATGCGGCCATCTTCGTGGGCGACTACATGGGCAGGCAAGATCTCCGCAGCTTGCTCTCCGCCAGCTGGGACCTCGACGCGATCAATGAGCGGTACAAGGCGTTCCTCGCCCGGTACTCCACCGAGGTGGAAGGGTTGTCGGCCCAGAAGACCATCGACCCGCAGCAGGCGTTCATCACGTACTTGCGCGGTGTCGATCACTGGCGCAAGCTGCCGTTTCGCGATCCCGGACTTCCTCGACAGGTGCTGGCGGCCGACTGGAGCGCACCCCAGGCAGCAGTCCTCTTCGAGCAGCTCGTGTCCATCCTGGAGAGGCGTGCGCTGGATTATGCGGCTGGGTTCTGGCCCGACGTCGAGGACGCAGCGACCGCGCGGTAGGCGGACAGCATGGGCGCAGTGGTATCACGTCCTATTGACGATCGTCACAGGCGCGTCATATGTTCGTGAGCAGTCACCGACGATCGGCTCACCGGACACCGCCGTCCTCCTCATGTCGGTGACGTGACCAGAGGATCGTCCATGGCAGTCGACTCAACGCGTCACACGCGGACCACCTCCCGCAACGTCGTCGTGCTCCTGTGCTGCGCCACGATCATCATCGACGGTTACGACCTGATCGTTTACGGCACCGTCGTCCCGACCATGCTGGACGGGTCCGCCGAGTGGACCCTGACCAAGGCGGAAGCAGGCCGGATCGGCTCGTACGCCCTCATCGGCATGCTCATCGGCGCGATTGCGGTCGGCACGATCACCGACCTGGTCGGGCGACGCAAGATCATGCTGGGCTGCATCGCCTGGTTCTCCGTCGCCATGGCGCTCGCAGCGATGGCGCCGACCCCCGAGACGTTCGGCCTCGCTCGCTTCGTCGCAGGACTGGGGCTCGGCGGGGTGGTTCCCACCGCCATCGCGCTCACCATCGAGTACGCCCATCCGCGTCATCGCAGCACAACGAACGGCATCATGTTCTCGGGCTACTCAGCGGGAGGCATCCTGGCCGCGCTGCTGGCGATCGCGGTCATCCCGGAGCTGGGCTGGCGGACGATGTTCTGGATCGGTGCCGGACTGGGGGGGCTGGTCCTTCTTCCCATCGCGGCGGCGATGCTTCCCGAGTCGGCCGGGTTTCTCCTTGCCCGTGGTCGCCGAGCTGAGGCCGAGGCGCTCGCTGCCCGCTACGACACCACCCTGGAAGAGCCCGCTACCCCGCAGGCCTCCGACGCCCAGCCCGGTGGACTGGCCGTCCTCAAGGCTCTCTTCGTTCCCCGCTACTTTCGAGGAACAGTCCTGTTCTGGCTCGGCACGGGCGTCGGTCTCCTGCTGGTCTACGGGTTGAACACCTGGCTGGCACAGATCATGCGTGAGGCTGGTTATCCGCTCGGCCCGGCTCTCGGGTTTCTCATCGCCTTGAATCTGGGCGCCATCGTCGGCACGCCATTGCTGGGAGCCCTGGCGGACCGGGTGGGTTCCAAGTCCGTGACGTCCGGCATGTTCCTCACGGCGGCGGTGTGCATCTTCCTGCTGAGCTTCGAGCTCCCCAGCGCGGTCCTGCTCGTCCTCGTCGCCGTGGCGGGCGCGTGCACGATCGGCACCACCATCCTGGTGAATGCCTACACCGCCACGTTCTACCCGGCGCAGATGCGGGCGACCGGCCTCGGCTGGGCCTTGGGAATCGGCCGGCTCGGCGCCATTCTCGGACCGGTCTACGGTGGGTTCGTGCTGAGCTCGGGGTGGGGCCTGAACGCGAACTTCTACGCATTCGCCGTCCCCGCGTTGCTGGGTGGACTCGTCATGCTGCTCATTCCGACGCTGGCCACGGACGCGACGGGGGAGAGCGAGTCCCGCGGGTCCGACCAGCAAGTGACCGACCGTGCCGACTAGGACGGTCGCCCAGGCGGTCGGGGAGACGCTCACAGCCCTCGGTGTGGACCACGTCTTCGGCGTGGTCGGATCTGGCAACTTCCATGTCACCAACGCCATGGTCGAGGCGGGGGCACGCTTCGTGCCCGCGCGTCATGAGGGCGGGGCCGCGACCATGGCTGATGCCTACGCCCGGATGAGCGGCCACGTGGCGGCGCTCAGCGTTCACCAGGGATGTGGGCTGACCAATGCCCTCACCGGTATCGCCGAGGCGGCGAAGAGCCGGACTCCTCTCGTGGTGCTCGCAGCCGAGGTCACGGAGACACGCTCCAACTTCTTCGTGGACCAAGAGGCATTGGCGACGGCCGTGGGGGCCTCCTCCATGCGACTGACGAGCGGCGAAACCGCCGTCGCGGACACCGTGTCGGCGGTGAAGACCGCAGCACACTCGCGGCGCACCGTCCTGCTGAATCTCCCGCTCGGCGTCCAGGCGCAGCCAGCCGCTGACCCATCCACGACCCCGTCACTGGCCCCGGCTCCAGACGCCGCGCCGCCGAACGAGGGCGAGTTGTCCGCGCTGGTCGAGGCGCTTGAGCGGTCGAGACGGCCGGTCTTCGTCGCGGGCCGTGGCTCCCGAAGCGAGGCCAGCCGCTCGGCGTTGCAGGCGCTGGGTGACAGGTACGGATCACTGCTCGCCACGTCTGCCGTCGCGCGTGGTCTCTTCACCGGTGATCCCTGGTCCCTCGATGTGTCTGGGGGATTCTCCTCGCCACTTGCCGCGGAGCTCATCGCTGGCGCGGACCTCATCGTCGGCTGGGGTTGCGCCCTGAACATGTGGACCATGCGGCACGGGCACCTCATCGGACCAGACACCTACGTGGTACAGGTCGATGACACCGTCAGTGCCATCGGCGCCCAGCGGTCCGTGGACCTGGGAGTCGTGGGAGATGTCGCGCGAACGGCCACAGCCGCCTTGGAGCTGGCCGGTGTCCCACGGACCGGGTACCGCGACTCGGCGGTGAGGGATCGCATCGCAGCGAGCATCCGATGGCGAGACGTACCCTTCGATGACGCCAGCACGCCGGAGCGCATCGACCCGCGGCTGCTCTCGATCGCTCTCGACGACCTGCTGCCCCCGAACCGCATCCTTGCGGTCGACTCCGGCAACTTCATGGGTTACCCGAGCATGTACCTGTCGATACCGGACGAGGACGGGTTCTGCTTCACCCAGGCCTTTCAATCCGTCGGTCTCGGGCTCGCCACCGCCATCGGGGCTGCCCTCGCTCAACCGGACCGCTTGCCCGTGGCGGCCTTGGGGGACGGTGGCGCACTCATGGGCGCGGCCGAGCTCGAGACAGTGTGTCGTCTCTCGTTGCCGATGGTGGTGATCGTGTACAACGACGACGCGTACGGCGCTGAGGTCCACCACTTCGAGCCTGATGGATTTCCGGTGACCACGGTCAGGTTTCCGAGCACCGACATCGCCGCGATCGGACGGGGATACGGGTTCGAGGCGGTCAGCGTGCGCACCGTCGCCGATCTGGGTCCGGTCGCCGACTGGGTCGCCGGTCCGAGACGTTCACCGCTGTTGATCGACGCCAAGGTGAGTCAGGATCAAGGCTCATGGTGGCTCGAAGAGGCGTTTCGCGGCCACTGACCGTGCGCCGTTGTCCGGCGATCCGACTGCGTGCCTTCACAGGGAGGTCACAGATCGGCCGAGACAGGGATTCGCGATCCCTGGACGAGCGTGACCTTCACCCGCCGGCCCGATCGGCCCAGGCTGGAGCCATGACCGAGACCACCACCACCATCGCCCTGATCACGGGGGGCAACCGCGGCCTGGGCCGCGCCGCCGCCCTCCACCTCGCCGCCGCCGGCGCCGACGTCGTCCTCACCTACCGGTCGAACACCGAAGAGGCCGCGAAGGTCGTCACCGACGTGCAGGACGCGGGCCGCCGCGCGGTCGCCCTGGCGCTCGACACGACGCAGCCAGCTGATTTCCCCTTCTTCGCCGAGGAGGTGGCACGGGTGCTGCGCGAGTGCTGGGGCCGGGACTCCTTCGACGTCCTGGTCAACAACGCCGGCGCTGTGACAGCCACGCCGGTGGGGACGACGGACCGCTCGGCAATCGACGAGATGGTCGGGGTGCACTTCACCGGCGTCGTCCTGCTCACCCAGGAGCTCCTGCCGCTGCTGGCCGACGGGGGCCGGGTCGTCAACACCTCGACCGGCCTCGCCCGCTTCACGGGCGACCCGTCGTACTCGGTGTATGCCGCGGTGAAGGGTGCCGTGGAGGTGTGGACGCGGTACCTCGCCAAGGCCGTCGGCGGCCGCGGCATCACCGCAAACGTGATCGCGCCCGGACCGGTCGCCACCGACTTCGGCGGCGGATACCTGCGCGACGACGAGGAGTTGCGCCGCGCCCTGGGCGGCAACGCCGCCCTTGGCCGGGTCGGCGAGCCCGACGACATCGGGGCGGCCGTCGCTGCTCTCGCTGTCGGCGGGCTGGGATGGGTCACCGGTCAGCGCATCGAGGCCTCGGGCGGCACCTTCCTGTGAGCCCCGGCAGGCCCGATCACCGACAATCAGGCATGGACCGCGCCCAGCTCGCCGACTTCCTCCGCACCCGCCGTGAGGTGCTGCAGCCCGAGGACGTCGGGCTGCCGCGCGGCCCGCGACGGCGTACCGGTGGCCTCCGGCGGGAGGAGGTCGCCGCGCTGTCAGGCCTCTCGGCCGACTACTACAGCCGCATCGAGCAGCAGCGCGGCCCGCACCCGTCGGAGCAGATGCTGGCCGCGCTCGCGCGTGGGCTGCGACTCTCCCTCGACGAGCGCGACCACCTCCTGGCGCTCGGCGGGTACGCCGTGCCGCAGCGCTCACGCAGCGGCGACCACGTGGACGCAGGGATCATGAGGGTGTTGGATCGGCTCCAGGACACTCCCGCCATGGTGATCAGCGGGCTGGGGGAGACCCTGGTCCAGACACCGCCCGCAGTCGCGCTCTTCGGCGACGAGACGGCGTACGAGGGGCTGGACCGCCATGTCGCTCACCGCTGGTTCACCGACCCAAGCTCGAGGCGGACCTACCGGGAGCAGGACCACCCGCTGCACGGCCGGCAGTTCGTCGCCGACCTCCGCGCCGCCCTGGTCCGCGAGGGACCGGGGTCGCGGGCCCAGGAGCTCGTGGACTCCCTGCTGGCGCGAAGCGAGGAGTTCGCCGACGTCTGGGCGCAGCACGAGGTCGGGCGCCGGCACAGCACGGTCAAGCACTTGGTGCACCCTGAGGTAGGAGACCTCGAGGTGTACTGCCAGGTCCTCCAGGACCCGGATCAGTCGCAGGGTCTCCTCGTCTTCACCGCAGTTCCGGGCAGCCCGTCGTACGAGCGGCTCCAGCTGCTGTCGGTCCTCGGACCGGCCGTCGGGCGTTGACGGGGGTGCCGTTGCTCCTCGTCCATCGCCGACGGGATGCCCGAGTCACGCATCCCACCGGCCGGTGCCTGCCGAGGAGGGGTCATCTGTGATGGGGTGGTCCGGCCAGGGGACCGCGTAGCCGGAGGTGCCGCCTTCGCGGAGCCGCGCGTACCGCAGCACCTCGCGGACGATGCCCGCGTTTCCCATCGCCCACCCGACCCGGGGCTCCAGCTCAGTGGAGGTCGCCCGGTGCTCATGGTTCGACCACCGGACACCGGCGTCATCGACGATCGCCCGAGTGGCGAGGTCGGTGACCAGCACATGGGCGAAGCCGAAGTCGTCACCGCGCTCCACGATCCGGTCGCACGCGAACGCCAGCACCCCGGCCGTACCGCAGCAACGGCCGATGTTGTCCCAGAATCCGGGCCGGATCCGCTGTGGAAGACCAGATGCTCTGACCGTGTTCCAGCAGCGGTCGGTGAGCGCCGTCCACGCGTGGTCCCCTGTGATCCGAGCAAGCAACCGGAAGGCCTGTGCGTCACCAGCAGGTCCATTGCACCAGCCGTAGCTGTAGCGCTCGATGAGCTCGGGCTTGTGCGGGGGGTCGGAGTGCGGGACGAGAAAGCCTTCTCCGCCCCCTTCGTTGCGACCCACCACATCGGCGGCTCCCGCCAGAGCCATGTCCACCATGTCGTCACGCCCGGCAGCGTCCCCGATCGCGGCCAGCGCGTAGACGATGCCGAGTGTCCCGTGCGCGATGTGGTGCGATCGTGGTGGCGAGGGTCGTACCGGCCAGTTGACGCCCCATGGCGTGGGATCCGCCGTGGTCAGGTACGGCGTGACGGCTGATACCGCCAGGTCCACGGCGCCCGCCCGCAGTGCGCCCAGTCCGATGCCAGCATTGCCTTTGAACAGCTCGAACATGTCGTTCCAGCGCTGTCCATCGAAACGCTCGCGAATCCGGTGCAAGGCACTGTCGGCGGCCTCATCTCGGCCCAACGCGCGAAGGGCGAACGCGGCGCCGGCGAGCCCGAAGTAGAGCGAGCAATCTTCCACGTGGTCGACCATCTCGCACAGGACGTCGGCGCCGCGCTCGGCGCCGTGGCCGTAGCGTTCTTCGCCGAAGTGCTGGTGGGCCTCATGCAGCGTGAGCACCACTCCGGCCAGCCCCTGGTAGAGCGACGGGTCGTCGGTGTCCACAGCGCAGGCTTCCATCAGCCAATCCACCGCGCCGCGGGCGAGGCGCGATGCCTCGACCGCAGGCGGTGACTGATCCGACGGATCCATGGAAACGAGGCTACGACCGGGCCGGCACCCGAATGGCACACTCAGGTGCCACTTCCGCTCATGTGGGTAGGGTCGCCTCGGCCCCACCCGGGGGTCGCGGGCGAGACAGGGCGCGGCGACATGGACGCGATCGACGCGGTGCTCACGGCGGAGCCTCCGAGGTTCGACGAGGCCGAGGCGGCGGCCATCGGTGGCGCGTGCTTCGGCGTGGTCGCCGATGGTGCGGTCAGCCTGGGCAGCGAGCGCGACCAGACCTTCCTGCTGACCTCCGGACAGGCGCCCGTCGCGGTTCTCAAAGTGTCCAACGCCGCCGAGAGCATCGCCACCCTCGACATGGAGGCCCTCGTCGTCTCGCACATCGCGCGGGTCGACCCCTCGCTCCCGGTGGCGCGCCCACTGATGCGCCTGACCGCCGAGGACCCCGACGGCCCCGCGTCCTACCGGGCGCTGACCGGCGGGGACGGGGCCAACTGGTGCCGGGCCTACCCCGTCCTTCCAGGTCGGATGCGCTGCAGGCCGTCCGAGCTCAGCGACCGCGCCGTCATCGCCTGGGGCGAGACTGTCGCCCGACTGGCCCGGGCCATGCGCGGGTTCAGCCACCCGAGCGCGCATCGCTTCCTGCCCTGGGACCTGCAGGCGGTGCCGATGGTACGCGGCATGGTCGCCGCGATCCGGAACCCCGAGTGGAGCACCGCCGTCGAGCAGGTCCTCGACCGCTACGACGCCGTCATCGCGCCCCGGTGGGAGTCGCTGCGCTCCCAGGTCGTGCACGGGGACCTCAACGTCGACAACGCGATCGTCGACGACGAGGGGATGATCACCGGGATCATCGACTTCGGCGACATGAGCCACACCGCTCTTCTCACCGATCTGGCCTCCGTGATCGACTCCCTCGTGCTCGACCGCCCCGGCGACGAGCCGTTCCGGGTGGCGCGGTTGGTGCTCGACGGCTACCAGCGGATCACACCGTTGGAGGCCGAGGAGCTCCTCCTGATCAGCGACGCCTGGGCCGCCCGGGCGGCAGCTGGCATCGCGATCGGGTCGTGGCGCAGCGCCGAGGGACTGGAGGAGCCGGAGTTCGCCGAGCGGGACCTCGTCCGGCTGTATGCCGTCCTCCGACACATCATCGACACCGGCTTCGACGAGGCCGCCGAGCGAGTCAGCGGCCTTCGCCCCACACCCTCGCGCGGTGAGCTGGTCCGGCGTCGTGGCGAGGCCTTCGGCCCGGCCGTCGAGCCGCTCACCTACGACGACCCGCTGCTGGTGCAGCACGCCTCAGGCGTGTGGATGTACGACGCCGATGGCGAGCGCTTCCTCGACGCGTACAACAACGTCCCGTGCGTGGGTCATGCCCACCCGCGCGTCAACGAGGCCATCGCCCGGCAGTCACGCCTCGTCAACACCCACCAGCGATACCTGCACCCCAAGGCGATCGAGCTGGCAGAACGGCTTGTGGCGACCTGCCCAGCTGGGCTCGACACAGTGCTGTTCGTCAACTCCGGCTCCGAGGCCAACGACCTGGCCTGGCGGCTGGCCACCCACGTCACCGGACGCCGGGGGGCCCTGTGCACCCACTTCGCCTACCACGGGATCACCGAAGCCCTCGCGCCGATGTCCCCCGAGGTGCTTTACAAGCAGCAGCACAGCGCCCACGTCGAGCGATGGCACCCTGCAGACGCCTATCGCGGCGAGCACCTCGACGCCTCGCAGTTCACGGCTGCGCTGGGGCGGCTGGGGAGCAACGGCCTACCTCCCGCCGCGGTGATCCTCGACGGGGTCATGCAGAGCGACGGCGTGCAGGTGCTGACTCCACAACACGTACGTGACCTGGTGCGCCGCACCCATGAGGCGGGGGCGCTGTGGATCGCCGACGAGGTGCAGGGCGGACACGGGCGCACCGGCGATGCGATGTGGTCCTTCCAGCGCTTCGGCATCGACCCCGACTTCGTCACGCTCGGTAAGCCGATGGGCAACGGACATCCCGTCGCGGCGGTGATCACGCGGCGGGAGTTCCTCGAAGGCCTCGCCGACGAGACCGTCATCTTCTCCACGTTCGGCGGCAACCCAGTGTCCGCGGCTGCCGCCCTCGCCGTCCTCGACGTCCTGGAGGACGAGCGAGTGCTGCCCCGGGTGGCAGTCACGGGTGAGGCGCTGCGCGCAGCCGTCCGCGACGCCACTGACGCGGTGCCGTGCGTCGGCGACGTTCGCGGGATGGGGCTTGCCAACGCCATCGAGATCGTCACCGACAGGACGTCGAAGACGCCGGACGCGGTCACCGCGGCGAACCTCAAGAACGCCATGAAACGTCACGGGGTCCTGGTCGGTACCACTGGCGCCGCAGCCAACGTGCTCAAGGTTCGTCCGCCGCTTGCCTTCACCGAGCGCGAGGTCCCTGTCTTCGTGAACGCGCTGGTGGCTGCTCTCGGGGGGCTCGATCTGCTGCGGTGAGCGGGGCTCCACCCGTCCCAGCGCCACGAGGGCACGGCTGACTGACGATTCAGTCACGCTCTTTCGCGGGTCAACCCCGATGTCTACACTTCGGCGCATGGCTCAAGACGTTCGTGGGGCCGGTGTCGGCCACCGCGGCGGCGCCCCCCGACACGGCAGCGGGGCGATCTCGATCGTCGGGCTGCGCAAGGAGTTCGAGGGCGTCACCGCGGTCGACGGCATCAACGTCGAGATCGGGGCCGGGGAGTTCTTCACGCTGCTCGGGCCGTCGGGTTGCGGCAAGACGACGACGTTGCGGATGCTCGCGGGATTCGAACAACCGACGGACGGCCAGATCCTGCTCGACGGGGTCGATGTGGCCCAGACTCCGGCGCACAAGCGGCCGGTCAACACGGTCTTCCAGAGCTACGCACTCTTCCCGCACCTCGACGTGCGGAAGAACGTCGAGTACGGCCTGCGGTGGCGCAAGGACGTCGACAGCAAGACCCGCGCCGCGCGCGTGGCGAGGGCGCTCGAGCTGGTCCGGCTCACCGACTACGCCAAGCGTCGGCCACATCAGATGTCCGGAGGCCAGCAGCAGCGCGTCGCACTGGCCCGGGCCCTGGTGCTCGAGCCGTCGGTGCTGCTCCTCGACGAGCCGCTGGGCGCCCTCGACGCGAAGCTGCGGCACTCGTTGCGCGCCGAGCTGACGTCGTTGCAGCGGGACGTCGGCATCACCTTCGTCTTCGTCACCCACGACCAGGAGGAGGCACTCGAGATGTCGGACCGGCTTGCCGTCATGGACGGTGGCCGGATCGCGCAGCTCGGCACGCCGCAACAGGTCTACCAGGAGCCCCGCAGCGAGTTCGTCGCGAACTTCCTCGGTGTCGCCAACCTCATGGACGTCGAGTGCCTCCCCGGCAGCGGCACGACGCGCTGGGTGCGGTTCGGAGACGTCACCCTCGAGGCCCAGGCTCCGGACGGGTGCGAGGCGGGGCCCGGCAGGGCGATCATCCGCCCCGAGAGCGTGGAGGTCGGGGAGCGTGGACGTGACGGCGGCAACCGCGTGCCCGGCATGGTCGACCGTGCGGTCTTCCTCGGCTCCACCACACAGGTCAGCGTGCGGCTGCCGCACGGCGCCGTGGTCCAGTCGCTGGTGACCAACGCGTCGGTGCATGGCGGGCTCACCAGCGGGCAGGCCGTCTCCGTGCACCTGCCCCCCGAGGCGCTGCGCGTCCTCTCCACGTCGTCGAGCGCGCCGGCTGCGGTGACCGCCGAGGTCTGATCGGCAGGTCAGCCGAAGTCGGTCAGCTCCGCAAGGGCCGACTTCGTCCCGCGTCGACGCGTCCGCAGGCCGACGTACGCCAGGACCAACGCCAGGAACGACGCCACCAGCAGCAGCGTCGCGAGTGCGTTGAGAGCGGGTGTCGGGGCGTTGCGCACGGCGTTGTAGAGCCTGACCGGCACCGTGGCGTTCGACGCGTCGCCGAACAGGAACTGGCTGACCACGAAGTCGTCGAGCGACGTGGCGAACACCAACATCGCCGACGCGAAGATCGACGGCATCAGCATCGGGAGCAGGATCGTCCGGATTGCCCGCAGGGGACTCGCGCCCAGGTCCCGGGCTGCCTCCTCGAAATCGGGACCGATGCTCTGCAGTCTCGACCGCACGACCACCAGCACGTAGGACACCGAGAGCGTGACGTGGCCGAGCAGCATGGCCGGCCGCCCGAGGGGGACGAACTGGTAGAGGTTGACGATCACCAGGTAGAGCGCCGACCCCAGGACGATCTCCGGCGTGACGAGCGGGACCAGTGCGATGCCGTTGGACACCCTGCTCGCCCGCGACCGCCACCGCGTGAGTCCCATGGCCAGCATCACGCCCAGCGGGGTCGCGATCAGGACCGTGGCACCGGCGAGGATGAGGCTGTTCTCCAACGCCCGGAGCAGGCTCGAGTCCTCACCGACGGATCCGTCGGCACAGCAGTACCACTGCGTGGAGAAGCCTTGCCAGACGCTCCGCGAGCGACCGTCGTTGAACGAGAACTGCACCGCCACCAGGACCGGGACCAGCGACCACACGACGTAGGCCCAGGTGATGCCGGCGAGCACGTACGGGCGGCGCCAGGGGTTGCGCCACGGCGGCACGCGTGTGGGCTGTGCTGCAGGGCTGGCAGCTGCGCGAGGAGCCTTGACGTCGGTCATCGCGTTTCCCTGCTAGCGCGCTGGGTCAGGACCAGGTAGTAGGCCATGAAGAACATCAGGACGAGCGAGAGCAGCAGCACCAGACCAGCACCGAGGTTCTTCTGGGGGCCCTGCAGGAGGAACAGCTCGACCTGGTTGCCCACCATCGTGGTGTTCGGGGAGCCGGAGACGATGGCGTTCGTGTAGTAGTCACCAGTCAGCGGCAGCGCGGTGATGACCATCGCGGTGACCAGTCCGATCTTCGACAGCGGCAGGGTCACGTGCAGGAACGTGCGCACCATGCCGACGCCGAGGTCGCGCGACGCCTCGAGCAGCCGCTGGTCGATCCGGTCCAGTGAGGCGAAGAGCGGGATGATGAAGAAGGGCAGGTAACCGTAGGCCAGCGCGAGCACCACGGTGAAGGCGTTGCCGGACAGCCAGGAGATCGGCGCGACTCCGAAGATGCCGAGGGTCTTGTTCACGTAGCCGTCGTCCTGGAGCAGGTTGACCCAGGCGAGCATGCGAGTGATGTAGTTGATCCACCAGGGCGCGAGGATCAGCGCGAGCACCAGGCCGCGGCGCTTCCCGGCCAGCCGGGCGGTGTAGTAGGCCACGGGGTAGCCGACGGCGACACAGATGGCGAGAGCGGCCACCGTGTAGGTGCCGGTGCGGATCCACACCGCGCGGTACTCGCCCGTGACAGACGCGGAGAGCACCTGCGTGAAGGTGTCGAACTTCCAGCTGAGCGGGTTCCACGCGGGGATCGGCTCGCCGAAGACGTTGATGTAGCCGCTGAACGCGACGGCCATGACCGCGTAGAACGGAACCAGGAAGAGGGCGATCAGCCAGAACGTGCCCGGAAGGGCGAGCGCCGGCCACAACCGCCGTGCCGCGCGGTCATGGTCGAGGGTGCGATCAGCCACCGGCCTTGAACTTCGACCAGTTCTGACGCCAGAGCGCCTCGGTGCTCGGGGCCACCTCGTAGGTCGTGATCCCGGTCTTGAAGTCGTCCGGGACGACGACGGCGCTCCCGAGGTTCTTCGGGATGTAGCCCTGGTCGATGAGGTACTCCGCCGACAGCTTGTTGATGGGCGGCTGGTAGCCGTTCCACCCGAAGTTGCGGAGGCTGATGTCGTTGTCGAGGAGGTCGTTGATCAGCGTGTGGGCGAGCATGGGCTTCTTCGCGCTCTTCGGGATCGCGATGCAGTCGTTGCCGGTGACGCGCTTCGAGGACTCCTCTGGCACCCAGTAGCCCAGGACCTCCGGCGTCTCGCCCTTCGGCAGGTAGTACTGGCCGGCGATCACGTCCCCGGACCAGCCCTGGTGGATCGTCGCCTTGCCCTCGGGGACCTCGGTGTAGGCGTTGATGTTGGCCTTGATGTTCACCGAGTCGATCAGCTCGATGAGCGAGTCGGTCGCCTTCTGCACGAGCGAGGCGTCGCTGGTGTTGATGTTGGTCGTGAGGCCGTTGCGCAGCATCGACATGCCGATGGCTTCCCACATGTCGTCAAGGATGTAGATCTTGCCGGCGTACTTCTCGTCCCAGATGAGGTCGTAGCCGTTCTCCGGGACGCTCGACACCCGGTCGGCGCGGTAGACCACGCCGGTGGTGTAGATCGTGTAGGGCACGGTGTACTGAGCGCCCTTGTCGTACCAGGGGTCCTGGTACTCCGGCCACAGGTTCTCCAGGTTGGGGATGTAGGAGTGGTTGAGGGGCTGGATGAGGTCGGTGAAGACCATCTTGCTCATCTGGCCAGGGCCGGGGAAGACCAGGTCGAACGACTGACCGGGTGCCCGGATCTTCGACAGCATCTCGTCGTAGTTGGTGTACGGCGTCACCTGGACGTCGACGTCGTACTCGGCGCCGAATGCCTTCATGATGCCGGGCGCCATGTAGGCGTCGTAGTTGAGGATCTTGAAGACGCCGCCCGTCTCCGGGTCGAGCCCGTCGTCGATCGGCGGGTTGCTGTCCTTGATCGGCAGCTTGACCGGACGGTCCGGCCGCGCGAGCGGGTACGGAGCCGAGTTCCCGGACGACGCCGCCGGGTTGTCGCCGCCGCAAGCACCGAGAAGAGGCGCGGCGCCCACTCCGGCGCCCAGCCAGACAGTCCCCTGCAGCAGCCGTCGCCGCGACAGCTGCGGTCTGGGCCGGCGACGCCCGGCCGGATCGAAGCCTTCGAAGTTCATGGCCGCCCCATTTCCGTTGAGCCCCGAAGCCAGGCTGGCCTGTCGACCGCGCTAACTGACTGTTCAACCAATTGGCATTGTCACTCCCAGGGCGGCCCATGTCGAGACCCCGCTCCTTGTCGACCCCTCAACCGTGACTTAGCCTGAACGTTCAGTCAAAGCCGGCGTGAGCCGGGAGGAGTTCACCATGAGCACTGCAGAGGCCGACGTCGTCGCTGATACCGCCCTCGAGTCGCTGATCACCGAGGAGACGGAGACCTTCCTGGCCCGGCAGCCTCGGGGTCGCGAGCTCATCGCACGCGCCTCGAGGTCTCTCGCCGGCGGCGCGACGTCGAGCTGGCAGATCGCCGAGCCGCAGGCCGTCTGGTTGAGTCACGGAGTCGGCTCGAAGGTCTACGACGTCGACGGCACGGAGTACAGCGACTTCCACGGTGGGTACGGCGCCTGCCTGGTCGGCCACGCGAACCCCGCGATCGTCGCCGCGGTCACTGAGCGGGTCGCTCGCGGCACGCACTTCGCGCAGCCGACCGAGGACGCCATCGTGGTGGCCGAGAACCTCACCGAGCGCTTCGGACTGCCGCTGTGGCGGTTCGCCAACTCCGGCACCGAGGCCACCATGGACGCAGTCCACCTCATGCGGGCCGCCACCGGTCGGGACCGGATCATCAAGGTCGAAGGGTGTTACCACGGGCACCACGACTCCGTGCAGGTGTCGGTCGCGCCCGACCCGGACGACGGCATCGGGCCCGCCGACGCACCCACCGGAGTCCCGAGCAGCACCGGCATCCCGCACGCGATCACCGATCTCGTGTCGGTGGTGCCCTTCAACGACGTCGAGGCCGTGGAGCGAGTTCTCTCCGCGAATCCGGGCGAGGTCGCCGGCATGATCCTCGAGCCGATCATGATGAACGCCGGCATCATCCACCCCCAGGACGGCTACCTGGCTGCCCTTCGTGAGGTCTTGCACCGGCACGGCGCACTGCTGACCTTCGACGAGGTCAAGACCGGGTTCACGGTGGGACCGGGCGGCGTCACGCAGCGGTACGGCGTCGTTCCCGACCTCGTGTGCCTGGCCAAGTCGCTCGGCGGTGGCCTCCCCACGTCGGCCATCGGAGGCACGCGCGCGGTCATGTCGATGATCGCCGACGGCCGCTACGAGCAGGTGGGCACGTTCAACGGCAACCCCCTCGTCATGGCGGCGGTCCGGGCGACGCTCACGGAAGTGCTGACGCCGGACGCGTACCGTCACCTCGACCGGTTGAGGCAACGGTTGGAGAGCGGACTGCAGGAGGCGATCGGCGGTGCCGGCATGCCGTGGCAGGTCGTGACAGCGGGGGCCAAGGGCTGCGTCTCCTTCGGTTCGGAACCTACTCGCAACTACCGGGATTTCCTGCTGCTCGACAGCCGTTTCGGGCACGCCCACTGGCTTGTGCAGCACAACGGTGGGGTGTTCCTGCCGCCGTGGGGCAAGGCCGAGCAGTGGCTGATCTCCGTCCAGCACGAGGACGAGGACATCGATCGCCTCGTCGCCAACTTCGGCCGGTTGCTGCAGGGACTGGCCCTCCCGGGTGAAACTGCGGCTCGGTCCTGACCCACGTCGTCGACCGGGCAGGCACTCCGTGAACCCAGAGCCTGGCAGTCGTCCTGCGGCCATGCTGGGGGCCAGGTCGATCGCAGTCGTCGGTGCCAGCGACCGGGAAGGGTCGTTCGGTCACCGGCTGACCACGGAGGCGCTCCGCAGCCCGGGGGTGAAGAACGTCCATCTCGTGCACCCGCGACGGCGTGAGGTGTCGGGGCGACCCTGCGTGCCCTCCCTGCAGGAGCTCCCGGAGCCGGTCGACCTGGTGCTCCTCGGCGTACCGGACTCGGCCCTTCCCGAACAGATCGCCGTCGCCGCATCGCGTGGCGACGCCGGGGCCGTCGTCTACGGGACGGCCTCGGGGCTGGCGACGCAGCTGCGGCACGCTGCCGGCGACATGGCGCTGTGCGGTGCCGGCTGCATGGGCTTCGTGAACGTCGCGCGGGGTGTGCGGGCCATCGGCTACCTAGAGCGGGACCCGTTGCCGGTCGGCCCCATCGCGATGGTGACCCACTCCGGGTCGGTCTTCTCCGCGGTGCTGCGCACGCATCGACGCCTGGAGTTCTCCTTCATCGTGTCGTCCGGTCAGGAGCTGGTCACCACCACCGCCGACTACCTCCACTACGCCCTCGAGCTCGACGAGACCCGGGTCGTCGGGCTGTTCCTGGAGACGCTGCGTGACGCGCCCCGGCTTCGAGAAGCCCTCGCGAAGGCGGCCGAGCGTGACATCCCCGTTGTCGCCCTGACTGTCGGAGGATCTCCGACCGGGCGCGCCCTGGTTGACGCCCATTCCGGAGCGATCGCGGGAGACGATGCGGCCTGGGAGGCGTTGTTCGCGGCCTACGGGGTCCACCGCGCCACAGACCTGGGCGAGCTGACCGACAGTCTCGAGGCCTTTGCGATCGGACGACGGGTCCGCCGAGGATCAGCAGGGGGAGGGTTCGCCAGCATCCACGACTCCGGGGCCGAGCGGGTGCTCGTCGCAGACCTGGCCGAAGGCCTCGGGGTGCCGTTCGCACCACTTGCGGCGGACACCGTGGCCAGGCTCGAGAACCGGCTGGAGCCGGGGCTCGTCGCCACCAACCCGCTCGACGTGTGGGGCACCGGTGCGGACACCGAGGCGCTGTTCACCGACTGCCTGAACACGCTTGCTGAGGACCCTTCGGTCGACGTGGTGGCGTTGGCGGTCGATCTGGTGCCCGAGTACGACGGCGACACGGCGTATGCCGATGCGGTTGAAGCGACCTTTGACCGGACCGACAAGCCCGTCCTCGTGCTGAGCAACCTGGCGTCCGCAGTGAACCAGGCAGCGGCGCGGCGCCTCCGAGCGCACGGTGTGCCCGTCCTCGAGGGAACCCGCTCGGGGCTGCGTGCGATCGGCCACCTGCTCGCCCACGCCACACCCCCGCGTCCTCCCACGGCTGAGCCGATCGACGCGGTTCGACGCGCACGGTGGGTGGACCGGCTCCAGCGCGAGCCGTTCCCGGACTGGATGGAGCTCGTTGCCGACTACGGAGTCCCGGTCGTGACCCATCGTCGGGCGTCGACCGGTGCCGGAGCGGTGGCGGTTGCGGCCGAGATCGGCTACCCCGTCGCCCTCAAGACAGCCGCCAGCGGGGTCGCACACAAGATCGATGTCGACGGCGTACGGCTCGGCCTCACCGACGCGGACGGTGTACGAGCGGCATACGAGGACCTCGCACCGCGCCTTGGCCCCGACGTGATCGTCCAGCCGTACGTCGCCCCCGGAGTCGAGATCGCGCTGGGGCTCGTCCGTGACCCGCTCCTCGGGCCTCTGGTCATCGTGGCCTCCGGCGGCTCGCTCGTCGAGCTCCTCAGCCAGCGCTCCGTCGCTCTTCCCCCGGTCGACCGGGCGAGTGCTGAGGCGATGATCGACCGGCTTCCCTCGAGCAGGCTCCTTCGCGGCCATCGAGGTCGCCCCCCCGGCGACCTCGACGCGGTGGTCGACGCACTGCTGGCGATGTCGCGACTGGCCTGCGAGCTGGGTGACCGCATCGAGGCACTCGACGTGAACCCCCTGATCGTGTCGTCCACGGGCGCAGTCGCGGTCGACGCACTGGTCACGCCCGGCAACGTCTGAACAGTCAGTCAACATGAGTGGAGGCACCATGTACGGCCTGTCCGAAGCCGACCTCGAGATCCAGGCCCGCGCACGCGGTCTGACCGACGACCTGATCCAGTACGAGGAGCAGGCCGAGGCCGCCCACGGCCGACTCCCTGACGCGATCGAGAAGGCGAACCTGGGGCGTGCCATCGAGCTGGGGCTGTACGCGACCAACCTCCCGCGATCCGTGGGCGGTCAGGGATGCACGATGTTGCAGCAGGTCCTGGTGCAGGAGCAGGGGGGACGGGTCACCAACGGAATCGCCTGGTGCATGCACACGCCACCCGGGTGGTGGCCGGCAGTCGCCAACGACCATCAGCGCGAGCGTTGGCTGCTGCCGACGGCCCGCGGGGAGATGGTCGAGTGCTACGCGATCACCGAGGAGCTCGCCGGTTCGGACGTGTCCGAGATCCGGGCGACCGCGCGGCGTGACGGTGACGACTACGTGCTCGACGGAGTGAAGTGGCACGTGACCTCGTTCGACTCCGCCGCCTACGTCTTCTTCCAGGCGGTGCTGACGACAGGGGAGTACGCCGGCCAGCAGGCGCTGTTCGTCGTCGACGTCGACGCACCTGGTGTGCGCCTGGTCCGCACACCGGAGTACACCCACACGCTCGGCCACGGCCACGCGATCGTGGCGTTCGAGGGCGTCCGCGTGCCGGCGGTCCAGCTCGTCGGAGCCGAGGCTGACGGCCTGTCGTTCGTCTACGAGTGGTTCCGCTACGAGCGGCTCATGATCGCCGCACGCTGCCTCGGGGCCGCTGAGCGACTGGTCCAGGAGTCCACGGCGTTCGCGAAGGCACGCATCAGCGGTGGTGTGCCGCTGATCGAGCGTCAGCTGGTGCAAGGCATGCTCGCGGACAACGTCACCGAGCTGTTCGCCGCCCGCGCCATGACCTACGAGACGGCCCGCTCGGTCGACGAGGGCGTCGACGTGAAGGTGCTGCACGGCCGGTCGTCGATGGTGAAGCTCTACGCCTCGGAGATGGCAGGCCGCGTCGCCGACCGGGCAGTACAGATCTTCGGCGGACGCGGATACATGCGTGAGAACGTGGCCGAGCGACTGTGGCGCGAGGTCCGGGTCGAGAGGATCTGGGAGGGCGCGAGCGAGATCCAACGGCTGATCATCGCCGACCAGCTTGCCAAGCGAGGCCCGTCCGCTCTCATCGGTCAGTAGGTCCCGCTGGCTGTTGAATGAACGTTCAGATAGTGGCAGGGTGCCTGCCATGTCGCTCGACTTCACCGCGATCAACCCGGCAGCGGCTCGGGCCGGTGACTCGTCTGCGCGCCCGTCCGGAGATCTCCCCAGCCGGGCTCAGTACGTGGTCGTGGGGGGCGGTGTGGTCGGCACGTCGATCGCCTACCACCTCGCCATGCTGGGCGCCTCCGACGTGGTGCTCCTCGAGCGCAAGCAGCTGACGTCGGGCACCACGTGGCACGCGGCCGGCGAGGTCGTCTCCGGAGGGACGACGGAGGACGCGCTGTGGATGGCGCGCTACTCCGCCGAGCTGTACGGCCGGCTCGAGGAGGAGACCGGGCTCTCGACCGGTTTCCGTAAGTGCGGCTACCTCCAGCTGGCCACCACGCCCAGGCGGGACGAGGCGTACCTGCGCGAGACGGCGTACATGCGCTCGGTCGGGATGGCCAAGGAGGTGCTGTCGCCGTCCGAGGTGGGCGACCTCGTGCCGCTGATGCGCACGGATGACGTCATTCACGGCTTCTGGACCAGGGACGAGGGTCGAGCCAACCCGGTCGACGTGACCATGTCGCTGGCCAAGGGGGCACGCCAGCGCGGCGTCCGCATCTTCGAGGGGACCGAGGTCACCGACTTCGTGCTCGACCGCGGACGAGTCGTCGGCGTCCGCACCGAGCGCGGCGACATCGAGTGCGAGAAGGTGGTGCTGGCCGCGGGGCTGTGGGGCCGCGAGCTCGCCGCCAAGGCCGGCGTCACGGTCCCTCTGCAAGCGGCGGAGCACTACTACCTGCTCACCGAGCCGATCGACGGGGTCACACCGGAGTCCGTTCCCGTGATCGAGGATCCCGAGGCCTACGGCTACTACCGCGAGGAGGGTGGCGGCCTGCTGGTCGGCATGTTCGAGCCGGTCGGCAAGGCGTGGGCGCTGGACGGCACGCCGCGCGACAGTGCGTTCGCCGTGCTCCCGCCCGACTGGGACCGGATGGCGCCGTTCCTCGAGGTGGCGATGCGGCGCTTCCCGGCGCTGGAGGACGCCGGGATCCGCACGCTCTTCTGCGGACCGGAGAGCTTCACCGACGACATCTCACCGATGCTGGGCGAGTCACCCGAGGTGGACGACCTCTACCTGGCGTGCGGCCTGAACTCCGTGGGCATCCTCGCCGGCGGCGGCCTCGGCCACGTCATGGCGCAGTGGCTGATCGAGGGGCACCCGCCGATCGACCTCACCGCCGTCGGCGTCGACAGGACCCACGAGTTCCAGGCGACCCGCAGGTTCCGGCAGGAGCGCACCGTGGAGCGGCTCGGGTTCCTGCTGAACAACCTCTCCTGGCCCAACGCCGAGTACCAGCACGGTCGCGACGTACGCCGGTCGCCGTACCACGCGCACCACGTGGCCGACGGCGCCCGCTTCGTGACCACCAGCGGCTGGGAGTTCCCCGACTACTTCGCCGGCCCCGGCGTCACCCCGACGGTCGAGTGGGGCTACGCGCGCGGCGAGGGCTTCGAGCGGACCCGTGAGGAGCACCTCCAGGCCCGGAAGGAGCTCGCGATCTTCGACCTGTCCCTGATGTCGCACCACCTCGTGCAGGGGCCGCACGCGACGGCCGTGCTCAACCGCGTGTGCGCGAACGACGTCGACACCGCCGTCGGTCGGGTCGTCTACACCCAGTGGCTCGACGACCGCGGCGGGATCATCGCCGACGTCACGGTCACCCGGCTGGCCGAGGACCAGTACGTCGTGGTCAGCGGCGACACCATCCACCGCCGAGTGCCGGCATGGATACGCCGACAGACCCGCGAGGGCGAGTTCCTCACGGTCACCGACGTCACCAGCGGGACCTCGCTGCTGTCGGTGCAGGGCCCGAGGTCACGCGAGCTGCTCCAGAGCCTGAGCCCCGACGACTGGTCCGACGACGCCTTCCCCTACCTCGCCGCACGGAAGGTGGAGCTCGGCTACACCCCGCTCTGGGCCCTGCGCGTGACGTACGTCGGCGAGCTGGGCTGGGACCTCCTGGTGCCGACCGAGTTCGGCGCCACCCTCTACGAGCAGCTGCGTGAGGCGGGTGCCGAGCTCGGCTTCAGACCCACCGGCGTCGGGGCCCTGGAGACGATGCGGCTGGAGAAGGCCTTCCGCGACATGGGTCACGACATCGACTCCAGCGACACCCCGCTCGAGGCGGGGCTCGGCTTCGCCGTCGCCTGGGACAAGCCCGGCGGGTTCGTCGGCCGCGAGGCGCTCTCGAAGCAGCGCGAGGGAGGTCCCCCGAGCAGACGGCTGGTGAACGTCCTCCTCTCCTCGCCCGACTACGACCTCTTCGGTGACGAGCCGGTCTACTGGGACGGCAAGCCCGTCGGCCACGTCCGCAGCGGCGGGTTCGGGCACTCCCTCGGCGCCGCCTGTGGCATCGCCGAGGTCCGGGGGGACGAGCCGATCACGGGGGCACGCCTGGCGACCGGCGCCTTTGAGATCGACATCGCGGGGGTGCGGGTCCCGACCCAGGTCTCCCTCAGGCCGTTCTTCGACCCGGAGCGCTCCCGCATCCTCTGTTGACCCCGACCAGCTAGGAGTTCGTCATGGTGAAGACCACGCCATTCCACGAGCGGCTCGCCTCCCTCAACCGCTCGGGGCTGTGGGGTCACTGGTACGGACACCTCTCCGCGCCGAAGTACGACATGTCCTCCAAGCACGAGTACTTCGCGATCCGCAACGGCGTCGGTGTCTTCGACTCCTCTCCCTTGTTCAAGTACTGGATCAGGGGTCGGGACGCCGAGCGCTTCCTGGCGGGCGTCGTGACGAGGGACATCCGGACGTGCCGCCCCGGGCAGGCGCACTACACGGTGTGGTGCGACGACCGCGGATACGTGCTCGAGGACGGCGTGTTCTTCCGCCACTCGGAGTCGGAGTTCTTCCTGACCTCCGCCCGGCCGAACCTCGGCTACTTCGGTGACCTGGCGTCCGGCTACGACGTCGCGATCGAGGACGTCTCCGACGAGTACGGCGTGCTCGCCGTCCAGGGACCGCGCTCGCGAGCGGCCCTGGCGGCGCTCGCGCCCGAGGTCTCCGACCTGGCCTACTTCGACCACACCGCCGCGAAGATCGGGTCGGCGGCGGTCCGCATCGCGCGGACCGGCTACACCGGTGACCTGGGTTTCGAGATCTTCGCGCCCGCCGAGGAGGCGCTGGAGGTCTTCGACGCCGTCATGGACGCCGGCCACGGACACGGCATCCGGCCCTTCGGTGAGGAGGCGCTGATGATGGCCCGGGTTGAGGCCGGGCTGATCCTCATCGACGTGGAGTTCGGTTCCAGCCGGCTCGCGTACACCGACCAGGAGCGGTTCACGCCGAAAGAGCTGG
The DNA here is from genome assembly GCA_902805845.1 of uncultured Nocardioidaceae bacterium. Lineage (GTDB taxonomy): Bacteria > Actinomycetota > Actinomycetes > Propionibacteriales > Nocardioidaceae > Marmoricola_A. The sequence continues at coordinate 55,296 of CADCUI010000076.1, forward strand.
GTCTCGGCTGGATGCTGCGGGGCATCGACTCCGACGACCGCGCCTTTCTCGGCCGCGACGCGATCCGGCGCGAGATCGCCGACAAGACGTCCCGCTGGGCGATGACCGGGCTCCTGCTCGACTGGCGCGAGCACGACCGCCTGCACGCGGAGGCGGGGCTGATCACACCCAAGGACCCGGTCCCGGAGCCGTGGGAGTCGATGCTGTACGACGTCGACAGCGGCGACCAGGTGGGTTATGCGACGACGCTGATGTATTCCCCCGTGCTGCAGCGACACATCGGCATGGCACGGGTGAGCCCTGCGTACGCAGCCCCCGACTCGACGGTGCATGTCGAGATCACCATCGACCACACCTATCAACGGGTGCCGGCGCGCACGGCGCGCATGCCCCTGTTCCGGCCCGAGCGAAAGACGGCGTGACCATGTCGCAGAACACCGAGTACGACGCCATCGTCGTCGGCGGCGGGCACAACGGCCTCGTCAACGGCGCCTATCTCGCCAAGGCGGGCCTGCGGACCTTGATCCTCGAGCGTCGGCAGCTGGTCGGGGGAGCCGCGATCACCGAGGAGCTCCATCCCGGCTTCAGCTTCACGACGTTCTCCTACGCGCTGAGCCTGTTGAGACCAGACATCGTGCAGGACCTCGACCTGGTCGAGCACGGCTTCCTGCCGATCCACATGCCGACGACGTTCGCACCGACGGAGAGCGGCGACTACCTCATCCTCGGCTCGGACCTCGACGAGAACGTCCAGGAGATCCGGCGCCACTCCAAGCACGACGCCGACGCCTACGAGCGCTACGAGTACGACATGTCTCGCGTCGTCCACCTGGTCCGGCCGTTGCTGGAGAAGGCGCCACCGGACCTGTGGGGAACGACGCCGGAGGACGCCGCGGCGCTGACGGACCTCGTCTCGCGTCTGAGGGGCGTCGAGCCGAAGGTGGTGCACGACCTCGTGCGGCTCCTGACCGGTTCGACCGCCGACTTCCTCGACGACTACTTCGAGAGCGACATCCTCAAGGGCTTCATCGCCTCGTCCGGCATCATCGGCACCAAGGTCGGCCCGATGTCGCCGGGCTCCGGCCTCGTCCTGCTCTACCACTCGCTGGGCGAGCAGGACGGCGAGTACGGGGTGTGGGGCTTCCACAAGGGCGGCAACGGCGGCCTCACCCAGGTGATGGCCCGGGCGGCCCGGGCGTACGGCGCCGAGATCCGTCTCGACTCGGCCGTCGAGACGGTGATCACCCGCGAGGGTCGCGCGGTAGGAGTGGCCCTCGCCGACGGCACCGAGCTCCGCGCGCCGGTCGTCGTCAGCTCGCTCGACCCCCGGCGTACCTTCCTCGAGCTCGTGGACCGCCGAGAGCTGCCCGGCGACCTCGTCGAGAACATCACGCGCTTCCGGTTCCAGGGAACGTCGGCCAAGGTCAACTTCGCGCTCGACGGCCTCCCGGTGTTCCCGGCGTTGGGTGACCAGACCAACCCGTACGGCGGCTTCGTCAACATCGGGCCCTCGATGGAGTACCTCGAGCGCGCCTACGACGACGCGAAGTACGGCTGGTACAGCTCCCGGCCCTACATCGACGGCGCCATCCAGTCGGTCATCGACCCCGACATGGCGCCGCCGGGCAAGCACGTCATGTCGTGCTTCATCCAGTACGCGCCGTACCACCTGAAGAACGGCGACTGGGACGCCGAGCGGGACAAGTTCGGGGACACCGTGCAGTCCACCCTCGAGTCCTTCTTCCCCGGCTTCGGTGACCTCGTCCTGCATCGCGAGATCGTGACGCCGCTGGACATCGAGCGCACGGTGGGGCTCTCGGAGGGCAACATCTTCGCCGGGGAGTTCCTCGCGCCGCAGATGTACTTCTTCCGCCCGGCGCCGGGATGGAGCCAGTACCGCACCCCGATCGAGGGCTACTACCAGTGCGGATCCGGAACCCATCCGGGGGGCTGCGTGACGGGCGCGCCCGGCAAGCTCGCGAGCCAGCGCATCCTTCGAGACCTCAGGGATCGCGGGAGGCACTGACTGTTTGTACAGTTAGGCACACTGCATGCCTCGCTGGGAGTCGCCATGGCCGTCAAGGGACCGATCCGCACGACGTTGCCCGGCGCCGCGTACCACTCGGACGAGACCTACGCGGTCGACCGTGAGCGGGTGTTCTTCCGGAACTGGCTGTACGTCGGACGGGCCGAGAGGCTGCCCCGCCCCGGGTCGTGGCTTCGCGTCGACATCGCCGGCGAGAGCGTGCTGCTCGTCCGCGGGCACGACCAGCAGATCCGGGGGTTCTACAACGTCTGCCGTCACCGGGGCTCCCGGTTGTGCGACGACGAGCAGGGTGAGGTGCGCACCCATCTCCGTTGTCCCTACCACGCCTGGGGATACGCGCTCGACGGCTCGCTCGCGATCACGCCGCTCATCGAACCGGACGAGATCGACCGCGAGAACACCTCGCTGTGGCCGGTCCGGGCCGAGGTGTGGGAGGGGTTCGTCTTCATCAACCTGTCCCGCCAGGAGCCGAAGCCGCTGGTCGAAGCTCTGGGCACCCAGCAGGACGGCGTGCTGGAGATGGCGCGGGTAGGACTCGGTGAGCTCCGGATCGGCCACGTGTCCACGGTGGACGTGCAGGCCAACTGGAAGATCGTCCTGGAGAACTACAACGAGTGCCTCCACTGCCCCACTGTGCACCCCGAGCTCGTGGCCGTCGTGCCGGCCTATCGCAAGGGCAGCATCGTCGAGCTGGGGCGCGAGGACGGTGGCGTCACGCTGGCCGACGGCCGCACCGCCGTCGCGGCCGACCCACGGCTGCGGCTGCCGCTGCTTCCCGGCAACAGGGACGTGGCCGATCCGTCGGCGTACTTCGGCTCGATGGTGTATCCCTCGATGTTCCTCGACGTGGACGGATCAACGGCGCTGGCCACGGCCATCCATCCCACCGGTCCGCGGAGCTGCCGACTCGTGACCGAGTACTTGTTCAGTCCCGACGCGTTCGACGACCCGGACTTCGATCCCCGACCGGTCGTCGAGTTCAACGACCTCGTGACACAGCAGGACAACGAGGTGTGCGAACGCGTGCAACGTGGGGTCACCTCGCGTGCTTTCGACCATGGAGTGTTCCCGGCGAAGGACTCGTGGGTCTACGAGCTCGACCAGCGCTATCTCCGCGACGTGGGACGTCCATGACGGGCGCCGTCGGGTCAGCGCGACCGGGCTCGGAAGGATAGGGACCATGCCCCGCAGACCCCCGGTCGGCGCCGACGTGCGCCGCGACCAGATGCTGACCGCCGCGGCCGAGCTGATCGCCGAGCGCGGGTTCGGCGACACCCGCATCGCCGACGTCGCCGAACGCGTCGGCGCCAGCCCGGCGCTGGTCGTCTACTACTTCGGGACCAAGGACAAGCTCTTGACCGAGGCGCTCCGCTACTCGGAGCAGACCTTCTACTCGGCCGCCGAGAAGGTGCTGGCAACGAACCCGGGCATCGTGCCTCGGCTCGAGACCCTCGTTGCTTGGACGTGCCTGCCCGAGGAGCAGGAGCACGCACCGGGGACGTGGGGGTTGTGGTTCGACTTGTGGGCACAGGCGTTCCGCCATCCCGAGGTGAAGAAGGACAGGGTCGAGCTCGACCAGAGCTGGCGAGACATGATCGCCCGCGTCGTACGTGACGGCGTGGAAGCCGGTGAGATCGAGACCCTCGACGTCGAAGAGTTCTCGATCGCCTTCGCCGCGCTGCTGGACGGCCTGTCGATCCAGACTGCGTTGGATGATCCGGTGGTGAGCAGCGACGTGGCGTACCAGGCCGCCATGCGATTCGCCGCATCGTCCCTCGGGTTCGCGTGGAAGTACCGGCGCAAGCGCTCACGCCGACGAGCGAAGTCCGCCTGATCTCGGGGAACTGGCCCCGGTAGGCGGTCCCGATCTGCCTGTTCGTCTGCACTTCATGTCGACGGCTGGGCGGCGCGGTTGTCGATGCCCCTGAGCACCAGCCACACCCCGAAGGTGAGCTCGAACAGCCCTCCGGGGATGAGCGTGACCAGGCTGATGTGCAGGCCGAACAGCTCCGCGACCGCACCGGAGAAGTGCAGGGCGTAGCCGATCGCGCCCCACATCGCCAGCAGCGGCGGGACCCAGCGCATGCGGTACAGGAAAAGGCAGAGGAAGAAGGCGCCGACGGCGACCGCCGCCTGACCGGCCTGGTAGGCGAAGCTGTTGACGTCCACCGCCAGTGATCCCACTGATTCGGCGACCGCTGCGGTGGTCGCTCCGGACTCCACCTGTTCGGTCAGTGGCACGAGGGACAGGAGAGCGATGGCCCCGACCGCCATGAGGGTGACCTCGACGATCATGCCGGAAAGGTAAGCGAGGGCTGTCCGTCGACCGCGTCCTCCCAGGATCGGGAAGATGAGGACGGCTTTGGCGATGTCGACGGCGGCGACCGTGAGCATCAGCACGGCGCCGAGGACCAGGGTGTTCTGGTGCTCCGCGACGCCTGTGATCACGTTGGCGGGGTCGATGACGGAGCTCGTCAGCGCGGCTCCGGTGCCGTAGGTGGCGAAGCCTGCGAAGAAGAGCGCGCCGATGAGCCGGCCGGTGTGTTGGTGTGTCGGGATCGGTCCCTCCGCAGTCTTCGCCTGACGCTTGGTGGGGGTCATGGGCGTGAGCTGACCAGTGGCTGTTGCATTCATGGGACGCTGCCTTCGGTTGACGTGCACGGGTGGTGGCCTCACAGGGTGAGGGCGACCTTGCCGCGGATCTCTCCCTTCTCGAGGAGGCGCATGGCGTCGGCCGCGTGCTCCAGTGGGAAGCTGCGGTCGACTCTGGGCGTGATGCGACCGGACTCGATCAGGTGCGTGAGCTGCTCATAGTCAGCGGCGCGCTCGCGGGCGAGGAAGAGGACAAGCCTCTGCTTGACGAAGGGTGAGACCAGCAGCGCTCCACGCAGCTGCCTGCCCATCCCGGTGAGGGTGCCGCCGTGTTCCCCGCCCACGAACACGACCGTTCCGTGGGGAGCAAGGGCCCGCCGTAGTCGGTGGACGGGCGGGTTGCCCGCGATGTCGAGGATGAGGTCAAAGCGCCGGGTCCCATCGGCCCAGTCCTGGCGGCCGTAGTCGATGACGTGGTGGGCTCCGAGGGAGGTGACGTAGTCGAGCTTGGCGGTACTGGACACGCCGGTGACCTCTGCGCCGAAGGCGCCGGCGAGCTGGACCGCGTAGCTGCCGACCCCGCCGGACGCGCCGGTCACCAACACAGACTGACCGGCTTCGACGTTGCCTGCATCGGTGAGGGCTTGGAGCGCGGTGCCGGCCGAGATGGGGACGATGGCGGCCTCGGCGAAGGAGAGGTTCGACGGCTTGCGTGCCAGCTTGTCCGCGCCCGTCACTGCGTACTCGGCGAACGAGCCCGGCGCGACGCCGTACACCTCGTCGCCGGGGGCGAACCCCGCGACCGCGCCACCGACGTCGACGACGGTGCCCGCGAGGTCACGGCCGAGCACCGGGTTCTTCGGCCGCCGGACACCGAAGCCGAGCCGCATGGCGTAGGGCTTGCCGGTCATGAGGTGCTCGGTGCCGCGGTCGAGACCGGCGGCGTGCACGCGGATCAGTACCTGGTCGTCGACGACGGCAGGTCGGGCCACCTGCGCCACTCGCAGGACCTCAGAGCTGCCGTACCGGTCTTGGGTGATGGCCCGCATGGTGGTGCCGAACGCGGCGGTGAGCCCGGTTTCAGAGCTCATGGCCGGCCTCCTAGCCGGACACGTCCGCCGCGCCACACGAGCCAGACGGCGAGGACGAGCTCGCCGAGGAAGGTGTAGGTGGTGATGACCACCGGGTCGGCGGAGAGGACGGAGCTGAAGGTGTCGAAGGCATACCCGGCGCCTGCGATGACGAGCAGAACGCCGATCAGGCGGGGCACGTATCCGGAGCGGTAGGCCAGGTAGCCCATCAGCGCGAGGTGGGCTCCGAACAGCAGCAGCGCCGCCATCCAGGTGTGGTCGAACGCCTCGAGCTTCACCATGGCCTGGGCTTGCAGCTGCTGCTCACCGAATGTGTCCCGGTAGCCGGGGTCGCTCAGCATGCCGGGGACGGTGGCGAGCTGGCTGATCGCGGCGAGGAAGACCACGGAGAAGGCGACCCGTAGCCAGGCGGCGAGCCGGGAGAGCCAGACGTTCACGGGTTCGAAGAACCGGAACAGGGCCCAGGCCGCGACGACGTCGAGGACGATCACGAGGTACAGGCTCGCCACTCCCAGCCGGAACCTGGTCTCGGAGGCTGCGATGTCGTCGGCGGTCTGCGCGGCGTCACCTGGGGTGATGAGGCCTTCGACGGCAACGAGGGCGCCGACTGCGGCCAGGCCGGCCAGCAACAGCAGGGCCACGCCGGCGACGATCCCGTCGTGTCGACTCGGCAGCGAGCGCCATGGCTCGTTGTCCGCGGGGAAGGCGGGTCCGCTGCGATGTTCAGCGATCATGGCCGTTGTGAAGCTGTTCCGGTCCGAACTCATAGCAAATTCCCTTCACAGTGGTGTTGTGGGCACCCGCCGGCGGCGGCCGGTGGCCGGAGCCGGCTCGAGTGCAGCGCTTCGGTCGACATGCCAGTGACGCTAAGAAGCGGAAGGGCCACCCGCGATGGGGTTGTCAGTACGTCGGGGAGGGCGGGCCTCACGGTGGCTGTGGCCAACCCCCGCAGCCTCGTGGTGGTTACAGTCGGCAGATGGTCCTCCGTGTGGTCCTGGCCGACGACAACTACCTGGTCCGTCAGGGGCTGTCCGCGCTGCTGACAGAGGCCGACGGCATCGACGTCGTGGCGACTGCTGAGGACCCGAGCTCCCTGATGAGGGCGGTAGGCGATCACACTCCCGACGCGGTTCTGACCGACATTCGCATGCCCCCGACGCATACCAACGAGGGCATCGTTGCCGCGAAGCGGATCCGGGCCGAGCACGCTGACATAGGCGTCGTCGTCCTCTCGCAGTACGTCGAAGAGGATTACGCCTTCGCTTTGCTGGCGGACGGAGCATCCGGGATGGGCTACCTGCTCAAGGAACGGGTCAGCGACTTCGAGGAGCTGGTTCACGCCCTGAGCGAGGTCGCCCGTGGTGGTTCAGTGCTCGACCCGATGGTCGTGGAGGCGTTGTTGGCTCGCCGGGGCGGCGGGGACGCCCCGTTGCTGGGGTTGACCGAGCGCGAGCGCGAGGTGTTGCACGAGATGGCAACCGGTCGGAACAACGCCGCCATCGCCAAGAAGCTCTTCATGAGCGACCGGGCAGTCGAGAAGCACATCGGCTCGCTGTTCCACAAGCTCGGCTTGGCCGAGGAGCAGCAGGTCAGCCGGCGAGTCATGGCGGTGCTCGCCTACCTGGAGGCCAGCGGCCCGCGCCGGTGAGCGACGCCTCGCTGACCGACGCCTCGGAACCACGCGGGGCACCCACCCGGTTGGTTCGGTAGACACACCCCCGTCTGGGGGCGATCCGGAGCACACTGCGGGGTATGGGCAGTCACCGTGCCATCGACTGGTTGCAGCGCGGCGGGTGGAGCCGACTCGTCGTGGGAGTGGGTCTGGCGAGCTTCGTCGTTGCCGTCTACGCGGTCGTCGTGGTCGGTGGCGGCTTGCTCATGGGCCGGACCGACTCACCGAGCCTCCTCCTGTCGATCCTCGCGACGGCGGCCGTCGCGCTGTTGTTCGCGCCGGTGCAGCGCCTGTTCGAGCGAGCCACGACTCCGCTGCGGCGGGGCCTGGCGGCGGAACCGTACGACGTGCTCAGGCAGTTCTCGGCGGCGATGAAGAACATCTATCCGACCGAGGACTTGCCTGCTCGCATGTCGATGCTCCTTGCCCAGGGGACTGGGGCGAGGTGGGTACAGGTCTGGTTGATCGTCTCTGGCCGCCCGGTCCTGGCGGCCACCTGGCCGCCGCACGTACAGGCGGACGCCACCCCGCCCGACCCAGGTACCGACGGTGACGACGCAGCGCGCAACGGCCGCCGTGAGGCGATCGTGCGGCACGGCGAGCAGGTCTTGGGCTTGCTCCGGTTGCAGGAGCGACCGGATGTGACTCTGACCTCCGTGGAGGAGCGGCTCTTCGCCGGGCTCGCCGCGCAGGCCGGCCTGGTTCTGCGGCTGGCCGGGCAACGTGGCCAGCTCGAAGAGCGATTCGAGGAGCTGGCAGCTCGAGCTGATGAGCTGAAGGCGTCGCGGGAGCGACTCATCGAGGCTCAGGACCGCGAGCGGCGGCGCCTGGAGCGTGACCTCCACGATGGCGCACAACAGCATCTGGTAGCGCTGGCGGTGAACCTCCGACTCGCCCAGACCATCCGCAGCCGGTCACCCGAGCGCGCAGCACGCGTGCTCTCAGAACAGGCTGATGCGGTAGCCACTGCTATCGAAACCCTCGCATCGCTGTCGCGCGGGATCTATCCAAGGCTGTTGGCTGCGGAGGGACTTGCGCCGGCGCTGCGGTTCGCGGTGGCGAACAGTGCCGTGCGGGTCACCGTGAGCTCCGACCTCCGGGGCCGGATCCCCACCTCGGCCGAGGCGGCTCTGTACTTCTGCGGCATGGAAGCAGTGCAAAACGCCGCCAAACATTCACGAGCCGACCTCGTCTCGGTCCTGTTGCTCGAGAAGCGGGACCGCTGGGAACTGATTGTCACCGACCACGGGAGGGGCTTCGACCCGAGGCTCCTGAGTGGCACCGCACGGGGCGCCGGACTCGTGAACATGAGCGACCGGTTGGACGCCGTGGGCGGCGCGGTGGTCATCGACTCCGCACCTGGGCGAGGTACGACGGTGACTGCCGTGGTGCCGCGGGCCGGAGCAAGGGAATTTCCTCCTCGCGCCCTCGTCGCTGCCTCCGGCGAGGGGCACTGACGTGCGTGCCTCGCTCGCCTGGTTGGTCGTCGTCGTCACGACTGTCGCCGTAGCTCTCGACACCGCCTTCACCGCAGCTCATCGGTCACTGCTGAGCGAGGACACTTGGGCTGAGCACGGGTGGCCCTTGGCGCCCCTGGCGAGCGTGGGCTGCGCGGTCATGGGGGCCCTGATCGTCTCGCGCTACCCTCGGCACCTGCTCGGATGGCTGCTGTGCGCCGCGAGTCTGCTCTCGGTGACGCTCGCCGCCGAGGCCTACAGCGTCTGGGTGCTCGACGGCGACGGCCCTGGATCTCCCCACTGGGCTCACGTGGCGGCCTGGGGTGGGCCGCTGCTGGGCTGGCCGGCGTTCACCGCGTTGGTGATGGTCTTCCTCATCTCCCCGGACGGCCGGCTCCCCTCACCCCACTGGCGTTGGGCGGTCTGGGTCACGCTGACCGGCCTGACCCTTCACACGTTGGGAACGTTGACGATGCGGCCCGGCGACTTCGTCTACGGGGAGCAGCTCGGCAGCCGCCGCGTGACGGAACCGCTCCTCACCGTGGGCTACCTCCTGGTCGCCGCAGGTCTGATCGCCTCGGCGGCCTCCATGGCACTACGACTCCGCAAGGCCAGGGACGACGTGCGCCGCCAGCTGCTGTGGATCACGTCCTCGGCCGTGTTTCTGGCGCTCGGCGTGGTGGTGATCCTCCTGGTGCCGCGCATCACGGGGGAGGAGGGGACGTGGCTGGCCGCACTTCCGTTGAAGCTGGCACAGGTCGCTGTCCCCTTGTGCGTTGCGGTCGCGGTCCTGCGCCACCGCCTGCTGCAGATCGACCTCATCGTCAACCGCGCCTTGGTGCTGACGATCGCGACCGGCTTGGTCGCAGCAGGATATGTGTGCGTCGTCGTCGTCGTGGGGCTGATTGTCGACGGCGGCACGACGGGGTACTGGCCTTCGCTGGTCGCGACTGCCGTGGTCGCGATGGCCTTCCAGCCACTCCGAGGCCGCGTGGTCAGGACCGCCGACCGCTTGGCCTTCGGCGCTGCCGCCGCCCCCTACGAGGCGCTCGCGGACTTCAGCCGCCGGCTGGGCGACAGTCCCGACCCCTCGACGCTGCTGCCTGCCGTGGCCGACGCCGTTGCCAGCGCCGTCAACGCGAGCAGGGTGAACGTCGTGCTGCACCTGGCGTCCGGGTCCCCCCTCATGACCGCCCGGTCGCCGGCGGGAGCCGGCGCCCCGATCGGCGCGAGCGTCGAAGTGCCGGTCGTCGACGGAGGCGAGCTGTTGGGCGGCATCACGGTCGAGATGGCACCCGGCCATCCGCTGCGCACGCGCGACCATCGCTTGCTGCAGGATCTGGCCGACCAGGCCAGCATGGCCTTCCGCAGTGCTGGCTTGGCCGCCGAGCTGTCCCTACGGGTCGAGCAGCTGAGCCGCCGCACCCAAGACCTGGACGAGTCCCGCAGCAGGCTGATCGACGCCGCTGACGCCGAACGGAGTCGGCTCGAGCTGGCCATCAGCCAGCAGGTCCTTCCGCACCTGACCCCGCTTGCCACCAGCCTCGGCCAGCACTCGCATCTCGACGGCGACGCCATCGAGGAGCCGGACCCGACCTGGCTCGCGGCGGAGCTCGAGTCCCTGAGCTCCGCCTTGGAGGCTCTGCGGGACATCACCCGCGGCGTGTTCCCCGCCCAGCTCGCGCGATCCGGTCTGGCGACGGCCCTCGACTCGCTTCTCGCCCTCACCGGCCACCCGGGCCGCCTGGTTCTGCAGGAGCCGCTGGCGAGGCGGCGGTTCGAGCCGCGAGCCGAAGCCGCCGCCTACTTCTGCGTGGCCGAGGCGAGCCGCAGCCTTCAGGAAGTCGTGGTCGTGCTGTCGGTGGACGGTGGCGATCTGCACCTGGTCATCAGCGGTCGCCGTCAAGCGGGCATGCCGCTCACGGACATGCGTGACCGCATCGAGACGGCAGGTGGTTGTCTGTCGATCTCCGACGTCGACGGCGTCACCGCAGTGGACGTGCGGGTGCCGGACTCGGCCGTCGTGGTCCAGCCACTGGCCGACCTGTCGAGCGGTAATGGCGGTCAGCGGATCACGCCGGACCAGGCCGCCTCGAGCTGGTCCGGCCCGAACCTCGACTTGGACAGGTATGCAGCCGCTCCCGACTCGGCGACGAAGAGCGCACCAGCATCGTCGTCATAGGTCGAGAGCAGCAGCACGACAGGAGAAGAAGGAAGCTGACGCAACCGTCGGGTTGCCTCCAACCCGTCGATGCCCGGCAGATTCACGTCCATGAGGACAAGATCCGGGGCCACGTGCGCCGCGAGGCTCAGAGAATCCTCTCCGGAGAACGCCCGACCAACAACCTCGAACCCATCAGTCTCTTGCACGACCGCTGACATCGCGCGCAGGTACGCCGGCTGGTCGTCGACCAGGAGCACGCGCACGACAGACGACTCAGGCACATGTCGATTGTGGGTCAGCCAGCCTGCAATGGCGATGGGGTCGCCCCCACGACAGCCGGAGGACAGCCGCATTGCTCAAGCGACGTGATCGGTGAGCCCGGTGATGTCGCATGCGCCGGCTCCGCCTCGGGCGGCATCCATGAGGACGACCTCGGGACGGTCCTGCTGGAGGCTGCCGCCGCACCGACACCGTCACTGGTCTCAACGACTTAATGGCCAGTCGACGAGCCGCGGAGGTGCTCGAGTCAGCCGCTGATCGCTTCGGTAGGGCCGCCAGCCAGCGCCATCGTCCGGTGGCTCGCCGGTTCATAGCGTTGGTGGGGAGCGTCAGTGTCTCGTTCCTTCAGCGGCGAGGTGATGGACGTGGAGGTCGGGGCGTCGAGCGAGGGCCGACGAGTGCTGTCGGGCCCACCTGTGTCACTCAGTGGCGCGTGCCAAGCGGGGTAGATCGACTTGAAGAACTGGGTCCTGAGCGTGAAGGGTGACTCGCGCCGCATCATGGCCTTCCTCCCGTGGCGTGCGTGCCCGGCTCGCGGGGAGCGTCGAGGAACGCAACGTCGAAGTGCTCGACGACACGACGCTCGTACTGGTCGGCGACCTCGACGATCCCCTTCGTGTGGGACACCGCTGGCAACCGCCACAAGGTCGCTGACGGTCCTGCCTCCGCGTACCGCGCGTTGGCCACGAGCTCACCGCGCAGCGACCCCGCGACGATGAGCAGGATGGGTGTCGGGGCCGCCTCGGCGATGAGGTGCTCACTTCCACGGACCGGTGCGGGTGTCCCTGAGCGCGGCTGTCGACGAGATGGTGCTGACGCTCGCGGGCAGCAGCGAGGGCCGGCTGGACGTCCGTGCCCATCCTTTGGCCGAGCGGGTCGAGGCCCAGGAGGATCCATGTCCTTCAGGCGGGTGCAGGAACAGACGCTGTGCACGGTCCGGCTGCTGCTCGCCTCACCGGCCTCGTTGTCGAGCAGCTCCAGCAGCAAGAGGGACACCCCCACCCCACTCATGCCGGGCAGGTTGACGTCGAGGAGGACGAGGTCAGGACGCAGCGACCTCGCCAGCGCCAGACCCTCCTCGCCCGTCTCGACAGTCCCGACGACCGTGAAGTCGGTCATCACGCCGAGGACCACATCCGCCGCCTCGCGGAACGGCGCCTCGTCGTCGACGATCAGCACCTGCACGTCCTTGGTCACACCACTCGTCACGAGCGCCATCGTGCCCGGTGGACGAGGAAAAGTCCGGGGGGTCAGCCACACGTTCCGGCACGGCCAGCCGCCTCGTCGGGCGGACGGGGCTGACGACAAATTGATTCTGTCCTGGGGGATGGCATCACGGACCCACGTGCGCCACGTGACCTCAGCGGGACGGGTCGACCATGGGTGCCGCTGAGCCGATCCCCGACGCATCGGGCTCCATCGCGGCCGCCCGGTCCGGTTCGGTATCAGCCGCGACCGACGCCACCTCGTTCAGCAGCGCCAGCTGGTTCTCCAGCGGCGCCCGACGTTCCGGAGGAACGACGTCCAGCAGGTCGCCGAGAGCGGCTGCGAGCCGTCGTGACACCTGGGGGGACCTCGACCCAGCCTGCCTGATCTCGTCGAAAGCCAGCTGCACGAGACCGCTCCACTGCAGGGTCGGGGCGACCAGGCGCAAGGTGCCCGCCGCGTCGTAGTGCTGCCCGGAGGGCATCGGCCGGCGGGCGGTCTGGCGCAGGATGTCATGGAGCCGGTCGATGGCCTGCACCGAGGTCGTCGGATCGGTGAACGGCCCCCCGGACAGTGACCGCACGGCGATGTCGACCAGCAGCCGGATGCCGTAGGCCACGTCCTTGTTCAGGGTCCGCTCGGGACCGAGAACGATGCACCGAGCCACGGCGTCCTGCTTGAGATTGCGCGGCTCGCCGACCACTCGCACCAGCGCGGACCCGGTGGGCACGAAGTCGCCGACGGCCCAGAGCAGCTCCAGCCGGCAGTCGGCGTGCTCCGCGAGGGAGACGAGGCGGTCGTGCCCGACTTCGAAGACGACCCCGCTGTGAGGCGCAGCGACCGTGTCCGGGTCGAGGGTGGGCTCGTCACCTCGGTCGGGGTACACCCGGTCCAGGGTGGTGACCGTGTCGTCCGCGACCCAGCCGACCAGTGCAGCGGTGCGCAGCGACTGGGCGATGTGGTTGAGGTACCACACCAAGGTGCCGATGCAGCAGAGCACGAGCACGATGGCCACGACCACGGCCAGCCCCGGCACCGCGCCCTCGCCGGGACCCGTCGCACGCACGGCCCGCATGGAGAGCATCGCGTGCGTGAAGGTTCCCGCGAACAATCCGATCGCGGCCTGACTGGGCCGGTCCTGCAGGATCTGCCGGACGATGCGAGGGGAGAACGTGCCCATGGCGAGCTGCACGGCGACCACGAGCAGGGACAACACCAGGCCGGTCAGCGTCAGCATCGCGAAGGCGATGAGGTAGAGGATCTGCAGGGCCGCGGTGGGGTCCCCGCTGATGCTCCGCGGGACCAGCGTGCCGTCGTCGACCGAGGTGGTGACCAGGGAGAGCGCGATGCCCGCCAGGATGAACAGCAGCGGCACCACCCACAGGCTCGTCTTCAGGTAGTGGCCCAGGCGGAATCGCCTCACAGCTGGTCGCGGAAGGGGTTCCGGCTCATTGGCCGAGCATACGAGCACCGGGAGCTGGGCTCGGTCACGCCCCGGAGCGGCGCAGTTGGCGTCACTGGGCACCGGTAGAGGCAGCAGGCACCGCCGTTGCGGTGGTCGGTACGGGAGCGGTGCCGGGGCGGGCGGTGCGCCACAGCGAGTACTCCAGGCCGAGCATCGCGATGCCGTTCGGTAACGCCAGGAAGCGGTAGAACGCATCGGGCATCAGAGCCAGCACCACGCTGACGAGACCGCAGACGGCGAGGGGGAGTGGCCCTCAGGGGATCAAGACTCGAATGCCGTGAGGTCCTTCCAGCCAAGGGCGGTGGCTGCTATGCACCAACCCAGCCGAGCCGGATCGTCGGGTGCGCCGCGAAGGAGGCTGCTGAGGACGCCGTTGTAGGTCAGCGTCACAATCGCGACGATCTCTTCGGACCGACGTGAGTCCGCGGCCTCGGCGTACTGGTGAAGCCGCTCTCGGAGCAGGGTGTTGTCGCGAGAGACGAAGTGTGCGGGAACGTCGTCTGCGGTCGGTCGCTCCGAGGCTGTTGCCAGGAAGGTGCACCACTGGGTCGGCCCAGCCTGCGCCCGGAAAGCGGTCACGGCGTCGAAGATGGCCAGCACCCTTTCTCGTGGGTCATCGGTCGCGTCGACCTGGGCCTGCCAAACCTCGTCCCAGGCCTGGAGTCGCCTCGAGAGGACGGCGCCGATCAGCCCGTCCTTGCTGCCGAAGTGCTTGTAGAGCGTCACGACCGAGACCCCGGCTTTGTGCGCGACGGCATCGACACCGGTGACAGCGATGCCGTCGGTGAAGAACAACCGCTCCGCGGCGTCAAGGGTCTGGGTGCGGGTGTCCGGGCGAGCCATGGCCATAGTGTAACGTCCGTTTCATGCCGACGCTGAAACGCTCGTTACACACACAGGCTGTTCGAGGTGGGGCGCTTGTCGCCTTCGGAACGCTGCTCATCGCAGCGACGTACGGCATGGCCCGGTTCGGGGTCGGTCTCTTGCACCCAGCGATGGCCATCGAACGACCTGGTATCGCCGCAGCGCTGCCATCGGCGGGTGCCGCGCAGTTCGCCTCGTACTGCCTGGCCGCCGGGTCGGCGGCCTTTCTCGTGCCCCGTAGGTCCCGCGCCGTCGTGGGGGTGGCAGGCGCAGTGGCCGGGATGGGATGTCTAGGGCTTGCGTCGAGCACGTCAGCCGTGTGGTTCGTCGCCAGCGCATTCGTCGGTGGCGCCGGTGCCGGTCTCGCGTCTCCGGCGTTGGTCGGACTGCTCGATGCGGCGGTTCCGGAGCGGGTGGCCAGCAGTGCGCAAACCATGGTCAACTCCGGCACCTCCGTCGGCGTGGTCGGTGCCGGCGTGCTCGCCACCGCCATCGCTGCCCCCAGCCTCGTGTGGACGGTCATGGCAGTTCTGTGTCTGGCAGCCGCGACGGCGGTCGTGGTGCTGACCTCGGGGACGCTGATCATCGATGTGTCGCCACCGCGCAGCCGACGTCGAACGCCTTCCGTGACGATGCCGATCGCTTCGGCGCTTGGTGCCGGCGTCATCTCGGCAGCGGTCTGGACCTATGGCCCGACCACGGTGGTGGCCCGTGGTGCCCTCGAGCCTGACCAGATCGGACTTCTGTGGGCCGCCCTCGGGCTCGGCGGACTCGTGGGCGCATTCGTCGACAGACCGGTTTCACGCTTTGGTCCGGCAACGGCCTTCCTGATGTGCGCAGCCACGCTGCTGGTGAGCTCGTTCGCAGTGCTGACGCCAGACCTCGTTGGCCGGTGGTGGCCGCTGATCGGTGCGGCATGCTTCGGTGCGGCGTACATGGCCCTGAGTGGCGCGCTGATTCTCTGGGGACGCCTCCTCGACCCGCAGCGTGGCGCTGCCATCACGGCCTGGCTCTTCATCGCACTGGCTGTGGGTCAAGCGATCGGGGCGCAGATTCTGGGGCCCGTTTTCACGTGACGACCTGACCCCTGGCGCCCGCATCGGCCCGGCCGAGTACACCTGGTCACCCGGATCTGGTGCTGGGTGCGCGGTCGTTCCATGGATGTCTGCGACGACGCGTGTGAGCTTGGTCCGCTCGATGCATGCTGGGGGCATGCAGCAGCCGAAGCGCCTGCCCGGCGAGGCCAACCCCGAGCCGAACGCGGACGCGCCCATGCACGTCGCCCGGCAAAGTCGGGCGAACACCAATCACGGTTTCGGT
>CADCUI010000077.1 GCA_902805845.1 uncultured Nocardioidaceae bacterium
AGTGCGGCAAAGAGACACCGGCCTGCGCCCAGGCCATCATCGTCAGCCCGGAGCAGTCGAACGCGCTGGGGCCCGCGGCGCCGTACACGTAGGCGTCGCCGACCTGTGCCATCGCGTAGGCCACCGCCGCGGCTGCTCCACCGGAGACCGGTGCGCTCGGGGTGGGGGTCGTCGTCGGCACCCGGCTGTCGCTGCGGCTGACCCGTCGCTCGCGCTCAGCCGCTTCCAGCCGGCGCTGACGCTCCGCCTCCTCCTGCTGCAGCTGCTCGAGGAGAGCCTTCGCCTCGGCCGCCCGCTCCTCGATGACCGCCTTCTCCCTCGCGAGCTGGGCGCGGGTCTGCTCGATGACGTCGAGCTCCCGCTGCACGACCTCTTCACGCCGCTCGAGGCGGTCCACCCGCAACGCCAGCTCGCCGACGACCGAGGCCTGCTGGGCGTTGTACTCGGTCATCGTGGTCATCTTGCTGAGGAACGCGTCCGGGTCATCGGTGAGCAGGACCTGGGTGCTGGAGAGGTAGCTGCCCTGGTACTGGGCCACGACGTTCGAGACGACCTGGTCGCGCACCGCCTGGACCTGGCCGCGCTGGCGGTCGAGGTCGGTCGTGACCACCCGAAGTCGCCGGCGGGCGTCGGTGAGCTCGATCCGAGCCTGGTTGTAGCGCTCCGAGGCCTGCTCGGCCTCGTGGTAGAGCCGGTCGACACGCTCCTGCACGCCCTCGATCGAGGGGTCGGCGGTGCTGGGACCGGCGGTCAACGCGGCTGCGCCGAGGCCAGAGATGCAGAAGATGGCAAGCGCGCGGGCAGCGCGGATCCGTCCGTTCGTCACGAGCGGTGGTGCTCCTTTGTCCAACGCCTACCAGGTGAGCTGACGGGTTCGGGCGGCAAAGTGACCCTACGCACGCGCGCACCGGCCGAAGGCAGGCACGTCGCGGCGATTCACCCCAGAAGAGTGGTTCCCCGGCTCCACGACCGCACCCCGCGGCCGACGGACTCGACGCGGCGCCTGCGCCTTACCGGCGTAAGGCTGTGACAGGCACCGGCATCCACCATAGGCACAGCCGACGGGTGGGCACGACACCGGCCCCCCTGCGGGGGATGTGGCGGGGACCACAGTGGCGCTCCGCTCAGGCGGACGCCGTGCCCGGCTCGCTCCCCGGCTCGTCGAACGCCTCGCTTCCCGGCTCGTCCACCGGCGCCGCGACCGGGCGCACCATCCGCAGCTTGGGGACCAGTCCCGAGTCGGCGAGCACGCCGAGAGCGCGCTCCTCCTCGGCGCCGAAGCCCGACTCCGGCGGTGGGCCGAGCAGCACCGTCACCACACAGTCGTGACAGGCCAGCCCACGCACCGCGCAGGTGTCGCAGTCGATGACCACACTCATGGCTTCCTCCCGGGTTCGAATCGGACGAGAGCCACGGTGACAGGGGTCACCGACATTCCTGGCGGCGCGGACCCGGACCATGTGGTCGGCGACCTCGGATTTGAGAGGATCGCGGGATCGATCCGAAAGGCCACCCCGTGCTGGACACCACCCCGCTCGAGAGCCGCCCGGACAGCGGCTCGACCGGCGTGACGCCTTCCGCCCGGGGACCGGTGTCGGCGCGGCGACGACTGGTGTCCGTCGCCGCGGCCGTCCTCTTCACCGTGGTCTGGGCGGTGGTCTGCACAGCGGCGATCGACCGGCTCCAGGCCGCGAACGACGCCGGCCGACCGCTGGAGCACCCGATCGCGGTGACCAGCGTCGTGTTCGCGCTGTCTGCGCTCTTGGTGTGGGTCGCGCTGCTCAGCCTCGTGGCGCTGACCGGGCGCGTGCTGCTGAGCGCGGGGATCCTCGTGGTCGCCTGCCTCGCGCTCGGCTTCGCCGACCTCCAGAAGCTGCAGATGCGCAGCGAGCCCGTCTACCCCTCCGACCTGCAGTTCCTCGCCCAGCCCAGTTTCCTCGTGGACATGGTCGGCGCGGGTGCCGTCGTCCTCGTGATCGTCGGACTGGTCGTGTGTCTCGGGCTCTTCCTGCTCGCCGGCCGGCTCGTGCGGCGCGTGTTCCCTCGGATCCGGCGGTCAGCAGAGCCGCGCGCCTGGGCAGTCTGGACCGGGGCCAGGGTCGCGGTGTTCGTGGTGGCGGCCCTGCTGCTGGTCCACGCGGCGAACTTCAACGACCCCGGCAACAAGGTCAAGCAGGCGTACGCCGCCGCCGGTGCCCAGTGGGTCAGCTGGAACCAGCGCGTCAACTACGAGCGGAACGGCTTCGTCGCGGGGCTGCTCTACAACACCCGGGGCCCGACGATGCGGCCGCCCGCCGACTACAGCCAGGAGACGATGGCGGCGCTGGCGACCAAGTGGTCGGCGGTCGCGGAACAGATCAACCGCGGCCGCTCGCCCGGCGCCCTCGACGAGGTCAACGTGGTCGTCGTGCTGAGCGAGTCGTTCAGCGACCCCACGCGGGTCTCGGGCATCGAGCTCGCCGAGGACCCCCTCCCGTTCACGCGCAGGCTCATGTCGCGCACGGAGTCGGGGGAGATGCTGTCGCAGCTCATCGGGGGTGGCACGGCCAACATGGAGTTCGAGACCCTGACGGGCTTCTCCCTCGCCGAGTTCCTGCCGCAGCTGAACACGCCGTACAGCCAGCTCGTGGGGCAGTCGCCCACCTTCCCCTCGGTGGTCGGCTACCTGAGGCGGATGGGCCACGACGCGGTGGCGATCCACCCCGCCAAGCCGGCCATGTACAACCGTGAAGAGGTGTACTCGACGCTCGGCTTCTCCCGCTTCGTCTACGACGAGACGATGCAGTCCCGGCAGCAGATCGAGCGCAACAACTACTTCTCCGACGACGCCGCCTTCACCGAGGTCGAGCACCAGATCGCCGAGGCCGAGGACCCCCTCTTCGTCAACCTCGTCACGATGCAGAACCACTACCCGATGGAGGGCAAGTACGCCGATCCCATCGGCGTCGCCGGGGAGACCCGGGGGCTCGTCGGAGAGCTCGACCAGTACGCCCGGGGCCTGCGCTACAGCGACACCGCGATGCGGGACTTCCTCCGCCGCCTCGAGTCCTCACCGGAGAAGACCGCCGTGGTGTTCTACGGCGACCACGCGCCGCCGTTCTGGCCACGCTCGGCGATCTACCAGCGCAACGAGCAGACCCTGCGCAAGACGCCGTTCTTCCTGTGGACGAACTTCGACCGGCTCCCCCACCGCGACCTGCCGGTGACCAGCCCCACCCACTTCATGCCGCTGCTCTTCGACGCCTTGGACGCACCCCTGCCGCCTTACTACGCGCTGCTACAGCACCTCCACCAGGAGGTGCCCGCGATGAGCACGGGCGAGTACCACTACCCAGACGGCGAGATCGTCGGGCCGCAGGAGCTCACCGACGAGGCCCGGTCGATCCTGCACGACTACCGGCTCGTCCAGTACGACCTCACGACCGGCAAGCGCTACTCACAGGCGACGATGTTCTACCCCGAGGACGACTGAAACAGGTCGCTCCGCAACCGCTCATGCCCGGCCGCCGGAGAGCAGCGACGCGAGCGACCCGGCCGGGACCACGTGGAAGCCGGCGGCGACGACGTCCCGGGCAAGGGCCTGGTCGCTGGTCGCCACGACGACGACCCGCCCGGCGGGCTCGGCCGCCACGAGGTCGCGGATCACGTCGTCGGCGATGACGCCCGACGGGCTGAAGCGGACCCGCACGCCGCGTGGAGCATGGACCAGCGGGCGGCCCGCCCGCGTGCCGGTGTCCGCGGCGTCGAAGACGACCGTGACCTCGGCGCCGGTCCGGGACTGCAGGGCCGCCGTCCCGGACAGCAGCCGGTCGCGCTGCCGGTCCAGGGCCACGTCGGGCCAGGCCGTCTTGGTGACGTTGTAGCCGTCGACGACCAGGTGGGCCCGCGGCATCCGGAGCAGCTCCTCGAGCAGCCCTGGGTCGCCGACCGGGAGCGAGCCGCGACCGGTCGAGAGCCGGACTCCAGCTTCCGCCTCGGGTCCCGCCACGCTGTCGGCCGGGAGCCGGTCGACGGCGGGCAGCGCGAGCTCGCGCTGCAAGCCCTGCGCCGCGTGAAGGAGCGTGTCGAGCAGGAGCCGAGCCCTCACGGACTCGCCGACCCGGCTGGCTCGCTCGGTGCGTCGGACTGACCCGACCTCGGTCTCGAGGTCGCCCACACGGGCCCGGAGCCGGCGTACCTCGCTCTCGGCCGCGCCGGTCGCCGAACGGGCGGAGGCGAGCTCGGTCGCGGCAGCGGCCTCCCGTGACTCCGACGCCGACTTCGCCTCACGGAGCCGCGTGCGGGCCTCGCCCAGCCGCCGCTTCGCCTCGTCGTGGTCGCCCTTGGCGCGCTCCAGCTGCTCCCGGCTGTGCGCCCTCAGCTGCTGCAGCTCTGCCTCGAGATCCGCGGTACGCCGGCGCAGCCGCTCGACCTCGTCGCCGGCAGTACTGCTGCCGGCGGCCCGCTGCTCCGCCTCGATGGTCTCGGCTGCCGCCCGCACCACGGCCTCCCATCCCGGCGATCGCAGGCAGTAGGCGGTGGCGGCCACCTCGACGGGGTCGGCGGCGAGAGGGACCCTGCCGTCGCCGAGTGCCCGTGCGAGGTCACCGGTGGCCGCCTCCACCTCTGCGGCGACGCGCCCGCGGAAGACGTCGTCGCCTTCCAGGGCTCCCGCGATCTGGACGCCGGCGAGCCGCGGGCGGCGTGCCGGGGCGAACGTCGCCACCCGCTTGAGCGGTAGGGGCACCTGGTCCGCCGGCAGCCGCGACAGGGCATCAGCGGCGAGCTCCACGATCCGGGTGCGCACGGGCTCCGGGAGGAGCGGCAGGTCGCTCATGGACGGGGGGCGTCGGCCTCCGCGCGGGAGACCAGCTCGACGGCGTCGGAGCGGCCGCACCAGCGGCACGACACCTGCTCGACGACCTCGGCGACCTTCTCCGACTCCTCGACCTCGTGGTCGCCGGCGAGGTCGAAGTGCCAGAACTCGCGGGTGCGGCCGCTGCGCACCACGTCGAACCGGGTCAGGTTGCCGCAGCCGCCGCAGCGCCAGCGTGTGTTCGCGTCGGGCAGGGTGGCGGCCACGGCACCCACCCTATGCCCGCGCCGCCGGGACAGGTTCCCGCCTGGCAGGGTGCTCGGCGTTCCCGCGTGGCAGGCGTGCTTTGTCGGTGGCCGCGCCTAGCGTCTGCGGCCATGAGCCAGACGTCCTCGACCGCTGCGGCGGTGGCTCCCGACCAGCGGTGGGAGTCGCAGCGGAGCTTCGACGACCTGGGACGGCCGCTGCGCGACGTCACGTTCTGCGTCGTCGACCTCGAGACGACCGGCGGCTCCGCCGTCGCCGGGTCGATGATCACCGAGGTGGGTGCGGTCAAGGTGCGCGGCGGCGAGGTCCTCGGCGAGTTCCAGACCCTCGTCAACCCGTCCGCCGCGATCCCGCCGTTCATCGCCGTGCTGACCGGCATCACCGACCGGATGGTCGCCGACGCGCCCCCGATCGAGCAGGTGCTCCCGCAGTTCCTCGAGTTCGCCGCCGGCTGCGTCCTGGTGGCGCACAACGCGCCCTTCGACGTGGGCTTCCTGCGGCACTTCGCCACCGAGCAGGGGCGGCCGTGGCCACGTTTCGAGGTCCTGGACACCGCGGTCCTCGCCCGCCGGGTGGTCACCCGCGACGAGACGCCCAACTGCAAGCTGGCCTCGTTGGCCCGGCTCTTCGGGTCGACGACGGTGCCGAACCACCGGGCGCTGGAGGACGCCCGCGCCACGGTCGACGTGCTGCACGCGATGATCGGGCGGCTGGGCAACCTCGGCGTCCACACCCTCGAGGAGCTCCAGACCTTCACGTCCAGGGTCACGCAGGCGCAGCGGCGCAAGCGTCACCTGGCCGAGCACCTGCCGCACGAGCCGGGCGTCTACCTGTTCCGGGACGCCGCCGGGCGGGCGCTCTACGTCGGCACCTCCAAAGACCTCCGCCAACGCGTGCGCGGCTACTTCACGGCCTCCGAGACGCGCTCGCGCATGGGCCAGATGGTCACGCTGGCCTCCCACGTGGAGGGCATCGTCTGCGCGACCACCCTCGAGGCGGGTGTGCGTGAGCTGCGGCTCATCGCCGAGCACAAGCCGAAGTTCAACCGGCGCTCACGGTTCCCCGAGCGAGTGCACTGGGTGAAGCTCACCTCCGAGCCGTGGCCGCGGCTCGCCCTGGTCCGCCGGGTCATCGACGACGGCGCGGACTACCTCGGTCCCTACGCGAGCCGCACGTCGGCCGAGCATGCGGTCGCCGCCCTGCACGAGTCGTTCCCGATCCGGCAGTGCGGTGGCCGGCTGCCGCGCACGCCTGCTCTCACGCCGTGCGCCCTCGCCGAGATGGGCCGGTGCGTCTCGCCGTGCGACGCCAGCGTCAGCGCCGAGGACTACGACCGCCTGGTCGGTCGCCTGCGCCACAGCCTGGACTCCTCACCGGCCGACGTGGTCCGCACCCTGCGGAGCCGCATGGACGCCCTGGCCGGCTCGGAGCGGTTCGAGGAGGCCGCACGGATCCGCGACCGGCTCTCGGCGCTGCTCCGCGGCGCCGCCCGCACCCAACGGCTGCGGGCGCTGAGCCGCTGCCCGGAGCTGGTGGCGGCCCGCAAGGAGGACGGCCGCTGGGTGGTGCACGTGATCCGCCACGGCCGGCTCGCCGCCGCCGGCGTCATCCCGCCCGGGGCGGACGCCACGCTGTGGGTCCTCGGGCTCCAGGCGGTGGCCGAGACCGTCGTGCCGGGGCCCGGCCCGCTCCCCGCCGCCACCGCCGAGGAGGTCGAGCTCGTGCTGCGGTGGCTCGAGTCCGACGGCGTGCGGCTGGTGCACGTGGACGGCGAGTGGTCGTGCCCGCTCGCCGGGGCCGCCGGCCACCTGGCCGTTCACGACGCTGTCGAGGCCTCGCGGCGCACCCTGGCAGCCTTCGACAGCTGAGCGGCCGCACGGCGGCTAGGTTGGGCGCATGATCACCGCCATCGTGTTCATCAACGCCGACGTCGCGCGCATCCCCGAGGTCGCCGAGGCAGTCGCCGCGCTCGAGGGAGTCAGCGAGGTCTACTCGGTGACGGGGCAGATCGACCTGATCGCGATGGTGCGCGTGCGGGGCCACGAGGCGGTCGCGGACGTCGTCGCCGACCAGGTCAACAAGGTGCCCGGCGTGACGGCCACCGAGACCCACATCGCGTTCCGCACCTACTCCCAGCACGACCTCGAGGCCGCCTTCTCGCTCGGCCTGGAGTGAGCTGCGCAGGCGCATCGATTCCGGCATTCCCCCCCGAACCACCCTTTTAGTGACTTAAGGTCGGTGGAGGCGGAAGGAGAGCCTCCATGCGTGCCGAGCACGGCCAGGACAGTGATGCGGCGGGCGGGCCCGCCTCCTCCCGCCACGACGACGTCTGCGTGGTGGTGCCGATGCACAACGAGGCGACGGTGGTCGCCGACGTCGTCGCGGGGCTGCACCGGCACTTCCGGCACGTCGTCTGTGTCGACGACGGCAGCGCGGACGGGTCCGCCTCGGTCGCCCGGTCCGCAGGCGCCACGGTGCTGCGCCATGCCACCAACCTCGGGCAGGGAGCAGCCCTGCAGACCGGGGTCAGCTTCGCCCTCGCCCGTCCCGACACCTCGTTCGTGGTGACCTTCGACGCCGATGGGCAGCACGACGCCGGCGACGCCGCCCGGATGGTCGCGGTCGCCCGCGCGGAGGCTGTCGACGTGGTGCTCGGGTCCCGCTTCCTCACCCGCGCGTCGGAGGTTCCCGTGCTGCGTCGGGTGCTGCTCCGCGGCGCCGTCGCGTTCACCCGTGCGACGACGGGCCTGCGTCTCACCGACACCCACAACGGCCTCCGCGTGCTCAGTCGACGAGCGGTCGTCGACCTCGACCTCCAGCTGGCGGGCATGGCCCATGCCAGCGAGCTGCTGCACCACGTCGCCACCCGCCGGCTCAATTACCGCGAGCTGCCGGTCGCCATCGCCTACACCGACTACTCCCGTGCGAAGGGGCAGCCTGGGCTGAACGCCCTCAACGTCGTGTTCGACCTCTTCGTGCACCGGTTGTACGCAAGCTGATGACGATCAAGCTGCTGTTGCTCGTCGCCTTCACGGCAGTCGCCGTCGCCACGGCCAGGCTGGGACCGTCCCCACGGCACCTCGCCGTACGCCGGCTGCTGGCGATGACCCTGCTGCTGGTGTCCGGCCTCTCGGTGCTCTTCCCCGAGCTGGTCACGAGGCTGGCGCAGCTGCTGGGTGTGGGCCGCGGCACCGACCTGGTTCTCTACGCCTTCGTCGTGGTATCGGCCGTGACGTGGCTGGGCATCTACCGCCGGATCACCGCGCTCGAGGCACGGATCACCCGGCTGGTGCGCTCCCAGGCGATCGCCGAGGCGTCCCACGGCTGCGGCCCCGCGTCGGCCACGACGTCCGACGTCCCGGAGGGCGCCGCCGCATGAGCCGCCCCGTCCTTCGGGCGTCCCTGCTGACGGCGGGGGTGCTCCTCGTGCAGGTGGCCTGGATCCTCTCGCTCCCCCCGTTCCGCGGCATCGACGAGTTCGACCACGCCTACCGGGCAGCCGCGGTGGCACACGGCCAGCTCCTCCCCTCCTCGCGGCCCGTGGTGGCCGGGCGTGGCGACTACGTCGAGGTCCCGGCCTCCCTGGTGGAGGCGGCCCGGCCCGTCTGCGAGAGCTACGACTACACGGGGCCGGACAACTGCAACGCGGCGGCCGAGCTTCCCGACGGCTACGTCGAGGTGGCGAGCGCCGCAGCGAGGTACAACCCCGTCTTCTACTGGCTCGTCGGCAAGCCGGCCTCCCTCTTCTCCGGCTCTGCGAACGTCTACGCACTGCGGGTGGTGGCTGCCCTGCTCGGCGCGGCAATCGTGTGGTGCGCCGGCTACGCCCTCGGCGTGGGGTTCCGCACCGCCTGGCCGCTGCTCGGCGCGGGGCTCGCGATGACGCCCGTGATGGTCTACAGCCTCTCCCTGGGCGCGCCCAACGGCGTCGAGATGGGCTCCGGGCTCGCCCTCTGGAGCGCGCTGCTGGCGCTGAGGGCGCCGACGACGGCGCCCGCCGTGGAGCGCCGACTCGTCCTGGTCGCAGCCGTGGCGGCCGCCGTCCTGGCCACCACCCGGCTCCTCGGGCCGGTATGGCTGGTCCTCGTCCTCGCCGTCGCGCTGCCCTTCCTCGGGAGGGCCCGCCTGACTGCGATCGCGCACCGCCATCGATGGCTCTCCGCGGCAGCCGCGACCCTCGTGGTGGCGGCCGTGGCGGCGGCGCTGCTGTGGACGAGGCTCGCGGCTCCCAACTCCCTGACCCGGGAGGAGGACCTGGCACTGCAGGACCCCTTCACCAGCGCGCTCGGGCTTGCCCCGCTGTGGGTCCTGCAGACCATCGCCGCCTTTCCGACGCGGAGCGAACCGGCGCCCACGGTGGTCTACGCCACCGTGATCGGCGCAGCGGTGTTGCTCCTCGCCGCCGCCTCCCGGCGGATGCCTCGGACCTGGTGGTTCGTCCTCGCCGGTGCTGTCGGGGTGTGGTTGGGCGCCCAGGTCGTGATCACGACCGCGACGTACGCACAGCTGGGCGCGGTCTGGCAGGGGCGCTACGCCCTGCCGTTCGCGGTCGGCGTCCCCGTGCTGCTCGCCGCCCTCGTCGACCGCCACCGGCCGACCGGCCCACCTCCGGCCCTCCTGGCCGTAGCGGTCCCTCTCCTCACCGCCGCCCACGCCGTCTCGGCGACGCACGTGCTGACGCGGGAGACGGCCGAGAGCCCCCTGTCCGGCTCCTCGAGCTGGGTCACGGCGCCCTCCCCGGTGATCGTGCTCATCGTCGTGGTCGCGGGCGCGATGCTGATCGGTGCCCTGCTGACACCGGGAGGCCTCCTCGCCGCGTCCCGCCGGCGCGTCGCCGCACCGACGCTCGACCCGGACAACGACGCAGCCGCCCGACCCGTCGTCGAGGAACCCGTGTGAGCCACCGCTTCGACATCCTCATGCCGTTCTACGGCGACATCGCGCTCATGAAGGCAGCGGTGGGCAGCGTCCTCGCCCAGGACTCCGACGACTGGCACCTCACGGTGGTCGAGGACGCCATGCCGGACCCGGCCGCGCACCAGTTCCTCTCAGGTCTCACCGACCGCCGGGTCACCTACCTGCGCAACGAGGACAACCTCGGCGCGAACGCGAACTATCGCAAGGCGCTGGCCCTCGCGGGTGCCGACTACGTCGTGGTGATGGGCGCCGACGACCTGCTGCTCCCGCACTACGTGTCCTCGTTGGGCCGCACGGTGGCACGCCACCCCACGACCACGGTCGTCCAGCCCGGGGTCGAGGTCATGGACGGCGCCGGAGAGCCCGTCCGGCCGCTCACCGACCGCGTCAAGTCCATCACCCGCCCCCGCACCCGGGAGGCCGCCGTCCTCAGTGGCGAGAACCTGGCGGTGAGCCTGTTGCGCGGCAACTGGACCTACTTCCCCTCGCTCTGCTGGCGGCGCGAGGTCATCCAGCGCATCGGGTTCCGGCTGGGGCTGGACGTGGTCCAGGACCTGGCGCTGCTCATGGACGTCGTCCTCGACGGCGGCGCCCTCGTGGTGGACCCTGAGCCGACCTTCCGCTACCGCAGGCACGCCTCGAGCGACTCTGCGGTGAGGGCCATGACCGGTGCCCGGTTCCAGGAGGAGAAGGCCTACTTCCACTCGGTGGCCCGGACCTGTGCTGACCGCGGCTGGGCCCGGGCTGCCCGGGCGGCGCGGGGCCACCTGACGTCGCGGTTGCACGCCGCCTTCCTCGCCTCCCGGGCCGTGCGTGGGCGTGACCTGCGCACCGGCGTGGCACTTCTCGGCCACGCCGTCGGTCGCTAGGCGCCCTGCGCCGAGCGAGGCCGCGGCCTCAGCACGGGTGACCCGTCAGCCCAGGTCGGCGCTCGCGGCCACCCACCGGTCGAGCAGCGCCTTCGCGGCACCGCTGTCGAGGGCCTCCTCGGCCTGCTCGACCCCGCGGCGCAGCACGTCGATCGGCTCGCCGCCCTCCCCGGCGTAGACGGCCAGCGCCGCCCCGGCGTTGAGGGCCACCGCGTCCCGGACCGGCCCCCGCTCGCCCGCGACGAGCCGGCGTACGACGTCGGCGTTCGAGGCGGCGTCACCGCCGCGGAGGTCGTCCGCCACCGCCCGTGGCAACCCCACGTCCTCGGCGTCGACGGTCGTCTCGACCACCTCGCCGTCCGCCACCACCCAGACCCGCGAGGTGGTGGTCGTCGTCAGCTCGTCGAGGCCGTCGTCGCCACGGAACACCCAGGCGTCCACGCCGCGGGCGGCGAAGACCCCGGCCATCACCGGCGCCATGCGCGAGTCGGCGCAGCCGATCGCCTGGGCGGCGGGCCGGGCCGGGTTCGCCAGCGGGCCGAGCAGGTTGAACGTCGTGCCGATGCCCAGCTCCCGTCGGGGCACCGCCGCGTGGCGCAGCGCGGGGTGGAACGCCGGGGCGAAGGCGAAGGCGATGCCCACCTGCTGCGCCAGCCCGGCCACCTGCGCAGGCGCGAGGTCCAGCCTCACCCCGAGCACCTCGAGCACGTCCGCGGACCCCGACTGGGAGGAAGCCGACCGGTTGCCGTGCTTGATCACCCGCGCGCCTGCCCCGGCGGCGACGATCGCCGCCATCGTCGAGATGTTGACCGACATCGACCGGTCCATGCCGGTGCCGACGACGTCCAGCCAGCGGCCCTCCAGCTCCAGCGGAACGGCGTGGGCGTACATCGCCTCGACCAGCCCGGCGAGCTCGTCGACGGTCTCCCCCTTGGTGCGCAGCGCGACCGCGAATCCCGCGATCTGAGCGGGCGTCGCGTCACCCGACAGGATCTCGGCCATCGCCCAGGCCGCTTGCTCCGCGTCCAGGTCGGCACGGGCGGTCAGCGCTGCCAGGACCTCCGGCCAGCTGTGGGACACCCGGCCGGTCAGTTCTTCGCCGGGACGCGCCCGCGGACGAGGCGGGTGACGACGTCGGCGAGCTGCAGCGGGTCGATCGGGTGCAGCACCGCGGCGTCGGCGCGCGACCAGGTCGCCAGCCACGCGTCCTGGGGGCGGCCGATCAGCACCAGGAGCGGGGGGCACCCGAAGATCTCGTCCTTGAGCTGGCGGGCGATCCCGAGCCCACCGGCGGGCACGGCCTCGCCGTCGAGGATGGCGAGGTCGACCGTGCCGGTGTCCATGTGCGCGATCACCATCGGCTCGGTGGCCACCTCCAGGTAGTCCAACGCCGGGAGGTCAGGGTGCGGCCGGGGGCCCAGCGCCAGCCGTACCTCGTTGCGCACGGTCGCGTCGTCGCTGTAGACGAGGACCGTCAACGGCTTGCGGGGCGGGGTGGCCTCAGTCACGGGCGTGATCGTACTCGGACCGGCGCTCCATCCGATCCAGGCGCCGGTCCTCACGCTCCGCCTCGCGCATCGAGGACCGCACCCACTGCACGAACAGCACGACGAAGAACACCAGCCCGACGACGTCGCCGGTGCCCCAGAGGATGCCGCCGGCCAGGTGCTGGTCCTCGGCGGGATCGGGCAGCCAGGACATGGGCAGGTGGGCGTACCAGGAGCCTCCGATGACCTTCTCCTGGTTCATGATCGTGACGCCGAGGAAGGCGTGGAACGGCAGGGTCATCACCAGCAGCAGCATCCGGAACGGGTACGCCACCCGTCCGGGGACCGGGTCCACCCCGACCAGGGGCCACAGGAAGAGGGCGCCCACGAGCACCAGGTGGACGTGCATCGCCTCGTGGACGTAGGTCGACCGCAGCGACGCGTCGTACCAGCCGGTGAAGTAGAGCGCCCACGGGCTCAGCACGAACAGGGCGAAGGTCAGCGGCGGGAAGGACAGCGCGCGCACCACCGGGGAGTGCAGGACCGCGAGCAGCCAGCCGCGCGGTCGGCCGGGAAGGGTGCGCAGCGCCAGCGTCACCGGCGCCCCGAGCGCCAGCGCCAGCGGGACCAGCATGGTCAGCACCATGTGCTGCACCATGTGCACGCTCAGCAGCGTGGTGTCGTAGGCCGCCAGCCCCGAGGAGGTGGCGAGGTAGAACGAGCCCATCCCGGCGCCCACGAACGCCAGCGTCCGCCCCGCGGGCCACCGGTCGCCGCGCGAGCGGAGCCGCCACACCCCGTAGAGATATGCGCCACACACCCACAGGACCGCGACCGTGACGAAGAGGCTGGCGTCCCACTCGGTGAAGACGCGGGACAGCCCGAAGGGGGGCAGGTCGTGGTCCGACCCGCCGTGTGTCCGCACCAGCACGCTCCCACACTAGGCACCGAACCGTGAGGGGGTCGGCGTGCCTCCCGGGCCCGGCCGGGACATAATGACAGCTGTGGCGACATCGACAGCTGTGATCCCCGCGTCCCGCCTCCACGGGCAGCACGACCGGCCGAGCATGGTGAGCGTCGGGACGATCATCTGGCTGGCCTCCGAGCTGATGTTCTTCGCCGCCCTGTTCGCCGCCTACTTCACGATCCGCGCGGTCTCGCCGGAGCTCTGGGCGCAGGAGACCGCGAAGCTCAACGTGCCGTTCGCCTCGGTCAACACCACCATCCTGGTGCTCTCCTCCCTGACCTGCCAGCTCGGCGTCTTCGCAGCCGAGCGCGGCCAGGTCGGTCGGAAGGGCAGCATCCTCGACGTGCCGGGGTGGGGGCTGCGCGAGTGGTTCGTCCTCACCTACGTCATGGGCGCGGTGTTCATCGGCGGCCAGGCGCTGGAGTACACCGAGCTCATCCACCAGGAGCTCACGTTGTCGTCCTCGGCGTACGGCTCCGGGTTCTACCTCACCACCGGCTTCCACGGCCTCCACGTCACCGGCGGGCTGATCGCCTTCCTCTACGTCCTGGGGCGCACCTACCTCGCCCGCAAGTTCACCCACGAGCAGGCCGTCACCGCGATCGTCGTGTCGTACTACTGGCACTTCGTCGACGTCGTGTGGATCGGCCTTTTCGCGACGATCTACCTTCTTCAGTAGCAGTCCGGATGCAGCTGACCGGCGAACCCCCAGCAGACGGATGACGAGGACCTCCACGTGCGACTCCTGACCGCTCGACTTTCAGCCCGACGGCGCAGCCGGTTCGCCGGCCCGGTCGTGCTGATGTTCGCGCTGCTCCTCACCGGCGGGCTGTACACCGCGCTCTCCCCCGCGTCGGCCGACGACGCCACCAGCTCCGACACCGACACGGTGGCCAAGGGGCGCGAGCTCTTCCTCGTGGGCTGCTCCACCTGCCACGGCAAGAACGGCGAAGGGGTCGACAGCACCACCGGCTGGTACGGCCCGCCGCTGGTCGGCGTGGGTGCCGCGTCGGTGGACTTCCAGGTCGGCACCGGCCGGATGCCGCTGGCCGCCCCGGGCCCGCAGGGAGCCGACCGCCGGCACGTGTACACCGACGAGGAGGTCGAGGCGCTCGCGGCGTTCGTCGCCTCCCTCGGCCCCGGCCCGGTGGTGCCGTCGGAGGAGGAGTACTCCCCCGACGCGATCCCCGAGGACGAGCGCGAGGAGGCGATCGTCCGGGGCGGCGAGTTCTTCCGGACCAACTGCACTGCCTGCCACAACTTCGCGGCCTCCGGTGGAGCCCTGCCGGGCGGCAAGTACGCGCCCACGCTGCAGGGGGTCGAGCCCAAGCACGTCTACGAGGCCATGCTCACCGGGCCGCAGCAGATGCCGGTCTTCTCCGACGAGGTGCTCAAGCCCGAGGAGAAGCGGCAGATCATCGCCTACCTCCGGAACCTCGAGGAGTCCCCGGCGTACGGCGGAGCGCAGCTGGGGTCCTACGGTCCGGTCTCCGAGGGCATGGCGGCCTGGGTGTTCGGCATCGGGGCCTGCGTGGCCTTCGCCGTCTGGATCGCGTCGCACACCGCCCGATCGACACGGAAGGGGGCCAAGGCGTGACCGACATCGTCCCGGACCAGGAGTCGCAGTCCCGGGAGATCGCCCGCACCGACTCCGACCCGGTCGCCGACCCGGGGCTGCCCGCCCACGTCCCGAGGCCGACCGACGTCGACCCGGCCGCGGAGAAGCGCGCCGAGCGCCAGATCGCGACGATGTTCGGGCTGTCCAGCGTCATGGCGATCCTGTTCTGCGTCGCCTACTTCACCCTCGGCATCGGGGAAAATCCCACGGTCTTCCTCGGCCTGGGCGCCTCCAACGTGGCCCTCGGGGTGACGCTAGGCCTCGCGCTGCTGCTCATCGGCGTCGGCGCGATCCACTGGTCGCGCAAGCTGATGAACGACACCGAGGTCGTCGAGATGCGCCACCCGGTGCGGTCCTCGGACGATGATCGGACCGAGGCGGTGGCCGCATTCGAGACCGGCCTCAGCGACTCCGGCATCGGTCGACGGCCCCTGATCCGCAACTCGCTCCTCGGCGCGATGGGGGCCCTCGCACTTCCCGCCGTGGTGGCCCTGCGGGACCTGGGGCCGCTGCCTCCCGAGGGCTGGTACAAGACGGTCTGGCGGGAGGGCATGCGGATCGTCAACGACGTGTCCGGCACCCCGATCAGGCCCGAGGAGATCCGGATGGGCCAGCTCATCAACGCCGAGCCGGACGTCTTCTTCAACCCCGAGGAGTACGACTCCGAGCCCATCGAGGGCGTCGAGCTCCAGGCCGCCAAGGCGAAGGCCGCCCTGATCGTCGTACGGATGCAGCCGGACGACATCACGCCCTCCCAGGACCGGGAGAACTGGGGAGTGGCCGGGATCCTCGCCTACTCCAAGATCTGCACCCACGTCGGGTGTCCGATCTCCTTGTGGGAGCAGCAGACGCACCACCTGCTGTGCCCCTGCCATCAGTCCACCTTCGACCTCGCCGACAACGGCAAGGTCATCTTCGGTCCGGCTGCCCGGGGGCTTCCCCAGCTGCCGATCGCCGTGGACGAGGAGGGTTATCTCATCGCCACACGCGACTTCACGGAGCCGGTGGGCCCGAGCTTCTGGGAACGGGACGGAACATGAGCACCAACGCCAAGGCCGCCGTCAAGCCGGCGAAGCCGTCGAAGATCGGCGCGGCTGCCAACTACGCCGACGAGCGCACCGGGATGGCGGGGCTGGCGAAGAAGCAGATCCGCAAGGTCTTCCCCGACCACTGGTCGTTCATGCTGGGCGAGATCGCGCTGTGGAGCTTCGTCGTACTCCTGATCACCGGAGTGTTCCTCAGCCTCTGGTACAAGCCGAGCATGGCCGAGGTCGTCTACAACGGCTCCTACGACGCCCTCCGCGGCCTGCACATGTCCGAGGCCTACGCGTCCACGCTGGACATCTCCTTCGACGTGCGTGCCGGTCTGCTGATGCGGCAGATGCACCACTGGGCAGCGATGCTGTTCATCGCGGCGATGTTCGTCCACCTCATCCGCGTGTTCGTCACCGGAGCCTTCCGCAAGCCGCGCGAGATCAACTGGCTGATCGGCGGCGTGCTGCTGCTGCTGGGCATCCTGGAGGGGTTCGCCGGCTACTCGCTGCCCGACGACCTGCTGTCGGGCACCGGGCTCCGCATCGCCGACGGGCTGGTCAAGGCCACCCCGGTGGTGGGCACCTACATGTCGTTCTTCCTCTTCGGCGGCGAGTTCCCCGGCGACCTGATCATCCCCAGGCTCTACATCGCCCACGTGCTGCTCATCCCCGGGCTGCTGCTCGCGCTCATCGGGGCGCACATGATGCTGCTCGTCTACCAGAAGCACACCCAGTGGCCCGGCCCGGGCCGCACCAACGAGAACGTCGTCGGCTACCCGATGATGCCGATCTACGCCGCGAAGGCCGGAGGGTACTTCTTCGTGGTGTTCGGCATCACGGCCCTCATGGGCGGGCTGATGTCGATCAACCCGGTGTGGCGCTTCGGTCCCTACAACCCCGCCGAGGTCACCGCCGGCTCGCAGCCTGACTGGTACATGGGGGTGGCCGAAGGCCTGCTCCGGATCTTCCCCGGCTGGGAGACCAGCATCTTCGGTGTGACGGCCACCTGGAGCGTCATCATCCCGGGGCAGATCGCCCCGATGCTGATCCTCACCGGCATCCTGTTCTACCCGTTCATCGAGGCCTGGATCACCGGCGACAAGAGCGAGCACCACCTCCTCGAGCGGCCGCGCAACGCTCCGAACCGCACGGCGTTCCTGGCCGCGATGATGACGTTCTACGGCCTGCTGTGGGCCGCGGGTGGCAACGACATCCTGGCGGTGCTGTTCAACCTGAACCTGAACCACATCACGTACTTCATGCGGGTCGCGATCTTCGTGCTGCCGCCGCTGGCGTTCTGGCTCGCCCGACGCTGGTGCATCTCCCTGCAGCGTTCCGACGAGGCCAAGCTGCTGCACGGCTACGAGACCGGTGTCATCATGCGGTCGCCCGACGGTGGCTACTCCGAGCGTCACGCGCCGATCTCCGCGGAGGAGGCGTACACGCTCATGGCGCGTGACGAGGAGAAGGTCTACGAGGCGCCTGCGGGGACGGACCTCAACGGTGTGGCGGCCCGCAAGGTGCGGGTCATGCAGCTGCGGAGCAAGGCGTCGAAGTACTGGTTCGGTGACAACATCCGCAAGCCCACCCGCGAGCAGCTCGAGGAGGCGCGCGCGCACGCGGAGCACGAGCTGGCCATCCAGGACGGTCACACGAACGGGCACTCGAACGGCCATGCCGACGGGCACTCGAACGGTGACGGCCGCCAGCCGGTCCGCTCGGGCAGCCACGCCGCGCCCGCGGCGATCGAAGGTCGGTCCTCCACCGACCCCGGCAGCAGCGAGAAGTAGCACGAGCAGGCTCAAGGCAGGCACGGGCTGAGGGCGGGCACGGGCTGAAGGCAGGCACGGGCTGAAGGCGGGTCGGGCGGGGAGCAATCCCTTGCCCGACCCGCCCTCCATGTCTGCCCGACCCGCCCTCCATGTCTGCCCGATCCGCCCTCCATGCGGGACCGTGGCGGGTGCTGGCGCATCACCGGCTCCGGTCGCGGACCGCTGCCTTGACCTGGTGCAACCACTCGTCCAGGGCGCTGCCGGCGAACGACTCCTTGGTGACGACAAGGACCCACCAGCCCCGCTCGCGCAGCCAGCTCCGCCGCCTCGCGTCCGCGGCTCGCTGCTCCGCCGAGGAGTGGTAGTCGACCCCGTCGTACTCGACGCAGATCTTCAGGTCCGGATAGGCGAGATCAAGCCGGTAGACCCGTCGGCCGTCGTCGATCACCCAGTGCTGCAGCGTCGGCCGAGGCAGCTGCCCGTCGAGCATGGCCAGACGGGTGAACGACTCCCCCGCCGACTCGGCGCGCCCGTCCATCAGCGGCACCAGACTCCGGGCTTGTACGACGCCGCGCCGGCCGCGGTAGCGAGACAGCTGAGCCATCAGGTCGAACGTCGTGATGCCGTGCAGCCGCGCGAAGGCGTCGAGAGCAGCAAGGGCTTCGTACCGCGCCAGGCCACAGGCGAGGTCGAGGGCCGTCCGGATCGGTGAGGTGACCTGCAGCCCCTCGAACGACCGCAGGTCGCTCGGCTCTAAGGTGCGCTCGCCGCCCGTCGCCTGGGGCCGTGTCAGCCGCTTGTGACCGGGTGCGACGAAGACCGCGAGCGGTGGGGGCGTCTCGAGCTCGGACTTCTCACGGAGGTCGACCCCCCACAGCCAGGCGGCGCTCCGGTCGACGACCACAGCATGTGGGGGGAGCACGACCCGCACCGCTCGGGCTCTCAGCTCCAGGGTGTCGGGCAGCCTGCCGTCCACATAGACGTCGATGAGAACCCGGCGTACCTGACCGCTCTGCACCAGCTGTGCCAGCGTCCACCGCGTGACGCCGTGCCTCAGCGCGTCGGCGGACGTGAAGGGGCTGGGCGGAAGATCAGCTCCGCTGGGCGCGAGGTCGTCGTACGAGATCTCCAGTGACATGGCGGCACGATGCGCCTGCCGTGGGGACCCGCTGACCACCGCGTCGCCGACATCCGGAGAAGGCCCACACAAGTGCAGCTGTGGACGATCAGCGGCCCCCGCGCGCTTGCCGCCTCACCCTGGCCCTCATCGTGGGCGGCCTGGCCCTCATCGTGGGCGGCTCGGCCAGACATCGTGGGCGGCTCGGCCAGACATCGTGGGCGGGTCGGCAGAGACGGTCAGAGACGGTCAGTCGAGCGCTGATCCGGTCTTGTAGTCGCTCCAGGACACGTTCCAGTCCCCGTAGCCGTTGGTCGCCTCCATGGGCCGGTCCGAGCCGGTCACCTCGACGACGTCGCCACGACGGGTGACCGAGTACAGCCAGCCGGCGTCCGCCGTGCTCATCCCGACGCACCCGTGGCTGACGTTCGCCGCGCCCTGCGACCCCACGGACCACGGGGCCGCATGCAGGAACTCCCCGGAGTAGGTGACGCGCTGCGCATACTCGACGTCGCTGATGTTGTAGTACTCCGGGTCGTCCTCGGAGATGC
>CADCUI010000078.1 GCA_902805845.1 uncultured Nocardioidaceae bacterium
CCCGCCCAGGATGCTGCTCGCCAACATGAGAGGCGGCTCGACCAGACATGAGGGGCGGCTCGACCAGACATGAGGGGCGGCTCGACCAGACATGAGGGGCGGCTCGAGCGGGCGGCGTGTGATCCCTGTGACGGGAGTGACGATCCCGTAGCCTCCTGACCATGGCGACCCGTACGTCTTCCCCCCCGGCGTCGCGGACCTCGGGCACCTCCGGCAAGGAGGGGTCCAGCCGTTCCGGTTCCCGGACGACCTCCAGCTCATCGCGGCGTACCGGCTCGACCAGGAGCGGCTCCCGGTCCGGGTCGACCCGCTCCAAGCGACCGGCACCGCGTGCGGTCCGCAACGGTCCGGGCCCGGTCTTCCGCCTGTTCGCCTGGCTCGGTCGGGGACTCCTCACCCTCTGGTCCGCCGTGGCGCACGGCGTCGGCGCCGTCGTACGCCGGATCGGACAGGGCGCCAAGGGGCTCGACGCGGACCACCGCAGGGACGGCGGGGGACTGCTCCTGATCGCCCTCGCCGTGGTCGTCGCCGCGGCGGTCTGGTGGCGGCTCCCCGGCGCCGTGGGAGAGAGCACCCGCACGGTCGTCAACGGGTCGGTCGGCCTGCTGGGCTGGTTCGTTCCGCTGCTGCTCGTCGCCGCCGGTGTGGTCATCATGCGCAACCCCGAGCGCAAGGGCCCGGTGGGCCGCCAGGTCATCGGCTGGGGCGCGCTGACCTTCGGCGTCCTCGGCCTGGTCCACCTTGCCCACGGCAGCCCCGAGGGCAGCGACACCGAGGC
Organism: uncultured Nocardioidaceae bacterium; assembly: GCA_902805845.1. Taxonomy (GTDB): domain Bacteria; phylum Actinomycetota; class Actinomycetes; order Propionibacteriales; family Nocardioidaceae; genus Marmoricola_A. The sequence goes on from CADCUI010000078.1 coordinate 779, forward strand.
CCTGCAGAGTGCCGGCGGCGCCCTCGGCTTCGTGGTCGGCTCACTGGGCATGGACCTGCTCCGCACCCCGTTCGTCGTGGTCCCGATCTTCGTCCTGCTCGCGGTCTTCGGGTTGCTGGTCGTGACCGCCACCCCGGTCTACAAGGTGCCCACCCGCCTCCGGGCGCTGCGCGACCGGCTGCTCGGACGATCGCGTCCCGGCGCCGAGGGTGGCGAAGGGCCCGAAGGGCAGCCGCGGGCGGACGGCGAGGCGGCCCCCTCGCTCCGGCGTGGCCGCACCCGGCGACGGGTCGGCGCGATGGCCGAGGACGACTTCACCCCCGAGGGCGACCCGGCGTACGACTCACCGGTCATGGTGGAGCCCGGCGCTGACATCCCCGAGCAGGGCCGCCAGCGCAGCGGCAGCACCGCGGTCGACGCCGACGCCGCCCAGCACCCCGACCCCGCCGCCCCGCAGCCGGACCCCGTTGCCCACACCCCGCTGCCGGCGCGGGTGGAGCAGCTGGCGCTGTCCGGCGACATCACCTACTCGCTGCCCAGCCACGAGACCCTGAAGCCGGGCAGCCCCCACCGCGCCCGCACCAAGGCGTCGGACGCGGTCGTCGGCCGGCTCACCGAGGTGCTCGAGCAGTTCGACATCGACGCGCAGGTCACCGGCTACACCCGCGGCCCCACGGTCACCCGCTACGAGGTCGAGCTGGGCCCCGCGGTCAAGGTCGAGAAGGTCACCGCGCTCGGCAAGAACATCGCCTACGCCGTGGCCAGCGCCGATGTCAGGATCCTCAGTCCGATCCCCGGCAAGAGCGCCATCGGCATCGAGATCCCGAACACCGACAAGGAGATCGTCTCCCTCGGCGACGTCATGCGGTCGGGCAACGCCCGCAACGACCACCACCCGATGATCGTCGGGCTCGGCAAGGACGTGGAGGGCGGCTTCGTCGTCGCGAACCTCGCCAAGATGCCGCACCTGCTCGTCGCGGGCGCCACCGGCTCCGGCAAGTCGAGCTTCATCAACTCGATGATCACCTCCCTCCTGATGCGGTCCACGCCGGACGAGGTCCGCATGATCATGGTCGACCCCAAGCGCGTCGAGCTCAACGCCTACGAGGGCATCCCGCACCTCATCACCCCGATCATCACCAGCCCGAAGAAGGCCGCCGAGGCCCTCCAGTGGGTGGTGCGCGAGATGGACATGCGGTACGACGACCTCGCCGCGTTCGGATTCCGGCACGTCGACGACTTCAACAAGGCGGTCCGGGCCGGCAAGGTGCAGGTGCCGCCGGGCAGCGAGCGCGTGCTCGCGCCGTACCCCTATCTGCTGGTGGTCGTCGACGAGCTGGCCGACCTGATGATGGTCGCCCCACGCGACGTCGAGGACGCGGTCGTCCGGATCACCCAGCTCGCTCGCGCTGCCGGCATCCACCTGGTGCTGGCGACGCAGCGGCCGAGCGTCGACGTGGTCACCGGGCTCATCAAGGCCAACGTGCCTTCCCGCCTGGCCTTCGCGACCTCGAGCCTGGCCGACAGCCGGGTGATCCTCGACCAGCCGGGCGCGGAGAAGCTGGTCGGCCAGGGCGACGGGCTGTTCCTCCCGATGGGCGCGTCCAAGCCGGTGCGCGTGCAGGGGTCGTGGGTCACCGAGTCGGAGATCCACCAGGTGGTCAAGCACTGCAAGGAGCAGCTGCAGCCGAGCTACCGCGACGACGTCACCGCCCCCGCCGCTGCCAAGCGGGAGCTCGACGACGACATCGGCGACGACATGGATCTGGTGGTCCAGGCGATCGAGCTCGTCGTCTCCACGCAGTTCGGGTCGACCTCGATGCTGCAACGCAAGCTGCGTGTCGGTTTCGCCAAGGCGGGCCGGCTCATGGACATCCTCGAGAGCCGCGGCGTGGTGGGGCCGAGCGAGGGCTCGAAGGCACGTGACGTCCTGATCAAGCCCGATGACCTCGACGGGGTCATCACCACCCTCCAGGGAGAGATGTGAGCGCTCAGCCGGTCGAGCAGGCCGTCGGCGAGGCCGACGAGCTCCACAGGTCCGGGATCGGGCAGGACGCGACCGGGGCGCCGGAGCAGGTGGAGGTACGCCGCAACGCCGTCGTCTCGGCACTCATCGGCGCTGCCGCCTCGGCGATCGCCATCGCCTACCTGTGGCGGGCGGTCGGCACCGGCGCGGCGCTCGACTGGGTGCTCTGCATCGCCCTCGGGGTGGTCGCCGCGGTCTTCCTCCGTAGCCTGCTCGACTCGCGGACACCGCTGCTGATCGCCGACGAGATGGGGGTCCGCGTCCGGCTCGGCGCCCAGTGGCGCGGGCTGCCGTGGGAGGCGATCGACCGCGTCGTCGTGCAGCCTCGCCGCGGTGCGCTGAGCGACGGGCGCGTCACCGTGTCGCTGCGCAACGTACACCGCACCATGGAGAGCCTCGACGGCCGCGGCCTGCGGCACGCGCGCCTCAACCAGCGGCTGTACGGCGCTGCGCTCGCCGTGCCGCTCGGCCTGGCCACCCGGGTCACCGGGGACGAGGGCTCCGACCTCGCCGACCGCGTCGCTGCGCTGTCCCAGGGCCGCGCGGAGGTCGTGACGCTCCTCCAGCCCACCGCTGCGCTCCCGGTCCCGCCGCAGCGCAGCACCGACGAGCCGGCGGAACGGCCTGTCATCACCGACGACACCGCCCCCGACGTCGACCGCCGGCCGCGCTGGCTGCGGCGCACGGCGCCCGTCGACGCCGGGCACGACGCCGGCCACGACGCCGGAACCGAGGCCCACTCCGACGACGCCGAACGCGGCGTCGCGACCGGCCCGGGCGACCTCGGCGGTGACCGGTCGACCGCCGAGCCGGCGCGGCAGGTTGGGGGCGACGTCCCGCGCGACATCCGGCTGCGGGTGCTCGACTCCACCACGACGGTCGACGCCGGGCGTTCGGGCGCGAGCGCGGCCACGGCTGCCGATGACGTCTCGCCGGCCCCTCGGAGGTCGTCCCGGGTCCGCGCGATCGCCAGGCTCAGCGACCCGGTGGCCCCGCTCGTCATCGGGGACTTCGAGCCCGAGCCGGCCTACGACCCGGTCATCGGCCCGGAGCTCGCCGCGGCCCGCACGCGGGTCGGGCTCAGTGTGGACGAGCTCGCGGACCGCACGAGGATCCGGCCGCACGTCATCGAGTCGATCGAGGTCGACGACTTCGCGCCGTGCGGCGGGGACTTCTACGCCCGTGGCCACATCCGGACGTTGGCGCGGGTGCTGGGCAAGGACCCGGCTCCGATGCTGGAGGAGTTCGAGAGCCGCTACGCCACCGCGCCGGTGAACGCCCGTCGCGTGTTCGAGGCCGAGCTCGCGACCGGACTGACCGGCAGCATGCGCAGCACCGTGGGCGGGCCCAACTGGGCGCTGCTGGTCGCGGTGGTGCTCAGCCTCGTGCTGCTGTGGAGCGCGGTCCGGCTGTTCGCCGGTGACTCGCAGGTGACGCTGGAGAACCCGCCGCCGGTGCTCAACGGCTCCTCCGGTCTCGGGCCTGGCTACGGTCCGGCTCGCGTCGCTGAGCCGCAGCAGGTCCCGCTGACGGTGTCCACGGCCAACGCCGGCGCGCACGTGGAGGTCCGGGACGGCGACGGCGTCCTCGTCTACGAGGCCGACCTGGCCATCGGGCAGTCCAAGCAGCTGCAGGCGGCCCCACCCGTGACGGTGGCGGCGAGCAACGGAGCGGCCGTCTCGGTCACCCTCGCCGGACGCGACCAGGGGTTCCTGGGAGCCGCGTCCGGACCCGCAACCGAGGTTTTCCAGCGGCCCCAGGGCTGAGGCTGAGGGCGAAGCCCTGAGGCGCGCGAGGAGCGGGCCGAGAAGCCACCGCCGGCACCGCTCGCTCACGTTCACCGTGTGCCACGCGGGACGCCGTGCCAGGTCGACGACGTCCCGTAGGCGAAGCGGTGGCGGTGAGGCCGCAGGATTCGGTACGGCGTGGCCGAGCCGTCATACTCGAACACGGTCATGACATCTACCGACGTGCCCTTCCGCGAACCCTCCGATCTGCTGCGCTCTGCGCCGGTGGACGCCGGGGCGCCGACGCCCGCCCCGGGCGCTGACCAGGCGACCGTCGCGCTGGTGACGCTGGGGTGCGCCCGCAACGACGTCGACTCCGAGGAGCTCGCCGGACGCCTCGAGACGGGTGGTTTCCGCCTGGTCGCCGACCCCTCCGAGGCGCAGACCGTCGTCGTCAACACCTGTGGGTTCGTCGAGGCGGCGAAGAAGGACTCCGTCGACACCATCCTCGAGGCGGCCGACCTCAAGAGCTCCGGCCGCACCCAGGCCGTGGTGGCGGTCGGGTGCCTCGCGGAACGGTACGGCGAGCAGCTGGCCGACTCGCTTCCCGAGGCGGACGCGGTGCTGGGGTTCGACGACTACCCCGACGTGGCAGCCAAGCTGCAGGCGCTCCTGGCGGGGGAGACGCACCATCCCCACACGCCGCAGGACCGGCGGCTGCTGCTGCCGATCGCTCCGGCCGCCCGCGACGCCGAGCACGCCGGTGTCGTGATGCCCGGCCACACCGTCGTCGCCCCGGACCTCCCGGCGGGCGCGGCCCCCAGCAGCGGCCCCCGCGCCGTACGCCGCAGGCTCGACGGCGGCCCGGTCGCCCCGCTGAAGCTGGCGAGCGGCTGCGACCGCCGCTGCTCCTTCTGCGCGATCCCGAGCTTCCGGGGGTCGTTCGTGTCCCGCCGCCCCACCGACGTGGTGGGCGAGGCCGGTTGGCTCGCCGGCCAGGGGGTCAAGGAGCTGGTCCTGGTCAGCGAGAACTCGACGTCCTACGGCAAGGACCTCGGCGACCTCAAGCTGCTCGAACGGCTGCTCCCCGAGCTCGCCGCCGTCGAAGGCGTCGAGCGCGTCCGGGTCTCCTACCTGCAGCCCGCCGAGACGCGGCCCGGGCTCGTGGGAGCCATCGCCGGGACCGACAAGGTCGCGGACTACTTCGACCTGTCCTTCCAGCACGCCTCGGCCACCGTGCTGCGCCGCATGCGCCGCTTCGGTGACCCCGACAGCTTCCTCTCGCTGCTCGACGACATCCGCCGTCTGGCTCCGTCCGCCGGCGTCCGGTCCAACGTCATCGTCGGCTTCCCCGGGGAGAGCGAGGAGGACCTCGAGGTGCTCTGCGACTTCCTCGAGGCCGCGCGGCTGGACGTGGTCGGGGTGTTCGGCTACTCCGACGAGGACGGCACCGAGGCGGCCGGCCTCGACGGCAAGCTCGACGAGGACGAGATCCGGGCCCGCACCGAGCACGTGACCTCGCTCGTCGAGGAGCTCACCGCACAGCGTGCCGAGGACCGCGTCGGTGAGACAGTCACGGTGCTGGTCGAGCGGGTCGAGGGACCCACGGCCGAGGGGCGCGCCGAGCACCAGGGTCCGGAGGTGGACGGGACCACGACCGTGGTCGGGCTCGAGAGCGACGCGGCGGTCGGCGACCTGCTCACCGGGGTCGTGGTCGAGGCCGACGGGGTGGACCTGGTTGCCGAGGTGCTGGAGTGAGCGGCCGGGGCGAGCCCCGTCCGGAGTCCGCCGCCATGGCAGAGGGACCGGCCGCGCCGAGCAACTGGAACGCGCCCAACGCGCTGACCACGTTGCGGATCGTCATGGTGCCGTTCTTCGGGTGGGCGCTGCTGGCCGAGGGCGGACAGTCACCGGGGTGGCGGTGGGTGGCCCTTGGGCTCTTCGTCGCGGCGATGATCACCGACAAGATCGACGGCGACCTCGCCCGGAAGCACGACCTCGTCACCGACTTCGGCAAGATCGCCGATCCCATCGCCGACAAGGCGCTGACCGGCATGGCGTTCGTCGGCCTGTCCATCATCAGTGAGCTGTGGTGGTGGGTCACGGTCGTGGTGCTGCTCCGCGAGTGGGGGATCACGCTGATGCGCTTCTGGTGGGTCCGCCAAGGAGTCGTGCTCCCCGCAGGCCGAGGCGGCAAGCTCAAGACGATGGTGCAGACGATCGCCCTGGCCCTGCTCATCTCGCCGCTGTTGATGTTCACCGGTCCCTGGGAGCCGTTCGGGCAGGTGCTGTGGTGGGTGGCCGCCGTGCTGATGGCCGTGGCCGTCGCGCTCACGGTCGGGACCGGGGCGGAGTACGTGCGCGACTCCATCGCCGCTCGGCGTGCTGCTCAGCGCGCTCGCTGACGCGTGTCAGCCGACTCCCTCACCGGGCTCGGCCGACCGGCTCCGGGCCTCCGCGACGTCCACGGCGGCGTTGACCAGCGCGAGGTGGGACAGCGCCTGCGGGAAGTTGCCCACATGGTGCCCACCGGCGGGATCCAGCTCCTCCGCCAGGAGGCCCACGTCGTTGCAGCGGTCGATGAGCCGCTCCAGCAGCGCCTCGGCGTCGTCGATGCGGCCCGCCCGGGCGTACGCCGAGGCCAGCCAGAACGAGCACGCCAGGAAGGGGTGCTCGTCGCCCGGCAGGCCGTCCACGCCGCTCTCGGTCCGGTAGCGCAGCAGGAACCCGTCGCGCAGCAGGTCCTCCTCGACCGCCGCGATCGTCCCGATCATCAACGGGTCGTCCCCGGCGACGAAACCGCTCACGCCGAGCAGCAGAAGGGAGGCGTCGACCTCGGTGGTGTCGTAGTGCTGGGTGAAGGCACCCCGCTGCCGGTCGACCCCGCGCTCGAGGATCTCCCGCCCGACCTGGTCACGGAGGGTCCGCCAGCGGTCCACCGGCCCGTCCTGGCCGTGCTCCTCCACCGCCCGCACCGCCCGGTCGAAGGCCACCCACACCTGCACCCGCGAGTGGGTGAAGTGTCGCAGCGGCCCACGGATCTCCCAGATCCCGTGGTCGGGCTGGTCCCAGTGCGTCGCCAGCTCCTCCACGAGCGCGCGCTGCATCGCCCAGGAGTCGTGCTCGTCCGCGATGTGGTTCAGCCTCGCCAGGTGGAGGGCGGCCATCACCTCCCCGAGGACGTCGCCCTGCCGCTGGGTGACGGCTCCGTTCCCCAGGCGCACCGGCCGTGAGCCGGCGTACCCGGGCAGGTGCTCCAGGGTGCGCTCGGGCAGGTCGCGTGCGCCGTCGACGGTGTACATGATCTGCAGGTCGGCCGGGTCGCCGGCCACCGCCCGCAGCAACCAGTCCCGCCAGAGCCGGGTCTCCTCCCGGTAGCCGCACCGCAGCAGAGCCTCGATGGTCATCGATGCGTCCCGCAGCCAGCAGTAGCGGTAGTCCCAGTTGCGCTCGCCACCGAAGTGCTCCGGCAGGCTCGTGGTCGGTGCCGCCACGATCCCCCCGGTGGCGGTGTGCGTGAGCATCCGGAGCGTGAGGAGGGACCGCACCACCGCCTCCCGGTGGGGGCCCTGGTAGCGACAGTGGTCCGCCCACTCCTGGCTCATCGCGACGGTGTCGTCGATGCGGACCAGCAGGTCGTCGGTCCGCGGGATGCCGTGGTGCGAGGGCGACCAGGTCGTCGAGAAGGTCATCGTCTGGCCGGCGGCGATCTCGAACTCGTCGACGTGGTGCCCCTCAGCGGCCCGGGGAAGCCGCGGCCCACGGAGCACGAGGCGGTCGGGTCCGGCGACCGCGGTGATCAGCTCTTCTCCCTCGAAGCTGCAGTGCCTGACCCAGGGGCGGATGCTTCCGTAGCCCAGACGCACCGTCCACTCGTGACGCACGGTCGCGGTGCCGGTCAGACCTTCGATCCGGCGCACCACGTCATGCCGCTCGTCGGCCAGCGGCATGACGTCGATGACCTTGAAGCTGCCGGTCGCCGTGGAGTGGGTGGTCTCCAGCACCCCGCTGTCACCGACGTAGCGGCGCGTCGTCTCCGCGGGCTGGTCCGGGCCCAGGAGCCACCGCCCGTGCTCGGGGTCGCCGAGGAGCGCCGCGAAGCACGCCGGCGAGTCGAAACGGGGCAGGCACAGCCAGTCCACCGAGCCGTCGCGGCCCACCAGCGCTGCGGTTCCGGTGTCCCCGATGAGCGCGTAGTCCTCGATCGGCAGAGCCATGCCGGTCAACCTATCGGGGGCGCCCGCCCTGCCCCGCCTAGCATCGGGTCCGTGACCCATCCCGCAGCCGTGGACGTCGTGGACCTGCTGAGGGCGCGAGGGCTCACGCTCGCGACGGCGGAGTCGCTGACCGGTGGCGCCGTCGGGGAGGCGGTGACCTCGGTGCCCGGTGCCAGCGCCGTGTACGCCGGCGGCGTCGTCTCCTACGCGACCCGGGTCAAGGTCGAGCTGCTCGGCGTGCCTCAGGGGGTGGTGGACCGCGACGGCGTCGTCTCGGCCGCCTGCGCCGCACAGATGGCCGAGCGGGTGCGGCACCTGGTGGGCACGACGGTCGGGCTGGCGACCACCGGCGTCGCCGGCCCCGAGCCCCAGGAGGGCCGACCGGCAGGTCTGGTGTACGTCGCGGTCGCCGACGCCTCGGGCGTGGAGACGCAGGAGCTGTCGCTGTCCGGGGATCGGGCCGCGATCCGCACCGCCACGGTCACCGCGGCCCTGGCGCTGGTCGGCGACCGGATCGGGCGGGCCGGGTCGGGCGGATCGCCGACGGGAAGTTGAGCGGGCGCGGTAGCGTTGCGGTCCTAGCCGCACCCCACCGTCCCGGAGCAGAGGAGCACCAGCATGGTCTTGTTCCGACGCCTGCTCGGTGACGTGCTGCGGTCGCGGCGGGTCGAGCAGGGACGCACGCTGCGGCAGCTCTGCGCAGAGGCCCGGGTGAGCCTGGGCTACATGTCCGAGATCGAGCGGGGCCAGAAAGAGGCCTCGAGCGAGCTGCTCGCCGCGATCTGCGCCGCTCTCGACATGCCTCTCTCCGAGCTGCTCTCCGAGGTCTCCGACGCCGTCGCCCTCGAGGAGGCGGCGATGGCGCTGCGCCTGGAGCAGGTCACCACCACCGAGCTGCCGGGGCCGTCCGCGGGCCGCTCCACCGGCGGCGAGGTCGTCGCGTCCGCCGCCTGACGCGGCACCGCACTCCTCAGCCACCGCTCTGGGACCCCTCAGGACAGATCAAGACCCTCCGGCGGCTCCGCGCCGGCCGCGGCAACCGGTCGACTTCCTGGCCCGGGCTGGCACCGCGGGCACCAGTACCGCGGTCGTCCGGCGTTCTCGTCGTACGAGATCGGGGTGCCGCACCGGCGGCAGCGCTCGCGTCCCCGGGCGTAGACCCACAGCTGCCGGCCACGTCGCAGGTCTCCGGTCGTGGCCTGCTGCACACGCTGCTTGTTGGCCTCCAGGACCTGCCGGGCACGACGGACCAGGCGCCGCAGGTCGGGCACCTCCGCCACCGGGGTGTCGGGGTGGACGCCGGCCAGGAAGCACAGCTCGGCCATGTACATGTTGCCGACCCCCGCCAGGTTGCGCTGGTCGAGCAACGCGACGCCCACCGGCCGGGACGGCTCACCGGCCAGCCGCCGCAGGGCCTCGTCCTCGTCCCAGTCCGGCCCGAGCAGGTCGGGTCCGAGGTGCCCGACCACGTCACCCTCCTCGTCGCGGTGGACGACCTCGGTGACGCCGAGCGCGAAGCCGACCGCCAGCCACTCAGCGGTGTGCAGCACCACCCGTGCCTCGTGCGGCGGTCGGCGCCAGCGCGTGCCCGGGTGGTACAGGTGCCAGGAGCCCTCCATCTTCAGGTGGGTGTGCAGCGTGTGCTCCTCACCGATGCGGGTGAGCAGGTGCTTGCCGCGCGACACGGTGCCGATGACCAGGCGGCCGGCCAGGTCGAGCGTCGCGTACGCCGGCACCCGGAAGTCGGTCCTCGTCAGCAGCCGCCCCGTCAACGCCTCGTCGAGGTGTCGTGCGGTGCGCCAGACGGTGTCGCCCTCAGGCACCTCGACCGCCCTCAGCCACGGAGCCGTAGCCCCCGTGGGGTGACGACGAACCCGGCGGACTCCAGGGCCTCGCGGAGCGGGTCGTGCCGGCCGAGGATGTGCTGGCCGTCGGCGCGTTCGACGGTCAGCCGTCCCAGAGCGCCGCGCTTGACGGCGTCGACCAGCTCGCCGGCTGCGGCGGTCAGGACGTCGACGTCGTCGGTGAAGGTCAGCAGGGTGCGGCCACCGCGCTCGACGTAGACGGCGAGCTCGCCGTCGACGAGCACGACCAGGGCGCCGGCCTTGCGCCCCGGCCGGTGGCCGGCCGGGGCACCGTTGTCGGCGGAGTCACCGGAGGCCGCGTCGACCGAGCGCTCGGGCCAGGGAAGCGCGGCGCCGTACGGGTTGGCGGGGTCCGTGGCTGCGAGCGCCAAGGAGGCGCGGCTGGCCAACGGCTCGGCGCGGTGCGCGTCTGACCCCCGGTGGTCGAAGCCGGCCTCGTACCCGCCGTCGAACCCGGTTCGGGTCCCTGTGCTGCCGGCGGGGCCTGTGCCGTCCGACGCCGTGCCGTCTGCGGACAGGTCGCGGGAGAAGGAACGGAGCCGGTCGACCGCCCCGGGGGCGCCGAACTGGGCGGCCCCGAGCCCGGCGACGAAGTAGCCGCGGCGGCAGCGTCCGGAGTCCTCGAACGCCGACAGCACCTTGTAGACCCCGGCGAACCCGCCCGGCACCCGCTCGGCGGCGACGGCGCCGCGGGTGACGACGCCGTGCCGCTCCAGGAGCGCCTCGGCGGACGCGTGCGCGCGGCGGGTCGGGTCCTGCTCCAGGTCCGGGAGCAGCGACCACCGGCCGGCCGCCGTCGGTGGGCCGCCGCGCGCCGGCAGCTGCGGACGGGGTCTGCCACCGACGCGCGCCCGGGGCGGGGTGCGCCGTGCCCGGTGCGTCGTGCGCCCACCGGAGGTGAGCGTCCTGAGGGGAGCCAGGGTGTCGTTGGACAGCCGGCCGGCCCAGACGAGGTCCCACAGCGCCTGCTCGAGCGCCGCGTCGTCGGTGGCGCCGACGACGTTCGCCAGCTGGCGGAAGAAGTAGGCCCCGCCGCCTGCCAGCGCCTCCACGACCGCATCGTGCATCGGGGTGACGTCGAGCTCGCCGTGGTCGGGAAGGGTCAGGGGGGCTGAGTCGGCCAGGTGGAGCGACATCCACCCGTCGGCGCCGGGCAGCGTCCCGTGCCCGGCCCAGAGCACCTCCCCGGTGGCGGTCAGCTCGTCGAGCATCGCGGGGGCGTAGTCGAGGACCCGGCTGCCGAGCACCAGCGGTTCCAGGGCGCTTGCAGGCACGGCGCAGCCGGCGAGCTGCTCGACCACGGCAAGCACCCCGTCGACGCCGCGGAGCCCTCGCCGGCGCGCCACGACGTTCTGCCATGCGGGCAGGAACCGGCCGAGGGTCGCCGGCTCGACGGGTTCCACCTCCTTCCGCAGCGCAGCCAGGCTGCGGCGGCGGAGGCGTCGGAGCACCTCCGCGTCGCACCACTCGCTGCCCGAGCCGGTCGGGCGGAACTCGCCTTCGAGGACGCGCCCCTGCCCGGCAAGCCTCACCAGCGTCTGGTGCGCGACCGCGACGCCGAGGCCGAGCCGTTCGGCGACCTCCGTCGCGGCGAAGGGGCCGTGGGTGCGCGCGTAGCGGCCCACCAGGTCGCCCAGCGGGTCGACGACCGGCTCGGTGAACGTCTCCGGCGTGCCCGGCGGCACCGGTACGCCGAGGCCGTCACGCAAGCGCGCCACGTCCTCGACAGCCGCCCACCGGGACTCGCCGGTGATCCGCGCCTCCACCACGCGGCGAGCCTCTTGCAGCGCTCCCAGCCACAGCGGGGCGTCCGGCGTGGAGCGCGCGACGATCTCCTCTGTGGTGAGCGGCCCGAGGAGGCGGAGCAGGTCGGCGACACCCTCCGCGTCCCGCGCCTGACGGTCGGGGGTCAGCCGCTGCAGCTCGGCTTCCAGCTGCGCCAGGACCGCCGGGTCGAGGAGCTCGCGGAGCTCGGCGCGGCCGAGGAGCTCTGCGAGCAGGCCCTGGTCGAGCGAGAGGGCCGCGGCGCGGCGCTCGGCCAGCGGGTTGTCGCCCTCGTACATGAAGGCGGCGACGTAGCCGAACAGCAGCGACCGGGCGAAGGGGGAAGGCTGCTCGGTGGCGACCTCGGCCACCTTCACCCGGCGCGACGACAGGTCGCGCATCAACGACACCAGCGCCGGCACGTCGTACACGTCCTGCAGGCACTCCCGCACCGCCTCGAGGACGATCGGGAAGGAGGGGTACTTCGAGGCGACGCTCAGCAGCTGAGCGGACCGCTGTCGCTGCTGCCACAGCGGGGATCGGCGACCAGGGTCGCGGCGAGGGAGCAGCAGCGCCCGCGCGGCGCACTCGCGGAACCGGGACGCGAAGAGGGCCGAGCCGCCGACCTCGGTGGTGACGATGTCCTCGATCTCGTCCTGCTCGAAGAGGAACAGCTCCGCCCCCGGTGGCGGCTGGTCGGTCTCCGGCACGCGCAGCACGATGCCGTCATCGGAGGGCAGGGCCTGCGCGTCGATGCCGTACCGCTCCGCCAGGCGGGTCCCCACCGCCAGCGCCCACGGCGCGTGCAGCTGCGCGCCGAAGGGTGAGTGCAGCACCAGTCGCCAGTCACCGAGCTCGTCACGGAACCGCTCCAGGAGGACGGTCCGGTCGGTGGGCAGGATCCGGGTCGCCTGCCGCTGCTCGTCGAGGAACGAGACGAGGTTCTCCGCCGCCCACTCGTCGAGCCCGGCGTCGCGGCACCGGGCCACCCCGGCGTCGTGCTCGAGCGCCCCCAGCTCGCGGACGAAGCCACCGATGGCCCTGCCCAGCTCCGCGGGACGGCCGAGCTGGTCGCCCTTCCAGAACGGGAGCCGCCCGGGCTGGCCCGGCGCGGGGGACACCAGCACCCGGTCGTGGGTGATGTCCTCGATCCGCCAGCTCGTCGCACCGAGCGCGAACACGTCACCCACTCGCGACTCGTAGACCATCTCCTCGTCGAGCTCGCCGACCCGGCTGGCGCGCTCGCCCACCAGGAACACCCCGAAGAGGCCGCGGTCGGGGATCGTCCCGCCACTGGTGACCGCCAACCGCTGGGCCCCCGGCCGCGCCGTCAGCGACCCGGTCACCCGGTCCCAGACCACCCGGGGCCTCAGCTCGGCGAACTCGTCGCTCGGGTAGCGGCCGCTCAACAGGTCGAGCGTCGCCTCGAAGGCGCTGCGCGGCAGGGAGGTGTACGGCGCGGCGCGCCGCACCAGGTCGAACAGGGCGTCGGCCTGCCACTCGTCGACCGACGTCGCGGCCACCACCTGCTGCGCAAGCACGTCGAGGGGATTGGTCGGCACCCGGAGCGCCTCGATCGCGCCCTGGCGCATCCGCTCGACGGTGACCGCGGTGTGGACGAGATCGGCACGGTGCTTGGGCAGCAGCACACCCCGGGAGACCTCGCCGACCTGGTGACCTGCCCGGCCGACCCGCTGCAACGCCGAGGCGACGCTGGGCGGGGACTCGATCTGGACGACGAGGTCGACCGCTCCCATGTCGATGCCGAGCTCGAGGCTGGAGGTCGCCACGACGCAGGGCAGCACCCCACGCTTCAGGTCGTCCTCGATCAGGGCCCGCTGCTCCTTGGAGACCGACCCGTGGTGGGCGCGGGCGATCGTCACCGGCGCGCCGTCCGACGCCCCGGACTGGGCCATGATCTGGGCGGGTGGCGCCGCAGGGTCGGCCCCGTCCACCCCCGAACGCTCCGCGGCGATCTCGTTGAAGCGTGCGGTGAGCCGCTCGGCCAGGCGACGGGAATTGGCGAACACGATCGTCGAGCGGTGCTGCTCGATCAGGTCGACCACGCGCTCCTCGACGTACGGCCAGATGGACGACCTCCGGTCCTCGCCGGCGGCGGAACCCTCGAGCTCGAGGCCGCCCGTGGAACCGAGCTCGCCCATGTCCTCGACCGGGACCACCACCTGCAGGTCCCACCGTTTGGTGGACGTCGGGGCGACGACCTCGACCGGTCGCGACCCGCCGAGGAACCGCGCCACCTCCTCCACCGGGCGCACCGTGGCCGAGAGCCCGATCCGCTGGGCGGGCCGGTCGAGCAGCGCGTCGAGCCGTTCGAGTGACAGGGCGAGGTGAGCGCCGCGCTTGGTGCCGGCGACGGCGTGGACCTCGTCGACGATCACCGTCTCCACCCCCCGCAGTGACTCGCGGGCCTGCGAGGTCAGCATGAGGAACAGCGACTCCGGCGTCGTGATGAGGATGTCGGGAGGACTCGTGGAGAGCGAACGGCGTTCCGCGGCGGGCGTGTCACCGGAGCGCACCCCGACAGTGATGTCCGGCAGAGGCAGGGCCAGCCGGGCGGCGGTGTGACGGATCCCCGTCAGTGGGGCACGGAGGTTGCGCTCGACGTCCACCGCCAACGCCTTCAGGGGTGAGACGTAGAGCACCCGGCACCGCTGACGGCGCTCCTCCGGGACCGGGGAGGTGGCGAGCCGGTCGAGGGACCACAGGAATGCGCTGAGCGTCTTCCCGGACCCGGTCGGCGCCACCACCAGGGCGTTGCGGCCGGCGGAGACCGTTGCCCAGGCCCCCAGCTGCGCAGGCGTGGGCTCGGCGAAGGCGGCCTGGAACCAGGCCCTGGTGGCCTCACCGAACCCCGACCACACGTGGTCGGACACGCTGTCCGCCACCTCTGACCCGCTCACCCGTCCATCCTGACGCACCGCACCTACAGTCCTGGCCGGACACCGGGAGCCCGTAAGGCGGCTCCTGGTGTGACTACTCGGTCCTAGCCCGTTTCCGTCTGCCTGGCGTTACCGACGTCACGGTGTGGTGGGGACCCGGGTCCCCACCACGCGTGCCTCCTGGCACTACGGAACTCGCGCCGGGCCACGCACCCTTGAGCCGGAAACTGTGCGGGTCGCCGTCGGACATCACCGGAGCGAGCGCATCGGCCAGGGCGTCTTGCACCAGGCGTCCTCAATTCGGGGGATTCGATGCACAAGCTGTCCATCGCGCGCGCCACGTCGGTTCGCCTGGGTCGGTTCCTGCGGGCCTTGCTCGCGTTCGCGCTCGTCTCGGGGGTGCTGACGGTCCTCGCCGCCCCCGCCTCTGCTGCGGATGGGCCCACGTCGCCTCTCGGCTCGGCTTCCTCGACCGAGAGCGGTGAGTCGACAAGTCCCGACCCGACGCCGACCCCCGAGCCGACGTCCTCGCCCGAGCCGAGCCCGACGGACGCGTCGCCCTCACCCTCGCCCGAGCCGAGCCCGACGGACGCCTCGCCGTCGCCTGAACCCAGCCCGACGGACGCCTCGCCCTCGCCCGAGCCGAGCCCGACGGACGCGTCCACGACACCCGAACCGACGACAGCTCCGACCCCTGACGGCCCTCGAGCGGACTACATCGTCGCCTTCACCTCGAGCTCGTCCTCCGCGGAGCGGGAGTCGACACTCGCGTCCGCAGGCGCCGAGGTCGGCTCGTCTGTCCCTGCGCTGGGTCTCTTCTCGGTCAGCGTGACGTCTGCCGGGGTCGACGCGCTCCGAGCGTCCCCCGAGGTCGTGCGGGTCGAGGCGGACAAGGTCCGAGAGGTGCAGGGCACACCGAACGACCCGTCGTACGGCGACCAGTGGGCGCTCCCGCAGATCGGGTGGGACTCGGTGTTCGGGGCGGTCAAGCCGTCGGGGTCGGCCACCGTCGCGGTGCTCGACACCGGCGTCGACGCCACCGCTGACCTCGCCGGGAACCTGGTGGCCGGCGTCTCCATGCTGGAGGGGGAGACCAGCACCTCGGACCCGAACGGCCACGGCACGGCCATGGCCGGCATCGTGGCCGCCGAGGCGGACAACGGCACCGGCATCGCGGGTGTGGGTTACGCCGGCGTGTGGGTGATGCCGGTGAAGGTGCTCGCCGCGGACGGCACCGGCCAGGACTCCGACATCGTGCGCGGCATCGTGCACGCCGCGGACCACGGGGCCGACGTCATCCTGATGTCGTTCTCCAACCCGGGATACAGCTACGCACTCCAGTCCGCGGTCGACTACGCCTGGGCCAAGGGCGTGGTCCTCGTCGCGGCGACCGGCAACGACGGCTCTTCCGCGGCGACGTACCCGGCCGGCGCCGCCAAGGTCGTGGGCGTCTCGGGAACGAACCGCGACGACGCTCTCTGGGGCGGCTCCAACTACGGCGCCGACACGTTCCTGGCCGCGCCGGCGGTGGACATCGCGTCCGGCGCCGGCTCGATCACGGGTACCTCCGCCTCCGCCGCGATCGTGGCCGGGGCGGCCGCTCAGCTCGCCGCCGACGCCCCCACGGCCTCCAACGGTGTGGTCGTCGGCCGGCTGGCGCGCACGGCCGACGTTGCCGGCACCTCGGCTCACACCGGCAACGGTCGGGTCAACCTGGCTCGGGCGCTCGCCGACACCTCGACCGGCGCGGTCGTCCCGCAGGGTGTCGCGGGAGCCGGTGGCCCGTTCGTCGGGCCGTACGTCGTCGCGGCCAACCCCACGCTGGAGGGCTGGCAGTCGCTCAGCGCGAGCTCCTGGGGCGGCACCCTGCAGGGCTCGAACTCGAAGTACACCGAGGGCGACAGCATCCCGATCCGCTACACGGACCCCAAGGCGTCCGTCGGGTCGCACACGGTGTCGTTCGGCTACGACTTCGACCTCGGCAGCGGCAAGCGGTTCATCGACGCCCTGACGTCCTACAACTTCAGTGGCAGCAACACGCCTCATCCCTGCAGCACCTGCGGCACCGCGTCGACCAGGGCGATACCCACCGACGCCACGCTGCCGTCGGGCGCACAGTTCCCCGGCCAGAGCTTCACGGCCTGGAACGCGACGATCACCAACGTCGGGTCGTACACCAACGCGGTGGGCGTGCGGCGGATCAGCGTCACCTACAACGTGCCCACCGCCAACAGGGACGTCGTGATCGCGTTCGGCGCCCATCTCGCGCGGCAGAACGAGTGGGGCCCCCTCAAGGGCGCCTCCTCGGCCCCGGGTGCGTCGCAGAAGGTCTACGCCTCGCTCGACGGCGGCCCCGACGGCAACGTGAGCATCAACCCCGGGACCGCCATCTTCGCCGGCGGCACGATCAGCGGCACCGTCTACAACGACGCGGACGGCGACGGCGCGGTGGACCCGGGCGAGACGGGCATTCCCAACGTCGCACTCACCCTGGGGGGCACTGCCAGCTCGACGGCGACCACGGACTCCTTCGGCAACTACACGTTCTCCGGGCTGCTGGCCGGGACCTACTCCGTGGACTACACCGTCCCGACCGGCCTCGCCAACACCGGCACCAAGCCCCTCACCGGCATCTCGGTGGCCACCAACTCGTCCGCGGTGGCGGACAGGAACTTCTTCGCCCAGCAGCGCACCGCCTCGATCACCGGCACGGTGTACGACGATGCGGACGGCGACGGCACGCTCGATGCCGGCGAGAAGGGCATCGCGGGCGTCACGGTCAGCCGTGGTTCCGGCAGCACGACGACGACCAACGCCTCGGGCGACTACTCGTTCGCCGATCTCTCGGCCGGGAGCTACTCGATCGACTACACGGTGCCGTCCGGCTACGCGAACACCGGCACGAAGCCACGGACCGTGAACCTCACCTCCGGCGGGTCCGCGACCGGCCAGAACTTCTTCGCCCAGCAGCGCGGCGGCTCCGTCTCGGGCGTGGTCTGGAACGACGAGAACGCCAACGGCGTCCACGACTCGGGCGAGAGCACCGGCGTGAACGGTGTCACCGTGTTCGTCGACTCCAACACGAACGGCTCGCCGGACGCGGGTGAGGCGTCCACGACGACCGCCGGCAACGGCGCATACTCCTTCGCCAGCCTGACGTCCGGTACCTACCGCATCAGCTACGTCATGCCGTCCGGCTACGAGGCGACGTCGACCCGGCCGGTCGAGAAGACGGTGGGTGGCGCGACCGCCGCAACCGCCGACTTCTTCGTGCGCCGGACGACCACCACCGCCCTCACCCGGAGCGGGACAGGAACGAGCGCCTTCGGCGAGTCGGTCACCTTCACCGCCACGGTGACCTCACTCAGCCCGAACCCGAGCTCGGCCGGCACGGTCACGTTCAAGGACGGGAACACCACGGTCTGCAACGCCGTGGCACTGGTCGGCAACGTGGCCACCTGCACCGTGTCCAACCTGGTGACGGGCTCGCACACGATCACGGCCGCCTACAGCGGGTCGTCGGTCTCGCCCGGACACGGAGGAAGCACCAGCAACGGCCTCGAGCAGACGGTCACCAGTCGAGCCCTCACGGTGACCGCTGATGACCAGTCCAAGACGTTCGGGCAGGTCGACCCGGAGCTGACCTACCAGATCACCAGTGGGGCGTTGGAGTCCGGTGACTCGTTGTCGGGGGCGTTGACCCGCGATGCGGGCGAGGCGGTGGGTTCCTACGACATCACGCAGGGGACGCTGGCCGCGCCGTCGAACTACACCCTGACGTTCGTCGGGGCAAAGTTGACGGTGACCGCGAAGGAGTTGGAGCTGGTCGCTGACGACAAGGTGAAGACCTACGGCGAGGTGAACCCGGCGCTGACGTTCTCGGTCAAGGGCCTGGTCGAGGGCGACACGGTGGCTTCGGCG
>CADCUI010000079.1 GCA_902805845.1 uncultured Nocardioidaceae bacterium
CCGAGGTCAACGCGTCGTTCGACCGCTACCGCAAGACCCCCGGCGACCACGTCGGCCACGAGCCCGAACCCAAGCGCTGACCGACCCACCCCCCGCCGAGTCGGCGCTTGTGCACGCGCAAACCCCGTCGAGTCGGCGCTTGTGCACGGAGGGTGATGCCTACACGCGGCCGAAGAAGTTGGGCGGCACCCAGTAGTACATCGAGTCGATCGACACCGGGCGTCCCGTCCGGGGGGCGTGGATGATGAGGCCGTCGCCGAGGTACATCGCGACGTGGTGGATGGAGCCGGGGCTGCTGCTCGAGCCCCAGAAGACGAGGTCACCGGGGCGGAGCTGTGCGGCGCTGATCGGGGTGGTGGCGGCGTACTGCGCGACGGAGTAGTGCGGCAGCGAGACTCCACCGGTCTGCCAGGCACCCATGGTCAGCCCTGAGCAGTCCCAGGCGTCCGGGCCCGCCGCGGCCCAGACGTACGGGTCGCCGAGCTGCGCCCGCGCGAAGGCGATCGCACGGGCCGCGCCACCACGGGCCGCGGGCGGGGTGCTGGCCGGCGGCGGCGTGGCGACCGGGACGCTGGGGGGTGGCTCGGTCGGAGTGGGTTCCGGTTGAGGTTCGGTGGGGGCGGTCTCCACGGGACCGGCGTCCGTGCGTCCGGTGTCGGTGGGCTCGTCGGAGCCGTCCTTGCCGGAGCTGCCGCCCGAGGGCTGCCCGGCGCCGGCGAGGGCCTGAGCCTCCGTCTGGGCCTGGGCCTCGGCCGCGGCCCGGCGGCGCTCGATCTCTTCCAGCGCAGTCTGGCGCTGCTGCGCGAGCGTCACCGAGATGCCCTGCAGCCGGGCAAGATCGCGCACCAGCTCGGTCTTCCGCGCGGCGATGGACGTTGCGGCCTGCTCCGCCGCGGCGGCAGCGGATGCAGCCGCGTCACGTGACTCCTCGGCCGCGTCGAGGAGCGCGACCTGGGCGGCCTTCGCCCGCCGAGCCTGCTCCTGGAAGACCTCCGCCAGCGTCGCGGTGGCTCCGAACCGCTGCATCTGCGCGTCGACCGAGCCGGAGGCGCCTTCGAAGGCGAGCATCTGGCTCATCAGGCCCTCGGGACCCTCCGCTCCCAGGACACCATTGAGGACCGAGACGTCGCCACCGTCTTGGTACGACGCCGCCACCAGACCGGCGAGGACCCCGCGCTGGTCGAACACCTCACGCTTCGCACGGCGCGCGTCCCGCATGGCCTGACGGAGCGCGGCGGTGGCCTGCTCGACCCGCCACTGAGCACCGTTGTAGGCCTCGAACGCCTGCTCCGCCCGGACGGCGGCGTCCTCCAGCTGCTGATTGGCCAGGACCAGCTCAGCCTGGATCGCGGCCACCTGGGCCGCCGCGCCCTGGGCGCGCGACCGCGCTTCATGGACGTCGCTGCGGGAGGGGACAGACCGCGCATCGTCGCCCCTGTCCGCGTCGGCGGACGGGCTGACAAGCAGCTGGAGGGCGAGCGCCGTGGATGCGATCACCGAGGCGGTCCATCGCCTGCGGCATGACCGTGTCGAGGAGAGCCGAGCCGCCTCCGTGGTTCGCATGCCGTCCCTTTCCGTTCCTTCGCCTTCCTGGAAACGAAGGACCGGCCAGCCACGGTAGTGCTCTCCTGTCACATGCGAAACACTTTCACCAGAAATCATGCACGATCACGGCGCGTCGGGTTGACAAACTACGCTCGTGTAATTCGTGACCGAGCCGCCCACAACGTCCGGTCGAGCCGCCCTCGATGCAGGCGGAGAGCCGCTGCCGCCGACATCGAGGGCGGGTCGGGCAGACCTGAGGGGCGGGTCGGCGAAGGGACGGCCGAAAAAAGAAGGGGTCCCGTCCGATTGGGAGGCTCGGACGGGACCCCATGTTCCTGTCCCATTGGGAGGGTGAGGCAGGAACCCTGAGCAAGCCGAGGACCGTGGAAGCGGGATACGGCGCTTCCGGTGGTCGCTCGCTGCGGATCCGGTTGCTTGAGCCGAATCCATTCCTTGCTCAGTGGAGATCCCCCCGGATCTCCTGATTTCGAGAATACAGCAATCAGGGACGATGCAAAGATGTTCGGCGATCCCGGCTCCGACTCCTGACGACGGACGCCTCGCGTTCAGCTCCGGGCAACGGTCTGCGGCTCACCGGCGTCACGCGGCGACGATCCTTGGCTCTCCCCCGAATCTCGATCCCTGCGGCCGGTGCCGGGGCCGAAGCGGTTCCCAGTCGCGAGAGCCCCGAGCCAGACCGCAAGGTAGGCGATCGCTGCGCCGGCGAGGTCGTCGGCCACGTAGTGCCAGCCGAAGTAGAGCGTCGAGATGACCGTCAGGCCGAAGTACCCCCAGGCTGACCACTTCACGATCGCGTGCTTGACCGTCGCGTGCGCCACGAGCGCGATCACCAGCGTCAGCGCGACGTGCAGCGACGCGAAGCCCGCGACGCTCTGGACGGACTCGCTGAACGGGTTGAAGCGCACATCCTGACGTGCGTTCCACAACCCGTCCTGAAGCCGCTTCACACCGGTGATGTCGAGGTCGCGGTAGAGCCAGGGCGCGTAGAACGCCGGCCCCAGTGACGGTACGGCGTAGTAGCTGAGCGTCCCGAGCGCCCACGTGAGGCAGTTGGCGGTCGCGTACCAGTAGCCGTAGGTGATGTTGCGTGACCAGACGAGCCAGACCACCAGGCTCAGCGGTGCCAGCGGAAGGTAGAGGAGGTAGATGAACGCGAAGACGTGCGCTGCCCAGGTCTCCCCGAACACGGCATGCAGCACCGTCGCGGGTTCGTGCCCGAAGAACATCCAACGGTCCATCCGGTGGAGCAGCCGGTCCTGCTCGTTCTCGAAGGCGTCGGGCAGGAAGTTCTTGAGGTTCCGGTAGCTCACATAGGTGACGTAGAAGCTCGTCAGCCCGATGATCACCAGCGCCACCCGCCCACCCGTCCAGTGCTCCTGGATGGTCGCCCGGAGCTCCGGCACCCATGCGCGGAGCCGGCGGCGAGCACGCCACAGCGACCGCGGGATGACGTCGACCAGGAAGGCGGCGAGCACCATGACGGGCAGCCGCACCCACACCGGCCCGAGGAAGCCGTCGGGGTCGTGGAGCTTGTCGCCGAGGGCCCACGAGGTGCCGACGGCGATGACCCCCATCAGGAGTGCGACCGTCACGAGCATCCCGTACGGCCGTCTCACAACGTCAGAGTCTAGAGACCCGACGGGCTCGCGGCGTATGCCGGAGGTCACGCCTGAGGCCAGGCTGGGCCAGGTCCCTCCGACGTGCCGGCACCGGACACGACCGGAAGCAACGCCACGCGGCTCGGGTCCACACCGAGCCGCACCACGTCACCCGGTCGGACAGCGACGTCGAGCCCCGCCACCGCATCCAGACGGCCCGAGTCCGGGAGGTCGACGACGACCCGGGTCTGCTCGGCGGTGGTCCGCACGGAGTGCACCTTCCCGGTGAGGGGGCCGCCGACGCTGAGCCGGAGGGCCGAACGCCGAAGGGCCAGTCCCCCGGCGGCACCGGCTCGGAGCCCGGCGGCCGACAGCAGGGGTACGGCGGCCGCCCCCGCCACCACGGCGGCGTACCCGAGGAACCGGGCGGTGTCGGCGTCCGCGGGGTGCCGCCAGACCTCGGCCGGCGTGCCCTCCTGCACCAGCCGCCCCTCGCGCATCACCCCGATCCGGTCCGCCACCGTGAACGCCTCGTCGTGGTCGTGGGTCACCAGCAGCGCGGTCGTGCCCTCGGCGCGCAGGATGTCGTGGAGGTCCGCGGCGAGCCGCTCGCGCAGGTCGCGGTCCAACGCCGACAACGGCTCGTCCAGCAGCAGCAGCCGCGGCCGCACGGCGAGGGCGCGGGCGAGGGCGACCCGCTGACGTTCACCGCCCGAGAGGGTCCCCGGCATGCGTTCGGCGTAGTCGGGGAGCCCCACCAGCCCCAGCAGCTCCGCCACCCGGTCGCGCCGCTCCGCGCGGGAGGTACGCCGCAGCCGCAGCGAGTAGCCGACGTTGCCGGCCACCGACAGGTGCGGGAACAGCTGGCCGTCCTGGAACATCAACGCGAACCCGCGGCGATGGGTAGCCGTGGTGGTCACGTCCTGGCCACCGAACCGGATCCGGCCGGCCCGCGGCCGCTCGAGCCCGGCGACGGCTCGCAGCAGCGTCGACTTGCCACAGCCGGACGGTCCCAGGACCGCCAGGACCTGGCCGGCGGGAAGCTCGAGCGACACGTCGTCGACGGCGGCCGTGGCTCCGTAGGTGACCGTGAGGTGGTCGAGGGTGAGCACCTCAGAAGGCTCCCGCGCCGGGGACCCGGGTCCGTTCCACCCCGGCCATGACGACGGACGTGACCAGCCCGAGGACGACCGACGCGGCGAGCGCCCCCCCGAAGCCCTCTCCGCCCGGCTGGGAGATCAGCTGGTAGACCATCACCGGCAACGTGGGGGTGTCGGGGCGCGCGAGGAAGCTGGTGGCGCCGAACTCGCCGAGCGACACCGCGAAGGCGAAGCCGGTCGCGGCCAGCAGAGGCCGCCACGCCACGGCCAGGTCGACCGACGCCAGCACCCGGAGCGGGCTCGCTCCGAGCGAGGCCGCCGCCTCGCGCTGCCGGTCGTCGACCCCGCGCAGCGCCGGCACCACGGTCCTCACCACCAACGGGAGCGCCACCATCGCCTGGGCGACCGGCACCAGCCACGGGCTGCCGCGGAAGTCGAAGGGGGGCCGGTCCAGGGTCACGAGCAGCCCGAAGCCGACGGTCACCGCGGAGACGCCGAGCGGCAGCATGAAGACGCCGTCGAATGCGGAAAGGGTCCTCCGGGCCACCGGCCCGGCCACCCGCCGCGTCACCAGCACGGCGACCACCGTGCCGAGGGTCACCGCGAGCAGCGTCGCGTCGAACGCCACCCGCAGCGAGTTGCTCAGCGCGGTGCTCAGCGGGACCACGTAGGCCTCGGTCGAGTCGGCTTGCTGCAACCTGCGGTAGAACGCCAGCGACCACGTGCCGTCGACCCGCAGCGAGCGCACCACCAACGTGGCCAGCGGAAGCGTCACGAGCAGCACCACGACGCCGGTCACCCCCAGCGCGGGCAGGTCACGCAAGGCGGGCCGACGGTTCGTCGTACGCCGGTCGGCACGGTCGACGGGCCGGTCGCGGCCGGCACCGGT
This sequence comes from uncultured Nocardioidaceae bacterium, assembly GCA_902805845.1. Lineage (GTDB taxonomy): Bacteria > Actinomycetota > Actinomycetes > Propionibacteriales > Nocardioidaceae > Marmoricola_A. Next base: position 5,154 of record CADCUI010000079.1, read on the forward strand.
CCGACCTGCCACCGCCAGGAGCCCTACCACCACCACGATCTGGAGCACGCAGAGCGCCGCGGCGGCCTGCAGGTCGAGGAACTGGGTGGTGAGCAGGTAGATCTCGGTCTCCACCGTCGAGTAGCGCACCCCGCCCATCGTCAGCACCACTCCGAACGCGGTGGCCGAGAACAGGAAGACGACGCTGGCCGCGGAGACGATCGCGGGCCGCAACGCCGGCAGCGTCACCGTGGTGAGCACCCGCACGGGTGAGGCGCCGAGAGCGGCGGCCGCCTCCTCACGGCGCGGGTCCATGCCCTCCCACCACGGGCCGACCGTGCGGACCACCACCGACACGTTGAAGAAGACAAGGGCCGCGACGATGGCCGCCGGGGTGCCGTCGAGGCCGAGCCCGCCCAGCGGCCCCGAGACCGAGAGGAGCGTCCGGAAGGCGACGCCCACGACGACCGTGGGGAGCACGAACGGCGCGACCACGAGCCCGCGCAGGAGCCGCTGGCCGGGAAAGCGCAACCGGTGCAGGACAAAGGCGGTGGGTACGCCGAGCGCCACTGTCAACGCCGTCGCAGCGGACGCCGACCAGGCCGTGAACCAGACCGCCTGGCCTACCCGGGGGCGCCACAGTGCCGCGGCGGCGCCGTCGAGGTCGAGCCGCCCGTCGGGGAAGAAGCCGCGCTGCAGCATCCCGGCGACAGGCAGGGCGAAGAACACCAGGAGGACGGCGAGCGGCACGGCCCCGGCCACGACGCCGAGAGCGAGGTAGCGGCGCCCGCTCACGACGCTGCTCCGGTCCGCGTCCTCAGCCCGAGACCAGGTCGCTCCACTGCCGGATCCACTCGCTGCGTCGGGCGGTGATGTCCGCGGCGTCCACGGTGACCGGCCGCGGGGCGGGCTTCGCCCACTGGGACCACAGCGGCGGCAGGGCCGCGCCGGAGTCGACCGGGAACACGTACATGCTGTCGGGCAGCGCCTCCTGAACCGGTCGGCTGGTGAGCCAGTCGACCACCGCCTGGGCACCGGCCGGGTTGTCGCTGCCGCGCAGCACCCCGGCGTACTCCACCTGGCGGAAGCAGGTCTCCAGCAGCGCGCTCGTGGTGGGCCGGTCGTCGCCCTCGGGGATCGTGAACGGCGGCGAGGAGTTGTAGGAGACGACGATCGGGCGATCACCGCCGCCGCCGCCCGCGGTGAAGTCGACCTCGTAGGCGTCGGACCAGCCGCTCACCACCCGGGCGCCGTTGTCCAGCAGTCGGCGCCAGTAGTCCTGCCAGCCGTCCTCGCCGTACCGCCCGATGGTGGCGAGCAGGAAGGCGAAGCCGGGCGAGGACGTCGAGGCGCCGGGGGTGACGAGCAGGTCCCGGTACGCCGGGTCGAGGAGGTCGTCGAGCGTCTGCGGCGGGGTGAGGCCGTGCTCGTCGAACCACACGTCGTCGACGTTGACGCAGACGTCGCCCCAGTCCACCGGGGTCAGGCTGTCCGCCGCGTCACCGGTCTGGTCGTCACTGTCCAGCCGGTAGCGGTCCGCCGACGGAGGAAGCCCCGCCGGGGTGTAGGGATCGAAGACCCCTTCGTCGACCGCGCGGCTGGCGAAGGTGTTGTCGACGCCGTAGGCGACGTCGCCCAGGGGGTTCTCCTTGGTCAGCACGAGCTTGTTCGTCAGCGCACCGGCGTCGCCGCTGCGAACCACGTCGAGGTCGGTGCCGGTCTGCTGCTCGAAGGAGCGGACCAGCTTGCGCGGCAGCGCCCAGGAGTCGTGGGTCACCAGTGTCACCGTGCCGCCCCGCTCAGCGGTTCCCCCGTCGCTGGCCTCGCCGGCACGGTCGGGCGGCCCGGCGACGGAGCAGGCAGAAAGCGCGGCGGCGGCCACGAGGGTCGCGGCCAGGACTGGGTGATGAGGCGCGTGCATCGTGATCTCCCTTGTCGAGGGAGGGTCCCGCCATGGCGGGAAGAGCTCGACTTCCTTCGCCGGTACTAACCGGATCAGGTTCGAGGGTCTGCGGCCGTTCCCGCACTCTCAGCGCCCGGTGGCGCTCCCCTGTCGTTCGCCCGCCACGATACCTCGCGCCGCTCGCCGCTCGGCGGCGACTGACGCGTCCGTCGTGGGCGACCCGTGCCGCTCACCCGTGGCAGGGTGGGCGCATGTCAGACCGGCTGCCGATCGACGCCGCTACTCGGATCCGTCGCGAGCCGCACCGCCAGGTCGACGACCGTGCCGTACTCGACGCGATCCTCGACGAGGCGTTGATCGCGCACGTGAGCGTGGTGCGGGACGGAGCGCCACTGGTGCTTCCCTTCGCCTGTGCGCGCGACGCCGACTCGATCCTCCTGCACGGCTCGACCGGTTCCGGTCTGCTCCGGCTGGCCTCCGGGGCACCGGTGTGCGTGGCGGTCACCCACCTGGACGGCCTGGTGTTTGCGCGCACCACCTTCGACTCCTCGATGCGCTACCGCTCCGCAGTCGTGCACGGGACCGCCACCGTGGTGTCGGCAGCGGAGAAGGAGGCGGCCCTGCGGCTGCTGTCCGACCACCTGTTCCCGGGCCGTAACGAGGAGCTGCGCGCGAGCACGCCGAAGGAGCTGGCTGCGACGACGGTCCTTCGAGTCGCACTCGACCGCGTCAGCGTCAAGGTGGCGGCCGGACCGCCGGAGGTGGACCCCGACGATGTCGAGCCGAGGTCGGTGTGGGCAGGCGTCGTGCCGATGGCGGTCATCGCCGGCCAGCCGCTCGCCGCTCCCGACGTACCGGCGGGCGTGGAGGTGCCGGCATCCGTCCGGCGTGCCCTCGAGCGCGCCAGCAACGATCGCCATTGATCCGAGGTGCCCGCGGTGTGGGCGGCCGATGGAGTGCGCAGCCCTGGGATCCGTGTCCGGGAGCGCCCGCGTTCGACGGCGCTTGCTCAGCCGTCCTGCGCTAGTTTCTTCGCTTGCGTGTCGCGATGCGGTACGCCGCGCGCGGCATCGCCTCGCCGTGCTGGTCGAGGAACTCCGTCAGCCGTTCCGGCAGGTGGTCCCCGGCGTAGGCCAGATAGATGCCGACCGGCTTGTGCACGAGGGGGTCGGGGTCGGCGTGCAGCACCTCGGCGATCGCGATGCCTGCCTCGACGTCCGTGCGAGCGCCGTACTTCACGAACCACAGGGGGGCGGTCATCGCCGTACGCCGACGGAGCGGGTCGCTCGAGGCGGCGAGGTCGTGCAGCAGGTCGTAGGGCCCGCCGGTCAGGGTTGCGCCGATCACGCGGGGTGCCGCTCGATCGACCATGCCCCAGTCGTCGATCCGGTCGTGGTGACGAAGGTACGTGTCACGAAGCTGCAGGTCGCCGAGCCGCTTGCGGCCACGTCGGTGTCCGCGCAGTCCCCTGGCCACGGATTCGTCGCTGCAGCCGATGGCTGTCAGTGGCCCATCAACGCGGCCGGGTCGGCCGGCTTCTCGGGCCGCCGCCGGGGAAGCAGGAACGCGGGGACGAGCACCAACGCCACCAGCGCCGTGGCCACCACGAACACGTCGGCGTAGGCCCCACCGAGCTGCGGCATCGCCCTCGAGGCGAGAGCGGCGACCTGCGCCCTCGCCGCCTCGAGCTCCTGACCGCTGAGGCTCGGCAGCCGCATCTGCAGGCCGACGAGTGCTGGGTAGTCGGTGTTCTTCACGTTGTTGGTCAGCAGGACCGAGAAGAGCGCGGTGCCCATCGAGGCTGCGACCTGCTGGACGATGTTCATCAGCGTCGAGCCACGGGCGATGTTGTGATCGGTCAGGGTGGCCAGCGCGGAGGCCATGATCGGCATCATCGTGCCTCCCATGCCGAGCCCCATGACGAAGAGGGCGCCGATCATGAGGGGGTAGGAGGTGGTGTCGGTGACCGTGGTGAACACCGCCATCGCGGCGGTGATCAGGACGATCCCCGTGACCACGATCTTGCCGGGGCCGATGCGGTCGGCGAGCACCCCGGCGATCGGCATCGTGATCATCGCGCCGATGCCCTGGGGAGCCAGCAGGAGGCCGGCGCTGAGGGCGTCCTCGCCGCGGACCTGCTGGAAGTAGAGGGGGAACAGCAGGCTGGCCCCGAAGAAGGCGATCGCGAACAGCGACATCGCGATGACCGCGACGGTCATGTCGCGGTTCTCGAACAGCCGCAGCTGCACCAGCGGGTGCAGGTTGTGGCGACGCAGCGCCCAAGGGACGAACGCGGCGATCAGCGCCAGCCCGAGGAGCGCGGGGACGAGGACCTCGGCGTCCCACAGCGTGCCGGTCTCCGGGGTCGTGGACACGCCGTACAGGAACGCGGCGAGCCCGGGGGACAGCAGCAGCATCCCGACCCAGTCAAAGGACTCCGACGGCTCGACGCTGTCCTTGGGCAGCACGACGGCGGCGTAGACGAGGGCAGCCAGCCCGATGGGCAGGTTGATGAGGAAGATCCAGTGCCACGACGCGATGTCGATGAGCCAGCCACCGAGGATCGGGCCGAAGATGGGCCCGAGCAGCATCGGGATGCCGAGCACGGCCATCACCCGGCCCACCCGTTCGGGTCCGGCGGCCCTGGTGAGGATCGTCATGCCGAGCGGCATCAGCATCCCGCCGCCGAGCCCCTGGAGCACCCGGAACGCCACCAGCGCCTCGAGGGTCTCAGCGGTCGAGCACAGCACCGACCCGGCCGTGAACAGCAGCACCGCCAGCAGGTACAGCCGCTTGGTCCCGAACCGGTCGGCCGCCCACCCGGTCATCGGGATCACCGTGGCCAGCGCCAGCGTGTAGCCGGTCATGGTCCAGGCGACCTGGGCGGAGGTGGCGTCGAACTCCCGCTGGAAGGTCTGCAACGCCACCGAGACGACGGTGATGTCGAGGATCGACATGATCGCCCCGAGGACGACGACACCGGCCACGACGAGAACGCGCGCGTCGAGCCGGTCGGAGACCGGAGCCGGAGACTGCTCAGAGATGCTTGTAGACACCAGGGAATGGTACGCCGCGCGCACCTGCCGTGACGGCGGTCGGCGCTCCACGGGACGTGGGTTCGGTCACCTCACCGGGAGGTACGGTCCCCAGGTGACTCGCTGCCCCGTTCACCAGCACCCGCGGACGCCGTGACCGGCGAGCTGCGCATCGGCGTCCTGGGCGCCGCTGCGATCGCCCCGGCCGCGCTCGTCGTCCCGGCGCGTGACGACCTCGAGGTGTCGGTCGCCGCCGTCGCCTCCCGCGACCGCACCCGGGCCGCCGCCTTCGCCGCGCAGCACGGCATCCCGACTGTGCACGACTCCTACGAGGCCTTGGTCGCCGACCCCGGCCTGGATGCGGTGTACAACCCGCTGCCCAACGGGCTGCACGGCCAGTGGACGGTGGCCGCGCTCCGGGCGGGGAAGCACGTGCTCTGCGAGAAGCCGTTCGCCGCGAACGCCGAGGAGGCGGCAGCAGTGGCGGCGGTGGCGAGCGAGACCGGACTGGTCGCGATGGAGGCGTTCCACTACCGCTACCACCCCTTCCTCTCCCGGGCGCAGGCCATCGTCGCCTCGGGTCGGCTCGGAGAGGTACGCCGGATCGAGACCTGGTTCCGCGCCCGGCTCCGGTCGGCGGCGGACATCCGCTGGGACTACTCGCTCGCGGGCGGCGCGATGATGGACATCGGCTGCTACCCGGTGCACCAGCTGCGCATGCTCGCGGGGGCCGAGCCGCACGTCCGGTCGGCGACTGCTGACGTCCGCGCTCCCGACGTCGACCGGTGGCTGCGGGCCGAGCTGACCTTCGAGGACGGTCGCACCGGGTTCGTGAGCGCCTCCATGCTCTCCCGGCGCAGCGGCGCGTCCGGCGCACGGGTGATCGGGTCCCGCGGTCTCCTCGAGCTGCACAACCTGATCAGCCCGCACGTGCAGAATCTCCTGGTGCTGCGCACCCGGCGCGGCAACCGGCGCGAGCGCGTGGCCCGCGAGCCGACGACGTTCGCCCTCCAGCTCCGCGCCTTCGCCGACGCAGCGCTCCGCGGTGCCGCGCCCCCGACCGGACCCGAGGACGCGGTCGCCAACATGCGCGTCATCGACGCCTGCTACACCGCTGCCGGCCTTCCCCGGAGAGAGCCCACCTGACACGGTCGCAGCCGCGCCTCGAGAGGCTGCCGTCCCCTCGACGGCCGGCCTGGACGCCGTTGGTGAGCGCGGCGGTTGGCTGCCAGACTCCTGGGGTACTCCCCGGGAGTCGGCGCCGCCCGCGCCGCCAGTCCGCGCGACCGAGAGGAACCCCATGACCACGACGCCCAACGAGCCGGTCAGCGACGACGACATCACCACCGCGGGCGCTCCGCCCGCCGCGGGTGAGATGGGGGTCGGCGGAGACGCCGACGGTGGGGACGCTGACGGCACCGACGGTGGCGACGCCGACGGCACCGACGCTGGGGACGCCGACGGCACCGACGGCGGCGACGCCGACGGCACCGACGCGTGAGCCTTGGAGGCTCTCGACCTCCTCGCCGGTGATGCACGGACCTTCTCGGAGAAGGTCTGGGGAGCCCGTGTCCACCTCCACCACACCGATCCGGAGCCGCTGGTAGCCCTGCTCGGACTGCCTGACGTCGACCACCTGCTCACCGGCGCCGCCCTCCGCACACCGGCGGTGCGCGTGGTGCACGACGGGACCGTGCTGCCCGCATCGAGGTTCACGCGGGCCGCCACGATGGCGGGGGCGCCGCTCACGGGCCTGGTCGACAGCCGGAAGGTGCTGGCGCTGTTCGCCGGCGGCTCGACGATCGTCCTGCACGGCCTGCACCGCTACTGGCCGCCGCTCACCGAGCTGGTCCGCGACCTCGAGCTGGCGCTGGGCCACCCGTGCCAGGCCAACGCCTACCTGACTCCGCCGGGGGCCCAGGGCTTCGCGCGGCACAGCGACACCCATGACGTCTTCGTCTTCCAGACCCACGGTCACAAGCTCTGGGAGGTCGTCGAGGACGGCGAGGCCCGGGAGGTGCTGCTCGAGCCGGGACTGTCGATGTACCTGCCGACGGGCACGCCGCACTCCGCCCGCTCCCAGGAGGAGGCGTCGCTGCACGTCACCGTCGGCATCAACCGGCTCACCTGGCGGGACGCCCTCCGACGGGTCACCGACCGGCTGCTGGCCGACGAGCGGTACGACGCTCCGCTCCCGGCGGGTTACCCCGAGGAGCCGGACCGGCTGGCGGCGAGGCTGGCCGACGAGCTCACGGCGTACGCCGGGCTCCTGACCGGACTGGACGCCGGGGAGGTCGCCCGGCAGCACATCGACGGCTTCCTGACCGAGCGGACGCCCGCCCTCCACGGCGGGCTGCTCGACCTCGTCGGTGTCGACCGGCTCGACGACGCGACGCTGCTGGAGCGTCGGCCGACGGCGGCATGCGTGCTGCGGTCCGAGGGCGATGGGGTCGTCGTGATGCTCGGGGACCGCGAGCTCAGGATGCCGGCACGGCTGGAGGAGCCGATGGCGTTCGTCCGGGACCACGCCGCCTTCCGGGTGGCCGAGCTCTCGCCGTGGCTCGACCCGCAGAGCCGGCTGGTCGTGACCCGCCGGCTCGTGCGCGAGGGTCTGCTGCGGATCGCCCGGTGACCTCCGCCCCTGGGCCTGCGCCCGGCTTCCGCTGCGCGATCACCAGCCGCGAGGTCGGGGAGGCGGCGGAGGGGACCGCCTCCACGGTCCGCAGCTTCCTGCTCGTCGAGTGCCCCGGTCCGTGGGGGGTCGATGCGCTGCGCGACAGCCGGCTCCCCGAGCCGGTCAAGGCGAGACTGCGTGAGCTCGAGCGGACGGCGGGCGTGAGGCCGCTGCTGGTCCGGCGGCCGGGCCGTGCCGTGGCCGGGGCGATGACCGTGTTCGCCGCCTATGCGGGCACCGACGGATCGTGGCTGGAGCGCACCGTCGTCCCGGACCTGGCCCAGCTTCCCGACGCGACGCTGGCCGACATCGCCGCCGGAACCTCACCGGGATGGGCTCCCTGCTCCGATCCGGTGTTCGCGGTCTGCACCCACGGTCGCCACGACGCCTGCTGTGCCGAGCGCGGGCGGCCCCTCGTGGCGGCCCTGGCCGGGATCGCGCCGGACCTGACCTGGGAGGTCTCCCACATCGGCGGCGATCGGTTCGCCGCCAACGTCCTGGTGCTCCCCCACGGGCTCTACTACGGCCGGCTCGAGCCGCGGGATGCGCATGACCTGGTGGCTTCGCACGCGGCGGGGCGGCTCGACCTCGAGCACCTGCGCGGCCGGACGGCGTACTCGTTCCCACTCCAGGCCGCCGACATCTACCTGCGCAGGCACCTCGGCGACGACCGCGCCGCGCCGTTCAGGCTGGTGAGCCACGCTCGCCGCGGCAGCGACACCGACGCGGTCTTCGACGTGGACGGCAGGCGGTGGCGCGTGCAGGTGACCAGCAGCGCTGACGTACGGCGGCAGGTCACCTGTCGCGCGACGTCGGAGTCGGCTCCGCCGGTCCACCGGCTGTCGGCGCTCACCGAGCTCACCTAGCCCGCTGGGTCAGGAGAACCGGACGACCAGCCGTCTCAGGCACTTCGTGGCGAGGATGTACGACGTCACACCGAACGGCCACTGCGAGACGATGCGACCGGTGCCGGACTTGAAGTAGCTGTCGGTCGTCCGCCACACCGTGCGTTGGAGTCGTGCCTGGAGCCACTCGTTGTACGCCACCATCGCCGACGTCCGAAGGCGGGCCCGGGTGCGTCCCCTCCTGCCGAGCTTCGAGATGACGCCGGCCGCGAAGGCTGCCTGCGCCTCGTAGAAGTGGACGAGCGGAGACGCGTTCGTGTTCGGCCCGTACATCATGAAGAAGTTGGGATAACCCGGAACCATGAGGCCCAGGAAGGCCTGCGGCTCGCTCTTCCAGGTGTCGTGCAGCTCGATGCCACCCTCGCCGTACACCTCGTAGCTTCCCAGGTAGTTGGCGGCGTCGAACCCGGTCGCCAGGACCACCATGTCGAGGTCGTGCTCGTCACCGTTCGCGTCGACCACGCCCGTGCGGGTCAGCTCCTTGACGCCGTGGGGAACCAGGCAGACCTTGGGGTCGAGGAGCGCCGGGTAGTAGCTGTCGCTGACGACGGTCCGGCGGGCTTCGAACGGGAAGCTCGGAGTCGTGAGCTCGAGCAGCTCGGGCCGGCTGGCGAGCGAGCGGTGCATGAAGTCGATCGAGGCCTGCTTGCGGCGGCGGTTGGACCGACCGTCGGCTCTGACATGGCTCGAGCGGTACTGCCGGATGTCGTAGTCGAGATACAGCCGCCAGCGACGCCACTTGTACACGGGCGGGATCTTGTTGAGTCGCCGCTCGAGCGGGCTGAAGTCCCGGCTTCCCTTGGGCAGCAGCCAGTTCGGCTCCAGCTGGAAGATCTTCACCTCGGCGGCGTCCTTGACCGCGGACTCGATCACCTGCACGGCGGAGCTCCCCGTGCCGACGACCCCGACCGACTTCCCGGACATGCTCAAACCCTCACGCCACGTGGAGGTGTGGCAGAGGTCGCCCTCATAGGAGTTCGCGCCGCGTGCGAACGCCGGATACAGCGGGATGTTGAGGAACCCCACGGCGCTGATGACGGCGGTGAAGCTGCCGTCGTTGGCACCGGAGGAGGTCTGCACCGTGTACTCGGCGTCCGCATCGGACCACGTCACGGACTGCACCTTCTCCCGCAGCCGGACGTGCGGCATGAGCCCCCAGGTGCCCACGACGCTCTCCAGGTAGGCCTGCAGCTCTTGCCACCCCGCATGGGTGCGGCTCCAGTCGCTGTGCTGGAACGAGAACGAGTAGATGTGCGACTCGAGGTCGACCTCGGCGCCGGGATAGCGGTTCTTCCACCACGTCCCCCCGATACCGTCGGCGGCCTCGAAGATGACGAAGTCGTCGATGCCACGCTTCTTCAGCGCGATCCCGGCGGCGATACCGCTGAAGCCCGCGCCGATGATGGCCACCCTCACCCGCCCGGGCGACCCGGGCAGGGGGGATGCAGGAGTGCTCACTGATCTCGCTCCTCGGAACTGACGCTGCCCAGTCGCTGGATGGGCTTATTGGTCTAGTATTTAGGCCATAGAGTTGAGTGTCAAGCCGGCGCTACTTGATCTGGGCCATCCACCCGCCGTCGACAACGAGGTCCGTGGCCGTGACGAAGGCGGCGTCGTCGGAGAGCAGGAAGGCCACCGCCCCTGCGACGTCGCCCGGCAGCCCCAGTCGCCGCAACGGTGTGCGGTTCTCCATGTCACCTCGACGGCCAGGCGCACGTTGGTAGAGGTAGTCGATCATCGGCGTGAGGATCGCTCCCGGGCACACCGTGTTGCACCTGATGCCCTCAGGCCCGAGCTGGAGCGCCAGGGAGCGCGAGAGCGACACCACCGCGGCCTTGCTGACCTGATAGGCGTCCAGCGGCGAGTCCATGCCGCGCAGCCCTGCGACGCTCGCGACGTTCACGATGCTGCGGCCCCTGCCCCGGCGGAGGTGCGGCACGGCCTCGACCGTCACCCGCCGCATGGCATGCAGGTTCACCCCCAGCGTCGTCTCCCAGACATCCTCCGAGGTGTCCAGCGCCGAGCCGTCCTCGTCGAAGAGGGCGACACCGGCCGCGTTGACCAGATAGTCCAGGCCGCGCTCGTCCACGGACCCGAAAAGTGCCTGGACGTCGTCTCGGAGCAGGTCGAAGGGGAGGTAGTCGACAGTCTCGGGCAGGACGACCCGAGGCTCGGGCGCCACGTCCGTGGCCATGACGTCACATCCGTCTGCCGCCAGTCGATGCACGATGGCGGCGCCGATCCCTCCGCCGGCCCCGGTGACAAGTGCCTGCCGCGTCACTCCTCCGGTGTCCTCGAGAACGCGGCCGCGAGCCGCTGCCCGGCGGTCTCCATCGCCTCGGCTGCCGGAGGGAACACCTCGTCGAGGCCGAAGAATCCGTGGACCATGCCAGGTGTCTGGTGGACCAGGACCTCCACACCGGCAGCTCGCAGCGCCTCGGCGAGGAGCTCGCCCTGCGGCCGGATCGGGTCGCACTCGGCGAGGACGACCGTGGCCGGCGGGAGCCCGTGCAGCTTCGCGCCCAGGATGTCGACACGCGGGTCGGACGCCTCGTCGGGTGAGGAGAGGTAGTTGTCCTGGTGCCACTGCAGCTCGTCGCGGAAGAGCATGATCCCTTCGTACTCGGGGTCGATCCCGATGCTGAGGTCGCAGGTGGTGACCGGGTAGGCCAACAACAGGTGGAGCAGGTCGACCGCGCCGGAGTCGCGGGCCTGGATCGCCACCGAGGCGGCCAGGTTGCCCCCGGCACTGTCGCCGGCGACGGCGACGCGCGACGGGTCCACCCCGCTCAGGTTGCCGGGGGTGGCCGCCCAGACGACGGCGTCGTACGCATCGTGGACGGCGACGGGGAACCGCGCCTCGGGCCCTCGACGGTAACCGACGCTGAGGACCGCGGCTCCGGATGCCAGTGCCAGCTTCCGCGTCGCGGTGTCGTGCGAGTCGACACTGCCGAGGAGCCAGCCGCCACCGTGGAAGTACAGGGTCAACGGCAGTGCCGATCCGGTGCTGGGCAGGTAGAGCCGCGCGGGCAAGGTCTCCCCGTCCCGCGAGGGCACCTCGATGTCGACGACCTGCTCGACCTCGGGCTTGGCCAGGGCGCCGAAGTCGTCCTCGAAGTTCCGCCTGGCTTCGGGCACGGGGAGCAGGTGCGCGTTCGGGCGGTCGGAGGCCTGCGCGTCCTCGATCATCTTCTGGGCGGCGGGGTGCAGCGGCATGGCGAGGGATTTCCTTCCCAGGGCAGGAGTGTCGTGGTGGATGGCGGTCGGTCAGACGCGCTCGTAGTAGCGCTTGGTCTCCCAGTCGGTGACGGTGCCGGAGTCGAACGACCTCAGCTCGGCAGTGGCCGAGGCGAGAAGGTGCTCGAAGACGTCGTCGCCGAACGCGTGCTGCGCGACCTTGGAGCCGGAGAACCGCTCGATGGACTGGTGGAACGAGGTGCTCATCAGCTCCATGCCGCCGTGCTCCCACGCGTTGCCGGCGAAGACCGGTGGAGTCGCCAGACCGGCCTCCATGCCGTGCAGTCCGGCTGCGATGGTGGCGCTGAAGGCGTAGTAGGGGTTGACGTCGGCCCCGGGGATCCGGTTCTCCACCCGGTACGACGGGCCGTGGCCCACGAGCCTGAACGCGCACGACCTGTTGTCGTGCCCGACTGCGATCGCCGTACCGGCGAACTGGTCCGGCTGGTAGCGCTTGTAGGAGTTCACCGTGGGGGCGAACAGGAGACCCAGGTCGACCGCGGACGCGAGCTGGCCCGCGACGAAGGAACCGAACGTCGCGGACATGCCCCGGTTGTCGTCGGACCAGCACAGCGGAGTTCGTGCATCGCGCGACCAGAGGCTGACGTGCAGGTGGCAGGATGAGCCGACCTCGTCGATCCGGGGCTTGGCCATGAAGGTCACCGTGAGGTCGGACCTGTGGGCAAGCTGCTTGATGCCGTACTTGAAGAGCGCGTGCCGGTCAGCCATGGCCAGGGTGTCGCAGTAGTCGAGGGTGATCTCCTGCTGACCGAGCCCCCACTCCGGCTTCGACGACTCCACCGGGACACCGAACGCGGGCATCTGCTTCCTGATCTGGTGGATGAACCACTCGTCCCTCGCCGACTGGGTCATCTGGTAGTCCGACCGGTAGTCCGAGAGCATCCGGAGGTTGCGGTACTCCGCCTGCCAGGCCTCCGCGGGTGACGTCGCCGCGACGAAGAACTCGAGCTCCGAGGCGAACTTGAAGGCAACGTCGTGCTGCTCGGACCGGGCGATCTGGTGCTTGAGGATCGAGCGGGGTGCAACGGCGAGCAAGGTGTCGCTGTCGTACTCGTGGACGTCGCAGATCACCAGTGCCGCGTTGCTCTCCCACGGCACCCTGCGGAGGGTGGCGAGATCGGGGACGAGCCTGATGTCGGCCCAGCCGTTCTCGGCGTTCGACACCGGGAGGTTCAGCGGGTTCATCTCGAGGTCGACGGCGAACACGAAGCTGCTCGCGTTGATGCCGTCGCCGCTCAGGCCGAGGTTGCGGAACGCCTCGATGGTGAGCCGCTTCCCCACGAGCCGGCCGTAGGGGTCGGGGGTGGCGCAGATGACGGTGTCGATCTCACCGGTGCGCGTGAGCTCCTCGAACTCGGCGAGGTCGAGGACCGTGTGGGCTGAGGTGGTCACAGGTGCTCCAGGTAGCGGTCGGTTTCCCAGTCGGTGATGGTGGTGCGCAGCCAACGCTCGTAGCGCGTCAGCTCGTTGCGGCGGGTGGCGGCGTAGCCCTGCACGAACTCGTCACCGAAGAGCTTCTGGGCACGGCTGGAGCCCTCGAACAGCTCGACGGCAGGGCCGAGCGAGGCCGGCAGCGACGCGGCCTCCGCCTCAGCCGGCTGGGGCAACGGCCGCTCCTCCTCGATCCCGGCCAGCCCGCCGCCCAGGATCGCTGCGGCGACGAGGTAGGGGCTGGCATCGGCACCGGGACGGCGGTGCTCGACGCGGGCGCCGGGCATCGAGTCCAGCAGCACGCGACAGGCCGCGCTGCGGTCGTCGACCCCCCAGGTGGCCCGCTCGGCGACGAACATCTCCTTGTCGAGTCGCTTGTAGGAGTTGACGAAGGGATTGAACATCACCGTGAGGTCGGCCATCGTCTCCAGCAGCCCGGCGAGGAACCCAGAACCGGTGGACGAGAGCTCGCCAGGTGCCGAGGCGAACACGTTCGCGGCATCACGAACGACACTGGAGTGGACGTGCCCACCGGCGCCTGACCGGTCGGCGTACGGCTTCGCCATGAAGCTCGCGCGAAGGCCATGCTCCGAGCACACCTCACGGAAGTACTCGCGTGCCCGAGCAGCGCCGTCCGCGGCCTGCAACGCCGGCTTCGGCTTGAGGGCGAACTCGAAGAAACCGGGGCCCAGCTCGGAGTGGAAGGCCTCGACGGGGATGCCGACCGCCTCCATGCGGTCGACGAAGTCCGCGCCGAGCCGGTAGGTCTCCGTGGATCGCGCGAGGCTGTAGGCGTTCTCGGTGCGCCCGAGGGGCCGCAACCGCTGCTTCCGGGCGCCCGGCTCGTCCTCGAACAGCCACACCTCGTACTCGAAGCCGAAGACCGGCTGCACCCCGTGGTCGGCGAACCGCTCCTGGAGCCGGGCGACATGGCCCCGGGCCGACGCCGGGACGGGTTGTCCGTCCTCGTCCACCAGGTCTCCGATGACGGCCTGTGCGCCGTCGCGCCAGGGCAGGTCGATGCGCGTCGACTCGTCCAGCACGACCGGGGCATCCGGGTAGCCGTTGCCCTGGTTGCTGGCCCGCGTGTCCGTGACCTCGTCGACGAGGGAGAGCCCGTGGAGGATGGTGCAGAACCGGACCTCGCCGCCCGGCTCGAGCTTGTCGGCCCGGTAGAGCTTCCCGCGGAGGCCGAGGTCGTAGTCGGGCACCTCGAGCTGGGTCAGCCGGACCCCGGTCATGGCCGGCCCCCGTCCGGCGCCTGAGGACGCCGGTGCGGCGTCCGGCCGACCCGCGCGTAGACGGAGTCGGGTACGAGCGACGGGTGGCGGTAGACCCACCAGGTGCAGCTGGGGTTCGCCTCCTTCGCCGGCCAGGTGGGAGGGTCGATGACCCTGGTCGGGTAGCCCAGTCGGTCGATCGGCATCACCTCGTTGAGCTGGCAGCAGTGGACGCAGTACGAGCAGATGCCGACCGTGTTCCAGGCCCAGTCGTGCCGCTGGGTGGTGACCGCGAACCCGTACGGCGCCCCTGCACGCGGCCGGTCCTCGGTGACGCCGCTGGACAGCGAACGACCACCCGAACCGCACGGCGCGAACCGGAAGCCGACGCGATCCCGTTCCTGGATCAGCTCGATGTCTCCGCTGCGGTCAGGCCCGGTCAGGTGTGCATGGAACCCGTCGACGATGGCGATCATGAGCTGCCGAGCAGACTCCGGCCAGTCCTGATGGCGCAGGTCGTAGCGCTGCTCGTGAGCGGCGTACCAGTCACTCATGAGGTGATCCCACAGCGCGCCGAGGCGCTCCTCGCCGACCAGGCGGACGGCGACGTCGACGAGCCCGGAGACCCGGTCCACGGCACGGTCGTGGATCGACATCCACAGTCGACGGGCTTCCTCGATGGCGGCCGGGGACGTCGCGTCCCCTCGACGGCACAGGGAGCTCGTGGCGGCGACGGCAGCGGTGAACCCAGCCCATTCGGCCTCGATCCCCGTCATCGCACGGTCCCCGACCAGCTCCGTGAGCCTGTTGATCTCCGCTGCCAGGTCGGCCCGCGCCACGCCCTGCTGGAGGATCCACGCGGCAGTCTCCTCGGGCCACCTCCCGTAGACGTCGCGCAGCTCGTCGCCCTCGAGGACGGACACCTCGAGCAGCTCCGCCGCCTCCTGGTGCCGGCCGGCAGCGAAGGCCTGCGACGCCACCCGGAAGGTTCCCTGCTGCAGCTCCTCCCACGTGCCCGTGCGGGCGTCGCGTCCCAACGACGGCTCGAAGCCGACGGCACCGGTCCCTCTCGCGGCGTGGCTCATGTCAGCATGAACCCCCCGTCGACCAGCAGGTCGGCCCCGGTGACGAAGCCGGCCTGGTCGCTGAGCAGGAACGCGATGCAGTGGGCGATCTCGTCCGGACGCGCGAAACGACCGAGCGGAACGCGAGCCGAGACCGCAGGAGGCAGCGCATCGGTGCTGCCGTGGACCGCCGCCATCTGGGTGGACACGAATCCTGGCGAGACCGCGTTGACGCGGACGCCGGAGGCGGCGAGGGCGCGCGCGGCCGTCCGGGTGAGCATCGCCAGGCCGGCTTTGGACGCTGCATAGTGCGGCATCGGGTCGGGGTTGCTGAGTGCGACCACCCGTGTCGCCTCGACGGAGGTCACGTTGACGACCGCGCCTCCACCGGTCGCCGGCAGACGGCGACGGACGGCGTTGAGCACGTTGTAGGCGCCGACGAGGTTCACCTCGAGCGAGCGCCGCCACAGCTCCGCGGGGACATCACCGAAACCGAACTCCTGGAAGATCCCCGCACAGTTCACGACGTAGGCGACGCTGCTGCCTCCGACCGCGTCCGCGATGGCCTGCTCGATGCCGGCCACGTCGGTCACGTCGGCAGAGACCCGTCTCTGCAGGCTCTCGCGGCCGGGGACCGGCGCCGGCATGACCCTGTCCATGCAGATGACGGTGACGCCGGCTCCCAGGAGCAGTGCGGCCGTTGCCGCACCGATGCCGGCCGCCGCACCCGTGACGAGGGCGGTCTCCCCGTGGAAGGTGAGTGGCAGCAGCCGGTCATCGGGTCCGGACAAGTCAGACCTCGCCGTGCACCGCGGCGTGCGAGCGCAGGGCAGCCTCGAAGCACTCACGCGGTGCACGGATCACTCCGGCGCCGATCTGACCACCGTCGCGTCCCGCCAGTCCCACGTCCATGACGGGGAGGATGCCGGTGTCGATGACCTTCCGCGCATCGATGCCGGTCGGGGTCCCGCCGAAGGAGAACAGCGGGATCCGGTACGTCGGGTTCTCGCCATGCGTGATCGCGTACATCTCCTTGTTCCGCTCGATCATCAGCTCCGGCGAGCCGCCCTGGTAGTCCTGCAGCGACAATGCGCATGCCTGGGCGAAGCCGCCCAGGCCCACGGTCTCGGTGATGGGCGACTCACCGCCCATCCAGGTGATCTCGTCCTCGGTGTGCCCGGGAAAGAGCTTGCCCTCGTGGAGGGGAGGGGGGCCCTCGAACCACTGGTCGCCGAGCCCGGCGAGCCTGATGGCGAAGCCGCGGCAGCTGAACGCCATCGCCGACACCAACGTCGACCCCGGTGACACCATGGCGTCGGCGCTGGCCTTGGAAGCAGCCATGGAGAGCCGGAGGAAGAAGTAGTCGTTCTCCGCGAGGTGGAGCATCGTCTCGCGGACGCCGGCCACCCCGTCGCGGACCATGTCCAGGACGGCGGGAAGGATCTCGCGGCTGAACAGCACGGAGGCGGCCGCGTTGCGGCTGTGCACCTCGTCGCCCATCCGGAGCGCTCGGGCGATGAGCGGCTTGAGCGCGACCCCGCCCTGCCGTCGGATCGCCTCTCCGACCACCGGAGCGAGCACCGTGTTGACGTGCAGCAGGCGCTCGTGCACACCCTCGTCGTAGCAGCCGTAGTTCAGGCGCCGGGGCTCCTTGCCCTCGTAGAAGTTGCAGAAGCCGACGTTCCCCTGGTCCCGGTTCTCGACGACGAAGACCGGCATGGACGCGGTGTAGATCCCCGCGAGCGACCCGACCGCGCCGTAGTCGTGACAGGCCCCGATCTCGATCGACCCGTCCGCGAATCCCGCGATCGCCCCTTCCCGGTCGGCCGCGAGGCCCTCGAAGAGCGCTCCGCCGATGAGAGCCTCCCGCTGGCCCCCGGTGTAGTCGCTCCACCCCATGGGTGCACCGGAGGTGAGCACGAGGTTGTCCCGATAGCCGGGCATCACGTCGCGTGCAGGCTGCACGTCGACGACCCAGGGATCGGCGGCCGTCAGCCGCTCGAAGGCGACGGTGTTGGCCCGCTCGGTGCCCGAGGCGCCTGATGACCCCGACGACCGGCGCTGCTCGTCGAGCTTCACCATGCCGTGACGCCACCGTCGACCAGGAGGGTCTGCCCGGTGACGAAGGAGGCGCGGTCCGAGAGGAAGAACTCCACCACCTCGGCGACCTCCTCCGGCTCCCCGATCCGCTTCAGCATGGCGATGTCGGCCGACGCCTCCTCGCCGCCGGAGACCCGGGCCATCGATGCGCTCATGGGCGCGCGGATGACCCCCGGCGCGACGTTGTTGACCCGGATGCGCCGGTCGGCGAGCTCCTCTGCCAGGTAGCGGGTGTAGGCAGCCACGCCTGCCTTGGTGGCTCCGTAGACCGAGGCTCCGCGGAACCGGCTGAAGTGGCCGGTGATGCTTCCGACGTTCACGATGGCGCTCCCGTCCGCAAGCAGAGGGGCGCACACGTCCGTGACGCGGGCCATCCCGGCGATGTTCACCTGGAACATGCCGGCGAGCTTCGCCTCGTCGAGCTCGCCGAGGAACGAGTCGCGCAGGATCCCGGCGCAGTTGACGAGCCCCGCCAGCCGCTCGTCCGGCTCCAGCGCACTCGCGACGGCCGCCTCCACGCTCGACCGATCCGTCACGTCCATGACGACCCGTCCCGCGTCGGCACGCGCGTCGTCATCCTGGCCGAGAGCCGCCACCGCCTCCGCGAGATCGGCGGCAACAGGCGTGTAGCCGCCCTGGACGAGTCGGCGACAGATCGCCTGACCGATGACGCCGGCACCCCCGGTGATGATCACTTTGCGGCTCACTCGTGGAGTCCCTTCCCTCGTGTTCCCCGGCCTTGGCGGCGGCCTCAGTCTCGGCCTACCCCACACTAAAGGTCAAGACTTTCGACCTTTCACCAGGGGGTCGCAGGTCTTCACGGTCCCGACCTGGCACGGCGAGCCGACACGAGCCGACACGAGCCGAGTCTCGGCTCGGCTAGTCTCGGCGGTGGTGGCAGAAGGGAGAGCCCACGCCGTGACAACATCTTCCATCGGACTGAAGCCGGTCCGCCAGATCGCCGCCCACGAGCTGGTGCTCGACCAGATGCGCCGATCGATGGAGACGGGCCAGTTCAGCCCCGGCGACCGGCTGCCCTCCGAGCGCGAGCTCGCCGAGATCCTGAGCGTCTCCCGCACGGTCGTCCGTGCCGCGATCGCGATCCTCGAGCGGGAGGGCCGGATCCTCGTGCGCAGGGGTCGCGGCGGCGGCTTCATCGTCCAGGCCCCGACGTACAACTCCACCGAGACGCGTCGAATGATGCGTCAGAACCGGGAGGGCGTCCGGGACGCCTTCGACTACCGGGTCATCGTCGAGGGCGCCGCCTCTCGGCTGGCCGCGGAGCGACGGCGGACCGCCGACCTGGCGGAGCTGCGGGAGCTGCTGACGAGCATGGAGGCGGCGCTCCTGGCGTCGTTCGAGGAGCAGACCCCGATGAAGGTCGTGGAGTTCCAGAGGCTCGACTCGGCCTTCCACCTGGGTGTCGCCCGCGCCGCCCGCAACCCGAGCCTGTACGACGCGGTCGAGGACGCGAGGCGCAAGATGTGGCTCCCGGTGGGGTCCGTCTTCGGTCGCCTCGAGAAGAACGCCAACGACCGGCACGGGGACGTCCTGGCCGCGATCGAGTCGCAGAACGGTGACCTGGCGGAGGCGACCATGGAAGCGCACATCAACGACACGCGGTCCACCCTGGAGGCGTGGCTGCAGCGCTGAGGGTCCGACCTCACGTGTCACCATCGACCCCGCTGCCATAAGACTTGACCTTTGGTCCTTTAATGGTGACGCCGCAGGAGAGAGAAGGGACGTCGTGTCGCACATGGACAGCCCGGTGGGAGTTCCCGCCTTCCGCAACCACCTCCCCGTCCGCGTCCGATTCGGTGACCACACCAGTGCTGCCGTGCCCGAGATCCTCGCCGAGGCCGCCGTCGAGCGCGTCCTCGTGGTGACCGATGCCGGCATCACGCACTTCAACCCGGCCGCGGCAGACGCTCTCGGGCTGCTCGACGCCGCGGGCATCCGGTCGGAGATCTACGAGAAGCCCCCGGGTGAGCCGACCGTCGACATGATCGACGCCGCGACCGCCGCGCTCGTCTCGTCGGGTGCGCAGGCGATCGTTGCCATCGGCGGGGGGTCCGTGATCGACACGGCCAAGGCCGCGCGCCTGTGCGCGCAGCAGGGCATGACGTTCCGGCAGTTCCTTGCCTCCGCGCGGAGCTACCCGGAGCCCTCCCTACCTCTTCTTGCCCTGCCCACGACCGCCGGGACAGGCTCGGAGGTGTCCGGCGGGGCAGTCGTCTCCGACCCGGAGGCGGGCACGAAGTCGGGGATCGCACACCCGAACCTGCGTGCCCAGCACGCCATCGTGGACCCTGTCCTGACCTACAGCTGCCCCCCCGCGACCACGGCGTTCGCCGGTGTCGACGCCCTCGCGCAGGCGATCGCCGCGGTGATCGCGCGCTCGAGCACGCCGATCGGGGACGCCATCGCCCTCGAGGCGGTCGGCATGATCAGCCGCTCGCTGGTGACGGCGTGCCGCGACGGTTCCTCGCGCGCGGCGCGCTCGGACATGGCATGCGGCAGCATGATGGCCGGCCTCGCCATGAACATCTCCGACTGCACGGCTGAGCATGCACTCGGCCAGGCGATCGGGGGGATGTTCGACGCACCCCACGGGCTGACGGTGGGACTGGTCCTCGTCGAGACCCTCGAGCGCGAGCAAGCCCACGTGCCCGCCAAGCTGGAGCGGGTGGCGGACGCGATGGGGCAGCCGGCGGCAGCCGACGCCGACTGCCCGCGCGCGGTAGCAGCGGTACGCCGGGTGCTGGCCGAGCTCGACTTCCCCGTCCTCGGCTCGCTCGGTGTGACGACCGAGCACCTGGACGAGCTGACCGGACTCGCGCTGCAGGACTACTTCCTCACCGAGTCTCCGGCACCGTGGTCGGCAGCCGAGGTGCGCACAGCCTTCTCGCGGGCGCTGGCCACCACCACCCGGGGCCTCTCGTGACCGAGACGATGTCGACCGAGGATGCCGAGGTCGACGCGGTCGTCGTCGGAGCGGGGTTCTCCGGGCTCTACATGCTCGTCCGCCTACGCGAGCTCGGCCTGCGTGCTGTCGTCGTCGAACGCGGCGACGACGTAGGCGGCACCTGGTACTGGAACCGCTATCCGGGCGCCCGCTGTGACATCGAGAGCCTGGACTACTGCTACTCGTTCTCCCCCGACCTCCTGCGCGAGTGGGTGTGGTCGGAGCGCTACGCGACCCAGCCCGAGATCCTCCGGTACCTCAACCACGTGGCGGACCGCTTCGACCTTCGGCGCGACATCCGGTTCTCGACCCGGGTGGAGGCAGCACGCTTCGACGAGCAGAACAGCACCTGGACCGTCTCGATGTCGGACGGCACGAGCCTGCGCGCCCGCTTCTGTGTGATGGCCGTGGGCAACCTCTCGGAGCCCAAGCGCCCCGACATCCCCGGGTTCACGTCCTTCGCGGGCGAGACGTACCACACCGCGTTGTGGCCGCGAGAAGGAGTCGACTTCACCGGCAAGCGGGTGGGGGTGATCGGGACCGGTTCCTCAGGGATCCAGGCGATCCCGCGCATCGCAGAGCAGGCGGAGGCTCTGTTCGTGTTCCAGCGGACGCCGAACTACAGCATGCCGGCGCGCAACACGCCGCTCGAGCCTGGCTACGTCGCCGACGTCGTCGCCGGCTACGAAGGACGACGGCGGATGGCACGGGAGTCCGACGCCGGAGTTCCTTTCCCAGCAGCGCAGCAGGCGACGTTCGAGGTCAGTGACGAGGAGCGGGAGCGCCGCTACGAGGAGGGGTGGGCGCGCGGCGGCATCAATTCTTTGTCCTACGCGTTCAACGACTTCTTCACCGACGAGGAGGCCAACCAGGCGGCGCAGGAGTTCGCGCGCCGCAAGATCAGTGAGATCGTCCGCGATCCCGAGACGGCGGCATCGCTGTCCCCCGCTCATCACATTGGCACCAAACGCACCTGCGTGGACACCGACTACTTCCAGACCTACAACCGCGACAACGTCACTCTCGTCGACCTGCGCAAGCAACCCATCGAGGCGATCACCGAGGGCGGCATCCGCACCAGGGATCGGGACTACAGCCTCGACTGCCTCGTGTTCGCGGTGGGCTTCGACGCCATGACCGGTGCCCTGCGCGCCATCGACATCACGGGATGCGGTGGCCGGACGCTCACCGAGGCCTGGGAGGAAGGGCCTCGCACCTACCTCGGACTCGCGGTGGCCGGCTTCCCGAACATGTTCCTGGTCACCGGCCCCGGCAGCCCGGGCGTCCTGAGCAACATGGTGGTGTCCATCGAGCAGCACGTGGACTGGATCGCCGACTGCCTCCGCCACCTGCAGGAGCACGGGCTCGACCGCATCGAGGCCACGGAGGCGGGGCAGGACGCGTGGGTCGCCTACGTCAACGGCCTCGCCGATGCAACGCTCTACCCGGAGGCCGCTTCGTGGTACGTGGGTGCCAACATCCCTGGCAAGCCGCGGGTGTTCATGCCGTACGTCAACGGCTGCGGCAACTATCGCCGCGAGTGCGACGAGGTGGCACGGAACGACTACCAGGGGTTCACCCTGACAACCGCCGACCGCGTCGGCACCAGCGCCTGAGGGGAGCTTCACAGTGCCAACCGTCGAGGAGGTCCTCAAGGGCCTCGGTGGTGGGGTGGACACGGTCGTCCTGGCCGGGACCGACACCCATGGGATCATGCGCGGCAAGCGCCTGCCGGTCGCTCAGCTCGAGCGGGTCCTGAGAGACGGCATGGCCCTGTGTGACGTCTTCTGGGTCATGCATGTCGACGAGTCCGATCTCGTCACGAGACCACCCGGCCACCAGGGGTACTTCCCTACCGAGCAGGCGGGCTATCCCGACATCATCGCCCTTCCCGACCTGTCCACGGCACGCCTCGTGCCCTGGCACGAGAGGACGGCTCTCTTCCTGTGCGACTGGCACCTGCCGCACCATGGCGGACCGGTGCCGATCGACCCGCGTCGAGTCCTCCGCTCGGTGGTCGAGCGTGGTCGCTCGATGGGCCTGGAACCTTTCAGCGCCATGGAGCTGGAGTTCTACCTGCTCCGGGAGAGCCCCGCATCGGTGGGAGGCCGACGTGCCTGCGACCTGACACCGTTGCAGGTGCGACCGAGCACCTACGGGGTGGTGCTGGGCTCGCACCAGGAGCCGATCGCGCGCCGGATCAGAGAGCAGATGATCGCCTACGGCATCCCCATCGAGGCCGCCAACCCGGAGACCGGCCCGGGGCAGTTCGAGATCAACCTGCGCTACACCGACGCGCTGACCGCTGTGGACCAGGCGTTCCTCTTCAAGAGCGGGGTGAAGGAGCTTGCGGCCCAGGAGGGGCTGCTGGCCACCTTCATGGCGAAGCCGAACGCCGAGTGGGCCGGTAATTCTTGTCATATTCACATGAGCCTGCGCCAGAACGACGGAGGGAGCGCCTTCTACGACGAGCATGCCGAGCACGGGATCTCCGCCACTCTGCGTCACTTCATCGGCGGGCTCCTGGCGGCCATGCCCGAGTTCACTGCGCTCATGGCGCCCAACCCCAACTCCTACCGGCGGTTCCGGCCCTACTCGTGGGCTGCGACCACCGCGACGTGGGGGATCGACAACCGTTCCGCGGGGGTGCGGGTGATCTGCGAGGGCGCCGCGGGCACCCGGATCGAGCAACGCCAGGCCGGCGGTGACGTCAATCCGTACATCGCCACCGCCGCGACGCTGGCTGCGGGGCTCTCGGGCATCGCAGAAGGCTTGATCCCGCCGGAGCCGGTCGACGCCGACATCTACGCCCTGCCGCCGGGTCAGGCGCCCGGCCTGCCTCGCACGCTGGACCGCGCCGTCGACCTTCTCGACGACAGCTCCCGAGCCCGCGAGTGGCTGGGGTCGGACTTCGTGGACCACTACGTAGCCATGAAGCGAGCCGAGCTGGAGGCCCAAGCCGTCGCTGTCACCGACTGGGAGGTCGGACGCTACCTCGAGGCCCTGTAGAGCACGCTCCCGCGAGGGCGGTACAGGCCGCGACGACAGGTGATTGACCCCTGCGAACTATTAGGCCTAAAGTCTAGGCCACTAACAGCAGCGCTCCAGCGGTGTGTCACCCGGGCGGCGCGAACGAAGACCCAGGAGCGCGAGTGGCGACCCAGAGCAGCATTGACTCGTCCGAGAAGCAGACACACGCACACGGCGTACTGAAGCCCAACGCGGTCGGTCTGATGGGCGTGGTCTTCATGGTCGTGGCGTTCTCGGCGCCCATCACGGCGATGACCGGCAACGTCCCCGTGGCCGTCGGCTACGGCAACGGGCTGGGTGCTCCTGCCGGCTTCGTCGTCGCGTGCATCGTCCTCACCATCTTCAGTGTCGGTTTCGTCGCGATGGCGCGCCACATCACTGCGGCCGGGGCCTTCTACACCTTCGTGTCCCGTGGGATCAGCCGTCCGGTGGGCCTCGGTGCCGGAGTGATGAGCATGCTCGCCTACATGCTGATCGAGGCGGCACTGATCGGGTTGTTCTCGGTCTTCTGCGAGACCACGATCCAGTCCCAGTTCGGTATCGACCTCCCGTGGATCGTCTACGGCGTGCTCGGCATGATCGTCATCGGCGTGCTGTCCTACCGGGACATCAGCCTGGCGACGAAGGTGCTCGGGGTCGTCCTCATCATCGAGGTCATCCTGTTGGCCATGATGGCGTTCGCCGTCCTGTTCAACGGCGGAGGACCTGACGGCCTGATGCCCGAGTCGATCAACCCGGTGAACGCGTTCCGGACCGAAGGGCTCACCGAGGGCGTCGCCGGCCTGGGCCTGCTCTTCGCGTTCTGGTCCTGGGTCGGTTTCGAGGCGACCGCCATCTACGGCGAGGAGTCCAAGAACCCGAAGACGATCGTCCCGCGGGCCACGATGATCGCCGTGGTCAGCATCGGCGTCTTCTACACGTTCATCTCGTGGATGGCGGTCGCAGGCAACGGCGCCGAGCAGTCCTTGGCCCTGGCGCAGAGCGCCACACCGTTCGAGCTGCTGTACACCCCGATGCGTGACTACGTCGGTGAGTGGGGCGTGAGGGGCTTCGAGTGGTTCGTCATCGGCGGGTCGTTCGCCTGCGCGCTCGCCATCCACAACTCCGCCACCCGCTACCTCTTCGCCTTCGGCCGAGACGGGCTGCTGCCCCGGGTCCTGGGCCGCTCACACCCGCGGTACCAGTCCCCCGCCGTGGCGTCGACGTCGCAGACCGTCTTCACCGTCGTGCTGGTCGGCGGCGCCTACCTCGCAGATGTCGACCCCTACCTCGAGCTCTACGTCCTGCTCGCGGTGTTCGCGACGGTGGCGCTGCTGGCGGTGCAGTCGCTGACCGCGGTGGCCTGCATCTGGTACTTCCACGTCAAGAAGCAGCACCCCGAGACCGCGAACGTGTTCCGGACGATCCTCGCCCCGGTCATCGGCGGCCTGGGCATGGTCTACGTCAACTACCTGCTGCTGTCGAACCTGTCCTCGGCCGCCGGTGCGGCTGCGGAGACGCTCTTCGGCAGGGCGCTGCCCTACCTGGTCCTCGCCTCGTTCCTCATCCCGGTGCTGGTGGCCCTCTACTGGCGGAAGAGCAACCCCGCCAAGTACGACGCCATCGGGAGCACGATCTTCACCAACACCGGGCTGACCACGGACATCGACGAGCCCACGTTGAGCCACGGCATCTGAGGGCCAGGACACCATGGGTGAGACACGAACCGCCCTGGTGACGGGCGGCACCCGCGGCATCGGCCGCGGGGTGGTCGACCGGCTCGCGGCAGCCGGCTACGCGGTGGTCTTCAGCGGACGTGACGACCAAGCGGGGGCGGCAGCAGAAGCTGAGCTGCAGGGCCGTGGCCACCGCGCCGTCTTCCGCGGCGCGGACCTCGTGGACGCCTCGGCGGTGACGCAGCTGGTCGACGCCGCCGTCGAGGAGCTGGGTTCGCTCGACGTGCTCTGCCATGCGGCCGGGATCTACCCCGAGCACCCACTGGCCGAGATGACCGCCGCCGACTGGCACCGCGTGATGGACACGAACCTCACCAGCGCCTTCCTCCTCGTGCAGCACACCGCACCGCACCTCATCGCGAGCGGCTCCGGGCGCATCGTCCTCATCAGCTCGATCACCGGGCCGCGCACCGGCATCCGGGGGCTGGCGCACTACTGCGCCTCCAAGGGAGGGCTCGAGGGGCTCATGCGGGCCGCGGCGATGGAGCTCGCACCCACCGTCACCGTCAACGCAGTGGCTCCGGGCACGATCCTGACCGACTCCCTCGCCGAGCTCTACGCCGAGCCAGGAGTCATGGAGTCCGTCACTGCGATCATCCCCGCCGCCCGGCTGGGCACTCCGGCCGACATCGCGGCCACCGTGGAGTTCCTCGCATCCCACGACAGCGGGTTCATCACCGGGCAGAGCATCACCGTCGACGGCGGGCAGACGATTCCCGAGGTCCAGGGCGCCTGACCGGAACCGGGCCTCTTCGCCGGGCTCAGTCGGCGCTGATGAACACGTTCTTCGTCTCGGTGAAGGACTCCAGGGCATCAGGTCCGAGCTCGCGACCCAGGCCCGACTCCTTGAACCCACCGAAGGGAGTCCAGTAGCGGACCGACGAGTGCGAGTTCACGGAGAGGGCCCCCGCCTCCACCGCCCGGCTGACGCGTAGTGCCCGCCCCACGTCGCGAGTCCAGATGGACCCCGACAGCCCATAGACGGTGTCGTTGGCCATGCGCACCGCGTCAGCCTCGTCCTCGAACGGGACGACGGTCACCACGGGACCGAAGATCTCCTCCCGGAACGAGCGGTCGTCCGCGGAGCCCTGCAGGACCGTCGGCGGGAACCAGAAGCCCGGACCGCTGGGACACGACCCCGCGAAGGCGACACGGGCGTCGGCAGGCACGTAGGAGGCCACGCGCTCGTGCTGCTGCCGGGAGATCAACGGGCCCATCTCCGTCGCCGGGTCCCGTGGGTCCCCCACCTGCACGCCCTTGACGGCCGGCTCCAGCAGCTCCATGAAACGGTCGTACGCCGTCCGCTGCACCAGGATCCGCGAGCGAGCACAGCAGTCCTGACCGGCGTTGTCGAACACGCCGTACGGGGCGGTGGCCGCTGCCTTCTCGACGTCAGCATCCGCGAAGACGATGTTTGCGGACTTGCCTCCCAGCTCCAGGGTGACGCGCTTGACCTGCTGAGCGCAGCCCGCCATGACCTGCTTGCCGACCGCGGTCGAGCCGGTGAAGACGACCTTGCGGACCTGCGGGTGGTCGACGAAACGTTGACCGACCACCGGTCCGGCTCCGGGCAGGACCGTCAGCACACCCGGCGGCAGTCCCGCCTCGATCGCGTACTCACCGAGCGCCATCGCGGTCAGCGGGGTCAGCTCCGCGGGCTTGACCACGACCGTGCACCCGGCGGCAAGTGCCGGCACGAATCCCCACGCCGCGATCGTCATGGGGAAGTTCCAAGGCACGATGACGCCGACGACGCCCACCGGCTCGTGGAAGGTGACGTCGACTCCGCCCGGCACCGGGATCTGCTTGCCGAACAACCTCTCCGGGCCGCCGGCGTAGTAGTCCATCGTCTTGGCCACCAGCTGCGCCTCGGCACGCGCATTGCCGACGGTGTGTCCGGAGTTGGTGATCTCGAGGGAGGCGAGATCGTCCTCGTGGGCACGCACCACTGCGGCGAACCTTCTGAGCAGGTCGGCCCGCTCGCCCGGTGCCATGTCGCGCCAGGACGGGAGCGCCTCGTGGGCGCGGGCGATCGCCTCGTCGGTCTCCTCGACCGAGGCAAAGGCGACCGATGCGATGACGTCTTCCGTCGCCGGGTTGATCACACCATGCACGAGGGGCTCTCCTTCGACGACGAGGGACGTGCCGGTGTCCCGGCGCTCACGCTGGTGGCAGGTGCAGGATTCGAACCTGCGAAGCTTTCGCGACGGATTTACAGTCCGCTTCCATTGGCCGCTCGGACAACCTGCCGGGTGCTGTCGCCGCTCCCCGGACCAGCCGGGTTGAGAGGGACGCAGCGAGACGAAAGGATAGCGCAGCACGACGCGCCGCAAGAAAGCGGCAACCACCAGGCGACTGCTGCAGCACGCCCCGCGGCCGGGCCGCACCATCCAACCGCATCACACAAGGAGATCACCAAGGCATGGCTGACTCGTCGTTCGACATCGTGAGCAAGATCGATCGCCAGGAGGTCGACAACGCGCTGAGCCAGGCCGCCCGCGAGCTTGCCCAGCGCTACGACTTCAAGGGCACCGGCGCCTCCATCACCTGGTCCGGCGAGAAGGCGATCGAGATCTCGGCCAACGCCGAGGAACGTGCCAAGGCGGTGCTGGAGGTGTTCAAGGAGAAGCTGGTCAAGCGCAACCAGAGCCTCAAGATCCTCGAGCCGAGCGAGCCGCGGGCGTCAGGCAGGGAGACCAAGATCAGCGTCGCCCTCAAGGAGGGCATCTCCCAGGAGGAGGCCAAGAAGGTCGGCAAGCTGATCCGCGACCAGGCCCCCAAGGGAGTCAAGGTGCAGGTGCAGGGCGACGAGCTGCGGGTCACCTCCAAGAGCCGCGACGACCTGCAGTCGGTCATCGCGCTGGTGAACGGCCAGGACTACGACTTCGCGGTGCAGTTCACGAACTACCGGTGAATCGGAGAGTTCCCGCAGGTCAGGGCCACGGCGCACCCTGCCGGCTCGTGCTACCTGCGGGATGGTGTTGGAGGGGCTGGGACGTTGATCGAGGAGAGGACCAGCGACCGACCCGCCGGGTGATCACTTGATGGTCAAGGTGCTGGGGTAGTCGGTGGTGCCGTAGGCGAACAGCATGTTGTCGCTGCTGCCGGCGGTGACCACGACACGGATCCACAGACTGCGTCCGGCATTGACTGTCCTGGAGACGGTGCCGAGGTTCCAGTCCTTGGCCACCCAGGTCGAGCTGCCGCCACTCCAGCCACCGCTGCTGGTCACCGTCGTTGCGCCGAGCTGCACGCAGTTGTTCATCGGGGGGTTGCAGTCATAGAGACCTACCTGCACCGAGCCGTTCTTGACTGCGTCGAAGTCCTTCATCGCGCTCCACAGGCGGACCGTGGCGGTCCCGTTCAGCGTCGTGGCCGCCGTCAGGGTGTGTTGCCACGCCTGGATCCTGGTGGGATCGGATTCGTTCATCCCTTGGGTCGACCTGGCGAGCAGGAGCCCCGCGGAAGCGTCGCGGTTGGTGTCGTAGTTGTGCAGCGTGGTCAGCGTCGGTCGGCTCCCCTGCAGCGGCAGCGTCGCCGACGAGGCGGTCGGTCCGGTGGCGTTGGTCTTGAGGTAGTCGACGAAGACCGAGTCCAGGGCGGTGCCGGTGACCGTGACGGTGTCGAGCCAGTTCGACACCGGAGAGGTGCTGGCCCGGAACGTGAAGCCGATCGTTGACCCGCCGCCCTGTAGCTCAGCAGAAGCACTACCGGGCCAGGCGAGCTCGACGCAGAACGACTCCGTGCCGCCAGAGGCGAGAGTTCGCCGGGCCGAGGCGGAGCCGACGAAGCTCGGGCCGATCGAGGAGGCGGTGTTCGGCACGACGGTCCCAGTGCATGTGACGGCCGGTGGGCTGCCTGTCGGAGCGCCGTTGGTCACCCGAGTGACCAGGTCGCCGGCGAGTCCCGGACCGCTCGTCGTCGTCGCCGAGGCGTCGGCGTAGTAGACGAGAGGAATGACCCCGCTGTTCTTGACGGTCAGGACCCCGGCCGTGCTGTTCCCCGGCTCCAGAGCGGCGGCGCTCAGGGCGGTGTACCCGGTCACCGTGTCCTGGTCCTGAACCTTGAGGTCAACTGATGTGGTCTGGATCGCGGTGCCGCTCACTGCCGCCGAGTTTGTCCACGCGGCATACGTCCCGGTCACGCCGAGACCCAGGACGACTCCCAGGCTGAGCAGCAGCCGGATCTGCCGGCTGTCGACCCTCGGCATGCCAGCACTTTAGGCCACCCTAAGTTGCCACGGGGCACAAACGGACCAAAAAGGTCCGGAACTGACCCTCGCGTCAAAGGCCCTGGCGGGGCGAGGGGCGCTCGATGCCCGTGGCCCGGCGCCCCGAGAGGAGCATCAGACCCGCTCCGATCGAGCCGGCGAGCAGGGACCCGGCGAAGATCCCTACCTTCGCGGTCTCGATCAGGGCTGGATCGTCGTAGGCGAGGTCGGCGATGAAGAGAGACACGGTGAAACCGATTCCGGCGACTGCGGCGACGGCGAGCACGTGCAGCGGCGCAAGGCCCTGGGGCAGCTTGCCGAGCCCCGTGCGGACCGTCAGCCATACCGCTGCGCTGATGCCGACGGTCTTCCCGATCACCAGACCGAGCGCAACCGCCCACGTCAGCGGGTTGTCCGCGGCCTCGCCGAGCAGCCCGCCGCGAAAGTCGACACCGGCATTGGCCAGCGCGAACAACGGCACGATGGCAAACGCCGACCACGGATGCAGCCGGTGCTCGAGGGTGTCCAGCACGCTGCGGCCGCCGACCTCGCCGACGGGGGTGAGCAGTCCCAGGGCGACACCGGCGATGGTGGCGTGCACTCCGGACTCCAGCGTCGCGACCCACACCACGAACCCGATGAGGACGTAGGGCCAGATCGCGTGCACACCGAGCTGTCGCAGCACCAGCACCATGACCAGCCCGGCGAGCGCCCCGGCGAGCCACGCCAGCGACACCGTGTCGGTGTAGAAGATCGCGATGACGGTGATGGCGATGATGTCGTCGACGATGGCCACGGAGAGCAACAACAACTTCGCCCCGGCCGGCACCCGGTCACCGAGCAGGGCGAGGACCCCGACCGCGAACGCGATGTCCGTGGCCATGGGGATGCCCCAGCCAGCCGCGGCGTCCCCCCGGGCCAGGGCGACGAAGACCAGCGCGGGCAGGACGACCCCACCGAGCGCTCCGGCTGCGGGAAGAGCGGCAGCCCGGGGATCGCGCAGCTCACCGACGGTGAGCTCGCGCTTGATCTCGAGCCCGACGACGAAGAAGAAGACGACCATCAACCCGTCATTCACCCAGTGCCGCAGGTTTTCGGTCAGCGCGGTCGGGCCCCACCCCAGCGTCAGGTACTGCCCCCAGAACGAGCTGTACGAGTCCGCGGCGGGGCTGTTGGCCCACACCACCGCAAGCAGTGCCCCGACCACCAGGACGACGCCGCCGGCGGCCTCGTCGTGGAGGAACCCCTCGAGTGCTCCGAGCGCCCTCTTCTTGGCCTTCGCGGTGGGGGACATCGCGGTGCTCCGTTCACGCGTTCGTTCTCAGGGCTCGATCGGACTCGACGCTGTGCGGCCGACCTCGTCGACCTGCTCCTTGGCGTACCTGGCCAGTGTCGTGGCCACGGCGAGCGCGGGTACGGCCAGGAAGGCGCCGGCCACGCCCGCGATCGTGCCGCCTGCGCTGACCGCCACGATGACGAGCGCGGGGTGGAGCGCCAGGCTGCGCCCCATCAACAGGGGTGAGAGGACGATGCTCTCCAGCTGCTGCACCAGCACGACCAACCCGATGACCAGCAGCGCGGTCGTGGTCCCCTGGGTGACGAGAGCCACCAGGACAGCAAGGATGCCGGTGATGAAGGCTCCCACGATGGGCACAAAGGCGCCGACGAAAGTGAGCACCGCCAAGGGAAATGCCAAGGGGACGCCCAAGACGGCGAGGCCCACGCCGATGCCTACGGCGTCGGCCAGCCCGACCCCGGCCTGCGCTCTGATGAAGCCGCCAAGGACCCCCCACACCCGGCTGCAGACCTCGGCGACGTGGCGCGAGGCCCCTCGGGGAAGCCATCGGGCTACCCAGGGAAGGAAGGCAGGACCGTCCTTGAGGAAGAAGAACGACAGGACGAGCGTCAACACCGCAGTCACAGTCAAAGACCCCGCCGTGCTGACACCGGACAGCGTCCACCCAGCGATGTCCTGAGCCCGCCCCTGCAGCTCGGAGGTGCCGCGGGCGATCAACCCACCCAAGTCGTCATCGCTGAGGTTGAGTGGTGGTCGGGTGGTCCAGTCCTGCACCTGCTCCAGTCCAGAGACGACCGACCCGGCGACGTCGTCGAACTGATCGGCGACGCGAGCGCTCACCAGGGCTCCCAGACCAAGGAGCGGAGTCAGCGCTCCGACCATGGCGGTCGCAGCAGCAGCCGACGCGGGGAGGACCCGCCGGAGCACCCGTGCCGCCGGCCACAAAACGGTGCTCAGCAACAGCGCGAGCAGCGCCGGGAGAACCACGACCCACAGCTTGGACACGAGGTAGAAGACAGCCACCACGGCGGTCGCGATGATCAATCCGCGCAGGCACCAGCGCGCCACCTCGGCGAGTGCGGTGCCCACCAGGGCCCGCGCCGGCCGGTCAGCGACGCCGTCGGACGGCGCCAGTGGTTCGGCCACTGCAGTCCGTGACGCGGCTCGGGCGGGGCCGCGTCGTCTGCCGAGGCGAAGCATCATCGGATCCGGTTCCCACGGTCAGGGCTCGACGAGCCCGTTTGCGGATGGCGTAACGAAGCTCAGCGCGGTGGCGGAGTCCGGGCTTGCCCGAACACCGTTCTCGCTGACGTTCCACCGGTTGCGGGTCGACGAACACGATAGCGGCGCAAAGACGGAGGGCCGCTGGCGGCACGGTTGCAGACGCCAGCCCCCCGGACGGACTCCACCAAGCTGCCCTCGACCGGGTCAGGAGTGCACCTGCGTCGCGGTCAGCGTGAGCGAGTCGAGGACCGTGGCGAGGTCCTGGGTGCTGTTGCCGGCCGCAGAGCTGAAGGTGACGGTGACCGAGGCCGACAGGGTGCCGCCGTTGGCAGCCTCGGTGAAGCTCGTGATCGACGCGCCGTCGAGCATGACGTCGGAGACGGCCGCGTCGAGGTTCCCGGCGAAGCTGCCGCCGGTGAAGTTGACGGCCGAGATGCCGACGGTGGCGCGCAGGTGGTTGCCGGTGGCCTGCACCGTGTAGGCGCACTCACGGGACAGCACATCGCCGGGGACGAGCGGGTCGCCGAGGTTGTAGCTCACCGGGGTCGACTCGTGCGCGTCCAGCACCCAGCCGCCGCAACCGGTGTTGGTCCCGTCGGTGACGATGCGCAGGTGGCCGCTGTTGATGGCTCCACCGGTGATCGGCTTGCTGTCGGACCAGACGGCGAGCGTCCCGCCCCCACCGAGCAGCAGTGCCACGCCGACACCCACGGCCAGCGCACCCTTGGTCGAGTTGTTCATCGCTCCTCCTGAGCTGTGGGCGTC
Source organism: uncultured Nocardioidaceae bacterium (assembly GCA_902805845.1). Classification (GTDB taxonomy): domain Bacteria; phylum Actinomycetota; class Actinomycetes; order Propionibacteriales; family Nocardioidaceae; genus Marmoricola_A. Next base: position 37,929 of record CADCUI010000079.1, read on the forward strand.
CAGCTCAGCCGGACGGCGTGCCCCTTCCTGGAGCATCACGGGTCCCGATCGGCTGCCCGTGGCCCGACGTGAGCGGAGGCAAAGTAAAGACCCGCTTCCTGGCCTCGCACGCACCGCGGCGCGATACTTCAACGAGCGGGCGCCACGGTCCGCGGCGGAGGGGAGCCGATGAGCGATCCAGGCGACGCCGACTACACGGTGCTCGTGCACCGCGAGGGCGGGTCCTACCGGGCCGAGGTCGAGGAGCTACCGGGGTTCCAGGCCACCGGCGAGTCACTGACCGAGCTGTGGGACGCCTTCGAGAAGTCGCTCAGCCTCTACCTCAGCAGGGGCGACCGCACCGTCCGGGTGCTGCTCACGCGCGTCGAGAACGTCGAGCCGGGGCGCGTCGAGCGTTACGAGGCCCGGATCCTGGTGGGCTGACCCGCAGGCCCACCGGGCGTCGCCGGTGTGCCCGGCTGCGTCGTACCGTGGGCGCCATGACGCCGGTCGCAGAGGTGGTCCCGGCGCTCCGGGACAGCGGCTTCCTCGCGCTGACCGGAGCCGGCATGAGCACCGACTCGGGCATCCCTGACTACCGCGGACCCGGCTCGGCGAACCGCTCCCCGATGACCTACCAGGACTTCTGTTCCGGGGCCGCCGCCCAACGGCGTTACTGGGCTCGTGCCCACCTGGGATGGAGCCGGATGAACGGCGCGGTGCCCAACGCCGGGCACCACGCGCTTGCCCGTCTCGAAGCGGCGGGGACCTGTACGGGAGTCGTCACGCAGAATGTCGACGGGCTGCACGAGCAGGCGGGCGCCTCCCGCGTCGTGGCGCTGCACGGCCGGATCTCCGACGTCGTCTGCCTCGGCTGCGGCGATCGCCTCTCCCGTGCCCTGCTGCAGCGCGAGATGGATCTCCTCAACCCCGGCTGGCTGAGCAGGCACGCCGCCGCGCCGACGCGCCCGGACGGTGACGTCGAGGTCCTCGACACCACAGGCTTCGTGACCCCGCACTGCCCCGCCTGCGGGGGTGCGCTCAAGCCCGACGTCGTCTTCTTCGGCGAGAACGTCCCCAAGGACCGGGTGGAGCGCTGCTACGCGATGGTCGATGCGGCGCCGGCGCTCCTGGTCCTGGGCTCCTCCCTCACGGTCATGTCCGGGCTGCGGTTCGTCCGGCACGCCGTCAAGCGCCGCACCCCGGTGGTCATCGTCAACCGCGGCGCCACCCGGGGCGACGCTCTCGTGACCACGAAGCTCCACCACGGCACCAGCGAGTTCCTGACCCACACCGCCTGGGCAGGCTGCACACCGTCACTGGTATGACGGTGCCGTGACCCGCAGCGTCTACGTCCTCAACGGGCCCAACCTCGACCTGCTCGGGCGCCGCGACCCGGTGGTCTACGGGACGGCCACGCTGGCCGACGTCGAGGAGCTGTGCCGGCAGGAGGCCGACCGGCTCGGGCTGCGGCTCGTCTTCCGCCAGTCCAACCACGAAGGTGAGCTGATCGACTGGGTGCACGAGGCGTTCGACGTCGGCGCCGCCGTGGTCGGCAACTTCGGCGCCTACACCCACACGTCGATCGCCCTCATGGACGCGCTGGAGGTCCTCGAGGCTCCGGTCGTCGAGGTCCACATCTCCGACATCCACGCCCGTGAGGAGTTCCGACGGCACTCCTTCGTGGGCCTGGTGGCCGACGACGCCGTCGTCGGCCAGGGAGTGGAGGGGTACCGGATCGCGATCCGACGGGTCGCGGAGCTCCTGGGTGCGGGTGCGCCGGATGAGAACGGACCGACCACGCGTTGAGCACGCCATGACCGCAGCTCGACGTACCTCCAGGGTCCGGGCGCCCGAGCTCCGTGGCCGCGGGTGGCTCAACACCGGAGGCGAGTCCCTCTCACTGGCGGACTTCCGGGGACGCTTCCTGCTGCTGGACTTCTGGGCCTTCTGCTGCGTCAACTGTCTCCACGTGCTCGACGAGCTGCGGCCGCTGGAGGAGAAGTACGCCGGCGAGCTCGTCGTCGTCGGCGTGCACTCACCGAAGTTCGTCCACGAGGCGGATCCGGAGGCGCTGGCCGCCGCCGTCGATCGCTACCAGGTGCAGCACCCGGTCCTCGACGACCCGGACCTCCTCACCTGGCAGGCCTACACGGCGCGGGCCTGGCCGACGCTGGTGCTGGTCGACCCGGAGGGCTACGTCGTCGCGCAGTACGCGGGCGAGGGTCACGTCCACGCCATCGACGCGCTGCTCTCCGACCTGCGGCAGCGGCACCTGGACAGTGGAACGCTGCAGCCCGGCGGCTCCCCCTACGTCGCTCCCGAAGCACCGGCCGGTGACCTGCGCTTTCCGGCCAAGGTGATCTCACTGCCCGGGGGGACGCTGCTGGTGGCGGACGCCGGGCACCACAGCCTGGTGGAGCTCGCGGCCGACGCAGAGACCGTCGTACGTCGCATCGGGTCCGGCGAGCGGGGGCTCGTCGACGGTGGGCCCGCGGACGCGAGATTCAGCGAGCCGAACGGCCTGTGCCTGCTCCCTGCGAGCGTCGCCACCGACGTGGGTTTCGACGTCGTCGTGGCCGACACGGTCAACCACGCTCTCCGCGGCGTCCGGCTCGCCGACGGCTCCGTGCGGACCCTTGCCGGCGACGGCCGGCAGCTGTTCCCCCACACGCCGAGTCCCACGGCCTCGCTCTCCAGCCCGTGGGACGTGGCCTGGTGGCGGGACCGGGCGTGGGTCGCGATGGCGGGCATTCACCAGCTGTGGGTCTACGACCCGCGCAGCGGGGCCATCGAGGTGGCCGGCGGCACCAGCAACGAGGGGTTGCTCGACGGACCCCTCCGCGAGGCCTGGCTGGCACAGACCTCTGGGCTGGCCGCCGACGGCGACCGGCTGTGGCTCGCCGACAGCGAGACCTCCAGCGTCCGCCGGGTGGAGCAGGGCGCGGTGCACACGGAGGTGGGGTCCGGCCTCTTCGACTTCGGCTTCCGCGACGGCCCCGCGGACCGGGCGCTCCTGCAGCACCCGCTCGGCGTCACGGTGCTGCCGGACGGGTCATTGGCGGTGAGCGACACCTACAACGGCGCGGTGCGCCGGCTGGCCGACGGGCAGGTGACCACGCTGGCCACCGGGCTCGCCGAGCCCAGTGGCGCCGTCGTCGTGGACGACCACCTCGTCGTGGTCGAGTCGGCGGCTCACCGGCTGACCCGCGTCCCGCTGGGCGGGGTGACCAGCGTGGACGCCTTCGAGCACAGCACCCGGCGGCCGGTCACCGAGGTCGGCCCCGGGGACCTCGAGCTCGTCGTCGACTTCACCCCGCCCCCGGGTCAGAAGGTGGACGACCGCTTCGGGCCGCCCGCCCAGCTGTTCGTGTCCGCCACCCCCGCAGCCCTCCTCAGCCGGGGAGAGGGACGAGGGACCGAGCTGCGGCGCACACTCACCTTGGACCCCGCGGTGGGTGACGGCGTCCTCCACGTCGCCGCGCGGGCCGCCTCGTGCGACACCCACGGCGGGGTCGGGGCTGCGTGTCACCTCCACCAGCAGGACTGGGGGGTCCCGGTGCAGATCTCCCCCGCGGGCACGCGGCGGCTGACGTTGCCGTTGGCCGGCCGGTCGTCGTGAGCGCGCGCCAGCCGCACCTCGACGACCTCGGGGCGCCGGTGGAGCCGGTGAGGCCCGCCGCCCGGGTGGTCTCGCTGGTGCCGTCGTTGACCGAGTCGGTGGCTGCCACCCGGCCCGGAGCGCTGGTGGGCGCGACGGACTGGTGCACGCACCCCGCGGACCTGTCGGTGACCCGCGTGCGCGGGACGAAGAACCCCGACGTCAAGAGGATCGTCGAGCTGCGGCCCGACGTGGTCCTGGCCAACCGGGAGGAGAACCGGGAGCTCGACGTACGCCGGCTGCGAGACGCTGGCGTGCCGGTGTGGGTCACCGTCGTGGAGACGGTCCCGCAGGCCCTGGACTCCTTGACGCGGATGTTCGAGGACGCCCTGGGATGGGGCTCGCCGGCCTGGCTGGGCCAGGTGCGCCGGCGGTGGGACCGGCCCGTGCCCGGTGCGCGAGCACGGGTGGCGGTGCCGATCTGGCGGGACCCTTGGATGGTGGTCGGCCGGGACACCTTCACCGGTGACCTGCTGCGACGCCTCGGCTACGACAACGTCTTCGGGCAGCATGCCGACCGCTACCCGAAGGTCGAGGTGTCGGAGGTCGACCACGACGGTGTCGACCTGGTGCTGCTGCCCGACGAGCCCTACGTGTTCACCGCCGACGACGGGCCGGAGGCGTTCTCGACGGTCCCCACCCGGCTGGTCAGCGGCCGACTGCTCACCTGGTACGGCCCCTCGCTCGTCGACGCCGCCGACCTCACCTTCTGACCCCGAGCCGCCCACGATGTCTGGTCGAGCCGCCCAACATGTTGGGCGGCTCGACCAGACATGAGGGGCGGGTCGGCGGGCTCGCGAGCCTGGCGGGCCGCCAGGACGTGCAGCCCGGACGAGAAACGGCCTTCGCAGGGCTGATTTGCCGGCAGCTGCACGTCCAGATGGCCCACCGACGACCTACGGACGGCCTACAGATCGCTACAGGCCGAGGTCTCGCCCACGGCCTACAGGCCGAGGTCACGGCCGATGAGCTCCTTCATGATCTCGTTGGAGCCCGCCCAGATCTTCGTGACCCGGGCGTCCCGCCAGGCGCGGGTGACCCGGTACTCGTTCATGTAGCCGTAGCCGCCGTAGAGCTGCACGCAGTGATCGAGGACCTCGTTCTGCACCTCGGCGGAGATCCACTTGACCTTCGCGGCGTCGATCGGGGTGAGCCTGCCCTCGACGTGCTGCAGGACCGCCTGGTCGACGTAGGCCTGCACCATCTCGACCTTGGTGACCAGCTCGGCGACGAGGAACTTGTTGTGCTGGAAGGAGCCGATCGCCTGCCCGAACGCCTTGCGCTCCTGGACGTACTCGATCGTCTCCTCGAGGATCCGCGCGGCGTGGCTGATGTTGGTGATCGCCGAGCCGAGCCGCTCCTGCGGCAGCCACGTCATCATGTGGATGAAGCCGGAGTCCAGCTCACCGATGATGTTGCTCGCCGGCACCCGCATGCCCTCGAAGAACAGCTCGGCGGTGTCGGACTCGTCCTGACCGGCCTTGTCCAGCTTGGGACCGCGGGAGAACCCCGGCATGGTCGCCTCCACGCCGAACAGCGTGATGCCGCGGGCCTTCTTCTCCGGGGTCGTCCGCGCCGCCACCACGACGAGGTCGGCCGACCAGCCGTTGGTGATGAAGGTCTTCGAGCCGTTGAGGACGAAGTCCTCGCCTTCCCTGACCGCGGTCGTCTTGAGCGCTGCGAGGTCGGAGCCGCCGGACGGCTCGGTCATCCCGATCGCGGTGAGGATCTCCCCCGTGCAGACCCGGGGAAGCCAGCGCTGTCGCTGCTCCTCGGTGGTGAGGTGCACGAGGTACGGCGCGACGATGTCGGTGTGGATGCCCACACAGGAGGGAAGTGCCATGTTGACCTTGGCGAGCTCCTCGGTGAGCACCGCGTTGAAGCGGTAGTCACCGGCCTCCGAGCCGCCGTACTCCTCGGGGATCGCCAGCCCGAGGAAGCCCTGCTTCCCCGCCTCGATCCAGAAGTCCCGGGGGATCTGCTTGGCGGCGGCGTGCTCCGCCAGCTGCGGCTCGACCTGGCGGTCGAGGAACGCCCGCACCGAGGAGCGGAACGCCTCGTGGTCCTCGTCGTAGATCGAACGGCGCATGGGCACACCTCCGTCGGGTCAGGTGGTCAGGCGCCGGGAAGGCCCCGGCGCTGTGCGACGGCGTACAGCGCCACGCCGGCCGCCACGCCGGCGTTGAGCGACTCCACGGAGCTGACCATCGGGATCGACACCAGCTGGTCGCAGGTCTGGGCGACCAGCCGGGAGAGCCCGTCGCCTTCCGAGCCCACCACCAGCACCAGCGGTCCGTCGGCCAGGTCGAGATCGGGCAGCGAGACCTCCCCGTCCGCAGCCAGCCCGACGACCATGCACCCCGCATCCTGGTAGGCCTTCAGCTGCCTCACCAGGTTCACGGTCTGAGCGACCGGCACCCGGGCCGCGGCCCCCGCCGACGTCTTCCAGGCGGCGGCGGTCATGCCGGCGGCCCGCCGCTCGGGGACGACCACACCGTGTGCCCCGAAACCGGCTGCGCTGCGGACGACCGCGCCGAGGTTGCGGGGGTCGGTCACCGAGTCGAGCGCCACGATGAGGGGCGGCTCGCCGGTCTCGGCGGCGCGGTCGAGCAGGTCGTCGGCATGGGCGTACGCGTAGGCCGGGACCCGCGCCGCCAGCCCCTGGTGGACGGCGCCGCCGGTGAGCCGGTCGAGCTCGTTGCGGGTCACCTCGAGCACCGCGACCCCGCGCTCGGACGTGATCCGGAACGCCTCCCGCAGCCGGCCGTCGCGCTCGGCGCCCTCCGCGACGTAGACGGCGCTCACCGGCATCGACGCGCGCAGCGCCTCCACCACGGAGTTGCGCCCGGCGACCCACTCGGTGTCCCCGGCGCGGCGCCGGCGCGGCCCACCCTTCGGGGAGTCGTCCTTGTTACTGCCCTTGTAGGCCTTGTGACCGGGTCGCTCGACGGCCTTCGGGGTGGGCCCCTTGCCCTCGAGCCCGCGGCGCACCCTGCCGCCCGAGCCCGCGGTCGGGTTCCCCTTGCCGGTCCTGCGGACAGCGCCGCGCCGTGAGGAGTTCCCTGCCATCAGCGCACCGACCAGGTCGGACCGGTGGGGGTGTCCTCGACCTCGACGCCGGCAGCCTTGACCTGGTCACGGATCGCGTCCGCGGTGGCGAAGTCCTTGGCCGCCCGTGCCGCCTCGCGCTGCTCGAGCAGCCCCGACACCAGCGCGTCCACCGCCTCGGTGAGCCGACCCTCGGCGCCGCTACCCCCGCGGGCCCAGTGCGGGTCGAACGGGTCGAGCCCCATGACCGCGAGCATGGCGCGGACGCTTCCCGCGGTACGCCGGAGCTCGGACGACTCACCCTCCGAGCCGCCGGCGAGCAGCTTGTTGCCCTCACGCACGGCGTCGTGGAGCACCGCGACCGCGGCGGGCGTGCCGAGGTCGTCGTCCATCGCCTCGGCGAAACGGGGGTCCACGTCACCCACGTCGACGCCACCGAGGACGTCGGCTGCGCGGTGGAGGAAGTGCTCGATGCGCTGGAACCCGGCCGCGGCCTCGTCGAGGGCCTCGAAGCTGAACTCGACGTGGGAGCGGTAGTGCGCGGACACCAGGTAGAAGCGCAGGTCGATGGCCCGGGTCCGCTCCAGCACCGCCGGGATCGTCAGGCTGTTGCCGAGCGACTTGCTCATCTTCTCGCCGGCGGTGGTGATCCAGGCGTTGTGCAGCCAGGTGCCGGCGAAGCCGTAGCCGGCGGCCCGGGACTGGGCCTGCTCGTTCTCGTGGTGGGGGAACCGCAGGTCGACGCCGCCGGCGTGGATGTCGAAGGCGGCGCCCAGGTACTTCAGCGCCATCGCGGAGCACTCGATGTGCCACCCGGGCCGGCCGGGCCCCCACGGGGAGGGCCAGGCCGCCGACTCCGGCTCGGTCTCCTTCTTCCAGCCCTTCCACAGCGCGAAGTCGCGGGGGTCACGCTTGCCACGCGGGTCGGCGTCCTCCGCCGGGCTCATGTCCTCGACCCGCTGCCCCGTCAGCTCGCCGTACGCCGGCCACGACCGCACGTCGAAGTACACGTCTCCAGAGCCGTCCTCCGCCACGTAGGCGTTCCCTGCGGTGATGAGCCGGCCGATGATCTCGATCATCTCCGGTACGTGCCCGGTGGCGAGCGGCTCGTAGGTCGGTGGCTCGACGTTGAGCGCGTCGTAGGCACGGTCGAGCTCGCGGCGCATGAGGTAGGCGAGGTTGTACCAGGGGCGGCCCTGCTCGGCCGACTTGACCAGGATCTTGTCGTCGATGTCGGTGACGTTGCGGATGAAGGTCACCTCGTGGCCGCGGTGGGCCAGCCACCGGCGGAGCACGTCGAAGTTGACCGCCGAACGCACGTGACCGACGTGGGGCTCGGACTGGACGGTCAGCCCGCACAGGTAGATGCCGGCCTTCCCCGCCTGCAGCGGCACGAAGTCGCGGACCTCGCGGGTCGCCGTGTCGTGGAGGCGGATCGTCACCGGGCAATCCTACGGGTCACGACTGCGTTGCTGATGTGGCCGAAGTGAACACACAGGGGGTCCGCCGGACCTACCGTGGCCGGGTGCGAAGCCTCCCCCTGGTGCTGGCCCTGGCCGGCGCGCTCACCAGCCTGCCCGTCACCGTCGCCGACGCCGCGGCCCCGGCCCGCCGGATCGTCCTGACCCGGTGGGACGCCCGCGGCGACCTCGACAAGGGCAGGGTCGACGGCCTCGTCGTCCGCAAGGGGCGGATCCGGTTCGGGGGCGACAGGACTCCGCCCGCCGGCAGCAAGGGCGGCTACGAGTACGGCACCTGGACGTCGCCGTGGGTGGAGCCGGGGTTCGACTTCACCGAGCTCGTGCCGTCGTGGCAGGCCACCACCCCCGGCGCCTCGAGGATCCGGATCGAGGTCCGCGGTCGCGAGGCGGGGAGGACGTCGAGCTGGGACACGATCGCCAGCTGGGCACACGACGACTCGTCGTTCCGGCGCACGAGCGCCAGCAGCCAGGGCGACGACCTCGGTCGGGTCAGCTACGACACCTGGCTGACCTCCGGCGCGTCCGCGTGGCAGCTCCGGGTCACCCTGCTCCGTCGTACCGGGGGAACGGCGCGGCCCACCGTCGACGCGGTCGGCGCGATGGCCTCCCGGCTCCCGTCGGTGTCCTCGGTGTCGACGTCGGCCCCGGGGGGCGACCCCAAGGCGCTCGGCAAGGTGCTGGCGGTGCCGAGCTACTCGCAGATGGTCCATGAAGGCGAGTACCCGCAGTACGACGGTGGCGGCGAGGCCTGGTGCTCACCGACCTCGCTCACCATGGTGCTCGGCTACTACGGCGCGCTGCCCTCGTCGCGCTCCTACGCCTGGGTCGAGCAGTCCTATCCCGACCGGGTCGTGCCGCACATCGCCCGGATGGTCTACGACGAGCAGCTGGGGGGCACGGGGAACTGGCCGTTCAACACCGCCTACGCCGCCTCCCGCACCGGCTCCGGCGCCGGCGGGGCCTTCGTCACGCGGTTGCGCAACCTCCGCGAGGCCGAGCGCTTCATCGCCGCGGGCATCCCGCTGGTCGCCTCCGTGGCGTTCTCCTCCGGCCAGCTCGACGGCGCGCCGATCTCCTCGACCAACGGCCACCTGCTCGTGATCGTCGGCTTCCGCAAGAACGGCGACGTGGTCGTCAACGACCCGGCGGCGTCGAGCCGGGCGGGTGTCCGGCGGACCTACGACCGCGGCCAGTTCGAGGACGCCTGGCTCAAGCGCTACTCCACCGGTTCCTCCCTGCGGGGCTCCGGCGGGCTGGTCTACGTCGTCCACGACGACGATCACCCGCTGCCGGCACGCGACGCCAACCGCAACTGGTAGCTACTCGGCGGTGAAGTCGATCGTGTGCCACCCGGTGGCGCCGTCGGGCACGACGTCACGGCGTACGGCCGTCTGGGTGTAGCCGGACCGGTCGGTCGCCCGGACGCTGACCTTGTGGTTGCCCGGCTCGGCCTGCACCGTGCCGCTCCACTGCACCCACGTGTCGACCGACGGGACGCCGCCGAGCTCGGTCGTGGTCCACGGACCGCCGTCCAGGCTGATCTCGACCTTCTCGATGCCGGTGTGCTGCGCCCACGCGACACCGGCCACCCGGAGGTCACCGGCCCTCACCCCGTGGTTCGCCCGGGGTACGTCGATCCGCGACTGGGTCCGCACCGGCCCCTCGGCCGACCAGCCGCGCTGGGTCCAGTAGGCGCTGATGTCGTCGAACCGGGTCACCTCGAGGTCCACCAGCCACTTGGTGGCCGAGACGTAGCCGTAGAGGCCGGGCACCACCATCCGCACCGGGAAGCCGTGCTCGAGGGGCAGCGGCTCGCCGTTCATCGCCAGTGCGAGCATCGCGTCACGGTCGTCGGTGAGCGCGGCGAGCGGGGTGCCGCACGTCCACCCGTCCTCCGACGTCTGCAGCACCGCGTCCGCGCCGGCGGCCGGCCCTGCCTCCGCCAGCAGGTCCGCGATGCGGATCCCGCTCCACCAGGCATTGCCGATGAGCTCGCCGCCCACCGGGTTCGAGACGCAGGCGAGCGTCACCCAGGCCTCCGTGAGCCCCCGGTCGAGCAGGTCCTGGTAGGTCAGCCTGAGCTCCCGGCGGACCATCCCGTGGATGCGCAGCCGCCACGTCGACACGTCGATGGCCGGAACCGCGAGCGCGGTGTGGATCTGGTAGAAGTCGCCGTTGTCGACCCGCCAGGGCGTCACGCCGTCGACCTCGACTTCGGCGTCCTCCGGCACCTCACCGCCCGACACCGGCAACCTCAACCGCGCCCGGGCCTCCTCGACCCGGCTGCGCCGCCGCCCGAAGAGCCTCCCGCCGACCGCCACGGCCAGCGTCCCCGCCCCGACGACGCCGACGCGCGTCAGGAACGACCGCCGGGAGTCGGGAGGCCCGATCTCCGCACGCGTCGCCCCCGTCGCGCCCGCGACCTCGTCGCGGCCCGTGGTCTGCGAGCCGGCGGAGCGTTGGCCGAGGACGGCCGCGAGGTAGCCCAGGACCGAGGTCCACGCCAGCGCGCCGAGCACGACCGGGGCCAGGTCGGCCAGGTCGCCTCCCGGACGGGTCACGACGGCGGCCACGGCCACGGCGGCCACGGCGCAGAAGAGGAGCTGGCCGCGCCAGAGGCCCCGACGTGCCGACAGCCCTGCCAGCGCCGACAGCACGAGGAGCCCGGCGAGCACGCCGGCCATCAGCAGCGGTTTGTCCCAGCGTCCGACGAGGTGGATCAGGTACAACGCCACCGGCCCCGGCGTCACCTCGATGACGGCCTCCGCGACAGCGTCAGGCGGGCTGAGCCGCTGCCGGAGGACCGCCGCCGTCGCACCGCTCACCGCGACGCCGGCCAGCCCGGCCAGCATCCCCGCACCGGCGTACCGCACGCGGACTCCGAGCGGCGTTCTCGTCACCTGCCCATCGTGGCACCGGTCCGCAACACCCCGCGACCGGACCGGACGCGTCGCAGTTCCGATGGGCGAGGATGGCGACATGACGGCTGTTCCCCGGGTCGGCATCGGCACCGACGTGCACCGCTACGCCGACGGTGCCCCGATGTGGCTGGCAGGGCTGCACTTCCCGGACGAGCCGGAGGGGCTCGCCGGCCACTCCGACGCCGACGTCGCCGCCCACGCCGCCTGCGACGCGCTCTTCTCCGCGGCCGGGATCGGGGACCTCGGGGTCCACTTCGGCACCGACGAACCGGAGTGGGCGGGAGCGTCGGGCGTGAGGCTGCTGGCCGAGGCGGCGCGCCTGGTCCGTGCCGCCGGCTACGAGATCGGCAACGTCGCCGTGCAGGTGGTGGGGAACCGTCCCCGGCTGGGTCGGCGTCGGGCCGAGGCCGAACAGGCGCTGAGCGCGGCGGTGGGTGCGCCGGTCAGCGTGTCGGCGACCACGACCGACGGCCTCGGGCTGACCGGTCGCGGCGAGGGGGTCGCGGCGATCGCCACGGCCCTCGTGCTGCCCGCCGGCTGAGACGCGAAAGGGCCCCCACGACAATGTCGTGGGGGCCCTCGCAGCTCAGCTCAGGACGCGAGCACCTCGTCGAGGAGCGTCTCGGCCTTGTCCTCGTTGGTGTGCTCGGCGAGTGCGAGCTCGGAGACGAGGATCTGGCGGGCCTTGGCGAGCATCCGCTTCTCGCCGGCCGACAGGCCGCGGTCGCGCTCACGGCGCCAGAGGTCACGCACGACCTCGGCGACCTTCATGACGTCACCCGAGTGCAGCTTCTCGAGGTTGGCCTTGTAGCGGCGCGACCAGTTGGTCGGCTCCTCCGTGTGCGGAGCCCGCAGCACGTCGAAGACCCTGTCGAGGCCTTCCTTGTCGACCACGTCGCGGACACCGACCAGGTCGAGGTTGCATGCCGGCACCCGGACCACGAGGTCCTGCTGGGCGACGATGCGGAGGACGAGGTAGAGCCTGTCCTCCCCCTTGATGGTCCGGGTTTCGATGTTCTCGATCACGGCGGCGCCGTGGTTCGGGTAGACAACCGTTTCGCCGACGGTGAATGTCATATTGGCAAGTACCCCTTCCTGAGGGTGACCAGTCTAACACGCCGTATCGACAGCCCTTTCGGCGTTTGTGCAGGTCAGAGGCCTATCGGGGCTTGACAGAAGTCTGTGCTCTGTGCCTTCGCCACCGCCGGCCGGGACGCGGCCGGTCCAGCCGCGTCCCGGGGGAGGAGGTCCCCTAGACTCTGGCGGGTGATCTGGACCTCCTCCCGGCTCCGCAGGCGGATGGCCGCCACTGCCACGGCTCTCACCCTGCCGCTCGTGGCTTCCTGCGGGGTGAACTTCGACGCCCAGACCGACCAGCCCTACACCCCCGGCGACGGGGTGAACTTCCGCGAGGGCACCGTGGACGTGCTCAACGCGCTGGTCATCAGTGAGACGCCGGGCACCGGCCGCGTGGTGGCCGGCCTGTCCAACAGCGACGCCGAGAACGACGACGAGCTGACCGGCGTGCGCGGGGTGGGAGACGACCAGGGGCTGCAGGTCTCCCTCGAGGGCGGCGCCACCACGATCCCGGCAGCCGGGCTCCTCCAGCTCGCGGATCCGGAGTCCGCCGCGATCATCGTCGAGGGGGACCCGGAGCGCCTGACGCCCGGCGGGTTCGTCCGGCTCACGTTCACCTTCCAGAACGCCGAGGAGGCCGCGCTCAACGTCCCGGTCCTGCTGCCGGGCGCGGACTACGGCGACCTCGACCTCCGCGGCACCGGTGAGGCCTCGGCCTCCCCCACGGAGTCACCGTCCGAGTCGCCCTCGGAGACCATCGCCGACGTTCCCGAGGACTGAGGACATGGCGTCGTACGAGCTGGTCCTGCTCCGCCACGGCGAGAGCGAGTGGAACGCCAAGAACCTGTTCACCGGCTGGGTCGACGTCCCGCTCAGCGACAAGGGCCGCCGTGAGGCCGTCCGCGCCGGCGAGCTGATGGCCGGGGCCGGGCTGTTGCCCGACGTCCTCCACACCTCGGTGCTGCGGCGCGCGATCGCGACGGCCCAGCTCGCGCTCGACGCCTGCGAGCGCCACTGGGTGCCGGTACGCCGCTCGTGGCGGCTCAACGAGCGGCACTACGGTGCGCTGCAGGGCAAGGACAAGAAGGCGACGCTCGCGGAGTTCGGCGAGGAGCAGTTCATGCTCTGGCGCCGGTCCTACGACACTCCCCCGCCGCGGATCGACGACGCCGACCAGTACTCCCAGGTGGGTGATCCGCGCTACGCCGCCCTGCCCGACGAGGTCGTGCCGCGCACCGAGTGCCTGGCCGACGTGGTCGACCGCATGCTGCCCTACTGGTACGACGCCGTGGTCCCCGACCTGCGCAGCGGCGCGACGATCTGCGTGGCGGCGCACGGCAACAGCCTGCGCGCACTGGTGAAGCACCTGGACGGCATGTCCGAGGAGGACGTCGTCGGGCTCAACATCCCGACCGGGATCCCGCTGGTCTACCGCCTCGACGACCACATGCGGCCGCTCCAGCGGGGCGGGGAGTACCTCGACCCGGACGCCGCCGCAGCCGCCATCCAGGCGGTCGCGAAGCAGGGCCGCTGAGCCGATGGACCTGGAGGTCCTGAACGGCGACATGCGGGGCCCGTTCGTGACCTACCTGGGGCTGGAGTTCTCCGAGGTGAGCGGGGACCGGGTGGTGGCCCGCTGGACGGCGGGAACGCGCCACCACCAGCCGTTCGGCCTGGTGCACGGCGGCGTCCACGCCAGCGTGGTGGAGACCCTCGGCAGCGTCGGGGCCTCCGCCTGGCTGGGTGACCGGGGCAGGTGCGTGGGCGTCAGCAACACGACCGACTTCTTCCGCGCGGCCCGCGAGGGCGACATGGTCTCCACCGGGACCCCGGTCCATCGCGGCCGGTCACAGCAGCTGTGGCTGGTCGAGACCCACGACGACCAGGACCGGCTCGTGGCGCGAGGCCAGCTCCGCGTCCAGAACCTCACCTGACCCCCGCCGAGTCGGCGCTTGTGCACGCCAAAACCCTGCCGAGTCGGCGCCAATGCACGCCGGAAGTCGACCGGTCGGGCCGGACTCAGGCCGCAGCAGCCGCGGTGCGAGCGGGGCCGGCGTTCCGGCGTACCAGCTTCGAGACCTTGGCACCAGGCTTCCGGTCGAAGAACCCGTTCGGGAACGACAGCCGGATGATCTTCGCCCAGGCCGAGGCGACCTGCTTGGGGAGCGGGCCGGTGGTGTACCGCAGCCCGTAGCGCTCGAAGAGCGCCTCCACCTTCGGCGCGATCTCCTGGTAGCGGTTGCTCGGCAGGTCGGGGAAGAGGTGGTGCTCGATCTGGTAGGACAGGTTCCCGGTCATGAGGTGCATCGCCTTGGAACCGGAGATGTTCGCCGAGCCGAGCATCTGCCGCAGGTACCACTCGCCACGCGTCTCACCGACGATCGAGCGGCGCGTGAAGGTCTCGACGCCGTCGGGGAAGTGACCGCACATGATCACCGAGTGGGTCCACAGGTTGCGGACCAGGTTCGCCGTCAGGTTGGCGGTCAGCGTCGACATCGCCGACGGGCCCGACAGCAGCGGGTGGACGATGTAGTCCTTGGTGATCTGCTTGCGGATCTTGGTCAGCACCTGCTTGCCCCGGCGGCGGAAGTCGGGGTCCTTGAACTGACCGCGCTTCACTGCGCCGCGGAGCTCGAGGTCGTACGCCGCGATGCCGTACTCGAAGATGCAGGCGTTCACGAAGTTCCAGAGCGGCTGACCGAGGTAGAACGGGCTCCACCGCTGGTCCTCGTCGACCCGCATGATGCCGTAGCCGAGGTCGTTGTCCTTGCCGATCACGTTCGTGTAGGTGTGGTGCAGCTCGTTGTGCGAGTGCTTCCACTGCTCCGACGGCGAGACGTTGTCCCACTCCCAGGTGGTCGAGTGGATCTTCGGGTCACGCATCCAGTCCCACTGACCGTGCATGATGTTGTGCCCGATCTCCATGTTGTCGAGGATCTTGGCGACGCTGAGCCCCACGGTGCCCGCCACCCACGCCGGCGGGAAGCCGCTCGCCAGCAGCACCGCGCGGCTGGCCAGCTCCAGCTTGCGTCGGGCGTCGATCACCTTGCGGATGTACGCCGCGTCGCGCTCGCCGCGGGTGGTGAGGACCTCGTCGCGGATCGCGTCCAGCTCGTTGCCGAGGGTCTCGATGTCCTCGTCGGTGAGGTGCGCGATGGGGTTGTCGTCGGTCTTCTTCTGCAGCACGGTCATGGTCACTCCTGAAGGTGCGGTAGGTCGGTGGTCGGCCGGCTCGGGGTCACACGTCGAGGTGACAGTTCCCGGCAGCGGCGTTGATGCAGGTCTGGATGTTCACGTTGTCGCCCTCGACGGCGGTGGTCAGCCGTCCGTCCCGGAGGTCGCGCACGACTCCCTCGCGCAGCGGCAGCACGCAGCCGAAGCAGACGCCCATCCGGCAGCCGGACGGCATCAGCACGCCGGCGGACTCGCCCACGTCCAGGAGCGGCGTGGTGCCATCAGCCTCGACGTGCACCCCGCTGTCGGTGAAGCTCACCTCGCCACCGTCGCCGGTGACGAGGGTGGTGAGCCGGAACTGCTCGGTGAACAGCGAGAGACCCAGCTCGTCGTGGTGACGCCCGAGCGCGTCGAGCAGCCCGCCGGGGCCGCAGGCGAAGGTGGTGCGGTCCTGCAGGTCCGGGACAAGCGTGGCGAGCTCGGAGACATCGAGCACCCCGTGCTGGTCGTCGTACCGCGCGACCAGCTGGATGAGCCCGGCGTCGTGGAGCTCGCGGAGGTTGTCGAGAAAGATCGAGTCCGGCTCGGTCGGCGCGACATGCACCACCACGATGTCGTAGGCCTCGCTGCGCGGCAGACGTACGACGCCGGAGTCGGTGACGGGGTACAGGTTGCGCAGCATGCCGATCACCGGGGTGATGCCGGAGCCGGCGGTCACGAAGAGCAGCTTGCCGCCCTCGGTCGGGAGCACGAACTCCCCGGCGGCCTGCTCGAGGTGCACCAGCGTGCCGGCCTTGGCGCGGCGGACCAGGTGGTTGCTCACCATGCCGTCCGGCACGGCCTTCACGGTCACCGAGATGCGGCCGTCGGGACGCGGGCCATGGGTCAGGGAGTAGGCCCGCCACTGACGGACGCCGTCCACGTCGATGCCGATCCTGACGTACTGACCGGGGACGTGCCCGGCCCAGTCGCCTCCGGGCTGGATGACCAGCGTGGCGGCATCCCGCGTCTCTGGCTGCACCTCGACGATCCGGCCGCGCAGCGGTGCGCCCGAGCGGAGCGGATGGAAGAGGTCGAGGTAGTCGTCGGGAAGCAGCGGCGTGGTCGCCAGGCCCGCCAGACGGATCGCCCGATCACGCCAGGAGTCGCGGCGGCGCGACGGCGAGAGGAGGCTCATATGACTACTCTCCCCACTCGGAGGTCAAAATTCATGTCTCGAAGGGGCAGACCTGACCGGTTACCTTGTTCCTTGTGAACAATTCGCCAGTGAACAGTGACCGAGAGCCGGGCGAGGCTCCCCGCTGGACGCGCGAGGAGCTGGCTGCGCAGCTGGACCTCTCCCCCGAGGTGGTCTCCGCCATGCAGGCCGAGCTGCCCCGGGTCGCGGAGCAGGTCGTGGGCGCCGTGCGCGCCGAGGTGCCCGACTACGCCGACCCGTTCAAGGGCGAGATGGGACACAACATCGAGCACGCGGTCGCACTGGCGCTGGGTGGCTTCCTCGGCATCGCCTCCGCGGAGGAGGCCGGAGGCCCGGCGGCGTCGTTCGAGCAGGTGTACGACGCGGCGTACGCCCTCGGGCGGGGCGAGGCACGCAGCGGCCGGAGCATGGACGCGCTGCTCAACGCCTACCGCGTGGGCGCCAGGGTGGCCTGGCGGGACCTGAGCGGCAGCGGTGTCGAGGCCGGGCTGCCGGCGACCTCGGTGGCGCGGTTCGCGGAGCTGGTGTTCGCCTACATCGACGAGCTGTCAGCGGCGAGCGCGGCGGGGCACACCGACGAGCTCGCGACCACCGGCCGGGTTCGGCAGCGCTACCTTGAACGGCTCACCCAGGGGCTGCTGCGCGGCGCTCCGATCGACACGCTGGAAGCCGCCGCCGAGCGCGCCGACTGGCGGCCGCCGCGGCTGCTGACCGCGGTGGTCCTGCCCGACGCCCGGTCCCGCGGCGTGCTGGGACAGGTGGACTCCCGGACCCTCCAACCCACCGAGCAGGTCCCCGGGCTCGAGGCCAGGCCGGAGCTCACCGTCCTGCTGGTGCCGAGCTCGTCGGAGAAGGCTCGGGCGACCCTGATGCGGCGGGTGACGGGCAGGGAGGCGGTCGTGGGTCCGGCCCGGCCGTGGTGGCAGGTGGCCTCGTCGTACGACCGGACCCTGCGTGTCGTCGGCCTCGAGCTCGACCACGCCACGCCCGCGCCGATCGACACCGAGCACCACCTGCCCGAGCTGGTGCTGGGCGCAGACCCGCGGGCTCTGGAGGACCTGCGGCTCCAGGTGCTGGCACCTCTCGCGGAGCTGCGTCCGGCGGTGGCCGACAAGCTCCGGGAGACGCTGCGGTCGTGGCTCCTGCACCACGGGCGCCGGGAGGCCATCGCCGCGGAGCTGTTCGTGCACCCCCAGACGGTGCGCTACCGGATGCAGCAGCTGCGCGAGGTCTACGGCGACCGGCTCGAGGACCCGTCATGGGTCCTCCGGCTCACGATCGCCCTCGCCTGAGGCGACCCCCGTGCCGAGCCGCCCAACATGCTGGGCGGGTCGGGCAGACATCGAGGGCGGGTCGGCAGATGGGGGGCTACCGGTGATGCCCAGCGAGATCGGCGGGGAGGATGCGGCCGCGGACCTCGCCGAGCGCGATCCGGCCGAGCGCACCGGGCGCCGAGTAGCGCAGCACCACCTCGTCGCCGTCCTCCAGGAACGTCCGCTCGCGGCCACCGGCGTGGAACGGCTCCCGGCCGCCCCAGCTCAGCTCCAGGAGCGACCCCCGTTGCGAGGGGTCGGGCCCGCTGATCGTGCCCGAGGCGAAGAGATCGCCGGTACGCAGCGACGCTCCGTTGACCGTGAGGTGGGCGAGCATCTGCGCGGGCGACCAGTACATCGAGGCGTACGGCGGTCGCGACACCACCTCGCCGTTCAGCTCGACCTCGACCGCGATGTCGTAACCGGCCGGCTCGTCGACGCGCAGGTAGTCCAGTGGCTGCGGGTCCTGCCCCGGGAGGTGGGTCCGCGCCCCCGCCAGGGCCGCAAGGGGTGTGACCCACGCGGAGACCGAGGTGGCGAACGACTTGCCGAGGAACGGGCCGAGCGGCACGTACTCCCAGGCCTGGATGTCGCGGGCGGACCAGTCGTTGACCCCGACCACGCCGAAGACGTGCGAGCCGAACGCAGCCGTGCCGACCGGCGACCCGGGCGTGCTCGGCACCCCGACCACGAACCCCAGCTCCGCTTCCACGTCGAGCCTCGTGCTCGGACCGAAGACCGGCACCTCCGCCTCCGGCGGCTTCCGCTGGCCGCACGGCCGGCGCACGTCGGCGCCGGAGACCACCACCGTGCCGGCGCGGCCGTGGTAGCCCACCGGAAGGTGCCGCCAGTTCGGCATCAGCGGCTCCCCGTCGGGACGAAGGATCCGACCGACGTTGCTCGCGTGGTCGAGCGAGGCGTAGAAGTCGACGTAGTCGGCGACCTCGAACGGCAGCCGCATGGTCACCTCGGACAGCGGCACCAGGTGCGGCACCACGACAGCCTCCGCCGCCGGATCGGTCAGCAGCTGCTGCAGCCAGCTCCGCACGGTCCCCCACACGCCCGGCCCGGCCGCCATGAGGGGGGCGAGCCCTCCTGCGGTCAACGGGCGGGCGTCGCCGTCGTACGACGAGGTGGCGAGCCCGGCGACGTCGACGACGTGGGAGCCGATCCTCACCCCGAGACGCGGCGGCGTCGAGGGGGAGCTTTCCTGGACGAAGACGCCGTAGGGCAGGTTGTCGGCGTCGAAGGACGAGCCGGCCGCCGCCGGCACCCAGGAGGACCTCACCGGGGACGGACCATGCCCATCGCGGCCCGCGCCGTCAGCGCGAGCACCTGGCGGGCCTGGTCCTCGTCGCCCCACGCCAGCCAGTTCAGCGCGAGACCGTCGACGACCGACAGCGTGTAGCGGCTCACCACGGAGACCGGTTCGGTGAACTGGAGGCCGAAGACGTCGGCAGCGGCGAGCAGCAGCTGCTCGTTCTCCTTGAGGTAGTAGTCGTACTGCCGTCTCGCGACGTCCTCGAGCTCCGGATCCCGGAGGGCCGCCGTGGTGAGCTCGTAGGTCAGCAGGTGCTCGTCGGGATGGTCGACCACATGGTCGAAGTAGGCGGTCAGCCCACCGAGGACGACCTGGAACAGGTCGTCGGTGGGCCTGGACAGGACGGCTGCGTCGATGTCGGCCTTCGACCGCTGCGCGATGGTCTCGGCGACGCGGCTGACGAGCTCCTGCTTGGAGTGGAAGGCGTAGTGGAACACCCCGAGCGGCATCTCGGCCTCGCTGGCGATGGCCCGGGTCGTAGCGCGCGCCACGCCGTCGCGCGTCATCACCCGGATGGCGGCCGCGACGAGCAGGTCGCGCCGCTCCTCGGCGGACATCCGCATCGCGAGCACCACCTTCCACGCCGGCCTGCCGGTGCGAGGAGTCGGCGGTCTGCCTTCACTGTGACCAGCGCGGCGCTCCTGGTCAAGTGTCCAAGTCCGGCGTTCCTATGCCTGCGGACCGTCCGGCCCGAGGCTCATGCCGGAGTCCTCGTCGTCGTCGCTCGGAGGCTTGGCGAGCGGGTTGTCGTCGGTCGGCTGGAGGTCCTCGGGCAGCTGTCCGTCGCTGACCTCGCCCGTGGCCGCCGACCCGCCACCTCCGCTCTGCTGGGTGGGCGCCGTGTCACCCTCCGCGGCCGGCGGAGTCATGTCGTTGCCCTCGCCGGGGTTGGCTCGCTCGGGCTGGTTGTTGTCGGATTGGGCATCAGGGGTCGACTGAGTCATGCTTCGGTCCTACCCACGGGAGGAGCCGGCATGCCGTTCACGATGCAGGGACGCCACCTGCTCAGCCTGGTCCACCACAGCGAGCGCGAGATCCGCTACCTGCTCGACCTCGCCCGCGACCTCAAGCGCGCGAAGTACGCGGGCACCGAGCAGCAGCGGTTGCGCGGCAGGAACATCGCCCTGATCTTCGAGAAGACGTCGACCCGGACCCGCTGTGCCTTCGAGGTCGCCGCGCACGACCAGGGCGCGCACGTGACCTACATCGACCCGGGCTCCTCGCAGGTGGGCCACAAGGAGTCGATGAAGGACACCGCCCGGGTGCTGGGCCGGATGTACGACGCGATCGAGTACCGGGGCTCCGCGCAGCGGATCGTCGAGGAGCTCGCGGCGTACGCCGGTGTGCCGGTCTTCAACGGGCTCACCGACGAGTTCCACCCGACCCAGATGCTCGCCGACGTGCTCACGATGACCGAGCACTCCCCCAAGCCGCTCCACGAGGTGTCCTTCGCCTATCTCGGGGACGGGCGCAACAACATGGCGAACTCGCTGCTGCTGGTCGCCGCCAAGCTCGGGATGGACGTCCGCATCGGCGCTCCTCGCGGTCTGTGGCCCGACAGCGCCCACGTCGAGCTCTGCCAGCGGTTCGCCGACGAGTCCGGCGCGAGGCTGCTCGTCACCGACAAGCCCACCGAGGCGGTGGACGGGGTGGACTTCGTGCACACCGACGTCTGGGTGTCGATGGGGGAGCCGATCGAGTCGTGGGGTGAGCGGATCGACCAGTGCCTGCCCTTCCAGGTGAACGCGGACCTGATGGCCGCGACCGGCAACCCCAGGGCCCGGTTCATGCACTGCCTGCCGGCGTTCCACAACGCCGAGACGACGGTCGGGGCGCGGATCGCCGAGCAGTATCCGGAGCTGGCTGGTGGCATCGAGGTCACCGAGGAGGTCTTCGAGTCCCCGGCGAACCTGGCTTTCGAGCAGGCGGAGAACCGGATGCACACGATCAAGGCGCTCCTCGTCGCCTCGCTGGGCTGAGGCCGCGTGCGCATCGTCATCGCCCTGGGGGGCAACGCCCTGCTCAAGCGGGGGGAGCCGCTGACGGCCGAGAACCAGCAGGCCAACGTCCGGATGGCGGCAGAGCGGATCGCGAATGTCGTGCCCGGCAACGAGATCGTCATCGCCCACGGCAACGGCCCGCAGGTCGGCCTGCTCGCGCTCCAGGCCGAGTCCTACCGGAACGTGAAGCCCTACCCGCTCGATGTCCTGGGCGCCCAGACCGAGGCGATGATCGGCTACGTCATCGAGCGGGAGCTCGGCAACCTGCTGCCAGAGGAGCAGCAGCTGGCCACGCTGCTCACCATGGTCGAGGTGGACCCTGCGGACCCGGCGTTCGACGACCCCACCAAGTTCATCGGCCCCGTCTACACCGAGGACGAGGCGCACCTCCTGGCGGAGGAGAACGGCTGGGTGGTCAAGCGGGACGGGTTGGACTTCCGCCGGGTCGTGCCCTCCCCCCGCCCCAGGCGGATCTTCGAGATCCGGCCGATCCGCGCGCTTGTCGAGCGCGGCGTGATCGTGGTGTGCGCGGGGGGCGGCGGCATCCCCACCTACCTCGACCAGGAGGGCCTGCTGCACGGGGTCGAGGCCGTGATCGACAAGGACCTCGCCTCGGCGCTGCTCGCCCAGCAGCTCGACGCCGACCTGCTCGTGATCGCCACCGACGTGGACGGCGTGTACGCCGACTGGGGGGGACCGCAGCAGCGGCACCTCGACGCGGTGACGCCCGACGAGCTGGAGGCACTCGACTTCGCCGACGGATCGATGGGTCCCAAGGTGGAGGCGGCGTGCAGCTTCGCCCGTGACACCGGCAAGGCGGCGGTCATCGGGTCGCTGACCGACATCGTCGCGATCGTGGAGGGCGCCGCCGGTACCCGAGTTCAGGGCCGCTGAGGGGCGCTCGCTGCCACAATGCCGGGATGACCTCCCAGAGCGATCCGGTCTCGGCGGCCACCTCCACGGGCGGCGAGACCGAGAAGGAGCGGGCCACCCGCCGCTGGAACGAGATGCTCCAGGAGCTGCGGGTCGCCCAGACCGGCGTGCAGGTCCTCACCGGCTTCTTGTTGACGGTCCCGTTCACGCAGCGCTTCCCCGACCTGGGCGCGACCGACCAGACCGCCCTCCTCTTCACGATCTCGACGTCCATCCTGGCCGCCGGGCTGCTCATCGCTCCGGTGGCCTTCCACCGCGTGCTCTTCGGCAAGAGCGAGAAGGAGTGGGTGGTGCAGGCGGCCAACGTCGCCGCCCGCGTGGGGCTGACCATGCTCGGGCTCACCATGACCGGCGTGATGTTCCTGGTTTTCCACGTGGTCGTGGGGACGACCGCCGCCGTCGTCGCCTCCTTGGTGACGGTCGCCATGCTCGTCGCGCTCTGGCTGGCCGTTCCGTGGGTCGGGGGCGAGGTCGACGACTGAGCCCCGGTTCAGGCGTCGAGCACCGGGCGGAGCCGGTGGACCGCGACCTTGCAGCCGGGGGCTGATGGACCCTCGACGCCGAGGACCCACGCGCCCGCGGCCGTGGGGTAGACGCGCTCGGTGAACACCGGCCCTCCGGCGACGTACACCTCCACGACGGAGCCGTCGACGACCAGACGGACGTCGACGCGGTCGCCGACGGGCAAGGTCCCCTCGGTGGTCCAGGGGCGTCGGGACTCCTCGAAGGCGGTGCGCCGGAGGCTCACCCGACCGCCGCCCGGGTCGACGCTCAGCACCACGCCCGGGCGCTCCGCTTGCGAGAGCGAAACCGTCGTCACGCCCCCGCCGTCCATCGACAGCTCGACCTCGACCGGACCCGGCGGCAGCGGCAGCCGTCCGTCGCGCACTGCGGGCTCTGCGGAGGCGGTCCTCAGGCCCTCCACCTCCCGGGCCGGGCTGCTCACCAGCCGTCCGTCGTCGGTCAGCCCCAGCTCGCGCGGCCAGGTGAGGGCTCCCGCCCATCCCGACGCGAGGACCTCCTCGGCGTCCCGGTCCTCCCACGTCCATCCCCAGAGCAGCACGCGGCCGTCCATGACCAGCACCGCCGGGGCGTAGAAGTCGTGCCCGGAGTCGACGAGCCCGCCGGCCGAGGGGAGGAACCGGGGAGCGCCGTCCTCCACCGTGACGTCGCCCACGAGGTAGGCGACACGGGTGAGGGAGTCGTGGTGCACCAGGGACACGATGAGCACCCAGCGGTCGGCCAGACGCACGAGCTGGGGGCACTCCCAGATCTCGGCAGGTGCCAGCACCGACGCGACCGGGTCGCGACCGTCGAGCAGGTCCCCGCGGTGCTCCCATCGGTGCAGGTCGTCGCAGGAGTAGACGAGCACCGACGCGTGGCCGTCCAGCGCCCCGGCTCCGACCACGGCGTACCGGTGGCCGTCGACGTCGAACAGGAAGGGGTCGCGGAAGCCGAGCCAGCCGACGCCCGGGGGCGGGAGCGCGACCGGAGTGGCGTTCTTCCGCCACCGACGCAGCGCGTCGTCCTCGGCGTACGCCAGGCAGACGGTCGCGACCCGTGGGTCGTCGACCAGCCCCGTGTAGACGGCCGTCGCCACCCCGTCGTCGTCCACGACGCACCCCGACCAGCAACCGCCGGAGTCCGGGCCGCCGGGGGTGGGCACCAGCGCGACCGGCTCCTGCCGCCACGTCGTCAGGTCAGCGCTGCTCACGTGCCCCCAGCAGATGTCGCCGTGCATCGGCCCCGCGGGGTTGTGCTGGAAGAAGAGGTGATAGCGGTCCCGCCAGCGGAAGGGGCCGTTGGGGTCGTTGACCCATCCCGTCGCCGGGCGGAGGTGAGCAGACGGGAAGGCCGGGTCCGCCTGCATCGGTGGACCCGGCCTCCTCGAACCGCTTGCCGCGCTGACTCAGTCGCCCGTCAGCCGGTCAGCCGTTGGGGAACTCGCCGGAGGCGCGGTAGGCCACCCACGACTGGCGCATCCGGTCTGCCTGACCCTCGGTGAACTCCGTCAGACAGCTGTCCGGCGAGTAGTCCATGAAGTTGTGGATCGGGTCGGTCCCGGGCTGCGGACACGTGTCGCGGTCGTCACAGTAGAACGACGGCGAGGCCTCGTACGGCGTGTCCTCGACCCGGTCCCCCGGGGCGCTGCAGCCGTTGGAGAACGTGTGGAAGAGGTTCATCCAGTGGCCGGCCTCATGGGTGAGGGTGTCGCCCTCGTTGTAGATCGAGAACGATCCTCCCGGAAGGGACCGGTAGTCGATGACCACGCCGTCGAAGTAGTCCGGCAGCGGCTGGCCCTCGTCGCCGGTGAAGCTGGTCGGATAGTAGGCCCAGCCGAGCAGGAACTTTCCGAGCGCCGCGCTGTAGACGTTCATGGTCCGCGCGTCACCGGTGTGCAGGAGGCGCTTCATGCGGACCTCCTTGCCGCTGCCCCGGTGGAACCGCGGCTCCCCGCCCTGGGTGGGAAGCTGCAGGAACAAGCCCGCGTCGGTCGTCCTGGTGACCTTCTTCAGCACGAACCGGAAGCCGGTGCCCGCATAGCCCTCGTTCAGAGCGTCCATCTGGGCGACGATCTGCGACTGGGGGACGTTGCCACCCGCGAGCGTGTTGTTCTTGCGGATCACGTGGAAGACGACGGGGACCGTCACGGTCGTCTCGGCCGCTGCGGCGGCCTTGAACCGCGCCGGGTGGGCAGCCGCCCACTCCTGCAGCGCGTCGCGGTGCATGGTGTGGAGGTCGTCGCGCGGGATCTTGCCCTTGGGCGCGTTCGCCACCTTGCCGTACTCGACGCACTTCTCGCCGCCGGACGCCGTCGGCGTCATCGCCATCACGGGCGACGCCGAGGTGGCGACCCAGGCGACTGCCATGCTTGTCGCCGCGAAACGGCGCTTCCAACCCCGCACTGTGGACCTCCCTGACGAGCGGTCGACCTGACCGACCTGAAGGCTAAGGCCTGAAGTCCGTATACAGAAGTCCCGGTCCGTGAGAATCTGTCAGCTCGCGAGGAGCAGAGCCGTGGGGACGGCCGGGGGAGCCTCGCGGGGGCGAGGTCGTCATGAAGCGGTGGCTGGGTATGTCGGCCGCTGTCGGTTCCGCGACCGCTGCTGTCGTCGCAGGGGCGGCGTGGGCCGGCCCGGTGGAGACCGCGGTCGCTCACGCCGAGGACGCCGGCGAGCGCGGGACGGCGCACTCCTGCGGTCATCGAGACATGCTCGACGCCCGGGTCGAGCCGCGAGGCGGCGGCACGGTGCTCGTCGTACGAGCCGTCGACGGCGTCGCCGATCCCGTGGAAGCGGCGTTCGACGGGACGACGGTGCGCATCCCGGGCCAGCGCGGCGCCGCCGCTGCAGGTGCGGGGTCGGCGGAGCTCCGCCTCCTCCTCCCCGGCGCGGCGGCCCCCCGCGACGTGCGTGTCGAGGCGACGTTCGACGACGGGATCACCCGCTGCGCGTGGACGGTGCGGGTCCCGGCGCCCCGCGAGGAGTAGCCGCGCCGCGAGGTACCCGGGCGAGCCCGAGCGCCGTAGGGGTCAGACGGGCACCGGCATGCCGCCGGTCACCGCGATCACCTCCGCGGTGATGTAGCTGGCTTCCGCCGACGCCAGGAAGACGTACGCCGGGGCGAGCTCCGCCGGCTGCCCGACGCGACCGAGCGGCGTCTGCTGGCCGAAGGACTCGATCTTCTCCTCCGGCATCGTCGCCGGGATGAGGGGCGTCCAGATCGGACCCGGTGCCACCGCGTTCACCCGGATGCCGTCCGCGGCGACCATGGTCGCGAGACCGCGCGTGAAGTTGACGATGCCCGCCTTCGTGGTGGCGTAGTCGAGCAGCTCCGGTGACGGCGAGGACGACTGAACCGAGGTGGTGTTGATGATGCTGGAGCCGGACGTCATGTGCGGCAGCGCCATCTTGCAGAGCCAGAACATCGCGTAGAGGTTCGTCTTCATCACCCGGTCGAACTGCTCCGTGGTGATGTCCGCGATCCCGCCCGGCTGTGCCATCTGGTAGGCCGCGTTGTTGACGAGGATGTCGACCCGGCCGAACTCCGAGACCGTGCGGTCCACCAGCTCGCGGCAGGAATCCTCGCTCGTCAGGTCCCCGGGGACCTTGAGGGCACGGCGCCCCGAGCTCTCGACGAGCTTGGCCGTCGCCTCGCCGTCGTCCTCCTCGTCCGGCAGGTACGCCAGCACCACATCGGCACCCTCCCTGGCGAACGCCAACGACACGGCGCGGCCGATGCCGGAGTCGCCGCCGGTGACGATCGCGACGCGGTCGGCCAGCCGGCCGCTCCCGCGGTAGCTGTCCTCACCGTGATCGGGCTCGTCCCCCATCGCCGGGGTCACCGACCCACTGGATCCGGGAGGTGGCAGCTGCTCGCCCTCGGTGTCGGGCTGCTCGTGCTGCTGCCTTGGGTCGGGGAGCTTCTCGTCGGCCATCAGATTCTCTTTCTCGCGCTCGGCGGCATCAATCTGCCCTCGGGTACCCCCGAACCGGCTCCATAACCTCCAGTCGCGACGCCAGGACCAGCCGCCGACCCGCCCCACATGTCTGCCCCACCCGCCCGGCATGTCTGCCCCACCCGCCCGGCATGCTGCCGCACGGACCCGCCCACGGCCGGTCGGCTGATGTTCACCTGCTGGCCACGGAAACGCCACGGTGGCTGGCCTAGCGTCTCCGGCATGACGGAAGCACAGGACCCCG
The DNA here is from genome assembly GCA_902805845.1 of uncultured Nocardioidaceae bacterium. Lineage (GTDB taxonomy): Bacteria > Actinomycetota > Actinomycetes > Propionibacteriales > Nocardioidaceae > Marmoricola_A. The sequence continues at coordinate 64,738 of CADCUI010000079.1, forward strand.
GGCTCTCGAGCCTGGCGGACGTCGCCGGCGAGCGGCCCGAAGACACCGTCGACGTCGAGAGGGACGTCGTGGGCGACCAGCCCGACACCGGGGACACCGTCCCCACCGACGACGCGCAGTGACGCACCGTCACGCACCCGCGCAGTGTTAAGGCCGAGATGACCTACGTCTCCCTGGGTGTGAACGAGCGGCGCCCGGTCAAGGTGCGGCTCTCCGAGGAGCGATGGGTCGACGGCTGGCTGGAGGCGATCAGCCGCGCGGAGGGCGCCTGGTGCTGGCACGTCCGGTACAGCCCCTCCCCGGCCCAGACCTGCCTCGGCTGCTTCGAGGAAGACCACATCCGCGGCACCTAGCCGCCACGGGGCCCTCACCCGAGGAGCCCATCCACCGAATCGAGGAGTAACCCCGGTGACCATGCTTTTCAACGGCCGACAGCTTCCCCTGGTGCCGTCCGGCCCGCACGGCTCGCGGAGCAACATGACGTGCCGCTACCGGTGTGGCAACGCCTGCTTCCACCCCGAGCCGAACCAGTCCGGCAACGAGTCGATGCGCGACCTGGTCGAGCGATCCATCGCTCGCCGCTCTGTCCTCAAGTCCGGCGCCGTCGGGGCGGGGGCCGCCGTGATCGGACACGCCCTGCCGTCAGCGGCGGCTGCTGCTGACGGTCCCTCCCCCCGGATGGCGCCGATCGGAGGGCTCAACTTCAAGCCGGTCGCGCCCAACAACCGCGACATGGTGACCGTGCCCAAGGGATTCGGCCACCACGTGGTCATCAGCTGGGGCGATCGGGTCCTTCCCGAGGCTCCCCGGTTCGACGTCCGCAACCAGTCGCCGGAGTCGGCGGCCATGCAGTTCGGCTACAACTGCGACTACGTCGGCGTCCTGCCACTGAGCCGCACCCGGGCCCTGCTGGTCGCCAACCACGAGTACACGAACGAAGAGCTGATGTTCCCGTCCGGGGAGTACGACGCGGACACGCAGCGCCGGATCGCGATGGCCTCGCACGGGATGTCGGTCGTCGAGATCAAGCGGGGGTCGAGGACCAGCGGCGCCTGGCGCCAGGTGCCGGTGTCGCGGGCGCGCTACAACCGGCGGGTGACGGCCTCCACCCCCATGCGGCTCACCGGCCCGGCAGCCGGCCACCCCCGGCTCCGGACGTCGACCGACCCCTCGGGAGAGATCGTCCTCGGCACCCTCAACAACTGCGCGGGCGGCATGACGCCCTGGGGCACCGTGCTGAGCGGCGAGGAGAACTTCAACCAGTACTTCGAGGCGTCCGGCGGAACCGACGCCCGGTACGCCGAGTCCTACGCGCGCTACGGCGTCAGCGGGGACAACGAGGACCGCAACTGGAAGGCCACCGACTCCCGCTTCGACCTCACCCAGGAGCCGCACGAGCCGTTCCGGTTCGGCTGGGTCGTCGAGCTGGACCCGTACCGGCCGGAGGCGAAGCCGCGCAAGCACACGATGCTGGGCCGGATGAAGCACGAAGGCGCGAACGTCTCCGTCGCCGAGGACGGCCGCGTCGCGGTCTACATGGGCGACGACGAGCGCGGCGACTACATCTACAAGTTCGTGTCCCGTGACCGGATGGCCCGTGGCGACGGCGCGCGGGCCCGCCGGCACAACCGGACGCTGCTCGAGCACGGCACGCTCTACGTCGCCCGCTTCACCGGCGACGGACCGGAGGACGACATCTACGACGGCACCGGCCGGTGGCGCAAGCTCACCAGTGACACCGAGTCGTTCGTCGACGGCATGTCGGTGGCGGAGGTGCTCATCGACACCCGGCTGGCCGCGGACAAGCTCGGCGCGACCCGGATGGACCGACCCGAGGACATCGAGCCCAACCCGGTCAACCGCAAGATCTACTGCGCCCTCACCAACAACTCGCAGCGGGGGACGACGTTCCCGCCCGACGAGGCGAACCCGGTCACCACGAGCATGGTGAGGTCGGAGCTGGGCGAGCCGTTGACGAGCACGACGGGGAACCGCAACGGCTACGTCCTCGAGATCACCGAGGAGGACGACCGCCCCACGGCTCGCTCCTTCAAGTGGACGCTCCTGCTCGTCTGTGGCGACCCGGACGCCCCGGAGACCTACTTCGCGGGGTATCCCAAGGACAAGGTCAGCCCGATCAGCTGCCCCGACAACGTGGCGTTCGACCCGGAGGGGAACCTCTGGGTGAGCACGGACGGCAACGCCCTCGGTTCCAACGACGGGCTCTTCCGAGTGCCCGTCCGGGGGTCCGAGCGCGGCCACGTCGAGCAGTTCCTCACGGTGCCGCTGGCGGCCGAGACCTGTGGACCGCTCATCACCCGTGACGGCCGCTCGGTGTTCGTCGCCGTGCAGCACCCGGGTGAGGCCGACGGCTCCACCTTCGAGTCACCGGCGAGCACCTGGCCGCACACGCACCCCTTCCCCCGACCGTCGGTCGTCGTGGCCTACAAGCCCTAGGTCGTACGCCGGATCGCATGGGAGCCGCCCCTGGCCGACGAGCCGGGGGCGGCTCTCGGGCGTTGCCTCAGCTGTCACGCGGCTCGCCCGGGACCTTGGGCAGGACCTCGGTCTCCGCTTCGGCCGACGACGCATCACTCACCTGTCGCCGACGCGCGACCCTCGGCACAGCGCCTCGCAGTCCGGCTCGGCCAGGACCGGTGAGCCGGACCTGTCGACGGATCCGCTCGCCGAGGTCGAGCTCGTGCTGCAACCTCTTCACCGTCGACAGCACGACGGCGTGGAGCTCGAGCAGCTCGGGCGGCGGCCCGGTCAGCAGCAGCTCCTCGAACCTGGCTCGTGCCTCGTGCAGCCCCTCCAGGGCCTCACGGAGAACCTCCATGTCGGTGTGGGTCCGGCGAGTGTCGGGTTCGGCCTCGTCATGGACGAGCTGGCCGAAAGCGTCGACACCGGCGGCCATCTCCCGCATCGTCTGCACGAGTCCCGGCAGGAGGTGGTCGTAGCGGTCGTCCCCCCGCCAGCTGGCGTCCTCCAAGGCGTCGGCCAGAGCACGGAACATCGACCGGATCGCCACGGCGGAGTGCTCGAGCGCCTCGAGCCCCTGGCGCAGCCCCGGTCCCACGTTCGGCTTGCCGACGGCGCGCACGTTGAGCCGGCGGCCTTGCTCTGCGAGCAGCAAGGCCGCCCCGGCCTGGGGGATGTCGTGGGTGATGCGACGGGACTCGCCGAGCCAGGCGCGAGCGGCTGGCGTCGGGTCGCCGCCCTCGGCGCCGAGCTCAGCGAGCTCGGTGGCCGCGCTCTCCAGCAGCTCGCTGACCGAGTCGGCCAGTCCGTCGATGGCCCTGCCCGCACCGGCGGTGCCGATCTTGGGCGGGAAGAGCAGGTTCGCAGCGATGCCCACCGCGGCTCCCACGAGGGTCTCCGCGATCCGTTGCCAGGCCGCGAACCCGGCGCTGATCGAGCCGACGCCGAGCACGAGCATGCCGCTGATCGCGACCTCCATGAGGTTCGACCGGAGGTGGAGCGCCTGCCCGATCGTGATGGAGACGAAGATGAGGAGGCCGAGGCTCCACCACTCGAGCGGCACGACGGCCGCGAAAGCCACCGCGAGGGCAACGCCGGCCACGACGGAGACCACCCTGTCGAGCCCGCTGGCGAGCAGCGAGACGGGGGTTACCTGGACGACGAGCAGCGCGGTCAGCGGAGCCAGCAGCGGCTCGGTGCCCTCGAAGAGCAGCATCGCCGCGACGTAGCTCGCCACCGCCGCGACGGTGATGCGGAACGACCACAGCACCGCCTGTCGGCCGTCGCTCTGCAACCGGGCCGTGGCCCGGGACAGGGCCCTCCTCCAGCGGTCACGCACCCGTTCATCATCCTCGATGGTGCCGAGCTGGCGTCACCGCACGGTCAACGCGGCTGCGAGCTACGACTTGTTGCCGGGCTCGTTGCGGCGCGTCTCGAACGTCTTGTGGCCGTTGGGGCATTCAGGGATCTTGTCGCCCTGCTGGGCGTGGACCTTCTCGTCGCAGGAGGCGCAGTAGAAGTCACCGGTCTTCTGTGCCTTCTCGCCGGCCTTGGCTGACATGGCTCGTCCTTCCCTCGGTGCTTCGACAGTCCCCTGCAGGTACCCAGGCGGCGGGCTTGCACGCGAGCGCCCAGTGGCGTGCCTCAGCCGGCCGACTCGGCGGTGGGGCTACCGACTGCGCCGTTCGGTGCCTTGATCCGAGCGAAGTGCCGTGCCGCCTCCTGCTGTGCCTCCTCCGCCTTGGCCAGCACCGCCGAGGCGCCGAAGAACTCGTGCATCACCCCGTCGTAGTGGCGCAGCGCCGTGGGCACCCCGGCGGACTCCAGCCGGCGAGCGAACTCCTGCCCCTGGCTGCGCAGCACGTCCCGCTCGTCGGTGATCACCAGGGTGGGCGGCATGAGAGCCAGCCGGTCCGGTGACCACCCGAGCAGGTCGATGCGCGGGTCGGTGGCAGCGTCGGGGCGACCCTCGAAGGCGTGCATGGCCATCCACGACAGCAGTGCCCGGTTCAGCGGACGGCCGTCGGCGGCGTCGTCCATCGACTCGCCGTACTGCTCGGGCGTCGTGAGGGGGTAGACGCAGACCTGCGCGGCAGGCAACGGCTCCCCCGCCTCGGCGAGCTGGAGACACGTCGCCGGCGCCATGTTGCCCCCGACGGACTCGCCGCCGATCCCCATGCGGGAGGGGTCGCCTCCGAAGGAGGCGGCGTTTGCGACCACCCATCGGTACGCGGCCAGCACGTCGTCGTGGGAGGCCGGGAACACCGCCTCGGGGGCTCGCCGATAGTCCGGCGAGACCACGATCGCGCCGGTCTTGTTCGCCAGTCCGCGGCAGGAGGCGTCGTAGGTGTCGAGGTCGAACAACACCCAGCCGCCGCCGTGGATCCACATGATGACCGGGCGCGGCCCTGGCCCACCGGCCTCGGGCGTGTAGACCCGCAAGACCTGCTGGCCGCCGGCGGCGTCCCCGATCTGGAGGTCCTCGACGGACGCGACCGGCTCGGGGCCTTCGATGCCCCGCTCAGCCATCACCATCTTCACCGCGTCGTCCGGCCCTGGCTGCTTGCGGGCCTGGTCGGGTTCGAGGCTCTCGAACGGCAGCGGCCCCAGGGAGGAGTGCGCGTCCACGATGGCCTGCGCCTCCGGGTCCAGCAGCCCTGAGGCGTCGGTCGCCATCTGCTTCTGCTTGCCCGACAGCACGTCACGGACGTGGTCGAGGGGCTTGGCCAGCATGCCGGCGATCCGTTCGGCGACGCCTTCGTTCGGGGCATGCGGGTGCGGCCGGGTCGGTGCCTGGCGCTTCGCGGCGATGAACTGCTTGCCCAGCTCGGCCATCCGCTCCGCCCCGGCCTTCTGCCGGAACTCCGGCAGCTCCTCGTCCTCCTCGTCATGGACGTGGTGCCGCACCACCTCCATCAGCCGGCTCAACGCCTGCTCGAACTCCTCCTCGCCGGGCTCGCTCCGACCGAGCACCACCAGCAGCTCCTTGATCTGCTGGTGCTCGTGCTCGGCGTCGTCGTGCTCGTCGGTCATCCCGAGCTCGGGCCAGATCGGGTACAGCACGGTCTCCTCGGCGAAGGCGTGCAACGCCAGCTCGAAGCTGATCTGGTCGACGAGGACCCGCCGGTTGCCACGGCCGGCCTCCAGGTGCTGGAACTGACGCTCCACGATCGCGTGGTCGTCGGCGATC
>CADCUI010000080.1 GCA_902805845.1 uncultured Nocardioidaceae bacterium
CGGCGCAGTCACCGACGTTGTCACCGACGTTGTCGGCGATCGTCGCCGCGTTGCGGGGGTCGTCCTCGGGGATGCCCGCCTCGACCTTGCCGACGAGGTCGGCGCCGACGTCGGCGGCCTTGGTGAAGATGCCGCCGCCGACTCGCATGAACATCGCCAGCAGGGCGGCGCCGAAGCCGAAGCCCTCGAGCACCGCGGGCGCGTCGTCGCGGTAGATGAAGACGACCGCCGCCGCGCCGAGAAGGCCGAGCCCCACGGTTGCCATGCCGACGGTGCCACCGGTGCGGAAGGCCACCCTCATTGCGGGGTCGCGGCCCTCGGAGCGAGCCGCCGCGGCGACCCGGACGTTCGCCCGGACGGCCAGCGACATGCCCAGGTAGCCGATCGCGGCGGAGAAGCCCGCCCCCAGCACGAAGAACACCGAACGGCCGATCCGGACGCTCCCGTCCTCGGCCGGCAGGAGCAGCAGCAGCAGGAACGCCAGCGCTGCGAAGACGGCGAGCGTCTTGAACTGCCGCGTGAGGTACGCCGAAGCGCCCTCCTGCACGGCGAGCGCGATGCTCTTCATCTTGTCCGTGCCTTCGCCAGCGGCGAGCACCTGCGACCGGAAGACGACCGCCATGGCCAACGCGACGAGCGCGATGACACCGACGATGACGACCAAGGTGAGGTTGCCGCTGGAAAGGTCCACGGCCTCGGCGTTCGAGACGCGCAAGGGGACCCGGGGCATGCGTTTCCTCCGTAGCCGGGCGGGGTAGCCCGTTGAAAGTGTTTCGACCACCGGGTGAAAAGACATTCCGGTGCGGTCAGGCGCGCGCCTGAGCCTGGACGAACGAACGGTTCGGCAGTCTACTGTCGCGGCGCGCCGCGACGAACGCGCGGGGTGGCGACTCGCCGTACGTGCTCAGCCGCGGGCGCTCAGAGCGGCCAGGACATCCGCAGCTCGGTCACCCCGTCGTGCTCGTGGACCATCAGGTCCTCCGACAGCCCGCCGAGCAGCGCCCAGGGGTCGAGCCCGATGTCCCGGAAGCCAGGGTCGTCCCCCTCGACGCGACCGGTCACCGTCACATGGAAGCCGCCGCCGGCCGACAGCACGACCTGCACCTGCTCGGAGGACCCCGCAGAGGCGCCGTCGGAGCCGATCATCACGGCGCAGGCCTCACCGACCGCGAGCCGGATCTCCTCGACCACCGCATCCTTGCAGTCGGAGCGGCGCGCGACCGCGGCCGTCACCAGCCGGACCGTGCGCACGAGCGCGGGGTCACGGGCGATCGCGATGGTGACGTCCCCCGGGATGTGCCCAAGCGGCTGTGGCGCCACGGACAACGCGTCTCTCAGCTCTGCTGGGCGGTGGCGTCAGCCTGCGACCCATGGATGGCGAACACCTTGCCGAGGCCGGTGATCCGGAAGATCTTGAGCAACCGCTCCTGGGTGCACACGAGCTCCAGCGAGCCCTCGTGCGTGCGGACCCGCTTGAGACCCCCGACCAGCACCCCCAGGCCGGTCGAGTCCATGAACTCCACCCGCTCCAGGTCGATCACCAGGTCGACCTGACCCTCGTCGACGAGGTTCGTGATGCACTCGCGCAGCTTGGGGGCCGTGTAGACGTCGATCTCGCCCCCCACCTCGATGATGGTCCGGCCGTTGTCCTGGCGCGTCTCGAGAGACAGGTCCACGGGTTCTCCTCCGGCTCGCACAAGTCAAGCGGATCAAGCACGTCCTCGATCCGCACAGGCTGCATTCAATCACGTCTTGCAGACTGTCCACGTGGTCGCACCTCTGCTCAGCACCCACGCTGCGCTCGACGCGTTGACCGGCGGAAGGGCGGAGCGCGAAGAGCGGCTCACCCACGTCGAGGTCCTGCCACCGCGTGAGGGAACCCGTCGCCCCTGGCCGAGCTGGGCTCCCGGCGTGCTCGTCGACGGCTGGCGTGCCCGCGGCGTGGAGCTGCCGTGGGCACACCAGGTGGCCGCCGCCGAGGCTGCCCACCAGGGGCGTCACGTCGTCCTGGCGACCGGCACCGCCTCGGGGAAGTCTCTGGCCTTCCAGCTGCCGGCCCTCGGCGCGGTCCTCGAGGCCCGGCGACCCAACGGCCGCCGCGGGGCGACGGTCCTCTACCTGTCGCCGACCAAGGCCCTGGCGCAGGACCAGCTGCACGGGCTGGCGGCACTCGAGGTGCCGGGGCTCGCGGCGTGCACCCACGACGGGGACAGCCCCCGAGAGCAGCGCGACTGGGCACGCGACAACGCCGAGTACCTGCTCACCAACCCCGACATGCTGCACCATTCGCTCCTGCCCGGCCATGCACGCTGGGCCCGCTTCTTCGCCTCGCTGCGCTACGTCGTGATCGACGAGTGCCACCACTACCGCGGGGTCTTCGGGGCGCACGTCGCCCTGGTGCTGCGCCGGCTGCGCCGGATCTGCGCCACCTACGGCGCCTCGCCGACCTTCATCCTCGCCAGCGCCACGGTGGCCGACCCGGCGACGTCCGCGGCCCGGCTGATCGGTCTGCCGGTCGAGCCGGTCATCGAGGACACCTCCGCCAAGGGACGGGTGTCCCTCGGCCTGTGGGAGCCGCCGTTCACGGCGTACGAGGGCGAGAACGGCGCACCTGTACGACGCGCCGCGACCGCCGAGGTGGCCGACCTCCTGGCCGACCTGGTGGCGAGCGACGTCCGGACGCTCGCCTTCGTCCGCTCCCGCAAGGGGGCCGAGTCCGTCGCCCTCACCGCCGCGCGGCTGCTCGACGAGGTGGCGCCCGGACTGTCGAGCTCGGTAGCCGCCTACCGCGGCGGCTACCTCCCCGAGGACCGGCGCGAGCTGGAGCGAGCGCTGCGGGACGGACGGCTGGTGGGTGTGGCGGCCACGAACGCCCTCGAGCTGGGCATCGACATCGCCGGGCTCGACGCGATCCTGATGGCGGGTTTCCCCGGCACCCGCGCAGCGATGTGGCAGCAGGTCGGCAGGGCAGGTAGGCACGGCACCGACGCACTGGCCGTGCTGGTGGCGCGTGACGACCCGCTCGACACCTACCTCGTCACCCACCCCGAGGCGCTGGTCGGCGCGCCCGTCGAGGCGACGGTCTTCGATCCCGGGAACCCTCATGTGCTCGGACCGCACCTCTGCGCGGCGGCTGCGGAGATGCCGCTGACCGAGTCGGACCTCGGCCTCTTCGGGCCGACGGCCCACGACGGGGTCGAGGCGTTGACCCGCGCCGGCCTGCTGCGGCGTCGAACAGCCGGGTGGTACTGGACCGACCGGCGGCGGGCGACCGACCTGGCCGACCTCCGCTCGACGGGGGGCGCTCCCATCGACCTCGTCGAGAGCGAGACCGGCCGGGTGGTGGGGACCGTGGACAACGGCTCTGCCCATTCCACGGTGCACGAGGGTGCGGTCTACCTCCACCAGGGCGAGACCTACCTCGTGCGCGACCTGGACCTCGACGACCACGCCGCGATCCTCGAACGGGCGGATCCCGGCTACTCGACGTCGGCGCGTGAGGTGACCGACATCGGCGTGCTGGACGAGCTCGCCGCCGAGCGCTGGGGGCGGGGGCGACTCGCCTTCGGCTCGGTGCGGGTCGTCCATCAGGTCGTCTCGTTCCTCAAGCGCCGGGTCCCTACCGGTGAGGTCATCGGCGAGGAGCCGCTGGATCTGCCCGAGCGCGTGCTGGAGACGAAGGCGGTGTGGTGGACGCTGCCGCCCTCGCTGCTCCAGGACGCGGGACTGGCGGCCGCGGACCTGCCAGGCGCGGCCCACGCAGCCGAGCATGCGGCGATCGGCCTGCTGCCGCTGTTCGCCACCTGTGACCGGTGGGACATCGGCGGGGTCTCGACGGCGCTGCACCCCGACACCGGTCAGCTGACGGTGTTCGTCTACGACGGCCACGCGGGGGGAGCCGGCTTCGCCGAGCACGGTTTCCATGCTGCCCGGTCGTGGCTGACGGCCACCCGCGAGGCCATCGACTCCTGCCGCTGCGACGACGGATGCCCCTCGTGCGTCCAGTCGCCCAAGTGCGGCAACGGCAACAACCCCTTGGACAAGGCGGGGGCGGTCCGCCTGATCGACGTGCTGCTCGGGTCCTGACCCTCAGCCACGAGCCGGCCCTGCCCTGGCTCTGGCACGCACGTCCACGGCGCGGCCGAGGACAGCGGAGGAGATGACGACCTCGATGTCGATCCGGTCGCCCTGCTCCTCGCACCTGGTGAGCCGGGCGTCGTTGTCGGCTGCGATGTCCCGGGCCGCCGAGCAGCCCGGCCGGCCGTGCTGGAGCGCGGTGGCTCCCGCGAGAGCCGCGAGGTCGCCGGCAGCCGCCGCCCTCCGCTGGTCGACCGCGACCCGGCTCAGGGCCGCGCCCGCCAGGGTGACGACCGTGATGACGCCCGCCAGGGAGACGATGAGCGGGGCAGCCAGCCCGCGCTCGTCAGCCCACCTCATCGCGGCTCCACGACTGCCTCGGCACGCGACCTGACCTGGACCCCGGGAAGCGCGCCGAACAGTCCGCCGGGCCCGTCGACGTCGACACTCACCGTCACCACGACCCGCTGGTCCCCGCGGGCGATGTCGACGTCGGCCCCGTCGCCTGCCACCCGACGCGCCTGGGCCGAGGCAAGGACGTCACCGTCGCCACGGGCGGCCACCCGCGCCGCCTCGCGCGCACCGTCGACCACCCTGACCTGCGCCACCGCCACGCCCAGCAGCCAGACCAGGCCCAAGGCGAAGGCCACGAGCACCGGCAGGACCGCCGCTGCCTCGGCGGTCACGGCCCCGCGCTCACCGCTGCACGGGGACGGTCGTGCAGGGAGGGCCGCGGGAGCGCCGCCTGCGCCGCGGAGCCCCGCGGCCACCTCCTCACCCATGGCTCAGCCGATCCCGACCATCGCGAGGAAGAAGTCGAGCACCGTCTTGAGCAGCTGCTGCCCGAACTCGCTGGTCAGCAGCTTGATGAGAACGCCGGCGAAGCCGCAGCCGGCCGCGGTGACCGCGGCGTACTCGGCGCTCGCTGCTCCGAGCTGGTTGCGCACCCGGGCGTTCGGTGAAGCGGTCATGGTTCCTCCTGACAGTGCTCCGGCGACGGTCGCCGGATGTGGTTGATGTCGGAGGACTCTCGCGGCGACGTGACGCCGGAGCGACCGGCCGCCCGGGTGCTGCGGAAGGCCACGGGATGGCCCTCACTGGGGACATCGGTTGGCTCGGCCTCCGTCACCGGCTGAGCAGCCCCATGGCGGAGCCGGCGACCAGGGGGACGACGCCCAAGAGCACGAAAGAGGGGAGAAGGCAGACACCCAGGGGCACGGCCGCCTTGACCTCGACCTGGCGCACCCGAGCCTCGACGTCCGCCCGGCGACGAGCCCGGAGGTCCTCGGCGAGACGGCTCAGCATGGCCGCCACCGGCGCACCGCTGTCAGTGGCTCGGTGGAGTGCCGTCCCGAGCCGACCCAGCTGCGGATGGCCTGCCATGGCCGCCCAGACCCCGACCGGGTCCGCGCCGAGCCTCAGCCTCGTCACCCAGCCACCCAGCTCAGCCGCGGTCGGCCCCTCGACCACGGCAGCGACCCGGACGAGCGCCTCGACGGGCGCAGCGCCGGCTGCGAGGGCAGCCACCATGAGGTCGACGACATGAGGCAGATCCGACTCCAGACGTGTCCGCCGCCGCCGTGCAGCGACGCCCTCCCACTGGCGGCTGCGCCTCCACACGAGGACCGCGGCCGTGCCGGCGCCGGCGACCCCGAGGACGCCGGGCAGGACCAGCAGTGCGGTCGCAGCGGCGCCGGCCGCGGCCGCGGCGTGGAGGAAGGCCGGCGCGTGCAGCACCCGGCCGACGCCGAAGGCTCTGGACACCGGACGATCCACGGGTGGTGTCGACGGCCATCGAGCGGACGACGGCGACCAGGCGAGCGCGGTCGCGAGCGCTACCAGCACCGCACACACAGCTGCCACGACCTCACCCCTCACCGGTTGCGCTGGCGGCGATGCTGTCGATCCACCAGAGCCCGGCCAGCGCGAGCGCCACTCCGAGACCGAGGCAGCCGACGCCCACGCCGGTCGACAGCAGGAACTGCCAGGGCCGTGCGCCGATCCCGTCCGCGGCGACGAGGACCACCAGGGGCAGCACCGTGACCAGCCGAGCGGTCGCCCGGGCCGAGGCCAGCTCTGACTGGACGAGCCGGTCGCTTGCCGCCTCCGCTCGCGCGGTGTGCAGCACCTGCTGGGCCGCGAACGCGAGTCCACCACCCGTCGCGGCACAGACCTCCCACGCGGCCGCCAGGCGTCCGACACCTCCTGCTCCCGGCAGCCGCGACAGTCGCCGGAGTGCCTCGGGCACGTCGGCGCCGAGCGCCGCGGCCGCGGCGACCCCGTGGCTCTCGGGCCACACCACCACGGCACGCTCGACCGCCCGCACGAGCGGCTGCCCCGCGTGCAGCTCCCCGACAAGCGCCTCGCAAAGGTCGATGACCGACTCCCGCCTCCGGGCAGCTGCTCTCGTGGTTCCTGCCCGGTGCACCAGGCGCAGCGCCACCAGGGCCGCGCCTGTCCCCACCAGACCGACCACCAGGTGCGTTCCGCTCAGGCCGGCGGCCACGGCGCCGCCGCCGGTGATGCCGGCCGCCGCCATCGCCAGTCGGACGAACATCCTGGGTGGCGGGGAACCAGGTGGCCGGTCGGAACCACCCCCGGGGCGGAACGGCGGGGTCGGCATCTTTCCCGGGACCGCCAGTGCGGCGGCAGCGGCGACCAGCAGGCCGGCCGCGATCATCTGAGCCGTCAACACCGGTCGCCGAGCCTGCCTGCCAGCACTGCGGCACCACGGTGCTCCCGCACCTTGTCGCCGGCGAAAGTCACTGCAGGTGTCACGGTGACGCGACCGTCCGCGCCCGCGGCGAGCACGGCGACCTCGGCGACCTGCCGGCGACCGTCCGGGTCGCGGGCGCAGTGCACGACCACGTCGAGCGCCGCGGCGATCTGGGCGTGCGCTGCCGCAGCGGGCATGCCGGCTGCCAGCGCCAGCCCTTCGAGCCGGGCAGGCACGTCGGAGGCCGAGTTGGCATGGACGGTGCCGCAGCCGCCCTCGTGCCCGGTGTTGAGCGCCGCGAGCAGATCCACCACCTCGGCGCCACGCACCTCGCCGACCACCAACCTGTCGGGCCGCATCCGCAGCGCCTGGCGTACGAGCGTGCGGAGGTCGATCTGCCCGGCACCCTCGACGTTCGCGGGCCTGGCCTCGAGCCCGACCACGTGGGGGTGCTCCGGCCGGAGCTCGGTGGTGTCCTCGACGATGACCATCCGGTGCTGCGGGTCGACGACGGACAGAAGGGCGTTGAGCAGCGTGGTCTTGCCGGACCCCGTGCCACCGCTCACCAGGAATGCCAGCTTTCGCTTCACCACCAGCTGCAGAAGCCGGGCCCCCTCGGCGGGCACCGATTCTGCCGACACGAGCTCGGCCAGCGTGAACACCCGTCGGCGAGGCACCCTGAGCGAGATCGACGTCCCCGGCCGCGCCAGGGGAGCGAGCACGGCGTGGAAGCGCGACCCGTCACCGAGCCTCAGGTCGACATACGGGCTGGCGTCGTCGAGGCGGCGTCCCGCGCCGGCTGCGAGTCGTTGCGCCAGCCTCCGCACCGCACCGTCGTCGGGAAACCGGACCGGCGTCAGCTCCAGCCCGTCGCCACGATCGAGGTAGACCGCGTCCGGCCCGTTGACGAGCACGTCGGTCACCCCCTCGAGCCGCAGCAGATGCTCGAGCGGACCGGCACCGATGACGTCACGGCGCAGCACGTCGAGCACCGCGAGCACCGTGGCGTCGCCGACCGGTCGGCCGCTGCCGCGCAGCGCGGAGGCCACCACCGCCGGGCTGAGCGCCGCACCGTCACGGGCGATCCGCTCCCGCACCTCCTCCACCACGTCGGAGTCCACGGAGGAGGCCTGGACGGCCTGCTGCGCGGTGTCGACCGGGAGGCTCACCGCCCGACCCCCAGCCGGTCGACGAGGGCGGCAGCGGAGAGTGCCAATGGGCAGCGTCGGCTGCGCACAGGTCCGAGACCCAGGTCGAGGTGCTCGTCGAGCCGTCGCTGGTCGGGCAGCTCGCACAGGAGCTCGAGGCCGAGCGCGCGTGCGACGTCCTCAGCGAGCGGAGACCCGCGGCGGCACCGCACGACCGCGCCGACGGCGGCGCCGTCGGACCGCAGCCGGTCAGCGACCCGGGCGGCCGATGCGACGGCACCGACGGCGGCCCGCGCGACCAGGACGACGTGGTGGCAGCGGCCGAGCATCGCCGCCATGGCGGGGTCCGCACCGCGGGGCGAGTCGATGACGAGCCAGTCGTGACCGCGGCTGCCTGCAGACAGCACCTCCCGCACCAAGGCCGGCGACGGCACCGCCGTCGTCTCGTCGGGCCACCCGAGCACACCGACGCCGTCACGACCCGGCAGCGCATCCCGCAGGGCCCGGGATCCGAGTCGCCCTGGGGACTGGGCAAGGTCACGCCAGGTGACACCTGTCGGCTCGTCCAGGCCCACGATCCGGCGCAGCCCCGGACCCCAGGGGTCGAGGTCGACCAGCATGACGCGGGCGTCCCGGCCGGCGGTCAGGGCCAGCGCCGCGGCGAGCACGGTGGCGCCGACACCCCCCGATCCGCCGACGACCGCCACTGTGGTGGCCGGGCGATGGGCGCCATCGCCGAGATCAGTGAGCATCTCCACCAGCCACTGCTCGGCCGCCGGCAGCTCCAGCACGGAGGACGCGCGGAGATCCAGCGCGCTGCGGAACAGCGGGTCCGGCGCGGAGCCCAGCGCCAGCACGTGCACCTGGTCGCGGGGAGGCGGTGCTGCGCCCACCAGCCGAGCCGCCTGGTCGGCGCCGACCAGGACCACCTCCGCGTTCGCCCAGGGCCCCAGCCCGGCGGTCAGCCCCGGCAGCACCTCGACCGGAGTGCCTGCGGCCGCCGCCAACCGCAGCACCTCACCGGTCAGTGCTTCGTCCTCGGTGAGGAGCAACGGGGCGCCAGGACTCATGGCCCGACTGTCTCCAGCCGGTCCCACGACATCGACGCCTCGGCGGGTGACCTGCGGAGAACCGCGACCCAGCCGAGGCTGGGGACGGAAGCCGGCTCTGGGACGGGGCGAGATGGGTGGGCCCCTGGCCAGGGGGGATAGCCAGGGGCCCCAGGTCCGGGCTTGGGGGGGATAAGCCCGGACCGCTACCAGCGAGGGGGGATCGCTGGCAGATCTCTCGGGACGCTACCCCAAGAACGGGCTGGCGTCAGGACGGTTCGTCGTGCCTCGCAGCGTGGCTTGTGAATTGGCTCCAGCATAGAACAGTGCTGGGAATCCCGCGCCCGACCACAACCGCACGTGTGGATGGCGTCTAGGCCGGTCCCGGACCCCCTGGCCGCCGATCCTCGCGACTCCGCACCGCGAGCGCGGACGGCGAGGGACACTGGAGGCGTGACCACGCGCAAGCCGGGGCCGAGGCCGGTGGCCGTCGACCCGGTCGGCAGTGCCGTACGGCCGTACGGCGGACGTCCGGGAGGGCGTCCGGCCGCCTTCTTCGACCTCGACAAGACGATCATCGCCAAGTCGAGCGCGCTGGCGTTCAGCCGACCGTTCTATGCAGGCGGCTTGCTCAACCGCCGGTCGGTCCTGCGCAGCACCTACGCCCAGTTCGTCTTCCTCATCGGCGGCGCGGACCACGACCAGATGGAGAAGATGCGCGAGTTCCTCTCCCGCATGGTCACCGGCTGGCACGTCGACACGGTGCGCGAGATCGTCGCGGACACGCTCCACAACATCGTCGACCCGCTCGTCTACGACGAGGCGGTGTCGCTGATCGAGGAGCATCACTTCGCCGGCCGCGACGTCATCATCGTCTCGGCCTCGGGGGCGGAGATGGTGGAGCCCATCGGGGAGCTCCTCGGTGCGGACGACGTCATCGCGAGCCAGTTGTCGATCGAGGACGGTCGCTACACCGGCGGCATCGACTTCTACGCCTACGCCGAGAACAAGGCGGTGGCGATCGAGGAGCTCGCGCAGCGTCGCGGCTACGACCTGGCGCGCAGCTACGCCTACTCGGACTCCATCACCGACGTGCACATGCTCGAGGCGATCGGGCACCCCCACGCGGTGAACCCCGACAAGGAGCTCCGTCGGATCGCCAAGGACAACGGCTGGCCCGTGCTGGTGTTCAGCCGCCCGGTGGCGCTCGGCGCCCGCATGCGGCTTCCCGAGCACCGCGGAACGCTGGCCGCGCTGGCGGCAGGGACCGCCGTGGTCGTCGGCGGCGCCATCTATCTCGGTGCCCGCCGACGCCTCGAGCGGGTGCTGGCCGGCTGAACCGCTAGACCATCCGGGACGAAAGCCCCGTCTCCCCTTGTGGCATGGGCGAAACCGGGCGTACAAAGGAATCACGCAACAACCGCACACGAGCCAGGCACCCACGCGCTGACCCACCCTTCTGATAGGGCGTTGACCCCGGGTTCACCCGGGGCAACAGTTACGACAGTGCACGCTTGGTAACCGGGTCTCGTGTGTCAGCAGCGGCACCCTCCACGGAGGGTGCCGCTCGCATGTCCGGCGCGTGCACAAGCGCCGAGTCGGCGGGGGTGGGCGAGCACCCGCCGGTCCTCCGGTCAGCGGCCGGTTCGCAGCGGGCTCGCCTGGGCACCCGCGGTGTAGGCCTCTGCGGCGTAGAGCAGCCAGGCGTGGACCCCGGCGCGGCCGCCCTCGGCATAGCCCCGGAGGTTCGACTCGTACGCCGGTCGCAAGGCGAGGTGACCCGCCTCGGGGACGATGAGGGACGTCGGGTCCACCCCCCGGGCCACCAGCAGCAGCCGCTCAGCCGCGCGAGCAACGATCCCGTTGTGCGAGGCGAACGGCGCCACGGTGCACAGCTCGGCGTGCGCCACCGCGGCCACGACGAGCGCGGGGGCCGCGGTGGGGCGAAGCAACAGCGCGGCCAGCCCCGAGAGACGTTCGGCGGCGGCCCGGTCAGTCGGCCGGCCGAGCCGGTCGTGCGGGACCTCCCCCTTGGCGGCGAGCGTGTGCAGCCGCGCCAGCACCCGCAGCGGCGAGTGCGCGAGCACGGGCAGCAACGGCAACAGCTCGATGCTGAGCGCGATCGCGGCCGACGCCGTCGCGTCACCCCGGCCGCTGCGTGCCTCGTCCAGCGACGAGGTCGAGCCCTCGAGCACTGCGCTCGCGTGCGCGCCGACCAGGAGCGACTCCGCGGTCAGCTCCGGGGCGGTACGCCGGAGGCCGCGGTCGCGGAGCAACGCGTCGATGCCGTCGCGGGCCGCGGTCATGCCGGAGCCGACTCCCTCGAGGGTGACGAGTTCACCCAACGCGTCAGCCACGGCGCAAGGCTAGCGACGGGAGTAGATTGATGCCGTCATGGACCAGCCCTCCTCCTCCGGCCGCGACCAGGCCCTGTCCTTCGCCGCGGTGGCCGATGCCTACGACCGCGCCCGGCCTTCCTACCCGATCGAGGCGGTGGAGTGGCTGGCCGGCAAGGCCGCCGCCACGGTGGTCGAGCTCGGCGCCGGCACCGGCAAGCTCACGGACCGGCTCCTCCAGCTGCGGCACGACGTGCTGGCCACCGACCCGCTCGACGAGATGCTGGACCACCTCCGTCGGCGTCATCCGGACCTCCGGGTGGTGCGGTCGGCCGCGGAGACGATCCCGGCGGCGACCCGCAGCGTCGACACGGTCGTCGCGGCGCAGTCCTTCCACTGGTTCGACCACGGCCCGGCGCTCCGGGAGGCCGCCAGGGTCCTCAAGCCGGAGGGTCGCATCGCGCTGGTGTGGAACCAGCGCGACGAGCGGATCCCGTGGGTGCGCAAGCTGGGCCGTCTCCTCGGCAGCCAGGATCAGGACATCTCGAACATCGACCCGACCGAGATCCTCGTCGCCTCCAAGCTGTTCGGGTACGTCCAGGAGGCCACCTTTCGGCACTGGCAGCCGTTGCGGCGGGCCGAGCTGCGCGACCTGGCGCTCTCCCGGTCGAACGTCGCCGTCATGGACCCGATGGCCCAGGAGCGGCTGCTGCGCAAGGTCGACGAGCTGTTCGACCAGTACGACTCCGGCCCGGACGGGCTGCTCCTCCCGTACCTGGCCCGGTGCTACCGCGCCGTCGTACGCCCTCGAGGGCTGATCGAGGAGCCCGAGCACAGCGCGGACCTGACCGCTGCCGCCGAAGCCGTGCGTCAGGCCGGTTCGCAGGGGCCGGGGGCGCCCCAGGAGGAGCAACCGACACCACCGGCCCACGACCCGGCGACCACGCTGATCGACTTCCGCTGATCAGCAGGCCCCGGCGCGCCCTCCACGACGACAAGCGGAGGTCGGGACCTAAGGTGGGGGTGACCCGGATCACAGTGGCCGGTCACCGTGGCCCACCCGCCCGTACGACAAGGGGTTCGATCGTGACTGACACCAACGACCGACCGGGAGCGACACCGGAGGCCCGTGCACAGCACGAGGTCTACGAGCGGCTGCACGCCACCGACGAGTTCCGGGACCTGCGGCGCCGCTACCGCTCCTTCGCGATCCCGTGGACCGTCGCGTTCCTCGTCTGGTACCTGCTCTACGTGGTGATGTCGAACTGGGCCGAGGACTTCATGAACACCAAGCTCGTCGGCAACATCAACGTCGCCCTCGTCTTCGGGCTGCTCCAGTTCGCCTCCACCTTCGGCATCGCCTGGCTCTACTCGCGCCACGCCAACAAGCAGCTGGACCCGGTCGCCTCCGAGCTCGAGCAGCGCTACCGCAGGGAGATCGGTCGATGAGCACGCAGACCCTGACCACGGTGCTGTTCGTGGCGGTCGTCGCGCTCACCGTCGGGATCACCATCTGGGCAAGCCGACAGGGTTCCGGGGCGGCCAACTACTACGCCGGCGGCCGGTCGTTCAGCGGCTTCCAGAACGGGCTCGCGATCGGCGGCGACTACATGTCGGCGGCGTCGTTCCTCGGCATCTCCGGTGCCATCGCGCTCTACGGCTACGACGGCTTCCTCTACTCGATCGGGTTCCTCGTCGCCTGGCTCGTCGCACTCCTGCTGGTCGCCGAGCTGCTGCGCAACTCCGGTCGCTACACGATGGCCGACCAGCTGGCCTACCGGATGCGGCAGCGACCGGTGCGGACGGCGGCGGCCACCTCGACGGTCGTCGTGTCGATCTTCTACCTGCTCGCACAGATGGTGGGCGCCGGCTCCCTGGTGGCGCTGCTGCTGGACGTCGACGACGCCGCGGTGAAGAACCTCGTCATCGTGGCGGTCGGGCTGCTCATGGTCTTCTACGTGACCGTCGGCGGCATGCGGGGCACCACGTGGGTCCAGATCGTCAAGGCGGTGCTGCTGATGACCGGCACGCTGCTGATCACGGTGCTGGTGCTGGCGGAGTTCGGGTTCAACCTCTCCGAGCTGCTCGGGGCCGCAGCGCAGAACACCGGGAAGGGCGACGCCTTCCTGCAGCCCGGGCTGCGCTACGGCGGCTCGTTGACCAGCCAGATCGACTTCATCAGCCTTGGTCTGGCACTCGTGCTCGGCACCGCCGGCCTGCCCCACATCCTGATCCGCTTCTACACGGTCCCCACCGCACAGGACGCCCGCAAGTCGGTGCTGTGGGCGATCGCCCTCATCGGCACGTTCTACCTGATGACGCTGGCGCTCGGGTTCGGCGCCGCCGCACTCCTCGACACCGGGCCGGAGAGCCAGACCGCCGTGTCGGGGGGCAACCTCGCTTCGCCACTGCTGGCCGAGGCGGTGGGCGGGGGCGCCGGGTCGACCGGCGGCGCGGTCCTCCTCGCGCTCATCTCCGCGGTTGCGTTCGCCACGATCCTCGCCGTGGTCGCCGGCCTGACCCTGGCGAGCGCGTCGAGCGTGGCGCACGACCTCTACGCGAGCGTGTTCAAGCACGGCCAGGCGTCGGAGCGTGACGAGGTGCGGGTGGCGAAGCTCGCGGCGTTCGTCATCGGCGGCGTCGCGATCGCGCTGGCCATCCCGGCCCAGAGTCTCAACATCGCGTTCCTTGTCGCGCTGGCCTTCGCGGTGGCCGCGTCGGCAAACCTGCCGTCGATCATCTACAACCTGTTCTGGCGGCGCTTCAACACCCGCGGCGCGACGTGGTCGATCTACGGAGGACTGCTCTCCAGCATCACGCTGGTGTTCTTCTCGCCGGTCGTGTCCGGCAAGGTGCTGCCCACCGGCGCCACCGGCTCGCTGTTCCCTCTGGGAGTGGACTTCAGCTGGTTCCCGCTCGAGAACCCGGGGCTCGTCTCCATCCCGCTCGGGTTCTTCTTCGGCTGGCTGGGCACGGTCACCTCACGCGACCAGGAGGCCATCGACAAGTACGACGAGCTCGAGGTCCGCGCCCTCACCGGCGCCGGCTCCGAGGGCGCGGTCGCTCACTAGGGTGAGGGGATCACCCGACACGACCCGCGAGAGATCAGCCGTGCGACGAGCAGGGAGGCACCATGACCGAGGAGACGCTGTCGAACCTCCTGCACGAGGAGCGGCGCTTCGAGCCGCCCGCCGAGCTGGCGGCCGCAGCCAACGTCACCGCTGACGCGTACGCCGAGGCCGACGCCGACCGACTCGCCTTCTGGGCGAAGGCGGCCGAGCGGGTGTCCTGGGCGGAGCCGTTCACCGAGGTCCTGGACTGGTCGAACCCGCCGTTCGCCAGGTGGTACGGCGGTGGCCGGCTCAACGCGGCGTACAACTGCGTCGACCGGCACGTGGAGGCCGGCCACGGCGACCGGGTGGCCCTGCACTGGGTGGGCGAGCCGGACGACGAGGCGCGGACGGTCACCTACGCCGAGCTCCGTGACGAGGTGTGCCGGGCGGCCAACGCGCTGACCGAGCTGGGCGTCACGGCCGGCGACCGGGTGGCGATCTACATGCCGATGATCCCCGAGACGGTCGTGGCGATGCTGGCCTGCGCGCGGCTCGGCGCCCCCCACACCGTGGTGTTCGGCGGCTTCTCCGCCGACGCGCTGGCCAGCCGCATCAGCGACTGCCAGGCGAAGGTGGTCATCACTTCAGACGGCGGCTACCGGCGCGGTGCGGCGTCCGCCCTCAAGCCGGCCGTCGACGAGGCGTGCGACAAGGTCGCCGCCGGGAACGAGGTCGAGGTCGAGAAGGTCCTCGTCGTACGCCGGACCGGGCAGGACGTCGCCTGGCAGGACGGCCGCGACGTGTGGTGGCACGACGTGGTGGACGCGCAGTCCCCGGAGCACGAGCCGGAGGCGTTCGACGCCGAGCACCCGTTGTACGTCATGTACACCTCCGGGACGACCGGGAAGCCGAAGGGCATCCTCCACACCACCGGCGGCTATCTCGTCGGCACGGCCTGGACCCACTGGGCGGTCTTCGACCTCAAGCCCGAGACCGACGTCTACTGGTGCACCGCCGACGTCGGCTGGGTCACCGGCCACTCCTACATGGTCTACGGGCCGCTTGCCAACGGCGCCACCCAGGTGATGTACGAGGGCACGCCGGACACCCCGCACAAGGGCCGCTGGTGGGAGATCATCGAGCGCTACGGCGTGACGATCTTCTACACCGCGCCCACGGCGATCCGCACGTTCATGAAGCAGGGCGAGCAGATTCCGGCCGGTTTCGACATGTCGTCGCTGCGGCTGCTGGGCTCGGTCGGCGAGTCGATCAACCCTGAGGCCTACGTCTGGTACCGCCGGGTCATCGGCGCTGACCGTTGCCCCATCGTCGACACCTGGTGGCAGACCGAGACCGGGCAGATCATGGTCAGCCCGCTCCCCGGGGTGACCGCGGGCAAGCCGGGCTCGGCGATGACCGCGCTGCCCGGCGTCTCGGCCCAGGTGGTCAACGACGAGGGCAAGGCGGTGGCGCCCGGCTCGGGCGGCTACCTCGTGCTCACCGAGCCGTGGCCCGGCATGCTGCGCACCATCTGGGGCGACGACGAGAGGTTCCGCAAGACGTACTGGTCGCGCTTTCCGGGTCGCTACTTCGCCGGCGACGGCGCCAAGCTCGACGAGGACGGCGACATCTGGCTGCTCGGCCGGGTGGACGACGTGATGAACGTGTCGGGCCACCGGCTCTCGACCACCGAGATCGAGTCGGCGCTCGTGTCGCACCCCAAGGTCGCGGAGGCGGCCGTGGTCGGCGCCAACGACGAGACGACCGGTCAGGCCGTGTGCGCCTTCGTCATCCTGCGGGAGACCGCGGTGGCCGAGGCGGACGAGCCGGGCGAGGGCGAGGACCTCGTGCAGGAGCTGCGACGCCACGTGCAGCGGGAGATCGGCGCGATCGCCAAGCCGCGGCAGATCATGGTCGTGCAGGAGCTGCCGAAGACCCGCTCGGGCAAGATCATGCGCCGGCTGCTGCGCGACGTGGCGGAGAACCGCGAGGTCGGCGACGTGACGACGCTCGCGGACTCATCGGTGATGGGGCTGATCCAGGACGGCCTGTCCTCGTCGTCCTCCGACGACGCCTGACCCCCTCGCCGAGTCGGCGCTTGTGCACGGCCGAAACCCGTCGAGTCGGCGCTTGTGCACGGCGACCCGGCCGGAGGAGCGTGCACAAGCGCCGACTCGGCAGGGGTTGGGGGTGCTGCCGGTCGATGCGCCGTCCCCTAGGCTCGGTCTGCCCCCTGCGAAGGAGACCCGATGACCGACACCGAACCGCGACCCGTCCCCGACACCACCGGAGCGACGGGCACCACCGGCGCGAGGGGCGCGAGCCCGGCGACGGGTGCCACCGCCGGGGGGTCGACAGCCGTCGCTGCCACGGCCGCCGGCCGCACCGCCACACCCGAGCGGACGTCGAGCGCCTCGGGCGTCGCTAACGTCGGGAAGCAGGAGCCGTCGATCGGCCGCCTGATCGCCGATGCCAGCCGTGACGTGTCGGTGCTGATCCAGAACGAGATCGCGCTCGCCAAGGCCGAGCTCAAGGTCAGCGTCAAGGCCGGCGGCATCGGCGCGGCCCTGTTCGCCGCGGCTGCTTTCGTGCTCCTGCTGGGCATCATCATGCTGTCGGTGGCCATCGCCTACTTCATCCACATGACGGGGCTCGACCTCGCCTGGTGCTACTTGATCGTCTTCGCGCTCTACCTGCTCGTCGCTGGAGTGCTGGCGTTCGTCGGCTACCGCAAGCTGCGCGCCATCCGGCCGCCGGACCGGGCGATCCACCAGGCTCAGGAGACCAAGGACGCCCTCATGCACCGCGGCTGACACCGGTCGGCCGGACGCAACGTCTCAGGCACAGTCTTCAGGCACAGCGGCCGGTGCTGGTCGCCGAGGTGTTGAGCTTGCCCCGGACGGCCGCCTGGGCCACCTGGTTCGCGGTCAGCGCATAGCCGGTGGAGGTGTCGGTGACAGACGCCGCGAAGACCACCCCCAGGACCTTCCCGGCGGTCGACACGACCGGGCCCCCGGAGTTTCCCGGCCGGATCGTGGAGCGCACCGAGTACACCTCCCGGATCACCGTCCCCTCGCCGTAGATGTCGGGGCTGCGCAGCCGCTGCTCGGCGCGGATCCGGGCGCCCTCCACGACGTACGGACCGTCCTGCGGGTAGCCCAGCACCGCCGCCCCCTGCCGCGGCCTGCCGTCCCGGTCGAAGGCGAGGTACTGACGCCCCAGGTCGCTCACCGCGAGCACGGCGACGTCGAGGTCGGGGTTGTAGTACACGACGGTTGCGGGCACCTCCCGGTCGTCGGTGACCACCCGCGGGGAGTCGACTCCGGCAACGACGTGGGCGTTGGTCATCAGCCGGTCCGGCGAGTAGAGGAACCCGGTCCCCTCGACGCCCTGCCCGCACCGGTTCTCGCCCCGGATCTTGAGCACGCCGCGAGCGGCGGCGGCCACCTCGGGGTCGGCGGCGATCTTGGCCGGCGGAGGACCGACGTTGATGATCCGCTCGGGCGCGAACGGCTCGAGGTAGCGCGGGAAGAAGCTCGACCCGACGACCTCGTTGAAGGAGTCGAGCGCGGTCACCGCCCGTGCCGGCATGACGCCGTCGACCCGGCCGAGCACCTCCGAGCTCCGGACCTGCTCGGTCACCCATGGGAGCCGGGCACCGCTGACGGCGACCCCGAGCGCCCAGGCCACCACGAGTACCGCCACCACGCTGAGCGCGGCGCCCCCGACGGCGTCCACCGCCCGGATCGGCTGCCAGCGGATCTTGTCACGGATGCGGGAACCGACGAACTGCAGCACCGCCTGCCCCAATGACGCGCAGAGCAGTACGACGAAGAGCGCTCCCAACGAGACCCACACCGACGGTCTGGCGTCGCCGAAGACCTGGGGTGAGAGCCAGATGCCGAACAGCCCGCCCAGCAGCAGCCCCACGGTCGCGAAGGCGCCGGTGATGAAGCCCTGCCAGTAGCCGGAGACGGCGTACGCGAGCAGGAGGACCAGCAGCAGCACGTCCAGTCCGTTCATCGGCCGGGCCTGTGGTCGGGCAGCTCGATGCGCCGCCGTTCGGCGGCATCGGCAGCCTCGGCCATGCGGCGGCGCTCCCCGGGCGACTCGATGTGCCGGGCAGGGAGCTCACGGACGTCGCTGCGGTCCCACTCGCGGGTCCATCCGACGTAGTCGAAGATCGCGTTGATGACCCCTGCGGTGAACCCCCACAGCAGTACGTCGCGCGACGGCCCGATCCACCACGCCGGAC
>CADCUI010000081.1 GCA_902805845.1 uncultured Nocardioidaceae bacterium
TCGCCCGGTCCTCCTCGCCGATCAGGCGGTCCACGTCGAACAGCTCGAGCGGGGTCTGCGGTGCCCCCTGACCCCTCCGGCTGCTGGACTCAGTCTGCGGACCCCTCCGGCTGCTGGACTCGGTCGAGCGGCCGCTCTGCGTTGTCCTCATGCCAGCAGCCTTGCCGACCCGCTCCCCCTCCGCCACCCCACCCCCCGCCGAGTCGGCGCTTGTGCACGCCCCCACCCCCTCGAGTCGGCGCTTGTGCACGCCGCACCTGTGCAGACGGTGTGCATTGGCGCCGACTCGGCGGGTTTCCGGCGTGCATTGGCGCCGACTCGGCGGGGGGATGGGACGGGGGTGCCTAGGGTTCAGTCATGTCGGGGACAGCGGTGGCGGCGGGCGGGTCGGTGGCGGCGGGTGGGTCGCTGATGAGCCGACTGCCGGCCGGCGCCGAAGCGGACGCCGACCGCTTGTACGACGTGTTCTCCGGCTGGGTGACCGACAGCGGGCTGAGCCTCTACGCCCACCAGGACGAGGCACTCATCGAGATCCTCAGCGGCAGCAACGTCATCCTCGCGACCCCGACCGGCTCCGGGAAGTCTCTGGTGGCGACAGGAGCGCTGTTCGCCCAGCTGGTCACCGGTGTCGGGGCTTCGGGCACCCGGCCCGCAGTGGCGTTCTACACGGCTCCCATCAAGGCGCTGGTGAGTGAGAAGTTCTTCGCCCTCTGCGAGGTGTTCGGCGCCGACAACGTCGGCATGCTCACCGGCGACGCCTCCGTCAATCCGGACGCGCCTCTGATCTGCTGCACCGCGGAGGTCCTCGCCAACATCGCGCTGCGCGAGGGGTCGGCGGCCGATGTCGGTCTGGTGGTCATGGACGAGTTCCACTTCTACTCCGAGCCCGACCGCGGCTGGTCCTGGCAGGTGCCGCTCCTGGAGCTGCCACAGGCGCAGTTCCTGCTCATGTCCGCGACGCTCGGGGACGTCACGCGGTTCGTCGAGGACCTGACCCGCCGCAACGGCCGGCCGACCAGCGTCGTCGACGACGCCGAGCGGCCGGTCCCGTTGAGCTTCAGCTGGGCCACCACGCCGCTGACCGAGACCGTCGAGGAGCTGGTGACCACCGGTCAGGTCCCGGCGTACGTCGTCCACTTCACCCAGGCAGCGGCGATCGAGCACGCGTCGTCGCTGCTGGGCTCCCGCGTGGTGGCACACCCCGACCGGGACCGGATCGCCGACGTCATCGGCGACTTCCGCTTCAACGCCGGGTTCGGCAAGACGCTGTCCCGGCTCGTGCGCAACGGGATCGGCGTCCACCATGCCGGGATGCTGCCGCGCTACCGCCGGCTGGTCGAGCAGCTGGCGCAGCAGGGGCTGCTCAAGGTCGTGTGCGGCACCGACACGCTGGGGGTCGGCATCAACGTGCCGATCAGGACCGTGCTCTTCACAGGTCTGGCGAAGTTCGACGGGACCCGTCAGCGGATCCTCCGCATCCGGGAGTTCCAACAGATCGCCGGCCGCGCCGGCCGCGCCGGGTTCGACACCGTCGGGTACGTCGTGGTGCAGGCGCCGGACCACGTCATCGAGAACGCCCGCCTGGTGGCGAAGGCTGGCGACGATCCCAAGAAGCTGAAGCGAGTGCAGCGACGCAAGCCGCCCGAGGGCACCATCGTGTGGACGCAGGAGACGTTCGACAAACTGGTCCATGGTCGGCCGGAGCCCCTGGTCTCCCGCATGAAGGTCGACAACGCGATGCTCGTCAACGTGGTCGCGCGTGAGAGCGACGCCTTCCCGGTGATGCGGCGGCTGCTCCGCGACAACCACGAGGACCCTCGCCGCCAGCTCAGCCTGAGCCGGCGGGCGATCCGGCTGGCTCGCTCGCTGGTCACATCCGGCGTCCTGTCACGGCTCGAGCAGGTGGACGAGTTCGGACGTCGCTACGTGCTCACCGTGGACCTGCCACCCGACTTCGCCCTGAACCAGCCCCTCGCCCACTACGCGCTGGCGGCGCTCGACGTGCTCGACCCCGAGGCTTCCGACCACACCCTCGACATCGTCTCGGTCGTCGAGGCGGTGCTCGAAGCACCTCGCCAGGTGCTGCAGGCACAGCAGCACACGGCGCGCGGCGAGGCCATCGCCGCGATGAAGGCGGAGGGGCTCGACTACGACGAACGCATGGCGCTCCTCGACGAGGTGACCTGGCCCCAGCCGCTCGCGGAGCTGCTCGAGGGCACCTACGAGATCTACCGGCAGAGCCACCCGTGGCTCCCCGAGGAGGCGTTGACCCCCAAGTCCGTCGTCCGGGAGATGTACGAGCAAGGCATGACGTTCACGGAGTTCGTCTCGCGCTACCGGCTGGCCCGGTCCGAAGGGCTGGTGCTGCGCTACCTCACAGACGCCTACCGGACGCTCCGCAACACCGTCCCCGACTCCCACCGCACACCGGAGCTCGACGACCTCGTCGAATGGCTGGGCGCGACGGTGCGGCAGACCGACTCCTCGCTCCTCGACGAGTGGGAGGCACTGGCCGACCCCGACCATCTCGTGGAGCGCCACGAGACTCCCCCGCCGCAGCGACCGCTGTCCCAGCAGGAGCGGGCGCTGCGGGTGATGGTGCGCAACGCGATGTTCGGGAGGGTGGCGCTCGTTGCCCGCGACGACGTCGACGGTCTGGTGGCGCTGGAGAGCGCGACGGCGTCGCTGGTCGACCCGCCGCTCGAGGTGGCAATGGCTAGGACGGCGTGGGACGAGGCGCTGGAGCTCTACTTCGCCGAGCACGACCGGGTCGGCATCGGTCCGGACGCCCGGGGTCCCGATCTCTTCGACATCGCCGTCGACGCTGCCGCTCGTACCTGGCGGGTGCGGCAGACGCTCGACGACCCGGCCGCACACCGCGACTGGGTGATCGAGGCGGTGGTGGACCTCGACGCCACCGACGCGGCCGGTGAGGCGGTGGTGCTGACCACCGGGATGCGGAGACTCTGACCCCGCGGACTCTCATGTGGTGCAGCCGTGCTGGTTTTCGAGCGGCGGACAGCAGATCTGCACCAGATGAGTGAGCATCCGCTCCGCGGGGCACCCTGGCGCCGTGGACTACCCCCATCTCGGCCGCAGCGGCCTCTCCGTCAGCCAGCTCTGCCTGGGCACCATGAACTTCGGTCCGGAGACCTCGGAGGAGGACTCCCACGTCATCATGGACCGCGCCCTCGAGCTCGGCATCAACTTCTTCGACACCGCCAACGTCTACGGCTGGGCCAAGGGCGAAGGTCTCACCGAGCAGATCGTCGGGCGGTGGTTCGCCCAGGGAGGCGGGCGGCGCGAGAAGACGGTGATCGCCACGAAGCTGTACGGCTCGATGAGCGACTGGCCCAACGACACGTTCCTGTCGGCCCGCAACATCAGGCACGCGTGCGACGCCTCGTTGCAGCGGCTGCAGACCGACCACATCGACCTCTACCAGATGCACCACGTCGACCGCCGTACGCCGTGGGACGAGATCTGGGAGGCCTTCGAGGTGCTGCGCGCCCAGGGCAAGGTGCTCTACTTCGGAGCCTCCAACCACGCCGGCTGGCACCTCGCCAAGGGCATGGAGGCGGCCCGGAGACGGCACCAGTTCGGCCTGGTGAGCGAGCAGTCGATCTACAACCTCCTGAAGCGGGAGGTCGAGCTCGAGGTGCTGCCCGCCTGCCTGGACTACGGCCTCGGTGTGATTCCGTGGTCGCCGCTCAACGGCGGCCTGCTCGGCGGCATCATCCGCAAGACGGAGAAGGGGCAGCGGCGGCTCACCGGTCGGGCGAAGGACGGGCTCAAGGCGCACCGCAAGTCCATCAAGGCCTACGAGGACCTGTGCGACGAGCTCGGCGAGCAGCCTGCCGACGTGGCGCTGGCCTGGCTGCTGCACCAGGAGGCGGTCACCGCGCCGATCATCGGCCCGCGGACGCTGGAGCAGCTCGACGGGGCTCTGCGCGCGACAGAGGTCGACCTGACCGAGGAGGTGCTCGACCGGCTGGACGAGCTCTTCCCTGGCCCGGGGGGTCCTGCCCCCGAGGCCTACGCCTGGTGAGCGCTCCCGGCTGACAGCGCGTCAGCCGAGCGCACGCACTGCCACGGCCCGTTCGAGCCGGTCGAGGCACTCCCGGAGTCGGCGGGAGAGGCTGCTGTCCAGCCCCTCCAGCGCGGCCGTACGACGAGTGTGCTCGACCGCTCCCTCGAAGGCGGTCTCGGGGAAGAACACCTCGGCCACGTCGGGGAGGAACCAGCCCTGGTAGACCTGCGAGATCCCCGGCACCTCGGCGAAGTAGCGATCGACGTACGGCGCCGTCAGCTCCTCCTGACCGCGCCGCCAGAAGCCGGTCCCGGTCGCCTCGAGCTCGTAGTTCGGCACCGACTCCTCGCCGAGGAACCTCCGCCAGGCCCACGCCTTGGCGTCGGCGTCCGGAAGCGATGCCTTGGCACGGGCATGGTCGACCTTCGACTCGGCCTCGGGGGCCTCGTCGAGCCGGTCCTGGAGCTCGTCGGCGTCCGTGGCGCCGAGGACCGCCAGCTGGATGAGGATCCGCCACCGCAGGTCGCGGTCGATCTCGAGTCCCGACGGGACGGAGCGACCGGCGAGCCAGGCGCGGAGCAGGTCGGGGTCAGCAGCGGTCGCCACCGCGATCTGGAACAGACCCAGCTGCCGTCCGGTGCCGGGCACTGCCCGCTCCGCGGGGGCTCGAGCGGCCGCGTGCACCCGGGCTGCCGCGGCCTGCGGGTCGTGCGCCCAGGCCACCAGCCGGCGCTGGGCGAAGAACCCCAGCTGCTGCACGCCGGTCTCGTCCTTCTCGACCGGGATCGCCCGCTCGACGAGGTCGAGGGCCTCGGGCAGCGAGATCACCGCGTTGTGCACGTTGCCCCGCACGGTGTTCAGCACCGAGGCGCGCATCAGGGGATCGTCGATCGTCGCCATGAGCTCGGGCAGAGCCGACCGGGTGAGGGGGTCGAGGTCGAAGCGCGCCCAGGTGGCCTCGCCGGGATCGGGCAGGACCGGATGCTCGCCGACGTCGACGGGGGTGCGCTCGGCGACGATCCGCACCGGCGTACGACGCCACCCGCTGCCGTCGTGGAGTGCGAGGTCGAAGGAGTGCACCCGCTCCGCCGGGAAGGCCTCCGTCGGTGTGCGGACGAGCTCGCCGGCGGTCCTGTCCAGGGTGATGGTGTCGAGTCCCGCCGTGCGCAGCCAGCCTGAGGACCACGGGCCGAGATCGCCCGCCCCGGCGTGCTCCCACGCCTCGAACAGGTCGTGCATCGTGGCGTTGCCGAAGCGGTTGCGCGTGAAGTGCTCACGCACCCCCGCGAAGAAGACGTCGTCGCCCATCATCGACGCCAGCTGCTTGAGCGCCGCTGACCCCTTCGCGTAGGAGATGCCGTCGAAGTCCTGGAGTGCCGTCGTCGCGTCGGTGGCCCCGTTCCCCGCCACCGGGTGCGTCAGGGGCGACTGGTCGGTGAACAGCCCCCACGTCTTCCGGGTGAACGCGGTCTGGACCCAGGCGTCGGCGTACTCGGTCACGTCCGCGGTCACCCGGTTCCCCATGTACTCCGCGAACGACTCGTTGAGCCAGAGGTCGTCCCACCAGGCAGGCGTCACGAGGTTCCCGAACCACTGGTGGGCCATCTCGTGGGCGATCGTCGTCGCACGTTGGATGTGCTGGTTGCGGGTCACGCGGGAGGTGAACACCAGCGGGTCGCGGAACGTGACACAGCCGGGGTTCTCCATGGCGCCTGCGTTGAACTCCGGCACGAACGCCTGGTGATAGTCGCCGAAGGCGTACCGGATGCCGAAGAGCCGGTGCAGCTCGTCGAACGACGCACGGGTGACGGCGAGGATGTCGTCTGCCTGCTCCTCGAGATGGCTGGCCAGTGAGGCCCGCGCCTCCAGACCGAGGCGGATCCCGTCGTGCTCGGCCGTGACCTGGTGGTAGGGGCCGGCCACGATCGTCACGAAGTACGTCGACAGCGGCGGTGTGGTGGCGAGCTCCCAGCGTCCGGGCTCCACCTGCTCTGCGCGCCCGTTGCCGACGACGAGCCAGTCAGGTGGGGCGGTGACGTGGAGGGTGTACGCCGCCTTGAGGTCGGGCTGGTCGAAGCACGCGAAGATGCTCGGCGCGGCATCCATGAACGCCATTCCGTACACGTAGTGGCGCCCGTCGGCCGGGTCGACCGCCCGGTGCAGCCCCTCGCCGTCGTTGCGGAACCCCATGACCGCGTCCACGACGAGCTCGTGCGCCCCCTCGTCGACATGGAGGGGGAGCCGTCCTCGCGACCACGTCTCGGCGTCGAGGCGAGCACCGTCGAGCAGCACCGAGCGGAGTGCGCGCGGCTTGACGTCGAGGAAGGTGTCACCCGCCCGGCTGGTGAACCCGATGACGGTTCGTGACACGAAGGTCTCGGGGTCAGAGGCGAGGTCCAGCGTCACGTCGTAGGAGGTGATGTCGAGGAGCTCACGACGCTGCGCGGCCTCCTCGCGGGTCAGGCTGTGGTTCACGGGCATCCGGAGACCCTAGCCGCCCCGATCGAGGCCACGACGGGCCTCGGCCGATGACCTCCTCGGGTCGCGGGCACGGGCCGCAGGTCACCAGGGGGCCGACCCGACGGGGGTCACGCCTGAGGGCGTCGACCTTCTTCGTGCTCGCAGGGCGGCGCGACGAGGAAGGCAGCGCCAGGACCTTGGGCAGCCGGCACCGGGTCGCTGACCTGCTCGCAGGTCCCCGTGGTCAGCGTGCAGGTGACGAACACACTGACGGCGCCGCGGACCGTGCGCTCGGTCAGGCTCAGCGCTACCCGGTCCTCGCCCACGAACGCTGCTCCCTCGAGACGCTGCTTTCCAGGCGGACCGTCGTGGAGGCGGGGCATCAGTGGCACCCCGGCCGGCGTCGTCAGCCGCACACCCCCGGACAGGGGGGCGGCCATGAAGAGGCGGCCGCCGGAGTCCGTGGCTGCCACCAACCCGGGACGGCGACAGGCGTCCCATCCGGCGGCCACCGCGGCCCTGATCGCGGTGCCGGCGTCGCAGGTCCGCGCGTCGAAGGTCCGGCCGACCATGCCGACGCCCGGGTCCCACACCCGCGCGGTCGTACGGCCGGGTCGGAGCAGGTAGACGCCGTCCTCGCCCCAGGCGACGGGACGCCCCGGCGGCGCCGTCGCGCCAGTGGTTCCCGAGCCGGCGTCGAGGACCCGGGTTCTGCCGCGCTCGACCGCGAGCACCTCAGCGCCGTCGGGCGAGAGGATGGCGGTGCCCGATCCGACGAAGGCGGTGATCGGCCACGGGTGGAAGCGACCGGTCTCGTCCACGATCCCGTGGGCCGGGGACCTGCCCTCCGGCTGCTCCAGGCTG
Organism: uncultured Nocardioidaceae bacterium; assembly: GCA_902805845.1. GTDB lineage: Bacteria > Actinomycetota > Actinomycetes > Propionibacteriales > Nocardioidaceae > Marmoricola_A. The sequence goes on from CADCUI010000081.1 coordinate 7,355, forward strand.
ACCAGCCATCCGGAGCTCGCCGGGCCACGGACGCGAACCACTGTCGCGGCGACCACCCCCGGACCGCGGACAGTCAGCTCCTCACCTGCCGCGTGCAGTGTCCTTCCGACCGCGTAGACCACCGGAGCCCGCTGCGCCTGCGGCAGCCCGGGCACGCCCGGACCGGCCACCCCGGCCGAGCCCGCCGGTGGGTCGGTCCGCGGCTCCGCCTCCGCGTCCAGGCTCGGAGCACCCGACGTCAGCATCCGGTAGCCGGAGATGCTCAGCACGGCCACCAGCGCGAGCGCCAGCAGGACCCGTCCACGGGTCCAGCGACGGTCCGAGCCGAGCGTGAGGACGTCCGGTGGCTCAGCGGCGTTCATCGCCTCATCCTCCGCCCCGGCGCGGCGTACCGCCAGCGCGCGGGCCGAGGAAGTCGACCAGCCTCAGGCGGCCTGCGTGGACTCCAGGGCCTCGGTCAGCAACGAGACCAATGCCTCGAGCTGCACGTCGGTCGAGGACGACACCTCTTCGTCGGAGCCGTCGAGAGCCCTGGCAGCCAGTCCCGCCTTGCTGTCGATCAGCTCGGCGATCTTGGTGTCCATGGTCTGCGCGGCGATGATGCGCCACGCCGTGACCGGCTCCTCCTGCCCGATGCGGTGGATGCGGTCGATGGCCTGGGTCTGCTCCGCGTCGGTCCACGAGAGCTCCGCGAGCACGAGGTTGGAGGCCACCTGCAGGTTGAGACCGACGCCGGCCGCGGTCAGGGAGCAGACGACGATGGCGACGTCGGGGTCGGTGAGAAAGGCGTCGATGTTCCTGGCGCGCACCTTCGGCGTCTGGTCACCTCGGATGGAGGAGTAGCCGATCCCCCGCTTCTCGAAGGTCTCCTCCGCGGCATCCATCACGTCGACGTGCTTGGCGAAGAAGACGACCTTGCCGACGCTGCGCGCGAGCTGCGCCGCGTAGTCGGCGGCGAGCGGGGCCTTCGCCTGACCGATGCGCCGCATCATCGTGAAGACGTTGTCCTCGGTCTTCGTCGTGGTCGTGTCCTCGCGCTCCCACTTGGCGACCCGGCGTACCAGCTCGTGGTCGATGCCCTCGACCACGATGCCGGAGGTGCGCCGCTCCAGCGCCCCCTCGTACCGGGCCACGAGGCGCCGCGCCAGCTCGCGCTCCGCCTCGCGGATCGATCGTCCCGCGGCGTCGTCGAGCTCCACGGGCAGGTCGGCGACCCGGCGGGCCGGGATGTCGGCTGCCACGTCGACCTTGCGGCGACGGACGATGCCCATGTCCACCACGGACCTGCGAGCGGCGGCATAGAACCCCGGATCCGCCGGCTCCAACCCGGTGGCCTCGAGGGTCTCCATCAGCTCGCCGAGGGGCTTCTTGTCGTCGATCCAGCCGAGGAACTGCCAGATCGCCCGGAAGTCCTCGATGTCGTTGATGAGCGGCGTGCCGGTGAGTGCCATCAGCAGCGGACGCGCCACGCGTGACCGGATGCGTTCGGACAGCTCCAGCACGTGCTGCGAGCGCTGTGAGCTCTTGTTCTTGATGAAGTGCGCCTCGTCGACGACCATGCCGCGGAAACCCAGGTCGCCGAGCCAGCCCACGTGACGGTCGAGGATCTCGTAGTTCACGACGACGATGTCGGCGAAGGCGTCGATGGTGTCGCCATTCCCGTGGATCACGGTCGAGGGACGCTGAGGCGTCCACAGTCCGGCCTCCCGGGCCCAGTTGGCCTTCACGACGTTGGGCACGACGACGAGCAACGGGTAGGCGTTCGCTGCCTTCGCCGCCAGCAGCGCCTGGGCGGTCTTGCCCAGCCCCGGCTCATCGGCGAGGAGGAACGTCCGGTGACCTGCTGCCGCCGCCGCGACCACCTGCGCCTGGTGCGGCATCAGCTGAAGGCCCCCCGGCGCGGCGAGCGACGTCGGCTCGGGCAGGGGCAGGCAGGAGGCCCCGTCGCCGGCGTACTCGAAGGACCTGAACAGCGGGCCGAGCAGCTCCCACCCGGCAAGCCGGCGCGGCTGGATCCGCTTCTGCGCCGCCGCGCTGAAGTCAGGCGCCAGGAAGGGGTTGGCAAGCTGGCGCGAGACCACCGACTGCGGGACCACGCGTCGCTGCGAGGCGGCGGCAGGAGCGGCGACACCGATCGCCGGGGCCCCGCTTGCCACCTCCTCCGCAGGTGCTTCGACACCCGCTGCCGCGAGCATCTCGCGCCTCAGCCGCTTCGCCGCGTCGGAGACCACGGCATCCTCGGCGAGCAGCACCAGCAGCGAGGTGTCCCGCGCTGCCGTCTTCGCGAGGATGGTGGCGACCCCGTCGAGGCGCTTGAGCTGCCCGGCCTTCTCCGCCTCCGAGCTGTCGTCCTTCTTGACCCGGGCGCGCTCCTCGCGCACCAGCAGTGCGACCACCTGGAACTTCGTCCGCACCGACGGCGTCACCGAGCCGCGCTGCACCGCAGCCTCGACCTCGCGCACGGCGCGGGCCAGCACCGGGATGATTCCCTCGTTGTCGCGGTTGTCCACCCGTCGTTGGGTCCGCTGAGGGGTACGCCGAGCGTCCGGTGAACGCTGGCCTCGTCGAGCCAAGGACTCCTCCTCTGAACTACACAGCGCGGCCGGATCAGCCGGCGGCACCGTGCCTGGCCGGGCGCGTCCACGAGACGTGCGGCGCCCCCGTGGGGCGCGTCGGTCTGGAACCCCCGCGACGAGCACCTCACCCTGGGAGGAGCCGGCGCACTCACGCCATGCGAAAGATCATGGGGTGGACCAGCGGCTTCCCCCCGGCTGGTGCTGCACCCATACTAACGCCTCGCGCCCACTTCGGCTTCCCTTCCTGGGCGCACCGCCGTGCGCGTCTCTTGCGCCACCGTTGCACGCGGCCACGCCGGCCGCGAGGCGGTCACGCCCAGGACGCCTCCGTACGCCGGAGCAGGTCGGCCATCACGGCCGCCGGATCGCCCGTGGCCTCGTGGACGCTGCGCTGGCGAGCCGCGCCGGTCCCGCGCCGGAGCAGCCCGTCCACCAGCAGCACGGCGTCCTCCAGGTCACCGGAGTCCCGCAACGCGTCACCGACATGGTCGAGGAGGCTGTCCAGCACTGCCCTCGCTGAGGCCAGCCTCTTGGTGACCGGGTGGACCAGCTGGCCCGACAGACCGTCGCGCGACGCTCGCCAGGTAGCCGCAGTCAGCAGGTCCGTGCGCCACCCCGGGACGGGGACGCCGGCCTGGGCCTGACGTGAGGCGGTCTCGACAAGCCCTCGCGCGAGGACGGCGACCAGCACGGCGTCGTCGATGTCGGTGCACACGTCGGCGACCCGGATCTCGACCGTCGGGTAGGCCTCGGCAGGCCGCACGTCGAGATACATCATGCCGCGGTCCCTGGCGGCGCCGGTCTCGACCAGCGCCGCGACCGCAGCGTGGTAGCCCGCGGCGTCGCCGAAGGGTTCGGTGGGTCCGGCCGTCGGCCACCGGCCCCACACCTGCGAGCGCCAGCTCTCGTAGCCGGTGGCACGGCCCGCGAAGAACGGTGAGTTCGAGCTCAGCGCGAGGAGGACGGGGAGCCACGGCCGTGCCCGGTCCATCACCGCGACGGCCTCGTCCTCGTCCGCGACGTCGACGTGGGTGTGCATCCCGCAGACGACGACTCCGCGGGCCACGTCACCGAACGCCTCCACGATCTGCTCGTACCGCTCCTTGGGTGCCACGTCGCCGGCCGGTCCGTCGAGGACCGGCGTGGCCACCGCGACAGCTGCCGCACCCACCGCTCGAGCCGCCTCACCGGCGGCTCGGCGTCCCGCGACGATCGCGGCACGGACGTCCGCAGCTGCCTCGGCGGGGGCGTTCGCGGTCTCGATCTGCTGGCGGTAGATCTCCTCCTCGACCTCCGGCCCGTTCCCGGCCCTGACCGCGCGCTCGGCGCGGCCGACCGATCGCCCGGTCCCCGGATCGACGAGCAGGAGCTCCTCCTCCACGCCCACGAGTCGCCTTGCCACCCGGCGATTGTCCGACGGCCGGGGTGCCGCGGTGTTCTGCGACGCGCTCATGGGCGACGGCCGGCCCGCGCGACTGGTGCTTCGGGAGACATGAGGGTGACGTACCCCTCACCCGGGGCTCGAAGCGAGATGCTCGTTACTTGACCTCGGAGCGACGCATGAGCACCACTCCCACGGCGAGGGGGAGCACCAACCAGGCCAGCGTGGTGACCCCGAGCTGCGCCCACTGCTGCTGGGTGAGCGCGCCGTCGAAGAGCGCTCCCTGGGCGTAGCTGACGTCCACCCAGGGCTGGATGTCGCGGAACCACTCCTGCGCGGCCGCCAGCACACCGAAGACCGTGGGCAGCAGGAGCGAGTAGACGAAGTACGCCACGATGGCACCGGCGGAGTTGCGGATGAGCACACCGAGCATGAACCCGGTCAGCAAGCCCAAGGTGTTCGCGATGACGATGTTCGTCAGGTCGCCGAGATCGGCGTTCCAGACCTGGTCGACTCCGGCGATCGCTGGACCCACGATGTTGCCCAGCGCGCCGACGGCCATGGCCACCAGCATCGACACGACCGCGATGCCGACGGCGACGATGCCCTTGGCCAGGATGATCCGTCCTCGATGGGGGACGAGCGTGAACGTCGACAGCCCGGTGCGCTGGCTCCACTCGCTGGTGACGGACAGGATGGCGATCATGGGCAGGATCACGGCCATCGGGAAGCCGATCGCGCTGGCGAACGTCTCGTAGGTGACCTCGTCGTCGGGGGCGAAGAGCAGCACCGCCGTGGTGGCGAGAACCGCCAGGATCACGATGCCGGCCAGCAGCCAGAAGCCCGACCTGGTGTCCATGGACTTGCGCAGCTCCACCGCAGCGATGCGGGACAGTGGGATCGGCGCGGGAGGGACGCGGCGCTCGACGCGCGCGACGGGGTTCCGCTCGGAAGCGAGGGTGGTCATGCTGCTGCTCCTTCTCGTTGGGTCTCGGCGGTGAGCTCGAGGAACATCTCTTCCAGCCCGGCGCCCTCGGCGGCGCGGAGCTCGATCAGGGGTACGCCGGCCAGGTGGGCGACCTGCCCCACGACCTCGGGGTCGCCCTCCACCCGGAGGCTGTCTCCTCCGTCGACGGCCCTGCTGACCGCCGATCGGATCCCGGAAGCGGCGAGGGCATCGCTCAGCAGCTCGAGCTGCGGCGTGCGGACCAAGGTGCCGGCGGCGCGCAGCAGGTCTGCCTTGGGGCCCTGGGCAACGATGCGCCCCTCACCGATCACGACGAGGTCGTCGGCGATCACCTCGATCTCGTGCAACAGGTGTGATGAGAGCAGCACGGTTGCGCCACGGTCGGCGTAGTCGCGCAGCAGGCCTCGCATCCACCGGATCCCCGCGGGGTCGAGTCCGTTGGCGGGCTCGTCGAGGATGAGCACCTCCGGCTCGCCGAGAAGGGCCGCGGCGATGCCCAGCCGCTGCCGCATGCCGAGGGAGTAGTTGCGGACGCGGCGGCCGGCTTCGGAAGGCGTCAGGCTGACCAGGTCCAACATGTCGTCGACACGGCCTGAGGGCAGTCCCATCATGCGCTGCGCGACGGTGAGGACCTCCCGGCCGGTGCGACCCGCGTGCTGGGCCGAGGCATCGAGGAGGACGCCAACCTGCAGGCCGGGATTGGGAAGGTCGGCGAACCGGTGTCCGCAGACCTCGGCCGATCCTGAGCTCGCCGGCGTGAGACCGACCACGATGCGCAACGTGGTGGACTTCCCGGCGCCGTTGGGCCCGAGGAATCCGGTGACCCGGCCAGGTCGAGCGGTGAACGTGACGTCGTCGACGGCGGTGACAGCGCCGTACTGCTTGGTGAGGGACTCGACTGTGATCATGCGTCCAGCCTGCTGGCCGGCCGCGTCGCACGCCTATCGGGGAAGCGCCTGGTCGGTCCCCCATCTCGGTCCCCGAACCGCCTCAGGGACGCCCGTCCGCGACGCCCGGGATCAGCGGCCGAATGCAGCCGATCTCGGCACCGGTCCGGCGTCGGAGACCCGGCCGGGGCGTTGCGCCGCGTGCCGCTGGCCGGGCCCCGGTCCGTCCCTGCGAGCGAGGGCGTCCGCGACCAACCCGGTGACGACGGCGTAGACCGACTTGTGCACCAGGTCTGCGACCAGCTCGCCCCGTGGCCACGTCTCCGGTGGAGCACCGACCCCCGTGGCGTTCTCGAGGATCTGGTCGTTGGTCAACCGCAGCACCGCGAACTTCGCCGAGGCGACCGGGCCGCGCAGACCGACCTGGGCCATCAGCGAGCGCACCACTCCGGCCGCTGCCCCCTGCCCGTAGTGCATGGCCCAGTTGAGCGCCGTCGACTGCTGGTCAGCTCGCTCGGGCAGACCGGTCAGCCGGGCGAGCACGCGCGCCGGGACGTAGGAGTCCGGCCGCCCGGTGAGCCGCTGCTCGAGGTTCTCGACAATTGTCATGACCACGGTCCCGGCCGCACCGGCGACCATCCCCTGCCACAGCGCGCGTCGCATCATGGCCTGCGGGTACCCGCGCCGTCCCTTCCCCACGCGCCGCCCGGAACTGCGGGCAGAGGTCATCGATGGGGCAGGGCGTCGACCAGGCCTTGGACCACGTCGTACGTCGCGCGGTCGGCAGCGGAGATGATCCCGCGGGGTGGGTCCAGCTGGGGACGGTAGGGCGAGCCGTCGAAGCCGCCGACGAACCCGCCTGCTTCACTCAGGAGCAGCGAGCCCGGTGCGTGGTCCCAGGGCTTGGGCCGCCCGAAGAGCGCATAGTCCGCAGCGCCCTCGACCAGCTTCGGGTAGTCGACACCGCAGCAGACCCAGGTGAGGTCCAGCGCCCGCAGCGTTCCCAGGGTCCGTCCGATCCAGCTCCGGCGCGAGGTGACGCCACGCAGCCCGTCACCGAGCGGTGGGCGCTCCAGGCGCCGACCGTTGCCCCAGGCCCCCGCGCCTCGTTCCGCCACGTAGGCCCGCTCGTGCTGCGGCTGCCAGATCCAGCTCCGCACGACAGCACCATCGAGCACCTCGGCGACCATCATCGCGTGGTCGGGCGAACCCCCCACGAAGTTCTTGGTGCCGTCCACGGGATCGACGGTGAAGGCATGCGCTGCCGCCCGGAACTGCTTCATCAGCCCCGCGTCGGCCGCGGTGGCTTCCTCACCCAGCACGAGCGCGTCCGGGTAGGCGCGGCGCAGCGCCTCGGTGATCCGCACCTCCGCCTCCCGGTCGGCCACGGTCACGAGGTCGCCGGGGTTCTTCTCCGAGATCTCCCCGTCGGCCAGGCCGCGGAACCGGGGGTTGACGACCTCCTCGGCCACGTCCTTGAGCAGGGTCAGGACGTCGTCGGTCTCCACTGCTGCAACGTACCCGCCTCGTCGGCGCCTCTCGTGAAGGCCTGGGAACGAACCGCTGAGTGAGGTCAGCTGCCCATGATCTCGGTGGCGACGTCCAGCTGCCCCGCGTGCCGCGCGTACTCCGAGAGCACGTGGAAGCAGATCCACTCGAGGGTCGGGGGGTCGTCGCCGAACCGCCCACCCATCGTCCCAGGGGTGTCGAGGGGGTGGTCGAGGAGCGCAGCACGCGTGCGCTCGCCGACCGCGCGCAGCCGGGTCGCCAGCTCCTCAGCCGTCGTGTCGTCGGCGACCTGCCAGTGTGCCGACGGTCGCGTCTCGTCGCTGTCGTCCGCGGTCCACGGCTCCGGGACGTTCCAGTCGCCCCACGGCCGGCTCACCTGCTCGCCACGGAAGCCCCACACGAACCATCGCTGCTCCATGTGCAGGACGTGGCTCAGCAGCTCCAGGGGGGACCAGCCGCTCGGAAGGTGCGAGGTGCGCTGGTCCGCGGGCGAGAGCGAGAGGACGGCACCGATGATGTCCTCGCGCAGCCACTCGAGGTAGTCGGCCCATCGGTGGGCGCCGTTCGACCCTTCCTTCGTCGGCTCGTGAGGGTTCCTGGCCGCACGACGGTCTTCGCTCACACCCGCACGGTAGCGGCGGTCCCGCTCACCCGAGCCGCCCCCGTAGCGTGGGGGTCCTCCGACCATGGGGAGGTGCCGTGACCTCAGGCAAGCCCTTCGACTACTGGCTCACGGACATGGACGGCGTGCTGGTGCACGAGGAGACGCCGATCCCCGGTGCCCAGGAGTTCGTCGACACCCTCAAGGCGTCGGGGCGACCGTTCCTGGTGCTGACCAACAACTCCATCTTCACCCCCCGGGACCTGCGCTCGCGGCTCCTCGGCAGCGGGATCGACGTGCCCGAGGCGTCGATCTGGACCTCTGCCCTCGCCACGGCGCAGTTCCTGGCCGAGCAGCGGCCGGGCGGGTCGGCGTACGTCGTGGGCGAGGCGGGGCTCACCACCGCCCTCCACGACGTCGGCTACGTGATGACCGACCGGGATCCCGACTACGTGGTGCTCGGCGAGACCCGGACGTACTCGTTCGAGGCGATCACCCGGGCCATCCGGTTGGTCGACGGCGGGGCCCGGTTCCTGGCCACGAACCCGGACACCAGCGGACCCAGCCAGCAAGGCAAGCTGCCGGCGACCGGCTCGGTGGCGGCGTTGATCAGCACCGCGACGGGACGGCGGCCCTACTTCATCGGCAAGCCCAACCCGTTGATGATGCGCAGCGCCCTCAACCAGCTCGGCGCGCACTCGGAGACGGCCGTGATGATCGGCGACCGCATGGACACCGACATCATCAGCGGCCTCGAGGCCGGCATGCGGACCATCCACGTCGGCACCGGGTCCACGCGTCCCGACGAGGTCAAGGACTTCCCCTACCGGCCCACCTGGACGGTTCCCTCCATCGCCGACCTGATCGAGCTCGCCTCGAGGACCGACCTGGTGGACACCGAGTTCCGGCCCTGAGCCGTGGTGGGCAGGCTGTCGGTGACGTCGGCACAGGTCTAGGGTGCGGGAGAGGTGGGACGTCCGTCCCGGGGGTGCCTGGCGTGCGGCTGCATGCTGCAACCCATCGAAGGAGAGCTCGATGAGTCCCTCGGGTCATCGTCGCCGGTCGGCCACTGCGTCCACCGCTGTGCTGTTCGTCGCCTCGTTGCTCGTCCCGGCCGGCGGCGCTGCGGCCGCCGCTGCTGTCAGCGCGCCGGCGGCGAAGGCAGCGGGCACCGACCCCGGCACGTACAGCAACCCGCTCGAGCCGGTGATTCCGACCGGTGGCGTGGTGGAGAGCTGCGCGGATCCCACGGTGATCCGCGGCCAGGAGCCCGGCGACACCACCTGGTACATGTACTGCACGACCGACCCTCTCAACGACGAGGATGTCGGCGCCGACGGCGAGCTGGTCTTCCACCGGATCCCGACCATGACCTCGGAGGACCTCGTCAACTGGACCTACGTGGGTGACGCCTTCCCGCAAGGGACGGCGGGTCTGCCGGTCTACGCCGAGCCGGATGCCGCCTTGTGGGCACCGGAGGTCGTCTACTCCACCACCCACGACCAGTACTACATGTTCTTCGGCGTCACGGACACCACTGCGGAGGTCAGCGGCGTGGACGGCTGCGACTCCGACAACGCGATCGGTGTCGCGACCAGCGACAGCCCGACCGGCCCCTGGACGTTCTCCGACGAGCCTGTCGTCGAGCCACGGCAGAACCCCGCTGGGGGTTGTGACTTCTTCTGGACCTACGACCCTGACGTCCTCGGCGACTCCGTCGCGACCGACAGCATCCTCTACTACGGCAGCTACTACGGCGGCGTGTTCGGCACCGAGGTGGTCCTCACCCGTGACGGTGCCATCGCCGACGAGGCAGGTGCCGTGCAGGTCGCGACGGACAACAAGTACGAGGGCGCGAACGTCGTCTACCGGGACGGCTACTACTACCTGTTCCTCTCGGCGACCAACTGCTGCAACGGTGCGCTGACCGGTTACAGCGTCTACGTCGGTCGGTCGAGGAGCCCGCTGGGGCCCTTCGTCGACCAGCAGGGCAACCTGTTGACCGACGCGCAAGCCGGAGGCACGCCGTTCCTGACCATGAACGGGAACCGCTGGGTGGGCACCGGGCACAACACGGTGTTCCAGGACGCGGCCGGTGACTGGTGGACGATCTATCACGCGGTCGACCAGCAGGACCCGTTCTTCGCGTCGGAGCCTGGCTTCACCAAGCGTCCCGCGCTGCTCGACGCCATCGACTGGGTCAACGGGTGGCCCACGGTGAACGGCGGACGCGGGGCCTCGGACACCACCATGCCGGCACCGGCCGGCCAGGCCGGAGAGGAGTCGCGGCACAAGCGGCGGCTGGTGCAGAGGCAGCAGCCCGGCCAGCTCCTCGGTGGCTTCTCCGACGAGTTCAGTGGTACCTCGCTGAGTGAGGCCTGGACGTGGGAGTGGACCGGGGACGAAGCCGCGCAGGTGCCGCCGGCTCCGCCGACGAGCAGCGTCTCCAACGGCGTCCTCACCCTCGACATCCAGGCTGCCGACACCTATGTCGACGTCGACAATGCCTACGTGCTGGTGCGCGACGCCCCGGAGGGCGACTACATCGTGGAGACCCGCGTGCGGGTCGACGTGCCGGATGCGGGCTGCTGCTTCAACTACGCGCAGGCCGGGATCATGATCTACGACGACGAGGACAACTACCTCAAGCTCACCAACACCTCGATCTGGAACACCCGGCAGACCGAGTTCGCCAAGGAGATCAACCCGGTCCCCGAGGGGTGGTCGCGCTACGGCAACACGGTCGTCGGCCCTCCGTCCGAGGAGTGGACCTACCTGCGGATCGTCGTGGAGCGGCTCAACAAGGTCGAGCAGGCCGCGGCCGGTGGCGACACCGAGAGCTACACCGCCTACACCAGCCAGGACGGCGTCACCTGGGTCCGCGGCGCCACGTGGACGCACTCCCTGGGCGACGATGCTCAGATCGCCCTGGCAGCGTTCGGGCTGCAGCAGCCTGCCGACTTCACGGCCGACTTCGACTACGTCCGCGTCTACACCCAC
>CADCUI010000082.1:0-303 GCA_902805845.1 uncultured Nocardioidaceae bacterium
CAGCAGCATGGCGAACAACGCAAAGGCCAGGGTGCTCGCGTAGCCCATGTCGTAGTACTTGAAGGCCCAGAGATACATGTAATAGACCATCGTCGTCGTCTTGTTGACGGGCCCGCCACTGGTCATCACGAAGATCTGCGTGAACACCTGGAACGAGCCGATGATGCCGAGGACGAGCAGGAAGAGCGTCGTGGGTCGCAGCAACGGAATGGTGATGTGCCAGATCCGACGCAGCGCGCCGGCGCCGTCCACCTTCGCCGACTCGTAGAGCTCCTCGGGGATCGCCTGCAACCCGGCGAGGTA
>CADCUI010000082.1:313-18232 GCA_902805845.1 uncultured Nocardioidaceae bacterium
TAGATGACCATCGAGAACCCGACGCCGCCCCAAACGCTCATGAGGATGACGGCGGGCATCGCGAGGTCCTTGTCCGAGAGCCACAGCAGCGGCTTGTCGATGAGGTGCGCCTTGAGCAGGTAGTAGTTGAAGAGGCCGAAGTCACCGTTGTAGAGCCACTTCCACAGCAGCGCGGAGACCACGAAGGGCGTGACGACCGGGAGGTAGTAGGCGGTGCGGAAGATCGCCCGGAACCGGATCGGCTGGTTCAGCAGCAGGGCCAGCAGCAGCCCGATGCTCATCGTGAGAGGGATCGAGGCGCCGGTGAAGTAGGCCGTGTTCAGGATCGACAGGATGAACCGCTCGTCGTGGATCATGTCGTCGTAGTTGGTCAGCCCCACGAACGGCTTCTCCGGCTCGATGATGCTCCACCGGTGGAAGGTCAGGTACAGGGCGAAGATCGTCGCGGCGAGGGTGAATACCGAGAAGATGATCAGGCCGGGGGCCAGGAAGATGTAGGCCGACCGCTCCCGCCAGATCCGCGCGGCGAGGCTGATCTGCGAGCCCGGCTTCTGCGGCGTGAGGGGCTTCTCGGGCCGTGTGCCGGTCACCGAAGCCGTAGCCATGGCTGCTCCTTCGCTGTGGGAAGCCGCCGGCCCGGGGACGTTGTCCCGGGCCGGCGGCTCTGACGTCGACTGGTCGTCAGCGAGCCAGGATGGGCTCGGCCTGCTGCGCGGCGTTCTCGAGCGCTTCCTCGGCCGTCTGGTCGCCGTACATCGCCTTGCCGAGCTCCTCGTTGAGGATCGTCTCGACCCGCGGGAACTTCGGGTTGCTGACGGTGCTGGCGACACCGCACTGCATCAGATCGATGAAGCCCTCCAGCACGGGCTTCTCCTTGACGATCTCCTCACCCTCGAGGAGCGACTTCAGCGGCGGAAGCAACGTGCCCTCGGTCCGGTAGGTGAAGTCGGCGAGGACATCGGGCTGGGAGAGGTACTCCATCCAGAGCCAGGCGGCGTCGGCGTTGTCGGTGTCGCCGAGCATGACCAGCGCGTCGCCGGCGATCGTCGTCTTGCAGCCCGCCGGTCCATCGGGCAGCGGAGCGGTCGCCCACTTGCCCTCGATCTTGGGGAACTCGTCGGTCAGCACCCCGGCGAACCAGGCGCCGGCCATGTACATGCCGACCTGGCCCTCGGCGAAGGCGACCCGGCCGTCGTAGGAGTTCGAGTTCAGGTAGTCGGCCGGGGAGTACTCCGCAAGGCCCACGTAGAACTCAGCCGCCTCCTTGGCCTCCTCGCTGGTGAAGAGGATCTCGCCGTCCTCGCTCAGCAGGTCGCCGCCCGCCTGGTAGAGCCAGGGGTACCAGTAGTAGGCCGCCTCGGTGGCGAACAGCTCGTAGCCGTACTGGTCCTTCGACTCGTCGGTCAACGCGGCAGCGGCGGCCTCGAAGTCCTCCCACGTCTCGGGCGGGCCGTCGATGCCGGCCGCTTCGAACATGTCGGTGCGGTAGAACAGACCGGTGGACTCGCCGTCCATCGGCAGTCCCCACATCTTGTCCTCGTAGGTGACGAACGTCTTGAAGGCCTCGACGTAGTCGTCGGGCTTCACCACGTCGCTGCGCTCGATGTAGTTCTCGATGTCGACCAGGGCACCCCGCGCGGCGTAGTCGGCGGTGTCGCTGGCGTTGACGAAGGCGACGTCCGGGGCGTTGTTGCCGGCGATCCGGGTGGTGAGGACCTGTGCGGCGGACTCGGCCGGAACGTTCTCGAACTTGATCTTGATGTTCGGGTGCTCCTTCTCGAACCGCGCCGCGGTCTTCTTCACGTCCGCGGAGTTGCCGATCCACGAGAAGAAGGACACTTCCGTGGGTTCGGTGGGGTCCTTCACCGGCCCCTCGCCTTGACCCTGCTCGGAATTGGTCTCCGGCTCGTCGGAGCCGCCACTGCAGGCGGCGAGGCCCAACGAGGCGACCAGGGCGACCGCCACAGTCGCCTTCCGTGACAGATTGATCCTCACTGAACCAGCTCCTTGCTCACTCCGGCACCAGAGTCGGAACCTCGATCACGACCCCATGCAAATCGTTTGGCTCCTTTGGCCGGAAGCATCGTCCGCGGGGCGGGCTTTGTCAATCGTCTCCGGTGATTCGCATCCGTTTCGTGACGCCCGAACGCTACCCGTCAGGCCGACCTCGAGCGCTGCACCGTGGCGGCACGCCGTGCCGATGGCGCCATGCCGTAACGGCGGCGGAACGCCCGGCCGAAGTGCGAGGGGCTGTTGAACCCTGCGGCGTGGCACACCTCGGTCACGCTCAGGGAGGTCGACGTCAGCAGTGACCGGGCGAACCGCAGCCGGCGCTCCTGGAGGTAGGACTGGAACGACGTGCCCGTGACCGTCCGGAACCGTTCGCTGAAGTAGTTGGGAGACAGGTGAGCCTGTGCGGCGGCGTCGGCGAGCGTCAGCGGCTCGCGGAAGTGCCGGTCGATGTAGACCACCGCGCCTCGGAGATCCTCCTCCGGCACCGTGTGCCTGGTGCGCCGCGGGCCGTCGATGTCGCAGCACCGCGCCAGCTCGACCACGAGGCATCCGACCAGAGCATCGGTGACGCGGTCGCACCCGAGCCGCCGCTCCTCGAGCTCCGCCTGGAGTCTGCGGAAGTCCGGCTCGGCGTCGAGGAACGCGTCGGCCTGCCAGGGCAGACCCTCGATCCCCGGGGACCCGATCGCTGCCAGCTGTCGTTCCATCACTGGCGAGTCGATGACCGTGTTGTAGCAGGTCAACGGCTCGCTGCCGATGACCTGGATGGCGTGGAAGTCGGCAGGCGACAGCAGGAACGCGCTCCCGCGGCGGATCGTCCGCGACTCCCCGTTGACGACGTGCTCGGCCTGCCCGGAGAGGACCAGGCTGAGCTCGTAGTAGTCGTGCCAGTGCACGTCGACTGCCTGCAGCCTTGGACGCATCACCCGCGCGCCGAGATCGCCGGGGAGCAGCGACTCCACGCTGAACCGCTCGATCGGTTCGGTCACAGGATCACGCTCCGAGAATTGCACGCAATCGTTTTGGTCGAGTTCCAGTACAGTGTCGCCGTGGTCAGCGTCGACTCGTCGGACGGGCGCCTCGTCCCCTCACGGGTCACCATCTCACACGTGGCTGAACGGGCCGGCGTCAGCTCGACGACGGTGTCCCACGTGCTCTCCGGCAAGCGGTCGGTAGGCGCCGCCACCCGCAGCACGGTCCTCGAGGCGGTTCGCGAGCTCGGCTACCGGCCCAACCACGTGGCTCGGAACCTCCGCACCCGGCGATCACACATGATCGCGGTGGTCGTCCCGGACATCACCAACCCGTTCTACGCCGTCCTCACCCGCGGTCTCGCCGACGCCGTGGATGCCGCCGGCTACGGCACCTACGTCTGCAACACCGACGGCCAGCACGATCGGGAGCGGAAGTTCTTCCAGGAGGTCATGGACCGCGGCGTCGACGGGATCGTGTTCGCCTCCGGCGAGACCGCCGCGCAGGTGACCTTCCAGCCGGCCGGCGACACGACCCCCATCATCTGCATCGGCGAGCAGCTCGACCACCCGATGTGCGACGCGGTGATCCCCGACGACGAGAGAGGGTCACGTGAGGCGGGGGCCTACCTCGCCTCCCGGGGCTATCAGCGGATCGCGATGATCCAGGGGCCACCGCGGTACGGCGCGACGCGCACCGCCGGCTTCCGCTCCGCCATGCAGGCCGCCGGTCGGAAGGTGTCGCCTCGACTGATGGTCCGTGGCGACTGGACGCGCAAGGGCGGCTACGAGGCGATGACGTCGCTGATGGCGCTGGCCGACCCGCCGGACGCCGTCTTCTGCGCCAACGACCTGATGGCGATCGGCGCCCTCGATGTCGCGCACGAGCTCGGCTTGCAGGTCCCGAAGGACATCGCCGTGGTCGGCTTCGACGACGTCGACGCCGCCACCATCGTCACGCCGAGGCTGACCACCGTGCGCAACCCGTCGTACGAGACGGGATGCGCAGCCGGGGACCTGCTCCTGAGCCGGACCTCCGGCCGCTACGTCGGGGCCGGACGCACGGTGGTGCTTCCCTGCCCCCTCGTCGAGCGCAGCTCGGCCTGAGCCACGGTGCGAGGGTCAGCCCTCGGGGAACGTGACGACCGCCTTCACGAAGCCCTCCGGCTTGCGGTGCAGCGTTCTGAAGGCGTCATTGATCCGCTCGATCGGGAAGCGATGGGTGATCAGTCCGTCCATCGAGAGCACACCCGAGGACACGAGACGCATGCCGATCGACATCCCGCGCAGGATCGTGGAGACCTCGCGGAAGTGGGCGTTGAGGATCGAGAAGGCCATCCAGTTCCAGTGGGCCAGCGGGACCTCGCGAGGGGGGCCCTGGTGGAACCCCACGACGGCGATCTTGCCGCTCATCCGCGTCGTGTCACCGCAGGCCACCAGAGCGCCCTGGGTGCCGGTGCACTCGAAGGAGATGTCGGCGCCACGGCCCTCGGTCAGCGATCCCACGACCTCCGACAGCGACTCCCGGGTCACGTCGACGACACGGGTGGCGCCGAACGCGGCCGCGCGGTCGAGCGCGTCAGCCCGTGCATCGGCGACGATCAGCTGCCGGACGCCGCGCAGCCCGACGAGCTTCTGCACCAGGTTGCCCATGAAGCCGGCGCCGATGAGCACCACGTCGTCACCGAGGCGCACGTCGGCCAGCTCAACGGCGTTGGCCGCACAGGCGATCGGCTCGGCCAGTGCCTCGTCCAGCGGGCCGTCGCCGACCGGGAAGCAGTACGCCGCCCTCACGGCGACGTACTCCGCGAAGCCCCGGTCGAGGACCCACACGCCCACCCGGTCCCCGACGGTCAGGCCGACGACGTCGGCACCGACATCGGAGACCACACCGCTGACCTCGTGCCCGAGGTAGCGGGCCTCCCCGGCAGGCGGACCCAGGAGCCATGGCTCGAGCTCCGACGCACACACCCCGTTGACCACGACCCGCACCAGGACCTCGTCAGGCCTGATCGTCGGGATGTCCACCTCCTCGATCTCAAAGGACTCACGGCCCCGGAGCGCGGCGATCCTCACCGCGTCACCGAGCCTTCGAGAGCTCGCCGTCGTGGAAGACGACGATCGAGTAGACCCCGAGGTGGTCGAGCGTCACCGCATGGACGCCCTCGTCCCGGGCCAGCTCCAGTGACGTCCACGTGCCATCGCTCGTCACCGCGGTTGCGCGCTCCATGTCCTTGGGCAGCTTGACCCGCAGCGACACGTCCGGCACGGCGCGGACCGCGTCCAGGGAGGCGTCGTAGTCGTAGTTGACCAGGTGCAACGCGTAGGACCCGTCGACGAGCTGCTGGATGTTCGCGGCGGCGGACACCGCGGTCTCGACCTGCCGCCCGTGCGGGAGCAGGTCCTCCAGCACGTCGTGCCGCCCGGTGTGCACGCGTTCGTGGCCCAGGATCCGCTCGCGCACCGACGCAGGGAGGCCCTCGCCGAAGCGGTCGGTCACCACGACGGTCCCACCGCTGTCGAGGTAGCCCTCCAGCGCGGCCACCTGAGCGCCGGTGAGCGCGTGGACGTCGGGCAGCACCACGGTCGCGAACCGCACGAGCGACTCAGGTGTGGCTCGGTCCTCGGCCGTGACACCGTCGGCCCAGATCACCACGTCGAAGGGAATCGTCGCGTCGGCCAGGGTGCTGGTCGCCACCCGGTACGGCACCACGACGGACGCGTCGCGGGCGTTGGTGGTGTTGTCGCTCGCGTCCGCCCGGCCGATCAGCTGGCGAGTGCTCTCGACGCTGAAGACCACGGCGACGTTGTTGGCGGTGCGGCGGGCGAACAGGCGCTCGTGGTCGGCCAGGAAGGCCTGGATCTCGGTGGCCAGCCCGTGTGGGGCGTAGAAGGAGTCCTCGATGACGCTGCCCATCCACGAGCCGTAGGGCACCGACATGTTCGCGCCGAGGGCGGCGGCCTCGAAGAGCGACAGCCGGAACAGGTCATGGCCCCTGCCCTCCGAGAGCAGGCCGATCAGCTCGGGCACGACCCCGCCGTAGGGGTTCTCGACGACGACGACGTCCTTGTCGCCGGCGAACGCGGCGACGTATCGGTACCACTCGGGCTGGCGGTACGTCGTGTTGCGCATCTCGGTGATGACCATGTCCACGTCGTCGGCGAGGGCGAGGTACATCGGGTCGAGGTTGAAGAAGTTCCCCGACACGAGCACCTCGCGGCCCACGGACCGGCCGTACTCGCGCGCGTAGTCGGCGAGCTCGGCGAAGTACTTCTTGATGGCCCGGCACTGGAACGCGTAGTAGTCGCCGAAGAGCGGCGTCGCCTGCCGGTCGGACTTGAAGTCATGTCCCTTGGCCAGCAGCCACTCGCCGTAGTGGAAGGTGTCCAGGTCGGCACCGTCCAGCGCGTCCTCGACGTGGGAAGGGGGGAGCACCCGGAGGTACTCGCGGAAGCCCTTCATGCAGTCCTTGCAGAAGCACGCTCCGTACTGGAACGCACCCATCGGGAGCTCCGCCTCATCGAGCTGGATGCCGTCGACGCCGGCGTCGATCTGGATCCGGATCACGGCCTTGAGGTACTCGCGCCAGACCGGGTTGTTGCGGTCCATGTAGAAGCACTGGTGCTCACGGTCAGGGCACTCCACCCAGTGCGCGTGGCACGGCTGCTGGTGGATGTCGCGGGCCACACACTCCTCGATCAGGTCGGTGACGCGCTGACCCTCGCTGTTGACGAGGCCGTCCGGGAAGTACTTCTCCACCGGGTCCCAGAGCTTCGGATAGCGGTTGGAGGAGAATTCGCGCAGTCCCATCCAGCCGCGCTTTCCGACCCCGCGCAGCTCGTTGATGGACAGGACCGCGTCCTCGTCCTCGGTCAGCTCGACGGGGAACTCCCAGCCCTGGGCCTCGAACACGATGCCCAACACCTTGATGCCGCGCTCGTGGCAGGCGGCGATGAACTCGCTGTCGTTGACGAACCCGTAGAAGCGCGACCGCGCGTCCACCGGCCCGAACGCCTCCTGCTCGAGATAGGGCAGGGACAGCGATCCGCCGCCCATGGACGCCCAGACGAGCACGGTCGCCCGGTAGTCGACGAGATCGTCCACCATGCGCAGCCGGCGGGGCGGAAGGCTCGGGTGGTAGCAGTGCTGGCGCGGGAACCACGCGTCGAAGTAGACACCGCGTTGCATGGGCGGACCTTTCTCGGAGGGTCAGGCGACGATCATGGGTGAAAGCGTGCGCTCGGCGACGACGAGGCCCTGTCTGACCCGTTCCGGATCGCCGCTCCACACGGGGTCCTCGTGCTCCACGGAGACGACTCCGTCGTAGCCGGCCTGGTACAGGGTGTCGATGATCCGCCGCCAGTCGACGTCGCCGAGCCCGGGGATCCGGTAGCGCCACCACCCGCTCACCCAGGCTTGAGGCTCGACGACCTGGCCGAAGATCCCGAACTGGTTGCGTGCCGCCCGGTCGACCTCGATGTCCTTGGCCTGGACGTGCAGCACTCGGTCGACGTGAGCGGCAAGCGCCGGCACAGGGTCGATGCCCAGCCAGACCAGGTGGGAAGGGTCGTAGTTGAGGTAGAGACCGAGGCTGGTCAGCCAGGTCCAGAGCTCCGGGGAGTAGGCGAGGTTCGCCGGATACCCGTCGGGGTGCCATCCCTCCATGGGGCAGTTCTCGATGACCAGGCGTACGCCGCGGTCGCCGGCGTAGTCGACGAGCGGCGGCAGCACCGCCTCGGCCAGCTGCAGGTTCTCCCTGACGGTCAGCGAGACGTCACGCCCGACGAACGTGCCGACCAGGCCGCAGCCCAGCATCTGCGCCGCGTCGATGCACCGCCGGAGGTGCTCGTGGACGGCCTCCCGGGTTGCGGGATCCTCGTGCAGGTTGTTCTCGTAGTAGGCAACGGCCGACAACCTCAGGTCGTGCCGGGCGAGCAGTGAGCGGACCCGATCGGCGCCCGCCTCGTCCATCGACTCCACCTCGAGGTGGGTGGCCTCCCAGTCCCGGCCCGGGCGGTCCGGCCAGGCGGCCACCTCGAGCGCGCGATAGCCGTGGCTACCGGCCCAGACAGCGACCTCGTCCAGGGATGCGCCGGGAAGGCATGCCGTGAGGAGGCCTAGCCTCATGCGGGGGTCGGCACGTTGGCGTAGTCGTTGCCGGCCAGGTCCTTCCCGCGTGCGAGCCAGATCTTCCAGCCCTTGTTCGCCTCGATCGGTTGCATCTTCACCGACGACGGGAAGTAGCGCATGGTGTAGCCGGTGCGGCGCATCGGGCTGGTGTTGGGCTTCGCGCCGTGCACGATGCGGCCGTCGTGCAGCGAGAACTCCCCACGCTGGAGCTCGAAGTCGACCGCCTGGCTCTCCTGCACGTCTGCGATCTCGGCATGGAAGGTCTGCACGCTCATGTCGGTGGGCACGTAGTTCTCCGAGAAGCCGCCGGCAAGGTGGCTGCCCGGCACCACCCTCATGCACCCGTTCTCGCGGTTGCTGGGGCCTTCCAGCGCCAACCACACGGTCACGATCCGGTCGTAGCTGCTGAACCGCCCGTTCCAGTAGGAGCTGTCCTCGTGCCAGGGAGTCGCCCGCCCGGTGTAGGGGTCCTTCGAGATGAAGTGGCTGGACCACAACGCGATGTCGGGGCCGACCAGCGGCTCCACGACGTCGAGCACCTCGTCCGAGAGCAGGAAGTCCAACAGCTCCGGATCACGGAAGTGGGGGGTGTCCAGCTCGTCGGAGAGCTTGTCCCCCTTGTCGTCGAGGTGTGCGTTGAAGATCGCCTCCAGCCGCTCCAGCCGCTCCGGCGCCAGGAGCTGCCGCTGCGGCAGCAGGTAGCCGTTGGTGCGGAAGAACTCGACATCATGCTCGGTCAACACGGCGGCACCATCTCTCGTCTCAGGGTGAACTGTGAGGCTACGACGGAGGGTCGGTCGGCCACGACACGTATCTTCGGACCGTCTCGACACGGTTTCGGATTCGATGCGCGGCGGTGCGCCGCTGCTCTCAGGCGTTCTTCTCCATGGTGCGGACCAGCTCGATGAAGAGGTCCATGTCCTGCAGGTAGTCCTCCGGGCTCGTCTTGGGGGTGCCACCCGTCGTGACCATCTCGTGGAAGTACTCCAGCTCGTGGGTGTAGGGATCCTTCAGGTGTGGACGGACCACCGAGCGCTCGTACGTGTCGCCGACGGTCCGGTCGCTCACCAGAGTGGTGGCCAGGTGGCGGACGTACGGCGTGTCGTACTGCACCTTGAGGGAACCGGTCTCGCCGAACACCTCGATGTGCGCGTCGAAACGCAGCTGGACGTCCACCCCGGTCTCGTAGGTGACGACGAAGTCGCCGTAGTCGAGGAGCGCGACGATGAAGCCACCCTTGCGCCACTGCCGGGCGGCGAGGACCCGCAGCGGACGGCCGAGGAGCTCCCGCATCGCGGAGAGGTCGTGGCTCCCCAGTCCGCACAGCAGGCGATAGGTCCAGGCCAGCTCCTCGGGCACGTCGCCGAGCGCCTCCCTGACCAGCTCCGACCCGCGGGCCCACCGGTCCTCGACGGCCTCTTGCGGGATGTCGTCGGGGCGGAAGACGGTGGCGGTCTGGTCGATGATGAGCCGGTTCTGGCCGATGATGTCGTGCACCCGCGCATAGGTGATCCGCCCGAGATCAGGCAGGCGCTCGACGGCTTCGGTGAACGCCGGAGCGAACCGGCGCATGTACGCAACCATCACCACCTTGCCCGACCGGTCGCGGGCAGCGATGATCTGGTCCGCCTCCCGCGGGCTCAGGCACATCGGCTTCTCGACCAGGACGTGCACCCCGTGGTCGAGGGCCGCGACCACGCACTCTGCGTGGTACTCGTCGCTGTTGAGCACGAACACGCAGTCGAGGGTCTCGGTCCTGATCATCTCGAGGGCGTCGTCGTACCTCTTCTCGACGCCGTAGCGGTTGCCGACGTGGTCGAGCAGGGACGGCGAGATGTCGCAGACCGCGACCAGCTCGTAACGGGTGGCGAGCGCCTCGATGATGGGCAGGTGGACGATCTGGGCGACCTCGCCCAGACCGATCAGACCGACGCGGAGTCTCTTCAACGGTGAAGCCTTTCCTTGGGGGGCGGGGGCCTCAGCCATCGGAGGCGAAGGCAGTGATCGGGACCCTCACACGGTCGTCCAGGTGGCATCAGCGTCCGACGAGCGCTCGACCGCGTCGAGGACCTTCTGGACCTGGAGCCCGTCGGCGAACGACGGCGTGGGCGGGACACCGGAGGCGACGTCGCGGACGAAGTCGGCGATCTCGTGGACGAACGTGTGCTCGTAGCCCAGGCCGTGACCGGGCGGCCACCAGGCCGCCGTGTACGGATGATCGGGCTCGGTGACCAGGATGCGTCGGAACCCGGCTCCCGAGGCCGGCACGGTCGCGTCGTAGACGTGGAGCTCGTTCATCGACTCGAAGTCGAAGGCGAGGCTGCCCGCCGAGCCGTTGAGCTCGATCCGCATCCCGTTCTTCCGCCCGGTCGCGAATCGGGTGGCCTCGTAGGTCGCCAGGGCGCCGCCGTCGGTGCGGCCGAAGAAGACCGCAGCATCGTCGACGGTCACCTCACCCGTCTCGCCGGCCCCGCCGCTGCCGCTGAGCCCGGAGCCCGACGACGGCAACGGGCGCCGGTCGACGAAGCGGGTCAGGTGCCCGGCCACGTCGACAAGGCGCTGCCCGGTCAGGAACTGCGACAGGTCGATGATGTGGGCGCCGATGTCTCCCAGGGCTCCCGAGCCGGCCTTGTCCTTCTGCAGCCGCCACAGGAGGGGGAACTCCGGGTCGACGATCCAGTCCTGGAGGTACTGCGCACGGATGTGCCGCACCGTGCCCACGGCCCCATCCGCCACGAGCTGCCTGGCGAGAGCCAGAGCGGGCGTCCGCCGGTAGTTGAAGCCGACAGCGGACAGCACCCCGCGGCGCTGCGCTTCCTCGGCGGCAGCAGCCATGGTCTCGGCCTCCGCAACGGTGTTGGCAAGAGGCTTCTCGCAGAGGACGTGCTTGCCGGCCGCGAGCGCGGCCAGGGCGATCTCGGCGTGGCTGTCACCGGGAGTGCAGATGTCGACGACGTCGACGTCGTCGCGCTCCACCGCCAGGCGCCAGTCCGTCGTCCACGTCGCCCAACCGAGCTTCGTGGCGGCGTCACGCGTGGCGGACTCGGTGCGCCCGCAGACCACGCGCATCTCCGGGACGGCGGGGAGGTCGAAGAACCGGTGTGCGTTGCGCCAGCCCTGCGAGTGGGCTGCGCCCATGAAGGCGTAGCCGATCATCGCCACGCCGAGCGAGGGCTGCCCCGGCGCGTCCCACTGGCTCATGCGATGTCCCCCTCGGGTCCGGTCGTCGTGCAAATCGTTTAGCGCTCGAACGCTAAGGCGTCGTCGGCATGACGGTCAATGGCCTCAGCCGCGAATCCGCGGGCAGAACCAACGCGGGCCCGACGACCGCGACATCGACGTGACGTCAGGGAAGCGCCGCCATCCGCTCGAGGAAGAGCCGCCGGAACGCTTCGGCGTCGACCGAGGTCGCGATCCGGCAGTTCGGAGGGGGCGGGTCCTCCCACATCAGCAGGTCGGCTACGGCCACGCCCCGGGTGACCCGACCGGCCGTCTCCACCGCGACGTGAGCTTCCTGCCATGTGACCAGGTCGGGGCGCGGTACGACGGCGACCGCCAGGGGGTCGTGGAGGGCACAGCTGCCCTGCTCGATCTCCTCGCGTGGTTTGACCCGCTCCTGGAAGGCGATCCAGGCCTCGGTGTGAGTCGCGGCCAGCCGGCCGAACTCGCCGGCCGCGGCCATTCGTGCGCAGTCACGACGGTCCAGCCGCACCTGCCGGGTCACGTCCAGCCCGACGAGCCGCAGGGCGGCGCCGCTCTCGAGCACGACCTGAGCGGCGTCCGGGTCGCACCAGAAGTTGTACTCACCGGGCATGGACCCGACGTTGGTGTGCTCGAGATAGACCCCGCCCATCACGACGACCTCGCGCGCGGCTCGAGCGATGCGTGGTTCGAGCATCAGCGCCAGGGCGAGGTTCGTCAGCGGCCCGATCGCGACGAGGGTCAGCTGGCCGGGCTCGGCCATCACGCGGGCGACGATCTCGGCGGCGGCGACGGGCTCCGCCGGCCGAGCCGCCGTGGGGTGGCCCCGGTCAGGGTGCCAGAGCGCGGGGTTCAGCGGGCGGTCGGCACCACGGACGACGGGCACGTCGGAGCGGCGCAGAACCTCCAGCAGGTCGAGGGTCAGGCGGGTCGAGGTGTCGACGTCGCTGTTGCCGCCGACGGTGGTGACGAGCTCGACGGACAGGGCAGGGTCGGCGAGGGCGAGCGCAAGGGCGAAGCCGTCGTCGATGTCCGAGCCCGGCGCTCCCATCGCCAGATCGGTGTCGAGGATGATCCGCGTCAGCGGCTCGCCCACAACAGGCCCCGTTCGGTCAGCGCGCGGACGTCGGGATGGTCGAGGTCCTCGAGCTTGTGACCGATGGTGGAGACGAAGACCTTGCCCTTGCCCCACTGCCGCGTCCACACGGCGGGGCAGGTGAGCTCCTGGCGCCACGGCGTCTCCGGGCCGACGGGGAACGTGGTCGTCGCCAGGACGTCGTTCAGCTCGTCGGTGAGCACCCAGTACTGCTCGGTGTTGAGCTCCCACCTGTCCAGCCCCGCCACGATGGGGTGGCTCGCCCGCTCCCCCACCACCGCGGCCTCGTACTCCACGAACCCGCCGGGATGGGCCGCCCACTGGCCGCCGGTGAGGTGAAGGTAGTCGGGCGACCCGCGGAAAGAGTCGACGATGCCTCCGTGCCAGCCCGCCAGCCCGGTCCCGGCCTGCACGGCGGCTGACAGGTTGAGCACCTGCTCGTCGGTGGCTACGCCCTGGGTGAAGCACTGGACGACCAGGTCCGTGGCCGCCAGCTTCTCGGCGTCGGCGTACACCTCCGGCCCGGCGTGCACCTCGATGGAGAAGCCGCTCTCCTTCAGGAAGGGGATGAACCGGTCGGTGGCCTCCACGGGACTGTGTCCCTCCCAGCCTCCTCGCACGATCAAAGCCTGACGGGTGCGGGTGTCGTCCATGGTGCTCATGTCATCTCCTTGCAGGGATCTCCCCCGACACTGGCAATCGATTTGCACAACCTAGCGACAACGTCCGGCGGACGCATACTCGCCCAAGCACGGTCGTCCGGGGTGACCGACCCCGACGCGGCATCACGCCTGCCTGGGGGCATGGCATTGCCCTGGCGACGTGGAGGGCAGTTCCCACCCTCAGCGGTCGTTGACCACCAGGGCCGACCCGCCGCCGCGCCTCGTCGGTTCGGCTGCGGCGACGAGTCGGTTGCGCCCGCGGAACTCGATCGCAGTCAGCGCCCCGATGTCCTCGGCGCTGGTGCCGGCCTCCCCGACGACGAACGTGTGGCCAAGAGCGCCGAGCGGACCGCCGAACCGGTCGACGAACGCCTGCTCGGCCGTCACGTCGGTGACGTTCCCCTGCGTTGCCCGCGGAGCAGCCACTGCCCGCCGTAGTCCCATGCCGAGGTCGATCCGGTTGACGATCGTCTGCAGCACCGTGGTGATGATCGTCGAGCCGCCTGGGGAGCCGAGCGCCAGGAACGGCTCGCCGCCGCGGAGCACGATCGTCGGCGACATCGACGACCGTGGCCGCTTCCCTCCTTCCAGCCGGTTGGGGTCGTCGGCGACCCAGGTGGTGCTGAAGTCGGTCAGCTCGTTGTTCAGCAGGAACCCGCGACCGGGCACAGCGAGCCCCGAGCCGCCGGTGGCCTCGATGGTGAGGGTGTACTCGACGACGTTGCCCCAGCGGTCGGCCACGGTGAGGTTGGTCGTCTCACGACCCTCGGTGTCGCTGCGTGGGATGGCGCCGGCGCCGCGAGCGAGGTCACAGGTCCCGTCAGCCGTCCGGATGTCTCCCGGCAGGACAGGTTTCGTCGCGGCCTCGTCCGGGTCGAGCTCGCACGCCCGTTCGTCGGCGAACTCTTGGGAGAGGAGCCGCCGCACCGGGACCGGGGTGTAGGCCGGGTCCCCGAGGTGCTCGGCCCGGTCGGCGAACGCGAGGGCACTGGCCTCGAGATAGTGATGCAGGGCGTCGACGACCGACATCTCGGACAGGTCGAACGTCTCGAGAATGTTCAACGCCTCGCCGACCGTCGTACCGCCGGATGACGACGGCCGCATGCCGTAGACCTCGTAGCCGCGGTAGCTGACTCTCGTCGGCTTCCGGAAGATCACCTCGTACTCCGCGAGGTCGCGGGGGCGCATGTACCCGGCGGGGACAGGGAGCGTGGTCTCCGGATTCTTGGGCGGCGACTGGACCACCGCGGTGATCTCGCGGCCGAGGGCACCACCGTAGAACCAGCCCGCGCCTCGTCTGGCGATCTGTCGGTAGGTCCGGGCGAGGTCCGGGTTCCGGAAGAGCGAGCCGACCGCCGGCACCTCGCCACCAGGCAGGAAGACCTCCGGCGTCGTGGTGAACGCCTCGAAGCGCGGCTGGTTCTCCTCGGTCTGCAGGGCGTAGGTCTCGTCCACGACGAAGCCCCGCTCGGCAAGCCGCGCGGCCGGACGAAGCAGCTTCGCCAGCGATCGGGTGCCCCATCGGTCGGCCGCCGCCTCCCAGGTCGCCAGGGTGCCCGGGACGCCGATCGAGACACCGCTGGTCACCAGGTCGTCGAACGGCCGGGTCGCCCCGTTGCCGTCCTGGAAGGCGGTGCGCGGCATCGACTCGGGCGCCGTCTCCCGACCGTCGATGGTCCGGATCTTCCCGGTCCGGGCGTTGTAGTGAACGAAGTAGCCGCCGCCGCCGATCCCTGCGCTGAACGGCTCGGTCACGCCGAGCGCCGCCGCAGCGGCGACGGCGGCGTCCACCGCGTTGCCACCTCGCTCGAGCACGCGGAGCCCGACCCGGGTGGCTTCCGGATCGACGGTCGTCACCGCTCCCCCGGTCCCCCGGCTGATCGGCGTCTTGGTCGTGTACGGCGCTACCCGTTCGGCCGTCGTCCGGGCGCCGGGCTTCGAGCCCGACGACACCGCGAAGGACGCCGCTGGAGCGGCCGACAGCGTGAGCGCACCGGACGCCACCGCTGCGGCAAGGACACGAGGTGTACGACGGCGTGAGCGCAGCATGTGGACCTCCGAGTTGGCCGAGGGCCCACTAAACCCTTGTCCGGGTGTCAGAGGCAAGGGACCTGACCTGCGGGTAGTGGGTCAGCCCCAACTGACCCACCAACGAGCTCACCAGTTCCTTGACGGTCGGTCCTCGCGTCGATAAAACTCCCCAAGAAACCTTTGGGGGTCAGCGAGGAGCCGCCGTCGTGCAGCAGCAGTCCGAGGCGCAGGTGTCGAGGATGCGTGCCCTCGCCCATCCCGTGCGGCTGCAGATCCTGTCCCTGCTGACCGGGAGCAGGCTCAGCGCCGCGGAAGTCGCGCGCGAGCTCGGCCTCACGCATGCCAACGCCTCGTACCACCTCCGTCTCCTCGAGGCGTCGGAGCTCGTCGTCGAGGCCGGCCGGGAGAAGATCCGCGGCGGCACCGCCAAGCGCTATCGACATCCTTGGGACGCCGCTCCCGACACGGGTCCCCGGTCCACGCGCGAGGAGAACGAGGAGTACGTCGCTGCCATCGCCGCCGAGCTGGTCCGCCGCTACCGGCTCAAGGAGCCGCAGACGCCGGGGCTCACAGCGGACGCGGAGCTGTGGGTCGCGCCCGAGGTCTGGGAAGAGGTCATGGGCCTGGTCACCCAGGCCTCCCACCTCGTGCACCGGGAGGCGCAGCCGCCCCGGACGCCCGGCACGGTGCATGCAAACCTCACGACCGCGGCCTTCCGGATGGTCTCCCCCGAGGCCGACGCCGAAGCCGAGGCCACGGGAGAGAGCACATGACCTGGCGGGACTCCTTCGCGCCCTTGCGGCACCGCAGCTTCGCCTGGTACTTCGCCTCGCGGGTCACCGACACCCTGGGCTCGATGATGTCCGGGGTGGCGCTTGCCTTTGCGGTGCTGGACGTCACCGACTCCGCGACATCACTGGGCAAGGTGCTGGCTGCCCACACCATCCCGATGGTCGTGTTCCTGCTGTACGGCGGCGTGCTGTCCGACCGGTTCCCCCGGACGCTGGTCCTGCAGGTGTCGAACCTGACCGCCGCGGCGTCGCAGGGGATGCTCGCGTTCCTCGTGATCACCGGGCAGGCCGACCTGTGGATGTTCCTGGTGCTCGCCGCGGTCAACGGCATCGCCGACGCCGCGGGTTTCCCAGCGATGGCCGGCATGGTGCCGCAGCTGGTGCCCCAGCAGCAGCTGCAACCGGCCAATGCGCTCCTGTCGCTCTCCCGTGGTGGGCTCACCATCATCGGGCCCTCCCTCAGCGCGCTCCTCGTCGTGACCGTCGGCCCGGGGTGGGGGCTGGCGGCCAACGCGGCCACGTGGCTGGTCTCGACCGGGTGCCTGGTCCGCGTCACGATCCCGCCGAAGCCGCCCCCGAGCCAGCACTCCAGCACGCTCCAGGACCTCCGTGAGGGGTGGAGCTTCTTCCGCGCCACCACCTGGCTCTGGGTCGTCGTGCTGGCCTTCTCGTTCCTCAATGCGATCCAGGCGGGAGCCTGGTTCACCCTGGGGCCGTCCCGCGCCAAGGACACCATCGGCGAGCAGGGCTGGGGGATCGTGCTGTCGGCCCAGTCGGCTGGGCTGCTCTTGATGACGCTGGTCCTTCTTCGGCTCCGACTCCCCCGTCCACTGCTGCTTGGCATGCTCGGGTTCGCCTTCGTCGGCGTCCCGCTGGTCGCCCTCGGCGTGGAACCGGACCTGCGGCTGCTCATCGTCCTGGCATTCATCGCCGGCGCTGGAGTCGAGGTCTTCAGCATGGGATGGAACCTTGCGATGCAGGAGAACGTCGACGACGACATGCTGTCGCGCGCGTACTCCTACGACGCCCTGGGATCGTTCGTGGCCATGCCTGTCGGTCAGCTGCTGTTCGGCCCGCTGGCCGACTCCTTCGGGTTCCGGGCCGTGCTCACGGTGAGCGGTGTCGCCATGATCTCGATCTCGCTCGTCACGCTGCTGTCCCGGTCGGTGCGCACCCTCGACAGGCCGACCGTCAGCACCGCGCCGGGAAGCAGCGCTACGTCCGGCCCGTGACGTCCCCGGAGCCGAGGGCCACGCAGGAGCTCAACGCAACTGGTCCGCCAGCTCCACCAGCGACCTGGCTTCGAGATCCGGAGGCGTGAAGTGTCCCGGGTAGGTGCCACCTCCCCGGTTGATCCACGCACTTCCCAGGCCGGCGCGACTGGCTCCGTCTGTGTCCCACGGGTGCACGGCTACGAGCAGGGCGTCCATCGGGTCGACCTTGCACCGCTCCAAGGCGTAGGCGTAGGCACCTCGTGCGGGCTTCCAGGTCCCCGCGCTCTCGACGGACAAGAGGTGGGCGAAGCGGTCGCGCACGCCGGCCTGCTCCAAGAGGCGCTCCGCGACGGACGCGGAGCCGTTGCTGAGAGTCACCAGCTGGATGCCGAGGTCGGCCAGAGCTCGGACTCCCGCGGGGACGTCAGGGTGTACATCCAGCTGCTGGAAGCCGTCCATGATGTGGGTGACGGCATCGTCCAGGCTCTCGGTCAGGGGCACACCTTGGAGGCTGACGCGCAGGGCCTCCGCTCCGATGTGCGCGAACGGCTGGCTGCTGCCGGCGACCGTCAACGCGAAGCCGTCGCGGAGAAGACCGGCGAACCAGGCCGCCGCGAGGTGGGTCGGCGCGCCGACGTCCTCGAACCGTCCGGCCATCGGTGACATGTCAGACAGCGTCTCGTTCACGTCGAACACGACGACTGCCGGTGCTCGTGACATCCGTGCTCCTCCCGCACCCGGCCGTCGGGTGGTCCCCCGTGCCGTCCCCTCACGGCGGGCCGGAACACCCGCGGACGCCCGGCGCTTGC
>CADCUI010000083.1 GCA_902805845.1 uncultured Nocardioidaceae bacterium
GGCCGTCCCCGCGGTGCTCGCGGAGCATGTTGGCCGCGTGCCAGAGGCGGGCCACGGGCTCCTCGGGCATCGGGAGCCCTCGCAGGCCGGCGTACATGACGCGGCCCTCGGTCGGCGCGGTGGTCGACGCCCTGGCGAGGAGGTCGGCGGCGCGCGCGAGGCGGGGAGTTCCGACGAGGTCGCCGAGGAGCCGCCGCAGTGCCGCCGCGCAGCCTTGCTCGCGGGCGGCGTGTGCGGCCTCGGGTGTGGTCGTGTTCCACACGTGGGGGATGTGGCGGGCCACCTCGCCGTCAGCGAAGCTGTAGAAGGCCGCGTGGACCACCCCGGCGGGGACACGTCCGAGCGGCGCAGCACGTCCCGCGAAGTAGCCGTCCCAATAGTTGCGGAAGCCGAGCGCAGCCATCGACTCGGCCGGTTCCTCGGAGAAGAAGCCGACCAGCGAGATCGGCTCGGTGAGGTCGAAGAGTCGACGGGCGACTCGTTGGCGAGATTGCATGCTTGTCATCTCCTGCGGTGGTGTCCCCGCTTGCGGGGCGGGCATCTCACCAGTACTACGAACAGGTCGACCGCCATACGACAACGCCACGGCCAGCCGGCCAGGCGTGCCCCTGTGTGATCCCGTCAGATGCCGATGACGACGATCCGGTCGCGGAGCGGCACTGCACCCGGAGGCGTGTTCATGCTGCGGGTGTAGAAGAGAGTGGTGAAGGCGCACCTGGAGGTCGAGCGGAAGTACGAGGTGGGAGCAGGCGCGTCGGTTCCGCGCCTTGCCACGCTGCCGAAGGTCGAGACGGTCGAAGGTCCTCGGGAGCTCGAGCTCGAGTCGGTGTACTTCGACACCGACAGCCAGGACCTGATGCGTGTCGGGGTCACGCTGCGCCGACGTACCGGCGGCGACGACGACGGGTGGCACCTGAAGCTGCCCCGCGGTGCGGGCGACCGCGAGGAGCTCACGGAGCCTCTCCGGCGGCGTTCGGCAACCCCCACGGTGCCCAAGCCACTGCGGTCCCTGGTCCAGGTGCACGTCCGGGGGCGGAAGCTGGTCCCCGTGGCCACGCTACGCAACCGCCGGGCTGTCTATCGCCTGCTGGGCAAGGACGGTACGGCGCTCGCTGAGTTCTGTGACGACAACGTGACCGCCACGGTCCCCGATGGTGACGGGTCGGTGACCTCGTCGTCGTGGCGGGAGTGGGAGGTCGAGCTCGTCGAGGGATCGCGCAAGCTGCTCAGCGCAGCCGACGACCTGGCCGACACAGCCGGTGCGAGACCGGCTGCGGCCGGGTCGAAGCTCGCCCGCGCCATGCATCTGCCGACGTCCGACCACGCCGAGCTCATCGAGAGAGAGCCGTCCCGACGAGGGCCGGCCGGCGTGGTGGTCCTCGCGCACCTGCGCGACCAGGTCGACACGCTCAAGGCTTTCGACCCAGCGGTCCGGCGCGACCAGCCGGACTCGGTCCACAAGATGCGGGTCGCATCGCGGCGGCTGCGCAGCGCTCTCGCGACGTTCAGGCCGCTCCTCGACACCGAGTCGGGTGACGACCTGCGCGCCGAGCTGAAGTGGTTGGCGGGCGTGCTCGGCGAGGCGAGGGACGCCGAGGTGATGCGGGACCGCCTCACCACCATGGCGACCGACGACGGTGCCGGACCTGATGCCGAGGCCGACTTCAGGGCCGCCGGCGACATGTCCAGCGAGCTCGAGAGCCGATTCCGCACGGCCCACGCGCAGGTCCTCCGGGTCTTGGACTCTGCCCGGTACTTCCGGCTGCTCGACTCCCTCGACGCGCTGCTCGACTCGCCACCGTGGACCAGCGCCGCCCACGAGCCGGCGCACGAGGTCCTGCCGGCCTTGGTCCGCCTCGACTGGCGGCGGGTCAAGAAGCGGGCGGTGGCCGCCGAGCACGCCGCGACGTCGGCGGAGCAGGACGTCGAGCTCCATGAGCTCCGCAAGGCAGCAAAGCGGTTGCGGTACGCATGCGAGTCGCTGGCGCCGGTCTTCGGGAAGTCGGCGAGGAAGCTCGGCGCTGCGGCGGAGGATCTCCAGGAGGTGCTCGGCGAGCACCAGGACAGCGTGGTGAGCCAGGAGCTCCTGCGGGAGCTCGCCACCCACGGCGGGCTCGCCGGAGAGTCCGTGCTCGTCCTCGGCAGGCTCCAACACCTGGAGCAGGAGCACGCCGAACGCTCGCGAGCCCACTACAAGGCCGCATGGAAGCAGGTGGCGGACAAGCGACTCCGTCGCTGGCTCACGCCGTGAGAGCCGAGTACGACGACGGGCGGCTGGTGGCGATGAGGTTCACTGCAGGAGCAGCTGAGCCAGGGTCTCGATCCACCAGCGCTCGACCTGCTCGGGTGTGCAACCGCGCTCCTGGGTGAGGAGGAGGAACACGTCGGGGTTGTACAACGCAGCCGAGTGGTCGAGCGCGTCGTCGACATCGACTCCCCCTCGGCAGCCTGTGCCACGTCCCGCACTCGCATGCCCGACCATCCACGGTCGACGAACAGTGACCGTGCCGCACCGGCCTGATCCGACGCTGAGTCGGGACTCTGCGGCTGGTCGGGGCCGGCGCCATGACCATCGCGGCGATGACGTCGTCCTGGGCGGGGATGGCGGCGCGCTCTCCCTGATCGGCTTCGCTGGTTGCGTCATCTGGCTGGTCTGGATCGTCACCTACGGTGTCCGGCTGGTTCGCACGGAGGTGGCCACGAGCGCGATCAGCACCCACGAGCCGATGAGCGCAATGGCCTGGCGCGGCAGCACCGCGACGCCCTAAGCAGCGGCTCCACATCGCCACAACGCAGCCCGACCCCTCGCAAACCGTGGCAGCGAGAGGTCGGGCAGGTGCGGTGTCGCTTCGAAGCTGCTGGACGGTGGTCAGAGACCGAGCTTGCCGCCCATGCCACCCAGGAGATCGCCGGGATTGATCCCCAGCTTGTCGAGGAGGCCTGCGTCGTTATCGGTGTCGACCTGGTCGGGCAGGTCGGACTGTGCCTGGGCGGCCTTGTCGTGGTCTCCGCGCTGCTTGAGCAGGTCGATGATCTGGGCCTTGTCGATGTTCATCTTGGTTCTCCTTCAGTGCTGTCGAATCTCGATGGGTCATGCTAAGTAGTGCGGTTCAGTTGCGGGATCCACCTTCGCGGATGAAGAACTCCTCGAGGGCGTCGTCTGCGCAGGACCCTGTGTCCAGCCACGCCTTGAGACCTGGTGGGTTGCGGCTCTCCATCTCGTCCAGCAGGCGTTCTCGCCGCGCCGCCAGGGCTATGGCCTGCTCGGTGGAGGGGTGTGCGCGCAGGGCGGCAGTGGTGGACCTCCAGGTGCGACAGAGCTCCCGGTCGGTCATCTTCGTGGGAGGCGGGCGTCGGAGAACCCGGACAGCGCACCCGATCACCAGGGGAGAGGTGGCACCCACCATGGCCAGGCACGACCACAGCAGGTTCCCGAGGACCGGAGCGAGGACTGCGATGGCTCCGGCTGCTGTGCCGGCGAACACCGCCCACGTCGTTGCCCGTCGTCCAGCGCTGACGTGTGGAGGGCGGTGCGGCCACTCAAAGAGCGATGCCAACGTGCCGATACCGGCACCTAGGAACACGCTTGCGACCACGTCCAATGTCGAGACGAGAAACATCCCGGCGACGACGATCGCGGTCAGCGTCGGGAGCCACACCAGGATCCACAAGCGCGTGTAGAGCGTCACGACCATGCCGCCCGGTCCGAGGATCCGTGATCACGGCGACAGGGGAGCGGGCAGACACGGTGTGCCTGCCCGCCCCAGCGCTGTGCTGGACTCGCACCGATCGACAGGTTGCAAGCTGCCGGGAGCGTCCGGGTGTGCACGGCTGTTCCTCCGAACTACCGGCCGAGCCCGGTCTTGTCGACCTTCCGGTGGAACCGCATGCCGGCCAGTCCGCCGAGCAGGGCGCCTCCGAGTGTAGCCACGACGGTAGCAAGGAGGGCGATGATGCCCCCGGTGCTGAGGGTTCCCTCGTTCACGGGGATGCGGGGGAAGCTGTTGAGCTGCTCGAGCACGTTGTACTCCGCGCCCGCGATGGCGCCGACGGCCGCGACGACCAGGGCGATCACGATGGCCCACAGCCACACCGCGAGGCCCTGCTTCAGGCCGTCGAAGCGCGCCATCCGGCCGGCGACGTACCCGCCGCAGTAATAGGCGAGGAACAGGATGACCAGCA
>CADCUI010000084.1 GCA_902805845.1 uncultured Nocardioidaceae bacterium
TATGGACGTTTGGCCCTTATGTGGGCAACACGCCCGAATTAACCTAGCGTCCACGTTGCACACCTGCAGTCAACGGCCTCGGGGGGTCCTATGCACACACGGTTCGCTGTTCACCTTCGCCGTACCGGGATCCGTCTCGCGTTCCTGTCGGCCGGCGCGCTAGCGCTCTCCGGACTCGCCACGGTTCACGCCGGGTCCGCCTTCGCAGCACCAGCGAACGACAACTTCGCGGATGCTCGAGCCCTCTCGGGATCCAGCGGCGCTGTGACAGGTAGCAACGTGGGCGCCACGATGGAACCGGGCGAGCCCGAGCATGCCAACTACTGGGGCGACGAAACCGGCAGTTCAGTGTGGTACCGGTGGGTGGCTCCCGCCAGCGGGAGAGTCGAGATAGCCACCGCGGCCCCACACGTGGTCGACATCTACACCGGCTCCTCGATCAGCCACCTGCAGAACGACGAGCGGGAGTGTGACCCCGACTGGTACGACGACCAGTGCCTGAAAGCGAACGTCGTGGCAGGAACCGTCTACCGCATCTCGGTCGCCGGCGGTGAAGGAAGCTTCCAGCTTGACTGGCGCCTCTTCACCAGGCCCGCCAACGACGACTTCGCCAGCCCCGCAGTTCTCAGTGGTCTGGATGCTGTCTTTCCCTCCATCGAGGACGGTGTTGACCTCGCCACCGCCGAGGCAGAGGAACCACAGCATCACGCCGGCAGTGCGGCAAGCCACTCCCTCTGGTACCGCTGGACGGCGAAGTGGGACTCCGACGTGACCCTCGGCGCCACCGTGGGCGACGAAGGCCGAATGCAGTGCTTCTACGACGCCACTGACCTCGCCGTGTACACCGGGTCGGCGCTCACGAGCCTCGCTCGGGTCGCACGTGTGCACGTCACCCAGGAGGAGGGGGCCAGCTGTGAGACTCCCGGCCTCTCCTTCACAGCCAGGGCGGACACCACCTACCACATCGTGGTCAATGCCCAGAACGGCTACTCCCCCTTGTCGGGACGCCTCAGCGCCGTCCCTCGATGCAACGTCATCGGCACCGCCGCGAACGACACTGTGGTGGGCACCGCTCGAGACGACGTCATCTGCGGCCTCGCGGGCGACGACGTCCTGAAGGGACAGGGCGGTGATGATGTGTTCATCGGAGGCCCCGGCATCGACGCCGCGAGCTACGCAGACGCCCCGGCGGCTGTCACCGCGAACCTGACCACGGGAACAGCGACCGGCCACGGCACCGACACGCTGCGAGACATCGAGAACCTCGTCGGGTCGCCGTTCAACGACAAGCTCGACGGCAACGCCGGTGCGAACACCCTCAACGGCGGCGCGGGGATCGACGGGCTCTGGGGTCAAGCCGGGATCGACACGATCCTCGGAGCAGACGGCGCCGACACCGTCGGCGGCGGACCTGGCGCCGACCGGATCAATGGCGGCGCCGGCGTCGACACCGCCCACTTCGGCCAAGCCCCCGCCATCACCGTCAACCTGACCACCGGTTCCGCCACCGGAGAGGGCACCGACGTCCTCACCCTGTTCGAGAACGTCACCGGCTCACCGGGCGCCGACACCATCACCGGCAACAGCGCCGGCAACCTTCTCCAAGGCGCAGGCGGCAACGACGAGGTGCTCGGTCAGGACGGCAACGACAAGCTCTACGGCGCAGGCGGCAACGACGCCCTCACCGGCGGCATGGGAACCGACACCTGTGACGGCGGGACCGACATCGACACCGCGTCAACGTGCGAGACACGGATCTCCACCCCGTAGTCGTGGCAGGTCGAGCAGACAGCACCCCCGGCCTCTCCCGCGGGCCGGGGGGTTGCTGTCCAACCTTGGCAAGCTGAGGGCGGGAGGCCTGTGGGGGACGCCTCCCGCCGGGTCGAGAGCGGGCCCGGGGGGTGAGCCGCTGCGGGGCCTTGGGTGGGGTGGGCCTCTGCGCTTCTCTCTCGACTCCTTCACGGTAGGTCGACCGGCGGTCGGGCAGAAGACGGAGAACCCTGCGGGGATGTGCAGTGCACGATCCTGCAGCGGCTTGCTTGGCATGCTCAAGCCGACGGCACCGCCCCGGCCGTAGAAGTGGGGGGCGGGGCGGTGCCCGTCAGTCACCCTCAGCGTGCAGCGACCCCGCCGAGGTTCTGTGTCAGCCCCCCGACGTGACCGTCTCGCAGCCACGGATCCGGTCGATCTGCTCGGGGTTGTCGTTCGGGTACTGCACGACGTCCTCGCCGGCGCCGCACCTGATCACGTCGGGTTTGCCGTCGTTGGCCACGAAGACATGGTCGTTGCCAGAGCCGGCGGCCACGACGTCCGCGCCGAGGAACGGCATGACCACGTCGGCGCCCCTCTGACCTCTGAGCACGTCGTCGCCGCCGTTGCCGATGACCTCGTCCCTCCCACGCGCTCCCTCGATCAGGTCCGCTCCTCGCCGACCGAGGAGGGCGTCCATCCCTCGACCGCCGAGCAGTCGGTCGGCGCCGACGCCGCCGTACGCGCGGTCTGCTCTGCCGCCGCCGGCCAGGACGTCTGCGCCTTCGCCGCCGCGCAGTTCGTCCATGCCACCCTGTCCTCGCAGGTGGTCACTGCCGCCGAGCCCGCGGATGTCGTCGCGACCCCCGCGTCCCTCGATCTGGTCGGCACCTTCGGTCCCGACCAGCCGGTCGGGACCGAAGGTGCCGACGATGACGTCGGCGAACGCCGGCGCCGCGCTCATCGCCACCACCATGGCCGCGCTCCCGATGAACATTGTTGTCCGCATCCGTGTCCTCCTTGGGGCGAGCCGGTGACCGACGGCGACTGAGGTGTCACCGCTGCCTATCGGACGCCGGCGAGCCATGCGTCAACAGGGCCGTTCGTCCCCGAGGCCAGCGGCCACGGGCACTTCGCCCGGGCACCTCGCGTTGCGCTCAGGGATGAACGTCGACGAGCAGTCGGAGGTCGCGTCGCTGCGCCTGGGGGCTCGTAACCGCTGTGGGCGATCCGCTGCATCTACACCGACATGCAGGCCTCGAGCACGGTTCCAGCAGACATCGAGGACCCTGATCAGGCGAGGGCGACACCCGCCCACGATGCAGGGTCCGGGCGGGTGCCACCCCCTCCGCCACCGGCGCTCGGCTCCCCCCGGAGCACCTCCCGGCATCAGCAGGCAACGCGGTGACGATCACAGGGTTCGCGGCGACCGGACCGGCGGATTGGTCTCGAGGGCGGAATCTGGATCTCTCACGGAAGCATCCTGCGGCCGAGCCGGCACGAGAGCCAGCCCGACTCGTGCCGATCTGGGACCTTCGTCATCACTTCGTGTCGTGATCTCCTACCTCGGGACCGCGGCACGTACCTTGACGCCGTGGCAAAAAGCGTGAAGTCTCCGGATTTGGCCGAGAAGTGCTGTCTGACAGTCACCCGGAACCGCGCCGGTCGGGTCGGCTGGTCGGGCCAGACCTGGACCCGCAGGCGGGTATCGATGACGACCGGACTCCTTACGCTGGTCGCGCTGCCCCTCGCCACGGCGGCCGGAGCCCACGCCCAGCAGGTCGCCGGCACCGACGGGAACGACGAGCTGGTGGGAACCGCGCAGTCCGACCGGATGTTGGCCGGCCAAGGCGACGACTCCCTGTCCGGGCTCCTCGGCGACGACTTCCTGTTCGGCGGCCCGGGCCGCGACCGGCTCGACGGCGGCGCGGGCAATGACTCGTTCCACGGTCAGGGAGGCGATGACGAGATCCGCGGGTCGTTCGGCGCCGATCACACCTTCCTCAGCGGCAACGGCACCGACCGGGTGTTCGGCGGCGCGCAGAACGACGTACTGAGCAACTGGACCGACAACCCCGGCTTCCCCACCCCTCCCCCGTTCACCGGGGATCTCCTGTTCCGCGGCGGCTACGGCGACGACGTCGCCGACGTGGTGGGGTCGGGGCGCCTGGAGCTCTACGGTGAGGGTGGCGCCGACAGCCTCATTGTCGGAGCTCAAGCCCCGGGCAGCAGCTATCTGTTCGGGGGCCCCGGGGCCGACGTCATGTATGCCTACGGGGAGGCAGTAGCGGTGAGCGGCGGTCAGGACGCCGACTACATCCAGACACGGGCAGCGTCTCCGATCCGCATCACCGGGGGACGAGGAGACGACGAGATCACCGCCTATCAGCACTCGCCGGGACGGATGCCGGGCAACGCCATCGACTGTGGCCCTGGGACGGACCTGGTCCGAGCCGTGCTGGGCGACACGGTGGAGCGGTGCGAGTCCGTCGAGATGCTGTACGCCGGTGATGGCGAGGGGAACCGCATCGAGGGCACGGGCTTCATGGACGCGATCGAGGCGCACGCAGGTGACGACGTCGTCGCCACCCTCGGCGGCAACGACTACGTCGAGCTCGGGGGCGGGGACGACGTCGTCCGCGTCGGGGGCGGCAACGACCAGGTCCATGCCGCGGGCGACCCCTCAGCGCGTGACCTGGTGCGCTGCGGGGCCGGCTACGACTACGTCGTGGCCGACCCGTCAGACGTCGTGGAGGACGGCTGTGAAGAGGTCCGGATCAGGCGGCGTTGAGGTTGCCGGACCACCGGGTGCCAGTAGCTCACAGCGGCTGAGTATCCGTGCGGATGCCGTCAGCTGCGTCGGAGAGAACGCTGTCATCATGCACATGACGAGCAACGCCACGGTGCCCTCGACCGGTCGAGCAGGTCTCGGCGCGGCCCTCGCCCTCATCACGGGCGCGGTTCTCACGACGATGCTGATCACCCTCGTCTACGGCCTGACCATGGAGTACGGCGACACCGGGCAGCCGGCGGCGGAGACGGCGATCGGAGCAGTCGGGGACTGGGCGCCCGGCATCGCCATCGCCGCAGTCCCGGTCCTCATCGCCCTGCTGCTGGCCCGGCGTACCCCTCGCCAGCGGATGATCACCGTGGCCTCCTGCGTCGTCGCCGGGCTGCTGGTCGCCGGGGTGCCCGCCGCCGCGATGCTCGGCGCCCACGAGAAGTACCAGCGCTACCCCGCCGCTCCGGTCTGCACG
Organism: uncultured Nocardioidaceae bacterium; assembly: GCA_902805845.1. Taxonomy (GTDB): domain Bacteria; phylum Actinomycetota; class Actinomycetes; order Propionibacteriales; family Nocardioidaceae; genus Marmoricola_A. Next base: position 5,007 of record CADCUI010000084.1, read on the forward strand.
GACGGCTTCTCGGCCGGCCCCGCGGTACCGGTCACCCGTGCCGCACAGACCGCCTTCGAGCGGATCAGCCATCCAGCGCCCTTCGGAGGAGGCGGGTCGAGCGGTGTCGACGGGTGCGCCACCCAGCTGATGGCACGCCACGACGTCGACGTGCGTGCGCACTACCAGGGCACGTTGCCGGCGGAGGGTTGGCGGGTGGTGACCGACGACGTGGAGATGCTCCGCGCCGTACGCGGGCGCCAGACGTTCGAGCTGACACAAGACGGGTCGACCTGGTGGGTGTGGATCGGTCCTTCGGACTCCAGTGGCGCCGGCCTCGGCGAGGGCGTGGTCGGGCCTCACGCGGGAGGGTGAGCGCCCGGTCGGCTCACCGGCCGCTCCGCGTCGGACGTGTGGCTGCGAAGGCGCAGCGGCAGCCCTACCAGGAGCACGCCGGCGGCCGCCACCGAGCCGAGCAGGTAGCCGACCTCGACCCGGAGGAACAGGTCGTCCACGAGCGCCGCCCCACCGGCGAACACGAGGAAACCCACCATCCAGGCGCTCGCACTGAGCCGGTGCGCCGCGGCGGCGATGGCCGCACCGCTGAGGGCGACCGCGAGCACGTAGAAGCCGGTCGCTCCGGTCAGCACCGCCATGCTCGTGTCGCTGGGCGCGAAGCCGGGGCCGAACACCACGCGCACTGCGAACGAGCCCAGCAGGAAGGATCCCAGGGTGGTCACCACGATCAGGGCGGTGCACACCAGGGTCACCCGGCGCAGGGCGCCCTTGAGCTCGGCGATCTGTCCCCGCGCCACCATCTGGGCGAGGTCGGGAAGCAGGGTCGCCTGCACCGCCTGGAAGAGGTAGAGCGCCAGTCTGGCCACGACGAGGGCACTGAGGAATCGACCGGCCCGGTCCAGCTCAGACTCATCGGCCAGCAGCTGGACGGCCAGCGGACCCGCGTTCGCCAGCGACTGCGCCATGAACGCCCCCAGGACCAGCCACCCCATGGCACGCGTGACCTCGCGCCATCCTGCCGTGTCACCGGCGTGCAGGCGGAGCCCGCGGCCCATGCGGGTCACCACGGCGAGAGCCACGAGCGGCGACAGAGCGATCGCTGCGCCGAAGCCCGCGGCAGACCCGGCCCCCGTCAGCGTCAAGGCGACACCGGCGACCAGCCTCACCACGGACTCGGCGGCGATGAGCCAGCCGAAGTCGCTGAACTCGCCGAGCCCGGAGAGGATGCCACGGGCCACGAACATCAGCGCATAGGCCCACAGGCCGAGCCCGAAGCACCAGAGCATGGCGGTGTCCCCGGCGAACACCTCGTCCACGATCCACTCGTGCGTCGCGACGGCGAGAGCCGTCGCGGTGACGGCGAAGCCCGCCGCCAGGAGGGCCACCTTGAGCAATGCGTGGCCACCGCCGCGGGCCGCTCGCTGCCCCCCGATGACCCGGCCCAGCTCCTGCTGCACCGGGAGGAACAACCCCGGCCCCACGATGAAGAGAAGCGCCCACAGCGTCGAGACGGGGGTGAAGCCTGCCGGCCCCAGGACCCGTCCGGCAAGGCCGAGGAAGAGATAGGTGCAGATCCCGGCCACCAGCACGCCGGACCCGACCGAGCCGACCCCGGCGAGCAGCGGGGCCCCCCGACGCCGCCGCCACCCTCCCATCACGCCAGTGTCCTCCCCACGAGGCGGGTGACAGCACCATCTCGACGTCCGCCCGTGTCGGGCGATGGGCTGCAACATTTCGCAATGCGCCCTTCTGAGGCCTCTCGGGGGGCGCGCTTGCCTCCGTCTGCGGCGAGACTATGGGTGCCGGGAGAACCCGCGCGTGGGACCTCAACCCCCTGCTCTGGTCCCCGCGGTCTGCGGACCACGACCCGCATCCCGGCGGGAAGGGTGCCCCCCGCCCTTTCCAGGAAGTTGGAAGGGCTGGCCCCGGCGTGTGGAAGGCGCCGGGGCCGGCCCCTCCGCTCCTGCTCGGCGGGGGCCGGTCGCTCGGCGCGGCCATGACGCGCCTCACACGTCAACTGGCCACCTCCAGCCTCGAGACAGCGTAGGCTGACCTCATCGGCCCTGTCTGTTCTGCCTCGGGCCGACCTGACTTCGTGTCATCCACCGAGCGCCGCGGGCCCTGACCCGCGCCGGGCAGGACGACCCCTTCCACCTCTGGAGCTGAGCTACGGCGGCCTGCCGCCTTCATGTCATGCCTACATCCATATCTGCACACGTCACGCCGGTCGGTTTCGCCGACCTCGGCCTCCCCCGCCCCCTCGTCGACCGGCTCGCCCGCGACGGGATCAACGAGGCGTTCCCGATTCAGGCAGCCACCCTTCCTGACTCCCTCGCCGGCCGCGACGTCCTCGGCCGTGGGAAGACCGGCTCGGGCAAGACCTACGCCTTCGCGCTGCCGGTCATCGCCCGACTGGCCGCCGCTTCCACCACTCGGCAGCCCGGTCGCCCGCGGGCGCTGATCCTGGCTCCTACGCGCGAGCTGGCCACCCAGATCGACGCCGCGCTGTCCCCCTTGGCCGAGTCCATGGGGCTGCGGACGGCCACCATCTTCGGCGGCGTCAAGCCGGGACCGCAGCAGGCGGCGCTGCGCCGCGGCGTCGACATCGTGGTCGCCTGCCCCGGACGGCTCGAGGACCTCATGCGCGGTGGTCACATCCGCCTCGACGCGGTGGAGATCACCGTGCTCGACGAGGCCGACCACATGGCCGACCTCGGGTTCCTGCCGACCGTACGACGCCTCCTGGACCGCACGCCGCAACGCGGGCAGCGGCTGCTGTTCTCGGCGACCCTCGACGGGGCTATCGACGTGCTCGTACGCCGCTACCTGTCGGACCCGGTCGTCCACAGCGTCGACTCCGCAAGCTCGCCCGTCACCCAGATGACCCACCACGTCCTCCACGTCGACCGTGACGCACGGATCCACGTGATCGCCGACCTGGCGGCCGCCCCGGGGCGGACCGTGGTGTTCACCCGCACCAAGCATGGCGCGAAGGCCCTGGCGCGGCAGCTGAATGCGCGCGGCGTCAGCGCCGTCGAGCTGCACGGCAACCTGTCGCAAGGGGCACGCACCCGCAACCTGGCGAGCTTCTCGGACGGCACCGCCACCACGTTGGTCGCCACGGACATCGCGGCTCGCGGCATCCACGTCGACGACGTCGGTCTCGTGCTGCACGCCGACCCGCCCGTCGAGCACAAGGCCTACCTGCACCGCTCCGGCCGCACCGCACGGGCCGGCGCAGACGGCACGGTGGTCACCCTCATGCTCGACGCCCAGGTGCGCGACGTCCGCGACCTGACGCGGAAGGCGGGCATCAAGCCCCAGCTCACCAAGGCCGGACCCGACCACCCGATCCTCCAGCTGATCGCACCCGGCGAGCGCACCTATGCGGCGAAGGTCGCCGGCGGCGCCGAGATGGCCGGCGGCACGGGCGCGTCGAACGGCGGCAAGGCTGTGAGGCAGCCGCGGACCCAGGGGCAGCGTCGGAGCCAGGGCCAGCCTCGGAGCCAGGGCCAGCCTCGGAGCCAGGGCCAGCGCCAGGGGCAGCGCCAGGGGCAGGGCCGACCCCAGGCTCAACGCCAGGGCCAGCCGGGCAGCCGGTCGGGCAGCAACGCGGGGACTCATGGCCACAGCGCCGCCAACTTCTCCAGCCGCGCGCGAGTCCGATGACCGCTGCGCGATTGGGACGTGGCAGACTTTTGGGATGAATCTCCGCGCTGCGCTCTCGGGACTGGTAGCCACACTGTCCGCCTTCGCGCTCTCGATCGGCGTCTTCGCTGACGTGCGGACGGACGGCACGACGAGCGACCCGACAGAGATGTCGACCGCGGCCTCCCTCCAGTCCACGCGTGCTGCCGCCGGGAAGACCGTCAAGGTGGTCGCCGTGGGCGACATCGCCTGCGCTCCGCGCCGACCGAGGACCCAGACCCGCTGCCGACAGGCCGACACCGCCGCGCTGACCCGCCGGCTGGGCCCTGATGCCGTCCTGGCGCTCGGCGACCTGCAGTACGAGGACGGCCGGTTCCGTGCCTTCCGCAAGTCCTACGACGAGTCCTGGGGACGGCTGAAGGGACGCACGCACCCGGTGCCCGGCAACCACGAGTACAACACCAGCGGGGCTGCCGGCTACTACCGCTACTTCCACCGCAGGCAGCCAGGTCCACCCGGCTACTACACCCGCACGCTCGGAAGGTGGACGGTCTACGCGCTCAACTCCAACTGCAGCGAGATCAACTGCCAGCGGGAGTACCGCTGGCTGCGGCGCGCCATCGACGCCAATCCTTCGAGGTGCTCGCTGTTGGCGATGCACTCCCCCCGTTTCTCCTCGGGCCAGCATGGCTTCAACGAGGGCATGCGCAGGTTCTTCGCGATCGCCGACAACCACGGCGTGGAGATGATGCTGTCTGGCCACGACCACCACTACGAGCGGTTCGCCCGGATGAACGCGGACGGCGAGCTGCGTAGGCGTGGGATGATGCAGTTCGTCTCCGGAGCCGGCGGCAAGTCGCACTACTCCGTGACGAGCCGGTCGCGTGGCTCCCGCTTCGTCGACGACGACAGCTTCGGCGTGCTGCGGCTCTCACTCGCGCCGAGGTCCTTCAGCTGGGCCTTCACCACTGTCGGCGGGACAACCCACGATCGCGGGAGCCGCCGGTGCTCCTGAGCGGCCCACCAGACCTTCAGGTCCAGAAGACCCGATCGACGACCGCGCGGGCCCGTCGGGTGATGCGGCGGTAGTCGTTGACGAACGCCTCGGAGGTTCCTGGCTGGTACCCGAGGACACCCGCGACCGCCGAGAGCTCGCGGGTGTCGCGCGGCATCTGGTCGGCGGGCTTGCCCCGCACGAGCGTCACCACGTTGCGGACGCCGCTGACCATGCGCCACGCGTCCACCAGGACGTCGGCGTCGTCCTGCTCGAGCAGCTCCGCCTCCACCGCCCCCCGCAGCGCCGTGACTGTCTGGGTGGTCCGCAGGGCCGGCACCCGGCCGGCGTACCGCATCTGGAGGAGCTGTGCGGTCCACTCGATGTCGGAGAGCCCACCTCTGCCGAGCTTGAGGTGGGTGGCCGGATCGGCTCCGCGGGGCAACCGCTCATGGTCGACGCGCGCCTTGACTCGGCGTACCTCCCGGACCGCGGCCGCGTCCAGCCCCTCCGCCGGGTAGCGCAGCGGGTCCACCATCGCGATGAACGCCGCGCACAGGTCGCGGTCCCCCACGACCGCCTCCGCCCTGAGCAGTGCCTGCGCCTCCCACACCGCGGACCACTTGGCGTAGTAGGCGGCGTAGGACGCCAGCGTCCGCACCAGTGGCCCCTGGCGTCCCTCGGGGCGGAGGTCTGCGTCGACCTCGAGCACCGGGTCGCTGCCCGGCATCGCCAGCAGCCGACGGAGCTCGTTGGCGACCGCCTGAGCGGCTCGGGAAGCCTCCTCCGCATCGGCGCCGGGAAGCGGGTCGTGGACGAAGACCACGTCGGCGTCGCTGCCGTAGCCGGTCTCGCGGCCGCCCAGCCGGCCCATCGACACGACCGCCATCCGGGTGGGGAGCGTCGCGTCCCTGTCGAACTCCACCGCTCGGGTCGCGATCGTCAGTGCCGACTCGAGGGTGGCGCGGGTGAGGTCGGTCAGCGCCGCGCCCACGTCAGCGACGTCGAGGAGCCCGGAGAGGTCGGTCGCGGCCACCCGCAGCAGCTCGCGGCGGCGTACGGCGCGCACCTGGCTGACGGCGGTCACGCGGTCGTCCTGCCGTCCGGCCGACGCGAGCATCTCCGCCTCGAGCACGGACCGGTCGAGCGGGACCAGCTGGTCACGCGCCAGCAGCTTCACCCCTTCCGGCTCGCGCTGGAGGAGCTGGGTGGCGTAGCGGCTGGACCCCAGCAGTCGCGCCATCCGCTCGGCGACCTCGCCCTCGTCGCGGAGCATGCTGAGGTACCAGTGCGTCCGGCCGAGCGCCTCGGAGATCTTGCGAAAACCGAAGAGCCCCGCGTCGGGGTCCGGGGCGTCGGCGAACCACTGCAGCATCACCGGCAGCAGCGCCCGCTGGATGGCCGCGGTGCGCGAGACCCCCTCGGTGAGCGCCTCGAGGTGGCGCAGGGCAGCGTCGGGATCCTGGTAACCCAGCGCGGACAGCCGGGTCCGCGCTGCGTCGGCGCTCAGTCGGGCCGTGTCGCCGGGAATCCTCGCCACCGACTCCAGCAGGGGCCGGTAGAACAGCTTCTCGTGGAGCCGGCGTACCTCGCGCCGGTGGTGGCGCAACGCGTCGTCGAGCTCGGCGAGCGGGTCCTTGAGGTAGCCCAGGGACCGACCGAGCCGGCGCAGCGACTCCTCGTCCTCCGGGAGAAGGTGCGTGCGTCGCAGCTGGAAGAGCTGCAACCGGTGCTCGATGGTCCGGAGGAACCGGTAGGCCTCGCGGAGGGCCGACCCGTCCTGCCGGCCGACGTAGCCCCCGTCGGTGAGCGCGGTGAGCGCGGACAGCGTGGTGGGGAGCCGCAGGGCGGCGTCGGCCTGCCCGTGCACCATCTGCAGCAGCTGCACGGCGAACTCGACGTCGCGGAGCCCGCCGCTGCCCAGCTTGAGCTGCCGGTCGGACTCCTTTGCCGGGATGTGCTCGATCACCCGGCGGCGCATGGCCTGCACCTCGGTGACGAAGCCGTCCCGCTGCGCCGCCTGCCAGACCAGCGGCCCGATGCTCTCGGCGTACGCCTGTCCGAGCGCGGCGTCGCCTGCCACGGGCCTCGCCTTCAACAAGGCCTGGAACTCCCAGGTCTTCGCCCACCGCTCGTAGTAGCCGGCATGGCTGCCGAGCGTCCTGACGAGCTGCCCCGACCGGCCCTCGGGCCGCAGCGCGGCGTCCACCGGCCAGATCGTCCCCTCGGCGGTGTGGTCGGAGCAGATGCGCATGAGGTGGGACGCGACCTGGGTGGCCGCCCGCAGCGCCGGCTGCTCCTCGTGACCCTCGACCGCCTCCGCGACGAAGATGACGTCGACGTCACTGACGTAGTTGAGCTCGTGACCGCCGCACTTGCCCATCGCGATCACCGCCAGGCGGCAGCTCGCGGCCGGCTCGCCGACCCGTGCCCGCGCGACCGCCAGCGCGGCGTCGAGGGTGCCGGCGGCGAGCTCCGACAGCTCGGCGGCGACGTCGTCGACCCCGACGTCGTGGGCGAGGTCGCGGGCGGCGAGCCGGAGGAGCAGCCGGCGGTACTCCACGCGCAGCGCGTCGGCCGCGACCTGGTCTGCCAGCGTCGCCACCGGCGTCGCGTCGTCCGGTGAGGCCCCGACGGAGCGGAGCAGTGCCGCCCGCACGGAGTACGCCGTGGGACGGGTGCTGCCGAGCGCGGGGTCGCTCAGCTCCCGCCACTGCTCGGGGTGCCGCAGCAGGTGGTCCCCGAGCGCGCTGCTGGCCCCCAGCACCGAGAGCAGCCGCATCGCCGAGCCCTCGTCGTCCACGAGCGCGTCCAGCACCGGTCCGACTGTCGGCCCCCGGGCCGGCGAGGCGTCGGTCCGCGCGACGAGGTCGACGAGCCGGACGAGCGCGAGGTCGGGGTCGGCGGTCCTCCCCAGCAGCGGCAGCAACGCCGGCCCGGCCGCACCCAGGCCCTCGAAGGAGACAAGGGCCAGGTCGAGGTCGAGGAAGCCAGCCCGCCGCAGGGCGGCCCGCGGCGGCTCGGACCGGGTGGTCACCGTTCTCAGATCACCGGAAGCATCTGGTCTCGCTCGAACGCCGAGACCTGGCCCCGGTAGGAGTCCCACTCCGCGCGCTTGTTGCGCAGGACGTAGTCGTAGACCCGCTCCCCCAGCGTCTCGGCGAGCAGCTCGCTCTCCTCGGCCACCGTGATCGCCTCGTACAGCGTCTTCGGCAGCGGCTGGAAGCCGAGCGACATGCGCTCCCGGTCGGTGAGGGACCACACGTCGTCCTCGGCCTCGTCGGGCAGCTCGTAGCCCTCCTCGATGCCCTTCATCCCGGCCGCCAGCACCACCGCGAACGCCAGGTAGGGGTTGCACGCCGCGTCGACGGTGCGCAGCTCGACGCGCGTCGACTGTCCCTTGTTGGGCTTGTACATCGGCACCCGCACCAGGGCCGACCGGTTGTTGTGGCCCCAGCAGATGTACGACGGAGCCTCGCCGCCGCCGATGAGCCGCTTGTAGGAGTTCACCCACTGGTTGGTGACGCAGGAGATCTCGGCGGCGTGGTGCAGCAGCCCGGCGATGAACTGGCGCGCGCTCTTGGAGAGCTGGTACTCCGCCCCCGCCTCGAAGAACGCGTTGCGGTCACCCTCGAAGAGCGAGACGTGGGTGTGCATCCCCGAGCCGGGGTGGGTGGTGAAGGGCTTCGGCATGAAGCTGGCGTACATGCCCTGGGTGAGCGCCACCTCCCGGACCACGGTCCTGAAGGTCATGATGTTGTCGGCGGTGGAGAGCGCGTCGGCGTAGCGGAGGTCGATCTCCTGCTGCCCAGGTCCGCCCTCGTGGTGACTGAACTCGACCGAGATGCCCATCTGCTCGAGCACCGTGATGGCCTCGCGCCGGAAGTCGGAGCCCTTGCTGGTCGCGGTGTGGTCGAAGAAACCGCTCCGGTCCACCGGGATCGGCTCGGCCCCCGGCTCGGGCACGCTCTTGAACAGGTAGAACTCGATCTCAGGGTGGGTGTAGAACGTGTAGCCCTTGGCGGCCGCCTGGGACAGGATCCGCTTCAGCACGAACCGGGGGTCGGCGAACGACGGCGACCCGTCGGGCATGACGATGTCGCAGAACATCCGTGCGGTCGCGGGCCCGTCGCTGCGCCACGGCAGGATCTGGAACGTCGCGGGGTCCGGCTTTGCCAACATGTCCGCCTCGTAGACCCGTGCGAACCCCTCGATCGCCGAGCCGTCGAACCCGATTCCTTCCTCGAAGGCGCCCTCCAGCTCCGCCGGCGCGACCGCCACCGACTTGAGGAAGCCCAGCACGTCGGTGAACCACAGCCTCACGAACCGGACGTCGCGCTCCTCGAGCGCCCGGAGCACGAAGTCTTCCTGCTTGCCCATGGGCCCACTATCCCGCAGTCCTTGCCCCCGCACGCAACGCGCCGTCAGCCGGTCGGGATGTTGCGCTCGATCTCCTGCAGCCACACGTGGGCGTTGGCGTCCGACGGCGCTCGCCAGTCGCCCCGCGGGGACAGCGACCCGCCGGCGGACACCTTGGGCCCGTTGGGCAGCGCGCTGCGCTTGAACTGCGCGAAGCCGAAGTACCGCTGGGCGAAGACCTGCAGCCAGTGCCGGATCTGCGCCAGGTCGTACTCTTGGCGACGCTCGTCGGGAAAGCCCGGAGGCCAGTCGCCGCTGCCCACGTCGGACCACGCGTGCACGGCGAGGAAGGCGATCTTGCTCGGCCGGAAGCCGTAGCGAAGCACGTAGAACAGGGTGAAGTCCTGCAGCGAGTAGGGACCGATCACCTCCTCGGTGTCCTGCTCGATCTCCCCGCTGTCGGAGGGCACCAGCTCCGGGGTGATCTTCTGGTCGACGATCTCCTGCAGCATCTCGTTCGTGTCGTGCTCGAACAGCCCCTCGGTGATCACCCAGCGGATCAGGTGCTGGATGAGCGTCTTGGGCACTCCGGTGTTGACCGCGTAGTGCGACATCTGGTCGCCGACGCCGTACGTCGCCCAGCCGAGCGCCAGCTCTGACAGGTCCCCCGTCCCCAGCACGATCCCGCCGTGGTGGTGGGCCAGCCGGAAGAGGTAGTCGGTGCGCAGTCCCGCCTGGACGTTCTCGAAGGTCACGTCGTACAGCTGCTCGCCATCGGCGTACGGGTGCTGGAGGTCGGCGAGCATCTGGGAGGCGGCCGGACGGATGTCGATCTCCTCGAAGCTGATCCCGAGGCTGTGGGCGAGCCGGGTGGCATTGGCCTTTGTGGTCTCACCGGTCGCGAACCCGGGAAGGGTGTAGCCGAGGATGTCACTGCGGGGCCGGCCCAGCCGGTCCATCGCCCGCGCGGCCACGATGAGCGCGTGGGTGGAGTCCAGTCCGCCGGAGACTCCGATGACGACTTTGGGATCCCCGATCGCGGCCAGCCGCTGCTCCAGTCCGGACACCTGGATGTTGTAGGCCTCGTAGCAGTCCAGCGCCAGCCGCTCCGGGTCGTTGGGCACGAACGGGAACCGGTCGACCGCGCGCCGCAGCCCGACATCCCCCGTCGGCGGCTCGAGCTCGAACGAGACGGCCCGGAACCGACGGCCGCCGCCGACGGCGGTGTCCCCGCCGATCGAGTCGGTCGAGATCCCCTGGCTGCGGCGGTTGTCGTCGAAGGTCCCCATCCGCAGCCGCTCCTGACGCAGCTGGTCGAGGTCGACGTCGGCGACCGAGCGTCGCGGGCCGTCGGGGAACCGCTCGCTCTCGGCGAGACACACCCCCACCTCGTAGATCATCGTCTGCCCGTCCCAGGACAGGTCGGTGGTCGACTCGCCCGAGCCGCCCGCGGCATAGGCGTAAGCCGCCAGGCACCGCTGGCTGGCCCCACGCACCAACAGACGCCGGTCCTCGGCGCGCGCGATCGTGATCGGGCTGCCGGAGAGGTTGGCCAGCACGGTGGCCCCTGCCAGCGCTGCCTCGGCGCTGGGCGGCACTGGCACCCACAGGTCCTCGCAGACCTCGACGTGCAGCACCAGCCCCGGCACGTCGGTCGCCTCGAACAGGAGGTCCGGCCCGAACGGGACCTCCCGCCCGGCGAGCCGGATGCTGCCGCGCCGGTCGTCCCCGGGTGCGTACCAGCGCCGCTCGTAGAACTCCCGGTAGTTGGGGAGGTAGGACTTCGGTGAGACCCCGAGGACCTCACCGGCGTGGATCACGACCGCGCAGTTGTAGACCCGGTTGCCGTCGGCCAGCGGCGCTCCCACCACGATCACCGGCCGCAGGTCGCGAGTGCCCTCGGCCAGCTCTGCCACGGCTTCCCGCGCCGCCTCCAGCACCGGGTCCTGCAGGACGAGGTCCTCGATGGCGTAGCCGGTCAGGCACAGCTCTGGGAAGATGGCGATCGCGACCCCCTCGTCGTGACAGCCTTGCGCCTCCTGGATCACCGCCTGCACGTTGGCGCGGGGGTCGGCGATCGAGATCGGAACGGTGCACGCCGCGATGCGGGCGAACCCATGAGCGTAGGCAGAGGTGAAGTCCACAGCATGGATCCTGCCATCGCCGAGCCCCCGCACACGCTCCGGACGAAACGGCTGGTGTTGCGCCGCTGGACCGGGTCCGACGTCGACGCTCTGGCGGCGCTGTCCGCCGACCGGGCGACCATGCGCTACTTCGAAGCACTTCCGAGCCGCGCGCAGATCCAGCAGCTCGTCGACCGTCAGCAGGCGGCGCTGGCGGCCGGCGAGCCGGGGCTGTTCGCGGTGGAGACCAAGCAGGACGGACGGTTCATCGGGTTCGTCGGACTGGCCGTGCCGCGGTTCGAGGCCGACTTCCAGCCGTGCGTGGAGATCGGCTGGCGGCTGGCGATGGACGCCTGGGGGCACGGCTACGCCACCGAGGCCGGCGAGGCGGTGCTCCGGCACGCCTTCGAGACCCTGCGCCTGAGCGAGGTGGTGTCTTTCACGGCCACGCTGAACGAGCCGTCGCAGGCCGTCATGCGCCGCCTCGGCATGCGCCACGACGTCGAGGGCGACTTCGACCACCCCTCGGTGGCGCCCGGTCACCCGATCCGCCCGCACGTGCTCTACCGGCTGACCGCCGCCGAGTGGCGCACTAGGTTCGGTCCATGACCGAGCAGCCTGCGTCGAACGGCGGTGTCCCGTCCCCTCCCTCCGCTTCCTCCGATGTGCCGGCGGCCGGTCGCAAGCGGGTCCGCACCCATCACCTGCGGGAGATGAAGCAGCGCGGGGAGAGGTGGGCGATGCTCACCTCCTACGACATGTACACCGCCTCGGTGTTCGACGAGGCCGGCATCCCGGTGCTCCTCGTCGGCGACTCCGCCTCGAACAACGTCTACGGCAACGAGACCTCGCTGCCGGTCACCGTCGACGAGCTGATGCCGCTGGTCCGGGCGGTGACGCGGTCGGTGCGCTACGCCCTGGTGGTGGCCGACCTGCCGTTCGGCAGCTACCAGGCCTCCCCCGAGCAGGCGTTCCACACCTCGGTGCGTTTCATGAAGGAGGCAGGAGCCCACTGCGTGAAGCTCGAGGGCGGGGCCGAGATGGCCCCGCAGGTGGAGCTCCTGACGCGTGGCGGGATCCCGGTGATGGCCCACATCGGGTTCACCCCGCAGTCCGAGCACAACCTGGGCGGCTACCGCGTGCAGGGGCGCGGTGAGGCGGCGGCCGCCGTGCTCGCCGACGCCAAGGCGATGGAGGCCGCAGGTGCCTTTGCGGTCGTCATGGAGATGGTGCCCGCGGATGTCGCGACCGACGTCACCGCTCAGCTCCGGATCCCGACGATCGGGATCGGCGCCGGCAACGGCTGCGACGCCCAGGTGCTGGTGTGGCAGGACATGCTCGGGCTGCGGACCGGTCGGCTGCCGCGCTTCGTCAAGCAGTACGCCGACCTGCACGGCGTCATGCTGCGGGCCGCCCAGGAGTACGCCGCCGAGGTGGCCGCCGGCACCTTCCCCGGTCCCGAGCACGCCTTCTGACCTCAGCGGCAGCCGCATCTCGCGCACCTGTGCGCGGAAATCATGGCCATCGGCGTCCCCGAGCCGGAAATCCGCGCACGGGGGCGCGCTTCTCCGGCTTGTCGGCCGTGGCTCAGCCCTCCCGCGGGGCGTCGTCGTTCCAGTCGGGGTCGTTGTCCCACGCCTCGTTGCGCTGCTGCACCTTGTCGAGGGCCGCAGCCGCCTCGTCACGGGTGGGGTAGGGACCGAGCCGGTCGGCGGCCTTGCAGCCGTC
>CADCUI010000085.1 GCA_902805845.1 uncultured Nocardioidaceae bacterium
CGTCAGACCGGCGCGCTCGTAGTAGTCGGACACCACCTTGGAACCCGGCGCCAGCGTCGTCTTCACCCATGGCTTGCGCTGCAGCCCGCGCTCGACGGCCGCCTTGGCCAGCAGCGCGGCGCCGATCATCACCGAGGGGTTGGAGGTGTTCGTGCACGAGGTGATCGCCGCGATGACCACGGCACCGTGGTCGATCTCGAACTCGCTGCCGTCCTCGAGCGTCACCGGCGCCCGGCGGGAGGGCCGACCGTCGCCGGCAGCCGCAGCGTGCTCGTGCCAGTCGTCCGGGGCGCCGTCGCCGTTGCCGCCCTCGGTGTGCGCCGGGGAGTCGCTCGAGGGGAAGGACTCGGCCGAGGCCTCGTCGACCGTGGAGGTCACCCCGAACGGCTTCTCCTGCTGCGGCACGCCGGGCTTCCGGTCGTCACCGCCGGTCTCGTCGGCGGTGACGTAGTCGTCGAGGGCGACCCGGAACGCCTGCTTGGCCTCGCTGAGGGACACCCGGTCCTGGGGCCGCTTCGGTCCCGCCAGCGAGGGCACGACCGTGCCGAGGTCCAGCTCCAGCCGCTCGGAGTAGCGGGGCTCGGCCTGCGGGTCGTGCCACAGCCCCTGCTCCTTGGCATAGGCCTCGACCAGCGCGAGCTGCTCCTCGGAGCGCCCCGTCATGGCGAGGTACTTGATCGTCTCCTCGTCGATCGGGAACACCGCGATCGTGGAGCCGAACTCCGGGGACATGTTGCCGATCGTCGCCCGGTTGGCCAGCGGAAGGGCAGAGACGCCCGGCCCGTAGAACTCCACGAACTTGCCGACCACGCCGTGCTGGCGCAGCATCTCGGTGATCGTGAGCACCAGGTCGGTCGCGGTGGCCCCCTCGGGGAGGTCGCCGTTGAGCTTGAACCCCACCACGCGCGGGATGAGCATCGACACCGGCTGGCCGAGCATCGCGGCCTCCGCCTCGATCCCCCCGACGCCCCAGCCGACGACGCCGATGCCGTTGACCATCGTGGTGTGCGAGTCGGTTCCCACGCACGTGTCGGGATAGGCCTGGAGCGTCCCGTCGACGTCGCGGGTGAAGATCGTCCGCGCGAGGTGCTCGATGTTGACCTGGTGGACGATGCCGGTGCCGGGCGGCACGACCTTGAAGTCGTCGAAGGCGCCCTGCCCCCACCGCAGGAACTGGTAGCGCTCCAGGTTCCGCTGGTACTCGATGTCGACGTTGCGCTCGAACGCCTCGGGGCTCCCGAAGACGTCGGCGATCACGGAGTGGTCGATCACCAGCTCGGCGGGAGCCAGCGGGTTGATCTTGGCCGGGTCGCCGCCGAGCTCGGCCATCGCCTCACGCATCGTCGCCAGGTCGACGACGCAGGGGACGCCGGTGAAGTCCTGCATGATGACCCGGGCCGGGGTGAACTGGATCTCCTCGCTGGGGTGCGCGTCGGCGTCCCACCCGGCGAGGGCCGTGACGTGCTCGGCGGTGATGTTGGCGCCGTCCTCGGTGCGGAGCAGGTTCTCGAGCAGCACCTTGAGGCTGAAGGGCAACGAACCCACGTCGAGCCCGTCACCGGTGACCGCGTCGAGCCGGTAGATCTGGTAGGCCTTGCCGTTGACGTCCAACGTGCTCTCGGCCCCGAAGCTGTCCACGCTCGCCATCGCCCGGTCTCCTCATCAGTGATCCGCAGTGATCCGCAGTGTCCCCGCCGGCTCGTCCCATCCTGCCGTGCAGGTCACCGTCGAGCGACAGCGGGAGATATCTTGATGTCAAGATACATGAGAGCTGCCGCGGGGACCAGCCCCTGCGGCCCGCTCGAGCACTCCCACCATCTCGACATGGGCAGTCATCGGGAACAGGTCGAAGGCCCGGACCTCGGTGAGCTCGTAGCCCGCCTCCGCGAACAGGGCCACGTCGCGGCCGAAGGCCGCCGGGTCGCAGGCGACGTGGACGACGGTCCGCGGCCGCAGCGACGTGATCCCCTCCACCACCGGACGCCTGGCGCCGCTCCGCGGTGGGTCCAGGACGACCACGTCGAACCGCTCGTCGCGGTCGCTCAGCGCCCCCAGCACCCGCTCGACGGCTCCCTGCACCGGCTCCGCCCAGGGATGTGCGGCCAGGTTGTGCTCGGCGTGCCGTGCGGCCACCACGTCTCCCTCGACGGCCACCACCCGCCCCCGGTCGCCGACCGCCTCTGCCAGGAAGAGCGTGAGCAGGCCGACCCCGCTGTACAGGTCGAGCACGCGCTCCCCCGGCCCCAGCCGAGCCGCGGCGGTGACCGCGTCGACGAGCAGGGTCGGTGCGCCGCGGTGCACCTGCCAGAAGCCGTCCGCGTCCACCTGGAACCGATGACCGTGCACAGGCTCGACGACCACCCCACTGGGGGTCTCACCTCGACCGTCCGGGCTCTGCTCGTCCTCGACCACGGCGCCGGGCGCCTGGATGAGGCAGGCGTCGACAGGCACCACCCGGTGCGAGCGGTGGGCACGCAGCCCCGTCTCCCCGTCCCGGGTCCGGTGAAAGCGCATCCGCGTCCGCCAGGCGAAGCCGGCGACGTCGCCGGGCACCTCCTCGACCGAGACGGCGAGGTCGAGACCGGCCAGCCGTCGCAGCTGCTCGGCGACCACGTCGGCCTTCCACCGCCGCTGCGCCGGCAGCGCGACGTGCTGGAAGTCGCAGCCGCCGCACATGCCTGGCCCGGCGAACGGGCACGGGGCCACGACGCGGTCGGGTGACGGCCGGTGGACCGCCACCGCGTCGCCGCGGAGGAACCGGTCGCCGGCCGACCCCTCGGTGATCTCCACGGTGACGAGCTCGCCGGGCAGCGAGTGGCGGACGAACACCACCGTCCCGCCGACCTCGGGCGCCTCCTCGGGAAGCCGGGCCACGCAGTGACCGCCGTGGGCGACCGCGCCGACCTCCACGTCGTACCTGCGGCCGGCAAGGGAACGGCCGCGGGAGACCCGCGGGCGCGTCGACCGCCGGCGGACGGGACGGGTCAACCGCGATCCTCGTCACGGCCCCGCGCCCAGTCGGCGTAGGTGCCCCCGGCCCTGACCTGTCCGTCCTGGCGCTCGGCGCGCTCCTCGCCGATGCGGGAGGACCGCAGCTGGTAGGGCACCGACGTCATCATCACGCCGGGCGTGAAGAGCAGCCGCGTCTTCAGCCGCAGCGCGGTCTGGTTGTGGAGCAGCTGCTCCCACCAGTGGCCCACGACGTACTCGGGGATGAACACGGCGACGACCCCGCGGGGGCTCGCCTCCCGGATCGCCTTGGCGTACTCCACGACGGGACGGATGACCTCGCGGTAGGGAGAGTCGAGGATCTTGAGCGGGACGTCGATCCCGAGCCGGTCCCACGTGTCGAGCGTGCGGTCGCGCTCGACGGGGTCGGTCGACACCATGACCGCCTCGAGCACGTTCGGCCGGCTGGCCTTGGCGTAGGCCAGCGCCCGCATGGTGGGCTTGTGCACCTTGGAGACGAGCACGATCGCGTGCACGCGGGTAGGGAGGACCTGGTCGTCCGCCTGGATCGCCAGCTCCTCGCCCACCGAGTCGTAGTGGCGGCGGATCGACCGCATGATCATGAAGAACGTGCCCATCGCGAGGATCGCGATCCAGGCGCCGGCGAGGAACTTGGTCACCAGGACGACGACGAGGACCACGCCGGTCATCGCGAGGCCGAAGCTGTTGATGGCCCTCGACCGCCTCATCCGACGCCGGGTCGCAGGGTCCACCTCGGTCCGCAGCTCGCGGGTCCAGTGCCGGGTCATGCCGAGCTGGCTGAGGGTGAAGGAGACGAACACCCCGACGATGTAGAGCTGGATCAGCCGGGTGACCTCCGCGTCAAAGGCCACGATGAGGAGGATGGAGAACGCGGCGAGGATGA
>CADCUI010000086.1 GCA_902805845.1 uncultured Nocardioidaceae bacterium
GCCATCTCGGCGAGACCGAAGACCATGCAGGTGTACATCGTGGCCATCAGCAGAGTGGCGATGAGCAGCCATCCCCAGCCGCCCTCAGCGATGCCGAAGTTCCATCCCGCGAAGTCACCGGAGATGACGTAGGCGACGCCCAGCCCGGCCAGCAGCACCCATCCCGCAGCGCCCTGATTGAGCTGCCGGCGCTCCAGGTAGTGCTCGCCACCCTGCTCGTAGTCAACTCGTCCGACATTTCGCCGCTGTTCTGTCATGAGCTCCCCGCTTTCACCGTCACGACTGCTCCACGTGGAACAGCTTCAAGCCATTGCGACCGAGTTGCGTCGACAATTGCCCCCCCGCGGAGACGGTGTCAAGGGTGAACGGCTGCTGAGGCAGTCGCGGTCGGACGGGGTGTTCACGAAGGCGAGCCGAACCCGACGTAGGCGTCGCCTTCGACGTCTCAGGCGCTTCCCCTCAGAAAACGCGACGCGACCTCCGGCTGGGAGCCGGAGGTCGCGATGAGCGTGCTTTCTGCTGTCTGGGACTTACCGGTGGAGGACGCCGCAGGTGGCCGGGTCCGTGGCCTCGGCAGGCAGCTTCGGGTCGAGCTCGCTCTTGCCAGCGCTGCCGAAGTCGTACTTGCCGTTGCCGTTGTAGTCCACCCCGTGGATGACGACCACGGCGTCGCCTCGACGGATGGCGCGGGCGACGGCCTTGGTGGTGCGGGTGTTCCGGTCGTAGTGGATCTCACCCTTGGGCGCGGTCGGGAACCGGGTCACGGCCAGACCACTTGCGGCGCTCGTGTCCCCGGTCCGGGTCAACGACACCTTGATCGGGCCGTAGGCGGGCTGCCCCTCGGCCGTCGTGAGACGGAAGTCGTTGTTGTTGTCGTCCTTGGCGACGGTGGGGCACTCGTGGCGTGCCTTGGCGCCGAAGTGAATGTGCTGCGCGTGCGGCAGCCCCTTGGCCAGGCCGCGGGCGTCGACCTCGACGCGCAGCTTGCGGTAGTGGGTGCGGACCGCGGCGTGTCCCTGCACCCCTGAGTTGTTCAGCGAGTTGAGCCGGGCGTGGGTCTGAGTGCCTTTGTGCCGCTCGCCGTCCGCCATTGCGCTGCCTGGAAGCAGAGACGCGGTGAGAGCAGCAGAAGCGACCAGGGCAGCACCGCCGGCAGCCACTTTCGACTTGATTGAGCTCATATGGACCTCCAAAGTCCCCGAGACGAGCGGGATCCCGTCCGTGGACCTTCGCCACCGTGCTGGAGCGGGATTGGCGCTACCTGCCCCGGTCTAGACTGCAGGTGGCGGCGTCGAGGGTCGCTCTGGTCCCCTCAGGCCGGTCGCTGGGCACCCCGCTCGGCGACCCAGACGGCGACCTGGCTGCGAGAGCCGAATCCGAGCTTGCGCAGGATGCTCTCGACGTGGCCCTGTGCGGTGCGCACGGAGATGGTCAGTGCTGCGGCGATCTCCCGGTTCGCCATGCCGCGACCGATGAGCGTGGCCACCTCGAGCTCCCGCTCGGTCAGCGGTGCGCTCGGGTCCGCTCGCCGCTGCCAGGGCAGCACGTTCTCCACCGCGTATCTGGTCGCCGCCTCCTCAGGCATCGACTCCCCCCGGTTCCAGTGCTGCTGGAACGCGCGAACGCCGAGCGCCTTGCGGACCACGGCCAACCGTTCCTCCCGCCCCTCGACAAGGTGGCGGACCGCGTCCGGGGCCAGGCCCAGGGTCCTCCACAACCGGTTGGCCGCTCCGGTCAGCGTGGCTGCCCGTACACCGTCGCCGCCGTCCCCCGCCGCCCATGCGAGCACCTCGTAGAGCAGCGCGGTGCCGAAGGGTTCGCCGACGTCGGCATGGCGATGCAGGGCGTCGCGGACCCGTGCCCCTGCGCTCACCAGGTCTCCACGTCTCACGGCGGCCAGACCGAGCCAGCCGAGCGCGTAGGACTGCAGCAGCGGTTCACCGGCCTGCTCGGCCAGCACGAGGCATCGGCGCACCGCTTCCTCGGCGTCGTCGCTGCGCCCGGAGAACCCATGGTTGAGCCCGAGCAGCAACCACGCCTCCGCCTCGGTGCCCGGGGAACCGGTGAGCTCCGCAGCCAGCACCACCTCTCGGAAGGACGGTTCCGCGTCGTCGTGGTCACCGCGGCCGGCAGCGATCGCGCCCTCGACCCGGGCCACCGCGGCGCCACCCACAGCTCCGGCGCACCCGCGAAGTGTCCGCGCCTCGACGAGCAGCCGCTCCGCCTCGGCCGGATCGCCCTGGAGCGACGCGAACCACGCCGCGGTCGCGAGCGCGCGGATGCGCTCAACCGGAGTGCCCGTGCCATGGCCTAACGCCCGGCCCAGCCAGTGCCGTCCCTCGCCGACCCGACCGGAGATGAGCCAGAACGGCTCCAGCCCCACCGCGATGCGCAGCCCGTAGGGCGCAGCCGTGGGGTCGGACGTCGCAAGGTCGAGGGCCGCCCGGAAGTTGGCGTGCTCGCGCGAGAACAGCGTGAACCATGCCACCTGGCGGAGCCCGAGACCCTCCTCGACGCCGGTGCGCACGACCGCGTCACACCAGTCGAGGTGGCGCCGGCGCCAGTACTGTCGGCCCTCGAGCCCGAGCCTTTCGGCGCCGTAGACCCGCAGGGACTCCGGCAACCGGTACCGCACCTGGGTGGCGTCGCTGTCCTCGCGTGCCAGCACCGACCTCTCCAGCAACGAGTCCACCAGGTCCAGCATGTCGGTCTCGTCCAGCCCGTCGCCGGAGCAGACACCCTCGACCGCGTCGAGGTCGAAGCTCGCCGGAAAGACCGAGAGTCGCGCCCAGAGGCATTTCTCCTCATCACTGCAGAGTCCATAGCTGGCGTCGACGCTCGATCGCAGGGACCCGTGGCGCTCGGGGGCCATGGGAGCGCCCTTGGTGAGAAGGCGGTAGGGCTGGGCGAGCCGTTCCAGGATCGCGTGAGGTGCCAGCACGTTCACCCTGGCCGCCGCGAGCTCGATGGCGAGCGGGTTGCCCTCGAGCGCGCCGCACACACCCGCGACGACGCCGGTGTTCTCCGGAGTGAGGCCGAAGCTCGGAAGCGAGGCAGCGGCCCGCTCCAGGAACAGCGCCACCGCCTCGTGATCGCCGACCGTCAACGGGTCGAGAGCCTGGCCTCGCTCAGGCACGGAGAGCGGCGGGACGGCCAGCACGTGCTCACCGGTGACCCGCAGCGGCTGTCGGCTGGTGGTGAGCACCACCAGCCGGGGACACCGTGTCAGCAGCCCGGTGACGAGGTGAGCACAAGGCGCGAGGAGCGTGTCGCACCCGTCGAGCACCAGGAGGACGTGCCGGTCGGCGACGACCCGGGCCAGGGCGGACACGTCGAGCCGTGCCGAGGCAGCTCGCACGCCCAGGCCGCGAGCCACCGTGGGGGTCAGGAGAGCGGCGTCTGTCACCTCGCTCACGTCCACGACGCCGGCGCCGGCCGCGAAGCCACGACCGAGGTCGGCGGCTGCCCTACGCGCCAACCAGGTCTTCCCGATGCCGCCCGGTCCGGTCAGCGTCACCAAACGGTCCTGGCCGCCCAGGCGCTCTCGCACCTCGTCGACCAGCCCCCGGCGGCTGATCACGGCCGATTCCGTCCGACTGCGGAATGTAGGTAGTTGGACGGGTCATCCCCCCGTGTCGCCTTTGTCCCCCGGCGGGAGATCGTTGAGCGTGTCCAACAGTGGGCATGGAGGCGGCCACAGACCGGTCGGGAGCGTGCTGGGAGGTGCCCCCGACCTCTGTGGCCGCCTCTGGAACTCGTTCGGAGGCCGACGCGCGAGTGGACGACGCTCTGGGCGGATTCCCTCATCTCTCAGGAGCCGTACGGCGCCGGTGTGCCGAAGGGGTACGCCGTCGGAGCCGTGTCGGTGTGGTGCGCGGAGCAGTACCTGTCGCGGGCAGAGCTCGAGCTGAGCAGCGGAAGGTACTGCTGCGTCAGCAGGATCGAGCTGGCCGTCGCGTTCGCCCCCGCCTCGATGTCCGCTTCCACGCGCGCACGCGCCTCCGGCGTCGTCGCGCTGACCAGCCGCTCAGCGTTGCGCCAGGCCTGCTCGCGCCAGACGGAGATGACCTGCATGACGAGCGAGTACGTCGCGTCCAGCGGGTCGCCGCCGTCGTCCATCGTGGGGTCGAACCGCTGGGCGGACTCGGCGACCAGGGGCTTGGTCGCCTTGGCCAGGAAGTGCTCCACCTGGTCGAAGTCATGCTTGCGCGAGGTGCCGTCCGGAGCCACCAGCCCGACCGCGGCGACGACATAGGGCAGGTCCCGGTTGATGTGGGCGTTCATCCCCAGGAGAAGGTCTCCCGTCCCGGTGACCTTCTTGGCGGCGGCGGCATCGAAGGCCGTCAACCACGCCTTCGGCACGGCCTCGCGCTTGCCGTAGCGCCAGTTCGTGAAGGCGTCGGTGTAGTACTTGGCGAACACCGCTGCCTGGTGGTTGGCGAACCTGACGTCGTCGTAGTACTCGGGGTCTCCCGTGGTCCACGCGTAGGTCTGGCTGATGCGCGTGTAGGCCAGCGCGAAGACGGCGTGGTGGGAGCAACTTGCGCCGATGCTCTGCAGCACACGATCAAGCTCCTTGACCATGTGCTTGGTGCAGTTCGGCTTGCCGGCCGCACACTCGTTCGCGCTGGAGGGGACGTACTCGTCGGTCCAGCCACGCAGGTACGACGACCACGGCACGTAGGTGACGTCGGCGCGAGCAGGGGCTGCTGCGACAGGCACGCCAAGGACGCTCGCGACCAAGGCACCGGCGAGCGCCAGGCGACGTACGGAGCGAGCACGGCCGGACAAGGGACCCAGGACCACGTGACCAACCTCCCAGAAGGCCTGATTCCACCCGCGCTCATTATGGGGGCGCAGGGTCCTGGGTGCAACGCCTGTCCGGATTGACGGCGAGCGGACGATGCCGGGGGGAGCGGCGCCGCGCCGCTGAGGGGGAGCGAGCGACTACTGCGCGTGCTCCTGCACCCAGCCGGCGAGCTGTTGCCGCGACGTGAGCCCGAGCTTGCTCAGCGTGCGCTGCACGTGCCCCTCCGCGGTCCGTTGCGCCACCACCAGCCGGTCGGCGATCTCGCGGTTGCTCAGCCCTTCGGCCACCAGTCGGGCGATCTCCGACTCCCGCGGGGTCAGCCTGACCCCTTGCCGGGCCAGACGAGAGGTGCGCCCGGCGACCGCCGGTTGCCCCAGCCGGGCCAGGGCGACCGCGTCCTCGAAACCGAGGGCCGCACCCGCGGTCACGTGGCGGTCATACATCGCCGTGCCGAGAGCGGAGCGGGTCAGCTCGATGCAGTGGTCGTGCTCGGCCTGCAAGGGGCGGAAGAGGGCGCCTCCGATGGACGAGAGCGCCGACTGGACAGCTCCGAAGAGCGTGGCGGCCTCCTGATGCCGGCCCTCGACGGATCCCGCCCAGGCGATCATCTCCATGGACATCGCCATCCCCAGTCGGTCACCGAAGGGTTCCTTCAACCGCAGGACGTCGCGGGCGTAGGACCGCGCCCGGTCCGAGCGGCCCTCGCGCCAGACGACCAGCGCCTGGGTCCACCGGGCCATCGCGGCGCACCACTGGTCGCCCGCGCTCCCGCTCAGCCCGATGCACTCCTCGGCGTACGCCATCGCCCGGTCGGTGTCGCCCAGGGTGGCGTGCACGGTGGCGAGCTGGATGAGGGCCAAGGGCACGCCGAGCGGGTCCTCGGCCGCCCGATGCAGCTCCAGCGCCTCCTCGAGCATCGTCCGCGACTCAGCCGGGTCCCCCCAGAAGAGCGCGGCGATCGCGAGCCCGTGCAGGGCGTGGGCTCGCCACATGGCGCTGCCGAGTCCGGTTGCCTCCTCGAGCCCTTGCTCGAGCAGCGGTCGACCCTCGTGCACGTCGCCCTGCAGGACAGCCAGCCGTCCCCCGGTCACGCGCACCGCCGCCCGGGCAAGCCCCGGCGTGGGCTGCTGGCCGAGCAGCCGGTGTGCCCAGCGCCGGCCCTCGGTGAACCTCCCGGTCATCACCCAGTAGTGCTGGGACGCACCCATCACCTCGCACCCCGTCAGGAGCAGGTCAGGCTCGCTCGTGCAGTGCTCGAGTGCCGCTCGGAGGTCGTCGTGCTCGGCGCGCAGCCGGTGAAGCCAGGCCCCTCCGTGCCGCCCGAACATCTCACGCGCCGCTGTGAGCACCTCGTGGCGATAGTGGTCCAGGTGGCGCCGCTGCAGCCGACTCCGGCGGCCAGCCTCCTGCAGCTTCGCTTCGCCGTACTCCTTGAGGAACTGGAGCAGGTACAGCCGCGGTTCCTGTGCGCTGTCCCGGAGCAGGATCGACTTCGCCACCAGCCCGTCGGCGAGCTCGGCGAGCCGCTCGACGGGGAGGTCCGCGTCGCAGACGACGGCTTCGAGGTCCAGGAGGTCGAAGCTGCCGGCGAAGACCGCAGCCCGCTCCCAGAGCGTGCGTTCCTCACGAGAGAGCAGGTCGTGACTCCACTCGAGAAGGGCGTGCAGTGTCTGCTGACGTGGCAGGGCCGCGCGGTCGCCACGGGTGAGTAGGCCGAACCGGTCCGCCAGCCGATCCAGGATCTGCTCGACCGACAGCGAGCGCACCCGGACGGCAGCCAGCTCGATCGCCAGCGGGACTCCGTCGAGCTGTCGCACGAGGTCGGCGACGGCTTGCTGATTGGCGTCCGTGACCCCGAAGTGGGACCAGCTCGCAGCTGCTCGGTCTACGAACAGGCGCACCGAGTCGTAGTGCAGCAGCGCCTCGGGCGACCGCGTCCTGCGGCCCTGGACCGGCACCGGAAGCGGAAGCACTGTCATGTGCTGCCCCTGCCCGACGCTCAGGGCGTGGCGACTCGTGGCGATGACGTGGACGGCGGCGCACTCGGAGAGCAGCCTGGTGACCAGGCCGGCGCAGGCCTCCTGCACGTGCTCGCAGTTGTCGAGGACCAGCAGCAGGGTCCGGTCTCGCAGATGCAAGACCAATTCCTCCATCAGGGGCCGCCCTGTGGTCTCCGTCAGCCCCAGGACCGAGGCCACGGTGTGGGGCACCAGCGCAGGGTCCTGGACTCGTGCGAGCTCGACCACCCAGGCGCCGTGGGCGTACCCCCCGGCCACCTCGGCCGCCACCCGGAACGCGAGGCGAGTCTTCCCGACCCCTCCCGGCCCGGTGAGGGTGATGAGCCGATGCGACTCCAGCGCCGTCCGTAGCTCTGCCATCTCGCGTCGTCGACCGACGAACGAGGACACCTCGGCGGGCAGGTTGGTGAGCCGCAGCGGGTCAGTGGGTGGCATCGTCCGGCCACAGTAACCGCATCAGCCTTGTGGCGAGCGGCGACCCACCTCCGTCGCAAGCCGGCCAGGAGCATCCCCGTGAAGCGCACCGGAGGGCCGGCGCGTGCGCCGGCCCTCCTTGGAGCTACCCGGGTGTCACCCGGTTGTGTCAGCGGTTCCGGACGTCGTCGTCGACCTCGATCTGCTCCTTGCGGATCTCACCGGAGACGGTCTCCTGCTCGGTGACCTGCTCGGTGCCAAGGCGCACCCGCTCCACCGGCGTCGCGGTCTTCTCCGTGACCGCAACGTCCTCCTGCAGCACGACCTCGTGCTCCTCCTCGGAGATCGCGGGCCCGTCCATCGCCGAGCCCATGTTGGCGTCGGTGATGGGCTCACGCTCGACCACGGCGCGCTCCTTGGTCAGCGGAACGGTCTCGGTCTGGGTCTCGGTGGTGACGTACTTGCGCAGCCGCGCGCGGCCTGCCTCACGCTTCTGCGTCCCGACCCGCAGCTGCTCCTCAGAGCGGGTCATCGCGGTGTCGGTGGTCGGGCCGGAGGTGTCATGGCCGACGACGCCCTCGGAGCGGTGGACGGCCTCGTCACCAGGCTGCCAGCCCGGCTGCCCGGTCTGGGTCGTGCTGTCGAAGGAGAGCCCGTAGTAGCGGTACAGCTCCTGCTCCTCGTCGGGTGAGAGGTGACCGTCGGAGGCGACCTGGGGGGCGTCCTTCACCTTGTTCTTGTCGTAAGGGATCGTGACCCGGTCGCCGGAGAAGGTCGCCTCCTGCAGCGGGACGAAGCTCTCGTTGGACCCGAAGAATCCCGTGTTCACCGTGATCCACTCGGGCTGGCCCGTCTCGTCGTCGAGGTAGACCTGCCCGACCTTGCCGATCTTGTCGCTGTCGGCGGCGTAGACGTTGGATCCGACGACCCGGTCCAAGTTCTGGGTGTCCAGCATGACTGCTTTCCTTTGCTCGTGGTTGTCCTTGCGCACGTCTTCTACCCGAGGTTGGGCCGGGGAACACCCACAGTGGGCAAGGTTTGTCGAGTGTTCTAGCGCACCACATTCATGAGTGGAGCGAAATCGGCACCGAGTCCGACATCCTGTTCAGGGTTTGTTTAACGTTTCTCGCCTCGGGTAATAGCGCACCGGCGCAACGTCCCGTCGCACGGCCACCTCGACGACGAGGTCGGTGCGGCGTTCCCATACCTGAGCAAGCAGCAAGGAGAGAAGCATCATGTCCACAGCACAATCCGCCGGTGGCTCCACCACCGAGCCGGGCGTCGCAACTGATCGGCGAAGCATCGTCGACCGGGAGAAGGCTGAGCACGGCGGGATCAAGGTCGGCTCTGCGTTCTTCGGGTTCTTGACGGCGTCCGGCATGGCGGTGCTTCTCACCGCGATCCTCACCGCGGCAGGTGCCGCGGTCGGCCTCGCCTCCGACGCCACAGTCGGAAATGCGACCGCGCAGGCAAAGCAGTCGGCATCGACGATCGGCATCGTGGGCGGCATCATCCTGCTTGTCATCCTGTTCCTCGCGTACTTCTGTGGCGGCTACGTCGCGGGGCGGATGGCCCGGTTCGACGGCGCCAAGCAGGGTCTCGCGGTGTGGCTGTGGGCCCTGGCGGTGGCGATCCTCGTGGCGGTCCTCGGGGCTGTCGCCGGCAGCGAGTTCAACATCCTGGCGCAGCTCAACAGCTTCCCGCGGATCCCGGTCAACGAGG
Source organism: uncultured Nocardioidaceae bacterium (assembly GCA_902805845.1). Taxonomy (GTDB): domain Bacteria; phylum Actinomycetota; class Actinomycetes; order Propionibacteriales; family Nocardioidaceae; genus Marmoricola_A. The sequence continues at coordinate 8,965 of CADCUI010000086.1, forward strand.
GTGACCTCACCACCGGCGGCATCATCGCCGCCGTCGCGGCACTGGCAGCGACCTTGATCGGCGCCATCGCGGGCGGCCTGGCCGGCATGCGCTTCCACCGCAAGGTCGACAGGACCGGCCTCGGTCGCTGACCGGCGCACCTCACCTCTCGAAAGGATCCACCATGGACATTGGACAAACTCTGCAGGATGGCGTCGAGGAGATCGTCGCCTTCCTCCCCAACCTGATCGGCTTCCTGCTGATCCTGCTGATCGGGTTCATCATCGCCAAGGTCGTGTCAGCTGTCGTCAAGAAGCTGTTGCAGAAGACCGGCGTCGACCGGCGCGTGCAGGAGTCGAGCGCCAACAAGTACGTCGACGCCGCCCTGCCCGGGGCCAGCGTCTCCGCCGGCGTCGCGAAGGTCATCTTCTGGCTCGTCTTCGTGTTCTTCCTGTTCTCGGCGATCGGAGCCCTGAGGATTCCGGCCCTGACAGGATTCATGAACGACGTGCTGGCCTACCTGCCGAACGTCATCGTCGCGATCTTCATCTTCGTGGTCGCGGCGCTGGTCTCCGGTGCCGTCGCCGGTGGTGTCGCCAAGATCATGGGTGACACCCCGACCGGGAAGATCGTGGCCACGGTCGTGCCCGCCCTGGTCATGGTCATCGCGATGTTCATGATCCTGGAGCAGCTGCAGATCGCGCCGGAGATCGTCCGCATCGCCTTCGCCGCGGTCATGTTCGCCCTGGCGCTCGGACTCGCCCTCGCGTTCGGGCTGGGCGGTCGCGCGGTCGCTGAGCGGCTGCTGGAGAACGCCTACCGCACGGGTCAGGAGCAGCGCGAGCAGGTGCGGAGCGACGTCCAGAGCGGTCGGCAGAACGCGCAGTCCCAGGCGCAGGGCCAGTCGCCGTCCTACGGGTCGACGACCACCACCCCGCAGGGAGGGTCGTCCGCGACCTACTGATCGCGACACGACTGACAGCGAGAGCTCAACGAGGCCCGCTCACCCGTCCCGGGTGAGCGGGCTTTTCGCTGTGCTGACCGCCGCTCGACCCCTCGAGCCGAACCCGACGCTGCTACAGCGGCACGACCATGACGCTGCAGCCCGCGTGCGCGATCATCGCGCGCGCAAGATGACCCAGGCGGGCCGGCGCCACGGGCATTCCGCTGTGGCGCCCGAGGATCAGGAGGTCGGAGCCCTGCGCCGCCCGCGCCAGCCCGTCGGCAGACCACGCGTGGCGGACGTCGACCTGGGCAGCGACGCCTGGATACTTCGTCCGCAGGTCGGCCATCGCGGTGGTGATGCCGGCCTCGGCCTGCGCCACCCACTGGGCGTCGTCAGCGATGATGTCGTCGTAGGCGCCTTCCATGCGCCAGGCGTGCACGACGCGGAGCGAGGAGCCACGGGTCTCTGCCTGCGCGAACGCGGTCTCGAGGACCTGCGGCGGTCCGCCGTCACCGTGCACCCCGACGGTGATCGCCCCGGTGGGCGAAACCTGGGCCTCCGTCGGCTGCACCGACACCACGGGGCAGTGTGCGTGGGCTGCCACGGAGACGACGGTGGATCCGGTGACGATGCGGTGCAGCCTGGAAAGATCCCGATGCTGCAAGGCGACGAGCTCCGCGTCCTTGCTGAGCTCTGCGAAGACCGGCCCCGGGGCGCCGTGGCGGACGACCGATGCGGCCGGGAGGTCACCGCCGGTGATCTCATCGAGCTCCTCGCGGACCTCCCGAACGATCGCGCTGCCGACGTCGGACCAGGAGCTCGAGCTGGTGGCCATCATGGCGCTCGGCGGCGGGGGCGGAAGCATCTGGTGCACCGCGTGCACGAGGGTGACGCCGCGGCCGAGGCGCTGAGCCTGACGAGCTGCAAAGCGGAGCGCGTCCGTGTTCTCGTCCCTGCCGGTGACACCGACGAGGACGGATTGTGCGAGCGGTTCCATGGTCCTCCTCCTGCTCAGTGCGGTGCGGCGCGACCACGTCGGCGCGTCCACTCCTTGTCGTCAATGTCGCACCGGCCGGACGCTCGACATAGGGCACAAGGTCAGGTGTCGGTCCGTGCCCGACTCCGGCCTGTAAAGCGCGCTTGACATGCGAGGGCCCTGTCAAGCACGCTTTACACGTGCGGAACGTCGTGAAGCAGCTCCGGCTCACCCGCGGTCTGTCGCAGGCCGCGCTTGGTGACGCCCTCGGGGTCTCGCGGCAGACCGTCAACTCGATCGAGACCGGGCGGTACCTTCCGTCGCTGCCGTTGGCCATCGCCCTGGCTCGATTCTTCAACAAGGCGGTGGAAGAGGTGTTCGATGTCGACGCATGACAAGGCAACGTCGGTGACGACGCGCTGGGCAGTGCCCGGAGTGGCAGTCCTCGGTGGCTTGGCCTACCTCGTGGCGGGGGTGCTGGGAGACGACCTGAGCTTCGGGATCATCGGCTTGGCATCGATGCTGGGAGTGGGGGTCGTCTTCGTGGTCGTGTCGAGATGGAGTGAGACCGCCGCAGGGCTGCGCGACCGCACCGACGAGCGGATCAATCAGATCGACCGGTCAGCGTCGCTGTTCGCCGGGATGACGGTGCTGCTTGCCGTGCTGGCGATGTTCGTGGTTGAGATAGCCCAGGGCAAGGACGGGTCTCCGTACTACCAGCTGGGTGCAGTAGGCGGGGTGACCTACCTGTTCGCCCTTGTCTGGTTGCGTTTCCGGCGCTGACGGAACGTTGCACCAAGACCCCCGAACGCTGCAGGGCCGCCCACGGGCGGTGGGGATCAGCGGTAGCGGAAGCCGTCCATGAACCGGCGGAAGAGCCCACCCTTGTGGGGCAGCGGCGGCGCGACCGGCGGCGGCGTACGACGCAGCGACGCGATCGGCTTGTCGTAGTCGGTGCGGCGGATCGCGTCGATCACCTGCGCCTCGGTGTAGTCGTCGGAGCCCTCGATGGCCGGGACGTAGCCCACCAGCACGCCGTTGCGCATCACCTGCGCCTCGAGAGCAGCCGTGCCGTCGGAGTCCCACGTGGCCTCACGACCGTCGGGGAGCCTGATGCTGACACCGAACTGGTAGACGCCGACACGAGCCAGCTCGGCATCGGTGCCGACCTCGCGCAGAGCGTCGACGACGCGGCGTGCCTTGTTCTCATCCATCGTGCTGGGAGACTACTCGGGAGCCGAAGGAGTCAGCACCGGCGAGTGGGACGATGACGAGCCCTGGGCGAGATCCGAGATGACCGACTGAGACCGAGGACGGGCATGAGCGCAGCCATCGACGGGACCTCCGCCGGGGCAGTGGACGGGGCCACCGACGCGCTCATGCCGGCGGCGTTCTTCGGCCACGGCAACCCGATGAACGCCCTGGAGGTCAACCGCTACACGACCGCATGGCGGGCCTTCGGTGTGGCGGTGCCACGACCCCGCGCCATCCTCGTGGTGAGCGCGCACTGGTACATCAACGCGACTGCCGTGACCGCCATGCCTCGGCCTCGGACCATCCACGACTTCTACGGGTTCCCTCAGTCGCTCTTCGAGGTGCAGTACCCGGCCCCCGGGCTTCCCGAGCTGGCGGCGGAGGTCAGCGACGTCGTGCACCCGACCTGGGTGGGCGCCGACGTCGACAGCTGGGGCATCGACCACGGCACCTGGTCGGTCCTCGTGCACGCCTTCCCTGACGCCTCGATCCCGGTCGTCCAGCTGAGCATCAACGCCGACAAGCCGTTGGACTACCACCTCGAGCTCGGGGCGAAGCTGGCCCCTCTGCGCCGGCGTGGCGTGCTGGTCATGGCCAGCGGCAACGTCGTGCACAACCTGGGCGGCATGGACTGGGCGCTCGCCGACGACGGCTACGACTGGGCTCAGCGGTTCGACGAGGACGCCAAGGCACGCATGCTGTCCGACCCCACCGAGCTGGCGACGCTAGACGCGCACCGCGACTTCCGTCATGCGGTGCCGACCCCCGACCACTTCATCCCCGCGCTGTACCTCGCCGGCCTGGCGGGTGCCTCCGAAGCCGCGGACACCGACGTCCTGGTCGACGGCTACGCCTATGGCTCCCTGTCCATGACGGCGTACACGCTCGGCCTTTCCTGCCCCCGCGCGGGCGACGAGACCGGATCACCGCAGCCACAGCCCCCGGCCGGTCTGCCACCCGACGCGTCGAACATCTGAGCCGCTCGGAGGCCGGGCTGACCAGGTGCCCCGACAGCGTGCGTGGGTCAGCCGCCGGCGCGCTGACCGGTGAGGGCGGCGCTCACCACCGGCGCGAGGTCCGCGTTGTCACCACCGGGCGCACTGCGGAAGGCGATCGTCATCACGCGGGCGCCCGCGCGGGTGGACCACACGTCCCAGTTGATGCCCGCGAAGTCCTCGCCGACCGCCGTCAGCCGGAGTGATACCCCCGATCGGTACCGCATCCGGGGGCCCGGCTTCACGGCGTACTCGTTCGCTCCGATCGAGGAGGTGGAGTGCACGTAGCGAGCACAGTCGCTGCGGGTCGCCTGCAGGTCGTCGAGCGCGGCCTGCGCCGCTCCCGCGGTCCCGTAGTCCACGACCTTCTGGGTGATCTGCGGACCGAAGTGGCTCTTGCTGAAGGAGGCAGACACCTCCGGGTGGTGCGAGTCGTGGGTGGCATGGTGCTCCCTCAGCAGCAAGGCAAGAGGAGCGCAGCCGGGCGCGGCACGGACGTACGACGCGTGCTCCGTCTGCTCATGGTGGCTCCCGCTGAGGTATCCCGTGGGGAGGTCGGCCGGCCGGAGCAGCGACGCTCGCAGCGTCGCCAGTGACGCATGAGTCCCCGAGCTCTCGTTCGAGCCGTCTCCGTCGTCTGCGTGGTGGTCGTGGCTGCTGTGGTCGTGGTGAGCCCGGGTGGAGCTCGCGCCGCGCTCCGGGTCCTCGGTGCCCGAGCCGGAACAGCCGGTCACAGCGGTGAGCAGAGTTGCCGCCACCATGGTGGCCGGAACGAGCTTCATACGAGGAGGTTCGGCGGGCCGCCCGCACCGGATGGGTCGTGTCTGGGATATTCCGCCGCCTTCACCAATCTGCCCGCGCCGGTGCCCCGAACGCCTGAGTGACAGCTGTCTCACAGAGAAGGAGCTCCCCATGCGAGCCCGCAACGTAATGACGACTCTCGGCGTGGCCGCCGTACCGCTGATCTTCGCGGCTCCCGCTCAGGCGGACACCGTGAACTTCAGCCTGTTCGAGCAGAACGGGAGCGGCGCCCAGGCGCAGGCCACGATCACGACGAACTCCGACGGCAGCATGAAGGTGAGCATCCAGGGTTCCGGCTTCACGCCCAACGCCCCGCACGCCCAGCACATCCACGGTGCGCCCCAGGGCGACTTCTTCTGCCCGACCGCGTCGGCTGACGCCAACGGTGACGGCCAGGTCGCCACAGAGGAAGGCGTCCCGCAGTACGGCGGTGTCATGGTCTCGCTGACCACCCAGGGCGACGCCAGCGCCGACAGCGGACTGGCCGTCGACCGGATGCCGGTGGCCGACGGCTCCGGCAACCTGAACTATGAGCGCACCATCCCCGCCGCCATGATCCCGGAGGGCATCGTGGAGAACGTCGACAACCTGCACATCGTGCAGCACGGTCTCGACGTCAACGGCAACGACACCTACGACCTGGAGTCGCTCGGCGAGTCGGTGTTCGCCAAGTCACTGGGCGTCGAGGGCATCCCGGAGGAGGCGACCAACCCGGCCACGTGCGGCGAGGTGAGCCCGTCCGGCGGCGTCGAGACCGGTGGCACGAGCACCGAGGGCGTGGAGTCCCTGCCCCTGCTTGCCTTCGGCGGCATGGCGCTCGCCGGGGCGGCCGCCATCGTCGTCCTGCGTCGGCGGCTCGTGCAAGCGGCCGAGCGCGTCTGACGGTCGGACCATGGCGAAGTCCTGGGAGGGACTGCGGCCGTCGCGACTTCTCGCGGCGGCCGCAGTCTTCCTGACCGTTGTCGGGGTTGTCGCCGTCGGTCTCGCGCTGCGGAACCAGACGCCGGCACCTCCGCAACCCTCGGCCTCCCCGGCTGCCCCGGCCTCTCCCTCGACCGGAGGCACGGTCGATGACCGTGCCGCACCGGAGGCGTCGAGGCGTCCCGCCGGTCGTCCCGACGGCCGGAACGAGGGACGCCGAAAGGCCGCGGAGGTTGTCGAGCTGGACTACTCGCGGCCGGTCAGGATCTCGATACCACGCATCGACACGACCTCCTCGCTGGTGGAGCTGGGGCTCGACGAACGTGGCGTCATGGAGACCCCGGAGCCGGTGGACAAGGCCGGGTGGTTCAGACCCTCGCCGCCCCCCGGGATCCCCGGCGCCACCGTGATCGCCGGTCACGTCAACTGGAACCAGGCGCCCATGGTGTTCTTCAAGCTCGGGTCCCTCCGCCCGGGTGACCGCGTCGAGGTCGAGCGGGCCGACGGGGTGACGACCGTCTTCGAGGTCAGCCGCGTCGACAGCTTCCCCAAGGACCGTTTCCCCACCGCTGAGGTCTACGACAACCCGCCTCGCTCCGAGCTGAGGCTGATCACCTGTGGCGGCGAGTACGACGAGAGCGCGAACCGCTACCTCGAGAACATCGTCGTCTGGGCCGAGATCGTCGGTGTCAGGGGCGCCTGAGCGCTAGTCGGGGAAGAACTCGGCGACGAACATCCGGTGGCCGTCTTGAAGGAGTCGCGGTTCGACGACGAGGGCGACCACCGCCTCCGAGCCGTCCGCGGTGACCACCGGCACTCGCACGCGGACCCCGAGGAGAGGGGCCCTGCCGTTGACCATGTGCAGGGTGGTCCCCGCGATGTGCGCCTGGTGGTAGCGGTGGGGCACGATCCGGGTGATCGGCTGCCCGACCAGGTCCTCACCGCTCCGGTAGCCCAGCAGCGCCGCGGCTGAGGGGCTGACGGCGACGACGACACTGCCGTCGTCGGTGGCCAGGACCGCCCGCCCGGACTCGGAAAACTCACGGAGGTCCACCTGGGGACCCGGGAACCTGACCTCGCGGGCGGCCGAGATCTCCGGCAGCACCCAGGGCTCGGGCTCCGCACCTGCCACGCTCTGCACCCTCACCTGCTCGCACAGCCAGCGACGCATCTCGCGGACCTCCGGCTGCGTCGGAGGGACCAGCAGCTTGCCGGACGCCGCGAGGTCGCCCGCCTCGGTCAGCATCGCCTCGAGGGTGGCGAAGCTCGGCACCGACGCACGCGGGACGGAGAGAACCAGCCGGGGCGCCGACACACCGGGCTCGGTGGCCATCGACATGATGGCGTCGGGGTCCTCGCCCAGCTCGGGGGCCGGCACCTGCTCGTAGAGGAGATTCATCGCGTCGCTGGCCTGGGCGTGCCGCTCGAACGACGCGACCTCGTCCTCGTCGAGGTTCACCAGCAGGAACTCCCGCAGCAGTGCGGAGGCATGCTCCTGCCAGGCCAGGTGCATGAGCAGGGGGAACTGCCGCAGCTCCACCGCCACCGTGTCGTCGGAGGGCCCACCAACACCGTTGAGCACGTCGCGACTTCCCTGACCGGTCTGCTCGACCCCGGGCCCGATCTCGAACCAGACGATCTTCCCGTCGTCGTGCGTGAAGCTCCCCCAGTCGTCGACCAAACCGGTCACCAGGTGCAGCCCGCGGCCGGTGCCTGAGGCAAGTGAGTAGTCGCGTCGTACCGGCAGGTGGGGGCTGCCGTCACCCACCTCGACCCGAAGGCCGGTGGCGTTGACACGGATGTTGAGGCGGACCGAGGTGCCGGCGTGCACGAGTGAGTTCGTGACGACTTCGCTGACCGCAAGCTGCGCGCTGTCGGCCCACTCCTCGGCCGCCGCCGTCTCCAACGCCGCGCGCACCAGGGCCCGGGCGTTCGCCGCGCTCGACGCGTGCGGCGGCAGCACCTCATCGAGGAGCACGCCAGCGCGAGTCACGGAACCTTTCTACCGCTACCGGCGCAAGCGTGCACGTAAGCGGCGATGCAAATGATTGCAACGCACGCCGTCGCGGCTCGTCAGTCCTCCGGGGTGTGGAGCTCCGGCTGGTCGGTCTGGAGGACCGGTCCCTCGTCGGCGCCCCAGCTCCAGTGCCGGATCTCGGGGAGGTCCTCCCCGTAGCGGCGGATGTGGCGGCGGTGCTCGATCAGCTTGTTCTTCAGCCGTTCCCGGGCGTGGCCGGCCGTCGCATGCAGACGCGGCACCCGGTCGATGACGTCCATCGCCAGGTTGAACCGGTCCACCTGGTTCAGCACCGTCATGTCGAAGGGCGTGGTGGTGGTGCCCTCCTCCTTGTAGCCGCGCACGTGGAAGTTCTGGTGGTTGCGGCGGCGGTAGGTCAACCGGTGGATCAGCCACGGATAGCCGTGGTAGGCGAAGATCACCGGCTTGTCCTTGGTGAACAGGGAGTCGAACTCGTCGTCGCGCAGGCCGTGGGGGTGCTCCTCGTGATGCTGCAGCCGCATCAGGTCCACGACATTGACGAAACGGATCCTCAGGTCAGGGAAGAACTTGCGCAACAGCTCGACCGCCGCGAGCGTCTCCATCGTCGGCACGTCGCCGGCGCAGGCCACGACGACGTCGGGCTCGACGTTGGCGTCGGTGCTGGCCCATTCCCAGATGCCGATGCCCTTCGTGCAGTGGACGACCGCCTCGTCCATCGTGAGGTACTGCAGGGCCGGCTGCTTGCCTGCCACGATCACGTTCACGTACTGGCGGCTGCGCAGGCAGTGGTCGGCGACGGACAGCAGCGTGTTGGCGTCCGGCGGCAGGTAGACCCGCACCACCTCGGCCTTCTTGTTCATGACGTGGTCGATGAAGCCGGGGTCCTGGTGGGAGAAGCCGTTGTGGTCCTGGCGCCACACGTGTGAGGTGAGCAGGTAGTTGAGCGAGGCGATCGGCTGCCGCCAGCTGATCTCGTCGGTGGTCTTCAGCCACTTCGCATGCTGGTTGAACATCGAGTCGACGACGTGGATGAACGCCTCGTAGCAGGAGAACAGCCCGTGCCGGCCGGTCAGCAGGTAGCCCTCCAGCCACCCCTGGCAGGCGTGCTCGGACAGGATCTCCATGATCCGGCCGTCGGGTGCGAGGTGGTCGTCCCCGGGCACGATCTCGGCGTGCCAGGTGCGGTCGGTGACCTCCATGACGTCCTGGAGCCGGTTGGAGCTGTTCTCGTCGGGCGCGAACAGCCGGAAGTTGTCGAGGTTGCGGGACATGACGTCGCGGAGGAAGCGCCCGAGGACCCGCGTCGACTCCACCGCCCCGGTGCCCGGACTCTCCACCTCGACGGCGTACGCGTCGAACCGCGGGAGCCGCAGGTCGCGCAGCAGCAGCCCACCGTTGGCATGGGGCACGGCGCTCATCCGACGGCGCCCCTCGGGATGCAGCGCCGCGATGTCGGCCGCGGGAGCCCCCTGCTCGTCGAAGAGGTCCTCGGGGTCGTAGCTGCGCAGCCACGACTCCAGGACCTGGCGGTGCTGGTCGTCGTCGCGGGCGTCGGCGAACGGCACCTGGTGCGAGCGCCAGCTGCCCTCGACCTGGTGGCCGTCGAGCTCACGGGGACCGGTCCACCCCTTGGGGGAGCGCAGCACGATCATGGGCCACGGCCTGCGGTCCACCGGCCGCTTCGCCGTCCGCGCCTCCCGCTGGACGGCGGCGATGTCCTCGAGACAGCGGTCGAGCGTCGCGGCGAACGCCTGGTGCATGCTGTCCGGGTCGGAGCCGGAGACGACGTAAGGCGTGTGGCCGTAGCCGCGCAGGAGCGAGAGCAGCTCCTCCTCGGGTATGCGTGCGAGCACGGTGGGGTTGGCGATCTTGTAGCCGTTGAGGTGCAGGATCGGCAGCACCGCGCCGTCACGCCGAGGGTCGAGGAACTTGTTGGAGTGCCAGCTCGTGGCCAACGGGCCGGTCTCCGCCTCGCCGTCTCCCACGACCGCGGCGACCACGAGGTCGGGGTTGTCGAAGGCCGCCCCGTAGGCGTGGAAGAGGGCGTAGCCGAGCTCGCCGCCCTCGTGGATCGACCCCGGCGTCTCCGGCGCCACGTGGCTCGGGATCCCGCCGGGGAAGGAGAACTGCGTGAACAGCCGGCGCAGCCCCTCCTCGTCGAGGCTGATGTCGGGATAGACCTCGGAGTAGGTGCCGTCGAGGTACGCCGCCGCCACCAGGCCCGGCCCCCCGTGGCCGGGCCCGGTGACGTACATCATGTCGAGATCACGCTGCGAGATGACCCGGTTGAGGTGGGCGTAGATGAAGTTCAGCCCGGGTGTGGTGCCCCAGTGGCCCAGCAGCCGCGGCTTCACGTGCTCGGGGACCAGCGGCCGGCGGAGCAGCGGGTTGTCCATCAGGTAGATCTGCCCGACGGAGAGGTAGTTGGCTGCACGCCACCACCGGTCGATCGCCCGGAGGTGGCGGCGGTCGAGCGGCTTGCCGCTGACCGTGCTGCGGGCCTTTGCCCCACGCCCGGACAGGAGCGGCGTCACGGCGCTGGTCATGGGGTCAGGACGACCTTGAGGCAGCCGTCCTCCTTGCGCTGGAACACCGAGTACATCTCCGGCGCCTCCTCCAGGCTCACACGGTGGGTGGCCAGCGTCTCGACGCCGAGCACGTCCTCCTCACGGGAGACGATGTCGAACAGCTCGTCGGTCCACCGCTTGACATGGCACTGTCCCATCCGCAGCGTCAGCCCCTTGTCGAAGAGGTCCATCATCGGCAGTGGATCGGCACTGCCGCCGTAGACACCGCTGATGGACACCGTGCCGCCGCGGCGCACCGCGTCGAACGAGGTGTAGAGGGCCTCGAGCCGGTCGATGCCCACGCGCGCGATGGCGGCCTGGGCGATCGGCTTCGGCAGGCGGCTGGCGAGGCCGATGACCTTCTCGGCGACGGGATTGCCGTGGGCCTCCATCCCCACCGCCTCGAGCACGCCGTCGGCGCCGCGACCGTCGGTCAGGTCCCGGACGGCGTCGCCGACGTCCTTCACCTCGGACAGGTTGACGGTCTGCGCGCCCGAGGCCTGTGCCTTCGCCAGCCGGTCGGGGACCATGTCGACGCCGATGACGTTCTGGATCCCGAGCTGCTTGGCCGACCGGACGGCCAGCAGCCCCACCGGACCGAGCCCGATGACCGCCAGCGACCCGCCGTCCGGCACGTCCGCGTACTGCACGCCCTGCCAAGCGGTCGGCAGGATGTCCGAGAGGTAGAGGAACCGCTCGTCGGGCATGTCCTTCGGCAGCTTCACGGGCCCGAAGTCCGCGTGCGGGACCCGCACCCGCTCCGCCTGCCCGCCGGGCACAGCGCCGTACAGGCTGGTGTAGCCGAAGAGGCTCGCGCCCTTGCCCTGCTCGCGGTTCTGGGTGGTCTCGCACTGCGCGAAGAGGCCGCGGTCGCACATCCAGCAGTGGCCGCAGGAGATGTTGAAGGGCATCACGACGCGGTCCCCGACCTGCAGGGTGCTGACCGCGCTGCCGACCTCCTCCACGATGCCCATGAACTCGTGACCGAGGACGTCGCCGGGCTTGAGGTACGGCGCCAGCACCTTGTAGAGGTGCAGGTCCGAGCCGCAGATGGCGGTCGAGGTGACCCGCACGACGGCGTCGTGCGGGTCCTGGATCCGTGGATCGGGGACGTCCTTCACCTGCACGTCCTCGATGCCCTGCCAGGTCAGTGCGCGCATGCTTCGATCTCCCTTGGTTCCCGGGTGCGTCGGTGGTCCGTCCTTGGTCCCCCGGGTGCGTCGATACCCGTCGGTGGTCCCGTGTTGGTCCGTCGTCACCGGCGTACCCGGCGCCCGGGTCGGGAAACCGGCTGCCGCGGCCCGCTTGACGCCTGAGCGAGGTCGGTTTGAAGTGCCGCGGCCGCGGCAACAACGAAGGAAGCGTATGCCGGAGGCCGACGGCCGGTTTGGAGGACATCGGATGAGCGGACTGGACACCTCAGCGGCCCCAGGCCCTGACGACGAGCCCGAGCGGGCCCATCCCGAGGACCCCGCCGAAGGTGCCGACGAGGGCGCCGAGCCCCACGTCGAGCGCACGCACCCCCAGGATCCGGCGGAGGGGGCCGACGACCCCGAGGTGACCGGCGCCTGACGTCACCCGACCGGGTGCCCTGATGGGCTACTGGCGGGCTGCTGGCGGGCCCCGACCCCGCCGCGGAGAGGTTTACTTGCGCGTGCGCCTGGGGTAGACATGAGGCGTGCGGGCGCTCCTGGCCCGCATGCCCCCGCTGAAGACGTCGGCTGGAACCACTCCTCGAGAACGGTTCGCTGATGGCTCGTAGGCTCTCCTATCCTCTGCCGCTCGACCTCGCGGACCTCCCGACCCGCGAGGAACGCAGCGAACGCACCGCCGAGCTGTTGCAGCAGCGCACGAAGGCCGGACCCGACGAGCAGCGAGAGCTGGTCGCCGAGATCGTCCGGCTCAACCGCGGGGTCGCGGTGGCCCTTGCCATGCGCTACCGCGGTCGGGGGGTGGCGCTCGACGACCTCTGCCAGACGGCCTTCGAAGGACTGACGAAGGCGGTCTGGAGGTTCGACCCCGAGCTCGCCGACGACCTGTTGACCTTCGCCGTCCCCACGGTCCGCGGTGAGCTCCAGCGGCACTTCCGCGACCGGTCCTGGACGGTCCGGCCACCACGTCGGCTCCAGGAGCTGCAGCAGGAGGTCAAGCAGGCCTCCGAGCACCTGTGCCACGTCCTCGGACGCGAGCCGGGCGTGCAGGAGATCGCCGAGCACCTGGGCGTCGACGAGGAGGACGTGCTCGAGTCGATGCGGGTGCACGAGTGCTTCCGTCCCGTGTCGCTGGACCAGACCGTGATGCTGGAGTCCGAGCTCAGCCTCGGCGAGACGATCCCTGCAAAGGACTCGACATCGGTGACCGAGGCGCGCATCGCCCTCGAACCCCTGGTGCGACGGCTCCCCGAGCGAGACCGCCGCATCCTCTACCTGCGGTTCTTCGAGGACCGCACGCAGGAGGAGATCGGCCGGGACCTCGGCGTCAGCCAGATGCAGGTCTCCCGGCTGCTCACCCGGCTGCTCGGCCAGCTCCGCGAGCAGCTCGTCTGACCACCCCCGCGCCCAGCGGGCCGGCATCGGAGACAATGGCGGTCATGGAGCGCACCGGGACGATCATCCCTGCCGCCGAGTGGCGGCGGGCGGGGGAGTACGACGACATCCGGTACGAGACCACCGAGGACGGCATCGCCAAGATCACGATCAACCGGCCGGAGGTCCACAACGCCTTCCGGCCGCAGACCCTCGTGGACATCTCACAGGCGCTGACCGTGGCCCGGGAGGACGAGTCGATCGGGGTCATCGTGCTCACCGGCGAGGGCGACCGTGCGTTCTGCTCCGGCGGCGACCAGCGGGTGCGAGGTGACACCGGCTACCTGGCCGAGAACGCGACGACGGGTCGCTTCCACGTCACCGACCTGCATGTCCAGATGCGCAGGTGCCCCAAGCCCATCGTGGCCATGGTGGCGGGCTGGGCGATCGGGGGCGGCCATGTCCTCCACCTGGTGTGCGACCTGACGATCGCCGCCGACAACGCCCGGTTCGGGCAGGTGGGACCCAAGGTGGGCTCCTTCGACGGTGGCTTCGGCGCCAGCGTTCTCTCCCAGCTCGTGGGGATGAAGAAGGCCAAGGAGATCTGGTTCCTCTGCCGCCAGTACGACGCGGCACAGGCCGTGGACATGGGCCTGGTCAACACCGTCGTACCGCTCGCGGAGCTGGAGCGCGAGACGGTCCAGTGGTGCCAGGAGATGCTGCAGCTCTCCCCGTTCGCCCTCCGGCTCATGAAGGCCAGCTTCCACGCGGCCGAGGACGGTTTCGCCGGCATCCAGCAGCTGGCCCATGACGCCAACCTGCTCTTCTACGGCTCGGAGGAGGCCAAGGAGGGTCGCGAGGCGTTCAAGGCGAGGCGCCGCCCCGACTTCTCGCCCTTCCCGCGCCGAGCCTGACGAAGAATCCGATTTCGGCTGACTCGTCCCGCCGGAGCCACGAGAATGGCGGCAGGAGGGACATGTCCACGATCACGCCGCCGCGGCCGCGCCGTGCCTACGAGCAGGGCGGATGGCCGGCGCGCGCCCGGACCGGGGTCCGGCTGCTGGCCGGCGCGGTGCTCGCCGTCGCCCTCCTCGTCGTGGTGGCGTGGTACTTCCACCTCACGCCGCTTCTGCACGTCGGCGACCGCATGACCAGCATCAAGATGAACACGGCCGTGGCCATGGCGGCACTGGCGGGGGCGCACCTCGCCACGGTCCGCTGGGCGCGGCTGTCGCTGTTCGGGGTTGCCGGGCTGATCGGCGCGCTGGTCCTGGCGGAGTACGCCCTGGGCACCGATCTCGGCGTCGACGAGCTGCTCATCGAAGACTGGACCACCGTGGCCGGCGCTCACGAGGGTCGGCCGGCGCAGACGACGGCGGCCTGCCTGACGGCCCTGGCCCTGGCCGGCGTGATGACGGAGCTGGGCAGGCGCACGCTGGCTCAGCTGCTGGCGGGGCTGCCCCTGATGACGGCGATGATCGCCGTCTACGGCTACCTCTACCGGGTCGAGGGCCTGTACGACGTCGGTCGGTTCTCCTCGATGCCGATGCTCACCGCGGGCGTCCTTGTCGTGCTGTCGTTCGCGACGTGGCTGGCCGTCCCTTCCGGGGTGGTCCAGTGGATCTCGTTCGGCACCGACACCGGGGCGGCGCTGCAGCGGCGGCTCGTCCCCGTCGGCGTGGTGCTGCTGCCCTTCGCGGGCTGGCTCGAGGTCCAGGGGCTGCGCCGTGGCTGGTACCCGCCGACCTTCGGCGCGGCGCTGCTGATGTCCTTTGCGGGGCTGGTCGTCTGCGTCGTGGGCTACCGGGTCGCCGGTGCCGCCCTGGCGCTGGACCGGGAGCGGGACGCGCTGCTCGACGAGCTGCACCGCGTCAACGCGCACCTGGAGGACCGGGTGCGGGTGCGCTCCCACCAGCTCAACCGGCAGCGCACCAAGCTCGCGCTCTTCGAGGAGCGTGATCGGATCGCCCGCGACCTCCACGACCGGGTGATCCAGCGGATCTTCGCCGCCGGCCTGCAGGTGGCGGCGCTCGGCCGCACCGCACGCAAGGAGGCGGTCGCACACGGCCGGGAACCGACGGTCGCGGACACCCTGGACGGGATGGCCACCGAGCTGGACCTCGCCATCCGGGAGCTGCGCAACTCGATCTTCGAGCTCACGAACATCGCCGACCACGACCGGGTGGACCAGGTGGTCCAGGACATCGCGTCCCGGGCCGCGCGGATCCTCGGGTTCATGCCGCTGGTCGAGGTGACCGGAGCCGCCGTCAGTGTCCCGCCGCACCTGGTGGCGCAGCTGGCGTCGGTCGTGCAGGAGGGGCTGTCGAACATCGCCCGGCATGCCGCCGCCTCCAGGGCCGAGGTGGTGCTCCTCATCGGCGAGGACGACGTCGAGCTGCGGATCAAGGACGACGGGGTCGGGCTGCCAGACCCCCCGCCCCGCAGCAGCGGCCTCACGAACATGCTCGACCGGGCACGGGCGCTCGGCGGCACGGCGACCTGGAGCCCCGCGCAACCCAGCGGCACCCTGATGGTGTGGCGGGTGCCGCGGGTGGAGCGGGCCGGTGACACCGGCGACTCCGGCAGCGCCGGGACAGTTGCCGTCGCCTACGGGAACCGCACCTCGGTGGCCATCTCCGAGAGCGACCACAGCCGGGCCGCGAGCACCGGGTCCTGAGCCGGCCCCGGAGGCGACACCAGCCGAGGCGGACCGTTCATCTCCATCGGCCCGTCCGGCCCGACGTAGGCCCCCGGGGGAACGCCCACGTCCACCGCGGCGCGCAGCTGAGGGAGGGCACCGACCTCGGCGGACTGGGCGACCAGCGCCGTCACCGCCTGGGAGATCGTCCCACCGACCCTGCGTCGCCCGAGATTCATGCCGCTGTTCACCAGGTTCGTGCGGGTGTAACCCGGATGGGCGGCCACGGAGGTGATGGGCAGGCCGGCGACACGGACCCGGCGGTCGAGCTCGAAGGCGAACAGCAGGTTGGCGAGCTTGGACTGCCCGTAGGCGTTCCACTTCCAGTAGCGGCCCTGGTCCCGGCGAGGGTCGGCCAGTGACACCGTTCGGACCGTCGCAGCCATGAACGAGGACACCGTGACCACCCGCGAGGCGCTCGCCTTCCGCAGCGCGCCGAGCAGCAGGCCGGTCAGCGCGAAGTGGCCCAGGTGGTTGGTGCCCAGCTGCAGCTCGAACCCGTCGACGGTCCGGGATCGCGGGGTCGCCATCACGCCGGCGTTGTTGACCAGGATGTCGAGCGGTCCCAGGGCAGCGGCCTCCGCGGCGCCCCGGCGTACCGACGCCAGGTCGGCCAGGTCGAGCTGCACGGGGACGAGCCGCGCCCCTGGCACCCGCTCCCGGACGGTGGTGGCCGTGGCCTCGAGCTTCTCGGGGTTGCGAGCGGCCAGCACCACCTCGGCGCCTGCACGGGCGAGCTCCCGGGCGGTCACCTCACCCAGGCCGCTGGTGACGCCGGTGACAAGGGCCCGACGCCCACGGAGGTCCGGGATGTCGGCGGTCGACCATCGGGTCGAGCCCACGGTGGTCACGGTGTCACCGCCAGCTCCTGGAGCAGACGCCGGCCGAGCGACTCGTCGCCGCGGACGAGGACCCGTACGTCGTCGCCGGGGGCGCGCCGCCCGCCGGCCAGCGCGATCCAGGCGTGGGTGTCGAGCACCATCCGGACCGAGGGCTCGTGCGGGGGGCCGTCGAGGAGCTTGCCGCGTCGATCGGGTCCGACGCCCACTGCCACCGTCCGCGGCTGGTCGCCGGTGAGCTGCAGGTGCACGCTGGTCCCCGGTGGCGCACCTACCTTCTTGCCGAGGACGAAGGGGAGCGCGCGGAGGAAGGTGTCGACGGTGTGCGCCGCGCCGGGTCCGTCGAAACCGCCGGGGCGCCCTGTCGCGCGTCGGATGTCCTGCTCGTGCATCCACATGTCGACGCAGCGGTTGGCGAGCAGGGTGTCCCAGGACCAGCCGGCCGTCGCGGCGAACCCGGGGGCCGGGGCGGCCAGGTCGGGAGGCGGGGCGGTGGCCAGGGCGGTGAACCTGGCCCGGACGCTCGTCTCGAGCTCCTCGATGATCTGCGCGGTGGACCACGACCCGCGAGCCAGCGGACCCGCCTCGGTGAACTGCCCCATCCATCCGCGGATGTGCGGCGCGGCAGGCACTGCCACCGGCTGCTGCGGGTTGCCGGCCAGCTCGGACTCGAGATGAGCCAGGTGGCAGGCGACCGCACGGACGTCCCACCCGGGGAGGTCCGTGGGCAGTGCCCACTCCTCGGCGCGGAGGGAGCGGAGCAGCACCACCACCTCGCTCGCGGTGCGGTGCCACGTGTCCACGAGCGAGCGCAGCCGGTCCTGCCCTTCCGTCATGGGCGGAGCCTAGAGCGCGCTGCTAGGGTGACCTCATCGAGGCCGCTGTTCCGTGCGGCCCTTCTGTTGCCCGGTGTGGTGCGCTCCTCCATGACGAGCGCCGGACCAGTGATCGGGCCTTGAGCCCGAGAAGAGCAACTCCGTGCCTGTTCCTGTGCCCGATTCTGTACCCACTTCGGGGCCCGCTGGCCCGTCCACCTTCGACTCGCTCGGCCTGCCCCGCAAGGTCCTTGCTGCGCTGGTGCTCGAGGACATCGAGGTCCCGACGCCCGTCCAGGAGGCCGTGATCCCGGACGCGCTGGCGGGTCATGACGTCCTCGGCCGCGCCCGGACCGGATCGGGCAAGACGCTCGCGTTCGGGATCCCGGTGGCCGCGCGACTGGCGGGCGAGAAGAGCCGGATCCATCGACCGCGCGCCCTCATCATCGTGCCGACCCGGGAGCTCGCCGGCCAGGTGGAGCGCTCGCTGGAGCTGGTGGCCCGCGCGGTCAAGCTCAAGGTGACCACCGTGTACGGCGGCACCCGCTACGACCGTCAGATCCAGCAGCTCCGGCAGGGCACCGACATCGTCGTGGCGACCCCCGGACGGCTCCAGGACCTCATCGACAAGGGCATCCTGCAGACCGACGACGTCGAAGTCACGGTCCTCGACGAGGCCGACCACCTCTGCGACCTCGGCTTCTACCCCGCGGTGGACGAGCTGCTGTCCCTCACCCCGGAGGGCGGCCAGCGGATGCTCCTCAGTGCCACCCTCGACGGCGACGTCGACCGGCTGGTCCGCAAGCACCTCCGCAACCCCAAGGTCCACGAGGTCGACTCGGGGACCGCGACGGTCACCACTATGACCCACCACGTCCTCGTCGTCGGCGGGTTCCGCGACAAGGTGGGCGCCGCTGTCGCGCTCGTGGAGGCCAACCCCCGCTCCATCGTCTTCACCCGCACGCGAGAAGGCGCCACCGAGCTGCGGGACGCCTTCGCCCAGGCCGGGCTCCAGGCCGTGGACCTGCACGGGAACCTCACCCAGCGGGTCCGGGAGCGGAACCTCGAGCGGTTCTCGGCCGGGCGCGCGCAGGCCGTGGTCGCCACCGACGTCGCCGCTCGGGGGATCCATGTCGACGCGGTCGAGATGGTCATCCACTTCGACCCGCCCACGGACCCCAAGGCCTACCTCCACCGCTCCGGCCGGACCGCGAGAGCCGGCGAGTCCGGAGGCGTGGTGACGATCGTGACGCCGCGCCAGCTCGGCACGGTCGTGCAGATGCAGACCTCGGCAGGCGTCGTGGCCCGCCGCCATGACATCCGCAGCGCGCCCGAGCCGATGACCGCGGCCGCCCTCGCCGAATCCGGCACGACGGCGCCTCTGGAGCGGTCACGGCCGCACCGCCCCGGCGTCTCCCGACCCCCGCACGCCGGCCGCCGTCCCGGCCGGGGGGCCCCCGCCCGCACGGGCAAGCCGGCCCAGGGCACGTCGAGATACGGCAAGCCGGCGTACGGCAAGCCGGCGTACGGCAAGTCGGCTGGGGGTGGCTCGGACCACGGCACGCCCACCGAGGACACCTCGAAGCGGAGCAACAAGAAGGGTCGCTGGTCCAAGCAGGACCGCGACCGGCGGCGCTGACCGGGCAATTCGTGGTACGCGGTCAGCGCCGGAGACGCTGGTGGGCTCCGCCCATCACCGTGACGCCGGGCAGGAAGCGTTTCGCGAGCTTCGCGACGACGGTGTAGTTGGTGTCGACCACGTTGGCGATCGGGGTCAACGCCGTCTGTGACACCAGCTGATAGGCGTCCATCGGAGACAGCCCGGTCAGCTGCTCCACCCACCGGACCATCTCGGTGTGGGCGATCCGGAAGGCATCCTCCAGCGGACGCGCGGAGCCGGTCGTCATCAGGTAGGTGTCGTCCTCGAGCCGTGGCCACGGCGTGGGGGGACCACCCTTGACCACGTC
This sequence comes from uncultured Nocardioidaceae bacterium, assembly GCA_902805845.1. Lineage (GTDB taxonomy): Bacteria > Actinomycetota > Actinomycetes > Propionibacteriales > Nocardioidaceae > Marmoricola_A. The sequence continues at coordinate 28,247 of CADCUI010000086.1, forward strand.
GACGACGAGGACCGTGTCCATGGCGCACTCGACGGCCACGCCGCAGGTCTCTCCCTCGCCCTGCCGGGCGTGACCGTCACCGAGGCTGAACAACGCGCCGTCGACATTGACCCCGAGGTAGCAGGTCGTCCCCGCGCGCATCTCGGGGGTGTCCATGTTCCCGCCCCAGCTCCCCGGCGTGAGCGAGGACCGGACCTCACCCAGGGGCGGGGCGACGCCCACCGTGCCGTGCATGGGGTCGAGGGGCAGGTCGACCTGGAAGGGGGAGTCGAGGGCGTCGTACCGGACCACGCTTGCTTCGACGTCGATCTCGTAGACCCAGGTGCGCTCCGGAAGCGCGTCGTGCAGCATCGCCGTGAACGCCGTGGCGGTGAGCGAGCCGAACAGCGGCACCGTCGTGCTCACGCCCTGCGACTCCCGCGGCACGATGCTCCGGAAGTGGACGGCGAGCGTGTCCCCCGGGTGCGCCCCCTCCACGTAGAACGGGCCGGTCTGCGGGTTGATGAACCGTGGGTCGCACACCTCGGAGACCAGGTCGGTCGTGGACCTCACGCGGCCGGCGAAGCAGTCCATCGTCCATGTCGAGATGACCGTGCCGGGCCGGACGTGCACCAGCGGCTCCAGGCCTCCGAAGGTGTAGGCAAGCGCAGCGGGATCGCCGTCGGCGTCCGGCTCGAAGCGCAGCACCTTCTCGTCAGCGCCCATGCGGGTCAGCGGTGGGTCCCGTCGACCGGCTCCCGCTCATGGGTCTCCTCGTAGACCGTGCGGCCGATCGCCCGGTAGACCTCCGGGCTGCGGGCCTTCAGGAGCAGCACGCCCAGCAGACCCAGGACGAAGGTGCCGATGACCAGCCAGGGGATCAGCTTGAAGAACGGCGAGTCGGCTGCCAGGCCGCCGGCGAACTCCAGGTTGTCGATGAGCAACCAGACGACGAAGAGCATGCCCACGCCACCGATCGCAGGAATGATCCCTGTGGTCACGATGTTGCCGGGCTGCACCTTCTTCACCTGGAAGTACCAGATGACGGCGATCGACGTGATCGCCTGCACGATGAGGATCGCCATCGTCCCCAGGATCGCCAGCAGGCCGTACTGGAAGATGTAGGCGCCCATCAGCGGGTCGCTGCCCTCGGCCGCGAGAAAGTAGAACCCGAGGGTGAACAGGACGGTGATGACCGACTGCGTGATGGACGCGATGTGTGGGGTGTGGTGGACCCCGTGGGTCCGCCCCAGGGTGTTCTTGGTCGGGGGGAGCTCACGGCCGATCGCGTAGAGGTACCGGCTGGCCGCGTTGTGGAAGGCCAGGGCGCAGGCGAACGAGCCGATGATGATGAGGAAGACGTAGATGTCACCCACGAAGCTGCCGCCGAGCTTGTCCTCGGCGAGCCCCACCCAAAGGTTGAGGTCGCCGGCGACGGCCAGCTCGATCGTCCTCGCCTTGCCGTTGCCCGCGATCATCATCCAGGACACGAACGTGTAGAAGGTGCCCAGGCCGACGACGGCGAGGAGGGTCGCACGCGGCACGATGCGGCGCGGGTTGCGGGACTCCTCGCCGTACACCGCGGTGGTCTCGAAGCCCACCCACGACCAGAAGGCGAAGAAGAGGCCGATGGCCGCACTGCCGGCGGCGATGTCCTGGAGCCCGACGCCCCCGCCTGCCGGAAGATCCGTGAACGCGTTGAGCGGGTTGACGGCCTCGGGGACGAGGCCGTCCGGGCCACCGCCCGAGAACAGCACCGCGATCGCCATCAGCCCGAGCAGGAGGATCTCGGCGATGAGCGTCACGCCGAGGAAGGCCGCGGCGATGTTGATGTCGAAGTAGCCGAACAGCGCGACGACCGCGATGCCGATCAGTGCGAGCAAGAGCCAGTTGACGTCCCAGCCGAACCAGCGATCGAGCCCGAAGTTCGAGAAGTACGCGAAGATGCCGATGAGCGACCCCTCGAACACGACGTACGCCATCGTCGCCAGCGCGCCGGAGGCCATCCCCCACACCTGCCCGAGCCCGTGGGTGATGAAGCCGTAGAACGCCCCTGCCGTGGTGATGTAGCGGGCCATCGACACGAAGCCGACCGTGAAGAGGGTCAGCACGATGGTCGCGACCAGGTAACCCGCCGGTGCGCCGAGTCCGTTGCCGTAACCGACGGCGATCGGGACGTTGCCGGTCATCGCGGTGATCGGTGCGGCGTTGGCCACCGCCATGAACAGCACCCCGGCGAGGCCGATGGCGCCGGTCTTGAGGTGGTGACCGCTCGAGCCGCCCGATGACTCGGGCTGGTGCGCTCCGGTGCCGAGCTTGTCGCTGGTTGTCACTGTGCCTCCACACGAAGTGCCGTTGGGTCGTTTCGGACGGACCACAACGGACCGAACGGCCTCGTTGCTTGTCGTTGCCCCACCGGATCATGACAGTGACCTGGGTCACCTGCCCGCATGCTGCCCCAGCCCCCACCGTTCTGACAAGGACCTTTCGGGTGGTTCGCACAGGTGCGGCCGCCTGGTTGACGGACCAGGGAGCCCGCTGCTACAAACCGTAACCAGACCAATCTCGTCCGTTTGGTCTGCTGCATGACCGCAGCCGGGTGCCGGCCGAGGAGGAGCGCGATGAGCTTCGACTACGGCGACTTCTCGTTCGCCTCCAAGGAGGAGATGCTCGAGAAGTCGCGGGAGTTCTGGAACCCCGGCAAGACGGACTTCTGGGTGGAGACCGGCGTCCCGCTGGTGATCGACCGGCGCGAGGACTACTTCATCTACGACATGTCGGGCAAGCGCCTCCTCGACGTCCACCTGAACGGGGGGACGTACAACCTCGGGCACCGCAACGCCGAGGTCGCCTCCGCGGTCGCCTCGGCCATGTCGCACTTCGACATCGGCAACCACCACTTCCCGGCGGTCACCCGCACCGCGCTGGCAGAGGCACTGGTGAGGAGTGCTCCCGAGGGGCTCACCAAGGTGATCTACGGCAGCGGCGGCGGCGAGGCCATCGACATCGCGCTCAAGACAGCACGGCACACCACGAAGCGCCGCGCGATCGTCTCGATCGTGAAGGCCTACCACGGCCACACCGGCCTCGCCGTGGGGACCGGTGACGAGCGGTTCAGCAAGCTGTTCCTCTCCGACCGTCCCGACGAGTTCCGCCAGGTGCCCTTCAACGACCTCCCGGCCATGGAGCAGGCGCTGGCCGGTCGGGAGGTGGCCGCGGTGATCATGGAGACCATCCCGGCGACCTACGGCTTCCCGCTGCCGGCAGCGGGCTACCTGGAGTCGGTCAAGCGGCTCTGTGAGCAGACCGGCACGCTCTACATCGCCGACGAGGTGCAGACCGGCCTGATGCGCACCGGCGAGCTCTGGGGAATCACCAAGCACGGGATCAACCCCGACATCCTGGTCACCGGGAAGGGACTGTCAGGTGGGATGTACCCCATCTCGGCCGTGCTCGTGGCCGAGCACGCCGCCGGGTGGCTCACCGAGGACGGCTTCGGCCACATCTCCACCTTCGGCGGCGCGGAGCTGGGGTGCGTGGCGGCGCTCAAGGCCCTCGAGGTCTGCAACCGTCAGGAGACCCGGTCGATGGTCCACTACATCAGCGACCTCATCGGTCGAGGGCTGCGCGAGATCCAGGCCGACTTCCCCGACTGGTTCGTGGGCATCCGTCAGAACGGCGTGGTCATGGGACTCGAGTTCGCCCACCCCCAGGGCGCCAAGTACGTGATGCGCCATCTGTACGAGAACGGCGTCTGGGCGATCTTCTCCACGCTCGACCCTCGCGTCCTCCAGTACAAGCCCGGCATCCTGCTGCGTCCCGAGCTCTGTGAGGAGCTCCTCGACCGGACCGAGGTCGCCGTCCGCAAGGCCTGGGCCGAAGTCCGCAGCAGCGGCCGGGGCGGCCGGCACGGTGAGCGGGGCGCCGCATGAGCGCCGAGACCTACGACCTCCCTCCTCTGGAGGCGACCGGCGTGCCGCGCGCGCGGCAGATGCTCGAGAGGGCGCGATGGGCGTCGCGGGCGTTCGCGAGCTACGACCGCGCCTCCGTGATGCGCATCGTCGAAGCGGTGACCCGGGTGGCGGAGGACCGCGCGGAGCACTACGCCGAGTGGGCGGTGCGCGAGACCGGCTTCGGCGTGGTCGCCGACAAGGTGGTCAAGAACCGCCTGTGCTCGCGCGGGATCCTCGACGCCTACCGCGACCACGACTACGTCACACACCGGGTCGACGAGAAGCAGAAGATCGTGGAGGTGCCCCGGCCGGCCGGAGTGGTCCTCGCGCTGACGCCGTCGACGAACCCCGTCTCGACCCTGTACTTCAAGGTCATCCTCTCCCTGATGACGCGCAACGCCGTCGTCGTGAGCCCGCACCCCTTCGCGAAGGAGAGCTGTGCCGACGCGGCGCGGGTGCTCGCGGAGGCTGCTGTCGCCGCAGGTGCACCCGACGGGGTGGTTCAGGTCGTCGAGGAGCCGTCGATCCCGCTGATCGACGCGCTCATGACCGACGAGCGCACCGACGTGATCCTGGCCACCGGGGGCGTGGGGGTCGTCCGCGCGGCCTACTCCTCGGGCAACCCGGCGATCGGCGTGGGTCCGGGCAACGTGCCCGTGCTCGTCGACGCCACCGCCGACCTGCCCCGTGCGGCCGCGAAGCTCGTGGCGAGCAAGGCGTTCGACAACTCGGTGCTGTGCACCAACGAGAGCGTGCTGATCGTCGAGGAGTCCGTCGCGGACCGGTTCCTGCGGGAGATGAGCCGGAACGGTGCGCACGTCCTGGACGACGCCGAGCGTGACCGTGTCCGGGACACCCTCTTCCCCGAGGGACGCTTCGACACCGGGCTGGTCGGGAAGGACGCGGCGGCCATCGCGGCGAAGGCGGGCGTCCGGGTGGCCCCGCGGACCCGGATCCTCGTGGCCCCCTTCGACCTCGCCGTCGACGAGGAGCCACTGGCGCACGAGAAGCTGTGCCCGGTGCTCGGCGTCACCCGCGTCCCGAGCGCCCACCGGGGCATCCGTACGGCGGCCGCGGTGCTGCGGATCGGAGGCGCCGGCCACTCCGCGGTGATCCACAGCAAGGACCCGCGCACGGTCATGGACTACGCGGTGGCGGTCAACGTGCTCCGCGTGGCGGTCAACGAGGGCGGCAGCACCGGCAGCGCCGGGTTCAACACCGGGTTGGCACCCTCGATGACGATCGGGACGGGATTCGCCGGACGCAGCTCACTGGGCGAGAACCTCCAGCCGAAGCACCTGGTGAACCTTGCTCGGATCGCCTACAGCTCCGACGTGGCCGAGCGGTTCCCCGACTTCGGCGCGATGGCCCCCTGGTCCGCCCCGGAGACCGCCGTGCCGGCCTACCCGGTGGCGAGCAACCTCGACCCGGGGTCCGGCTCCGCACGACCCTCACTGACCACCGTTCCCGAGGACGGGACGAGCGAGCTCCGGGAGGAGCTGCGCCGTCTCATCATCGAGGAGCTCAACACCCTGATCAGGGGCTGAGGCAGGCAATGGCAGAGCTCAGGTCTTTCATCTTCCTCGACCAGGTGCAACCACAGACGATGTGCTACCTCGGCACCTGGATCAAGGGCAGCCTGCCGCGGTCGGACATGGCGGCGCAGATCATCGAGGTGGCGCCGGGCCTGGACATCGAGCCGCTCACCGACGTCGCCCTCAAGAACACCGACGTGCAGGCGGGGATCCTCGTCGTCGAACGGCAGTTCGGCTACCTGGAGATCCACTCCCGGTCGACCGAGGCCGTGCGTTCGGCGAGCGCGGCGGTGCTCGACGCGCTGGACGCCAGCGCCGCGGACGCGACGGTGCCGACGGTGCTCGCCTCACGGATCGTCTCCCGCATGGACGCCCAGCACGCGTTCCTGATCAACCGCAACAAGATCGGCTCGATGGCGTTGCGCGGCGAGTCGCTGTTCGTGCTCGAGATGCAGCCCGCGTCCTACGCCATCCTGGCGACGAACGAGGCCGAGAAGGCTGCCGACATCAAGGTCGTGGACTATCGGATGATCGGCGCGACCGGCAGGGTCTACCTCACCGGTGAGGAGGCGGACGTCCGGGCCGCAGCGGAGGCCGCCGAGCAGGCGCTGAGGACCCGCGCATGACGACCAACGGCGCCCTGTCCGGAATGAGCGGTGACGAGCTCCGCGCGGCGGTACGCGCGGTGCTGCGCGACGTCCTGCCGGCCGCGGCGCTCGAGGAGCGGGCAGGTGGAGGCGGCGCCGGTCCGGGAGCCGGGGCACCGCCCGCACCCGAGACCGTCACGCTGACCACCGACGCCGACCTCCAGGCCTTCGTCAGCCAGGTCGCCGCCCTCTGCGAGGACCCGCGGGTGCGCGCCGACCTCCGAGCCGGGCGTCGGCCGTTCCGGCTGGCCGGCGCCCGCACCGGAGGCGCCGGCAGGACGGGCTCGGGGACGGCGAACGGCGCCCGTCCCGGCTCCGCGCCCCTACCCTCGGGCGGCGGGTCGGTGGTTCGCGTGGAGCACGGCGCGGTGACCGAGCGGACCGTCGTACGCGCGGCCGCCGACGGCTGCCGGGTGGTGCTCGGGCGTCGAGCGGTGCTCACACCGCTCGCCCGGGACAAGGCCCGGGTCCTGGGTGTCCAGATCGAGAAGGAGCGCTGACATGCTCAAGGCGACGGTGGTCGGCAACGTGTGGTCGACCAAGAGGGTCGAGGGGCTGCCCAACGGCGCGTTCCTCGAGGTGGAGGTCGAGGGCGGCAACGCCCGTCTGGTGGCGTTCGACGTCCTCGGCAGCGGCGTCGGTGAGCACGTCCTGGTGGCGACCGGCTCGGTGGCCGCGGCGTACTTCCCCGATCCGCATCCACCCGTGGACGCCTTGGTGATCGGCTCCATCGACGAGTCGGTCGGCTCCTGAGCCGTCTTCTCGGCGCGGGACCCAGAAATTCGAGCGGTACACAACACAGAGAGAAGGCGACATGGCAAACCAGGCGATCGGCATGATCGAGACGAAGGGCTACGTGGCTGCCCTGGCCGCCGCGGACGCCATGGTGAAGGCGGCCAACGTGACGATCGTCGGCCGCGAGGAGGTTGGTGACGGACTCGTGGCCGTGACCATCGTCGGCGACGTCGGAGCCGTCAAGGCCGCGACCGAGGCGGGTGCGGAGACCGCGGGGCAGGTCGGCGAGCTGGTGTCGGTGCACGTCATCCCGCGCCCCCACGTCGAGCTGTCCCGGCACTTCGGCACCGCGGCGGGGTCCCAGGGGTGAGCGAGACCTCCGTGCCTGCACGACCGGAGACGCGGTCACCCGGGCCGCCGTCGCCGCGCCCCGAGCTGCGGGTCTACCTGATGCTGGAGGACCTCCAGCGCCAGTTCGCCGCCTACATGGGGACGCCCTCCCGGGCGCGCGGCTATCCGCCGTTCGAGGGCCAGCACGCGCTCATCGTCGAGGTCGCTCCCGGCCTGGCCATCGAGCGGGTCATCGACCTGGCGCTCCGGGCGGTGCCGGCGGTGGAGCCCGGGATCCTCTTCGTCGAGCGCCAGTTCGGGGTCTTGGAGGTGCACGGCTCCGACCTCGAGGACGTGCGCCGGGCCGGTGCAGCGATCCTGGACGGGCTCGGCGCGGCACCGGAGGACCAGCTGCGACCGCGGGTGCTCTTCAGCGACATCATCGAGGACGTCACCGACCAGCACGCCGTCATCCTCAACCGCACGCGGCAGGCGTCGATGCTCATGCCGGGCCAGACGCTGCTGGTCTACGAGATGACCCCGGCGCTGTTCGCCACGGTGGCAGCGAACGCCGCGGAGAAGGTGGCGCCCGAGGTGACGCTCGTCGACGTGTCGATGATCGGTGCTGCCGGTCGGGTGTACATGAGCGGCAGCACCGACGCCATCCTCCGGGCCCGGAACGAGATCACCCGGGTCCTGGAGGCGGTGGAGGGGCGGGAGCATTGAGCACGCACGACCTCTCCGAGGAGGACGTCGCCGCCAGGCTGGCCCCCGTCGCCCGTCGGGCGCTGGCGGAGTACGGCGTGACGCCCCACGCCGAGCTCACCCTGCTGAACGTCAGCGAGAACGCGACGTACGCCGTGGACGACCCCGCCACGGGGCAGCGCACGGTGCTGCGGATCCATCGGCACGGCTACCACGACGGTCCCGAGATCGAGTCCGAGCTGGCCTGGCTCGACGCCCTCCGGGAGGACACCGGCGTCCGGACCCCCCGGGTGCTCCCCACCGAGGACGGCCGGCGGCTGCTGGCGATGCCCGAGCCGGGGCAACGGGACCCCCGCTTCGTGGTGCACTTCGAGTACCTGCCCGGCGTGGAGCCGCAGCCCAGCGACGAGCGGCTGCCGGCGTCCTTCGAGCTGCTCGGCAGCATCACCGCCCGCATGCACGCTCATGCCCTCGGCTGGCGCCGCCCGGCCGGGTTCCGTCGATTCTCGTGGGACTACGAAGGCGCCTTCGGTCGAGGCGCGCGGTGGGGCCGGTGGCAGGACGGGATCGCGGTCGGCCCCGCCGAGCAGGAGGTCCTGGGCCGGCTCGACGCGACGCTGTGCAACCGGCTGGCCCGCTTCGGCTCGGGCCCGCACCGCTACGGGCTGGTGCACGCCGACCTCCGGCTGGCGAACCTGCTCGTCGACGAGGGCCGCACCTATGTCATCGACTTCGACGACAGCGGATGGAGCTGGTTCCTCTACGACTTCGGCTCTGCGGTGAGCTTCTTCGAGCACGATCCTCGGGTGCCCGAGCTGATGGACGCCTGGGTGCGCGGCTACCGGACCGTGCGGCCGCTGCCCCCGGAGGAGGAGGCCGAGCTGCCGACGTTCGTGCTGATGCGACGGCTGCTGCTCGTGGCCTGGATCGGGTCGCACGCGGGCACCGAGCTGGCCACCTCGATGGGCGCCGAGTACACCGCGGGCAGCTGCGACCTGGCCGAGGAGTACCTCACCCGCTTCGGCTGACCAGCTGACCCGGTTGACTCGCTGACCAGACCACGAACCACCGCGCACAGCGCGGCACTCCCGAGGAGGACAGGTGTTCACATCGTTGGACGACCGCTCGGTCATCGTCACCGGCGGAAGCAAGGGGATCGGCAAGGGCATCGCCAGGGTGTTCAGCCGAGCCGGCGCGAACGTGCTGCTCGCGGCGCGTGACGAGAGCGCCCTGCGGGCAGCCGCGGACGAGCTGGCGGCAGGCGCACCAGGGCGGGTCGAGACGGTGGCGGCGGACGTCTCCCGGGTCGAGGACTGCCGACTGATCGCGGAGACGGCCGTGGAGCGGTTCGGGGGCATCGACGTGCTGTGCGCCAACGCCGGCATCTTTCCGGACCGGCCGCTGGCCGATCTGACCGAGGCCGACGTCGACGCGGTGCTGGGCTGCAACGTCAAGGGCACGATGTTTGCCGTGCAGGCCTGCCTCGAGGCGCTGGAGGCCTCCGGCCACGGTCGGGTCATCCTCACCTCGTCCATCACCGGACCCCTCACCGGTTATCCCGGCTGGTCGCACTACGGCGCCAGCAAGGCGGCGCAGCTCGGGTTCCTGCGCACCGCGGCGATCGAGCTCGCGCCCCGGCGCATCACGATCAACGCCGTGCTGCCGGGCAACATCGCGACGGAGGGGCTCGACGAGATGGGTGAGGAATACATTCGCGGGATGGAGGCCGTCATCCCTCAGCACCGGCTGGGGACCGTCGAGGACATCGGCTACGCAGCGCTGTTCTTCGCCACCGACCAGGCCTCCTACATCACCGGGCAGACCATGGTGGTCGACGGTGGGCAGGTCCTGCCGGAGTCGCCGGCAGCGCTGGAGGGCATCTGAGCCGCCGTGAGTGAGGCGCCAGAAGTCTCCGGGCCGGCCGCCGAGCGGGTGCGCCGGCTGCTCCAGGACCGGATCGCCACCGGCTCGCTGCGCCCGGGCGAGCGGCTCGGGGCGGAGCGTGATCTGGCCGTGGACCTCGGTGTCAGCAGGTCGACGGTGCGACAGGCGCTGGCGGCCCTGGAACAGACCGGTGAGGTCCGCCGGGTGCCGGGTCGTGGTGGCGGCACCTTCGTCCGACGCCGGAAGGTCGAGCGCGACCTGTCCCGGGTGGTCGGTGTGCCGGCGTTACTCGCGGCCCAAGGCATGACCTCCGGGTCCCGCATCGTCAGCACGGCGATCGAGAAGGCCGACGACGACACGGCGAGCGCCCTCGACCTCGCGACCGGCGACTACGTCGTCGACGTGGTGCGGATCCGACTGGCGGACGGGTCGCCGATCTCGCTGGAGCACGTCCGGCTCCCGGCGCAGCGGTTCCCGCGGCTGCTCGAGCTGCCCCTGGGGGGCTCGCTCTACGACCTGCTCGGCGAGCACTACGACACCATCCCCGGGGAGGCGGAGGAGCACATCGAGGTGACGCCGGCCGGCGAGGACGAGGCGTCGATCCTCGGCACCGCCCCCGGCGCCCCCCTGCTGTCCATCCGTCGGATCACCCGAGACCCAGGCGGCACGGTGTTCGAGTACTCCCACGACCTCTTCCGGGCCGACCGCACCGTCATCACGGTGAGGACTCCGGCCGCCGCCCAGGAGAGCTCGGACGACGGTCGCGTCGTCCGGCTGCGACCGCGGGCGAAGCGGTGACCCGCCGCGATGCCGGCACCGTGCTGGTGGTGGCGAACGAGCGCGACGCCGACACCGGGTACGTCGGCGAGCGGCTGGTCGAGCGGGGCTTCTCCCTGCGCACCGTCGTCCGGGAGCGACGTGAGGTGCCGGCCTCGCCGCCGGACGGCATCGTCCTGGTGCTCCTCCTGGGCTCGGCCTGGTCGGTGCACGCGCCCGTGGACGAGACGGTCCTGGAGAGGGAGTCCGCGTTGGCCCGCTCCGCACCTCAGGCAGGGGTGCCCGTGCTCGGGCTGTGCTACGGCGCCCAGGTGCTCGCCCATGCCCACGGGGGCTCGGTCGCGGCGGCGCCGCAACCGGAGGTGGGGCTCGTGACCGTGGTCTCGCAGGACCCGGAGCTGGTGCCGCCGGGACCGTGGGTCGCCTTCCACTCCGACGTCACCGAGCCTCCGCCCGGGGCGCGGGTGGTGGCCCACAACGACTGCGGGGTGCAGGCCTTCGTCATGCCGGGATCGCTGGGCGTCCAGTTCCACCCCGAGGTGCGACCGGAGGTGCTCGAGGAGTGGACCGCCGAGCTGCCGGAGATGCTGCAGGCGGCCGGCACCGACCGGGAGGAGCTCCTCAGCAGTGCCCGCAGCCGCGAGGCAGAGGCCCGCGCTGCGGCGTACGCGCTGGTCGACGCGTTCCTCGACGGTGTCCGGCACCTGCCGCTCAGGGGCGGACTCCCTCGGGAAGCGTGAGGCGGGGCACCCCGCCGAGCCTGCGGTGGAAGCGGACATGGTCGGCGTGGGCGTCGAGCGCCCGCCACAACGCCTTGTGCGCCTCCCAGGGCAGCGGCTCGTCACCGTCGCACCAGCTGTCGCCGAACGCGATCCACACCGGCGTCCAGTCGGCGGCGGCGTCCCACTCCCCGCGGTGCCTCAGCAGCAGCCTGCGGCGCACCTGGAACTCCATGCGAGGCCCGTCGGTGCAGTTGGGCGCGGTCCTGACCGGCCACACCTGCAGGTCCATGGTCATCAGCTCGAGCTCCAGGGCAGCGAGAACCCACGGATCCACCAGCACCGTGGCGACGTTCTCGTGCCGCACGCGTCTCACAACCGGCACGCTAACCCGCCGGGGCCGCGTCCGACAGCCCTGTGTGCAACAGCCCGCAGGCGACGGCGTACCTGGTCCCGAGAGACCCCATGACGTCGCCGCGGCCCACCGCCACACCGGCGGGCAGTGCCCCGGTCACCGCGGCCAGCACCTCGTCGTCGGCGGCGGGCCCGCCCACGACGACCACGGCGCGAGGTGAGGCGTCCAGGGTCCGCAGGGCACGGCGGACGTTGGCTCCCACGAGGTCGGTCTTGAGCGCCAGCCGGAGGGCGCGCCACTCACCGGGCGACATCGTCCGTGAGAAGGCCAGCAGACCGGCAGGGCCACGCACCACGAGCGAGCCCAGGGTCTCGGCCGGTGCCGGCCGGTCGAGGAACGTCCGTGCGCCGTCCTCGCCCAGCATGAGCTGCGGCGTCTCCACGCGATGCGCAGGTCCGCGCTTGACCCACTCCGCCGCTGCCTGGGTGCTGACGCTGAGCGCCGCGACCGAGGCGGTCAGGAGCGAGCCTGCACCGGCCGCGACCACGGCCGAGTCGTCGGACACCACGTCGACGGTCCCGCCGCCCAGGTCCACCACCACGGCGTCGGCGACGGCGCCGGGCGTCGAGAGGGCGCCGACGCGTGCCGCCCGGGACTCCGAGCCCGCGGTCACGACCGGCACGCCGAGGAGCGCCGAGAGGCCGTCGGCAGGATCGACGTACGGCGCGTCGGAGTGCATCGACGCCACGCCGATCGATCGTGAGCCGACGCCGTCACGACGAGCCCGCACGGCTCCTGCCACGTCGCCGAGGTCCACCGTCCACAGGTCGTCGACGGGCTCCGAATCGCACGCCGGGGGAAGCGCGTACGCCGTGGCCGCCCCCACGGTCTCGCGCCGCAGCCGTCGCTGACCCTCCGCGAACGGCAGCCGACCCAGGTCCCGCAGCTCCACCCAGCCCTGCGGCGTGGATGCGGCCGGCTGGCGACCCGGGTCCAGGGTCACCACGGCGTTGGTCACGTCGAACAGGGCGCCCGCGGCGGCGGCGGCGTCGGCGAGCTCGTCCTCCGACAGGTCGAGGAGGGCGCGGAGCCGCAGCGCGTCGGTGAGCACGCGCAGGGGCCGGCCGTCCTCGGCCACCTCGACCGCCACCCGGGTCGCCGACAGCACCGCGTCGGCGGGGACCTCGTCCACGACCGGCACCGGCACCCCGAGCCGGTGCGCCACCAGCACCCCCTCGTCGTCCTCGACGAGCACAGCCGCGAGCCGCCCGGCCGCACTCAACGAGGCAACCTGGGCGGGGACGGCGTCGTAGCGGATGCCGCGCGGAACCACGACGATCACGGGGTCCGAGCCCGCCGCCTCGGCGCCGACGAGCACCGGACGGCCCACCCCGACGCCGGCTCCACCCGCCGTCGAGGACCCGGCGCGCACGACGCGGAGTCGACCGGTCGGCAGCTCCTCCGGGGGCAGCTCCGCCACCTGAGTGCGCACCGGGCGCAGGGGTGCCACGACGGCACCGGTGGCCCGGACACCGTGCTGCCGCTCGAGGCGGCGTACCAGCGCGGCAGCCCCCGCGATGCTCTCCGGTGACCCCTTCTGACGTCGCGTCGGGGCCTGTCCCGCGCCCACGAGCGCGACCCCGTCCGCGGCGACCCGGCCCAGCACCACCTCGGTCGTCGCGTTGCCGATGTCGATCCCGGCGACGAGCCCTCGGACCCCCACGTGAGCAGCCCGCCTCAGCCGCTCACGCGAGCAGGCCGCGCCGGGCGTAGACCTCGGCGGCCTCGCGCACCACTGCCGCGCACAGCGGGGCCGGGACAGCGTCGAGCCTGGCGGCGAGGGCCTCCAGCTCCTCCCCGGTGGCCCGGTGGGGCCGGAGGGACTCGTAGAGCGACAGCACCTGCTGCTCGTCCAGCAGCGCCAGCTCCGCGGCCCGGCGGAAGTTGGCGGCCAGCTGCGGGTTGGCGTGCCTCTCGGCGACCTCCGCCTGGCGCGCGAGCGTCTGGGGGTGGATGCGTACGTCGTCGGTCTCCAGCTCGTCCCGGGCGAGCCGGTCGAGCGTGAGGTCGGCGGAGTCGCGGCCGGAGAAGGCGTTGGTCACAGGGACACCTCCAGGTCCTCGTTGCCGAGCGCCCTGTCGACGCACGCCCGCTCCAGCGCCACGAGCGCGATGACGCTGGTGTGGTAGCGCGCCTCGATCGCCTCGTCGGTGTAGGGGTTCCGCGCCGGCACGGGGGTCGCACCCTTGGCATGGCGGCCGGCGTTGGTGCCGAGCAGCCGGTAGAGGGTCGGCGTGATCACCGGCGCCATGCTGTAGAGCTCGAGGTTCGCCAACGGCGGCAGGTCGCGCCGGTGGATGAGCGCGGTGCCCTTGCCCTGCAGGCCGATGCCGATGCCCGACCCCGCCAGCCGGGCCGCGGTCAGCCCGACCATCCCGAGGTCCAGCGTCGCGTTGACCCGCACGACCCGTGCCCGGCACCCTTCCTCCTCCAGCCCCGCCAGCAGCTCCCGCAGGACCTCGAGGACCGGCAGGCCGGACAGCGTGCGCCACACGGTCCGTCCGACACCGGGGGAGAGTCCGATGACGACCTCGCGCGGGTCGGTGCCCACCGAGGCGGCTCCGGTCGGGCGCAACCAGTCCCCGGCCCAGGCCGACTGGTCCGCGCGCAGGTCCTCGACGCCGCGTGCCTGCCGGATCGCGTCGATCTGCGCCTGCCGCTGCTCGTCCGGCTCGTAGCCGGTGCCCGGACCTGCGTAGTCGTTGGGGTCCGTCACGAGGCTCAGGACCGCCATCGACTCGTCGAAGATGGCCGCGGTCTGGAGGTGGTCGCCCTGGACCCGGGCGGCAAGCATGTCGAGGACCCGGCCGGCTGCGTCCTCGTACCCGGTCTCCAGCAGCGCCCGGGCCACCTCGAGGGAGCCGAGGCCGGAACCGCGGATCGCCTGCGCCGCACCCAGCACGACGAGGGGGTCGGGGTCACCCAGGTCCTTGGAACCGGCCGCGTCCACCGCCAGGTCGACGTGCTCGTCGGAGAAGTCGGCAAGGCCGAGCCACTGGTAGACCTCGCGGCACGCCTCGGCGGCCTCGCGCCTGAGCCGACCGACGTCGTCGGGGTCGGCCGTGCGGAGTCCACCGTCGACGCCCCAGTCGCGCTGGAGGGCCAGCCAGTCGTCGAGGTCCTCGGCGTTCCACTGCGAGGGGCCGAACATGTTGTCGTAGCGCTGGATGCTGCCGAACCCGCTGCACACGTAGTCGCTGCCGGCCAGCAGGATCGGCAACGTGCGCGCCGTCCGGCGTACGTCGGACTCCGACATCAGCGCGTCGTTGCCGGTGCAGGCCTCCAGGTTGCGCGCCATGACCATGAGGTTCTCGGCCATCAGCTCGCGCACGCCGCGCGGGACCGCCGAGGCCACGCTCGCCCCGTCGATGCCGCCGTTCTGCACACCCTGCACGCCGATGGCCCTGGCCAGCGAGACGCAGCGGGACTCCAGATAGAGCATCGAGCAGCGCTCGGCCCCGCCCATCAGCACCTCGGCCCCGGCGCCGGAGGAGACGCGCATCTTCACGCCGCGGCTGGCGTAGGCCGCGGCCAGGATCGCCTTGCTGTACGGGGTGTCGTCGCCGTCGACGAACACCGACTCGGTGCCGTAGAGGCTGACCGTCTCGGCGTACGACACCAGGCCGCGGATGCCCATCTCGAGCTCCATGGCCTCCTCGACGGAGCACTGGACGAGCACACCGGCCGATGCCACCGCGGCCCCCACCGTGACGGCCACCGCGTTGGAGGGCGCGTCGGCCAGGACCGGGACCGTGGTCTCGATCTCGCGGAAGCCGTAGGCCGCCGCGGTCGCGGCGTCGGCGGCGAGCAGCAGCGGGTCGTCGAGCCGGTTGGTGACGTGCGCCTGGTTGCTCGGGGTGCGGCGGGCCCGGAGCTTGGTCATGGCGAGCGTCAGCTCGGCGGGACGCAGCAGCGCGACGACCCGCGCCAGCTTGGCCGGGGTCGTGCCGGCGACGAGCCGGACGATCTCGTGACGCGGCACCGACGGGTCGACGAACATCCGGGCGAGCTCGACGTCGTCGAGGGCCATGGCCTCTGCCGCGACCGAGAGATCGATGCCGTGCCCGGCGATCATCAGGTCGAGGGAGTCGAAGTCCTCCGCCGGCCGGCCGTCCATCTCCACGACCCGGCCCTCACGCACGACGAGCGAGGGCTCCGGGTCGGCCGGCGCCCGTAGCGCCACCAGGCCGAGGTCGGCATCCTCGTGGGCGAAGCCGTCGAGGTTGACGTTCTGCTGATCCATGAACCGGATGCGCCCGACCGGCCGATCAGTCATGCCCGCACCCTAGCGACCGCCGTACGCCTTGGACACCGCCGTGAACACGGCCAGTGCCGCGGCGGCGCACTCGGCGTCCTCCTCGGCCGACCCGCCACTCACGCCGATGCCGCCGACGACCACGTCGTCGTGCCAGCAGGGGAGGCCGCCGGCGAAGACGACGTACCGCCCCGCGCCGTTGGCCTGCAGCCCCCACAGCGGCCCGCCCGGCGCGGCCAGCGGCCCGAGCTCGGCGGTGTCGATGCGGTGCGCGACCGCGGTGAACGCCTTGTCCACCGCCAGGGTGGGGCCGGCGATCTCGGCGCGGTCCATCCGCTGGAAGTGCACGAGGTGGCCGCCCTGATCGACGACGGCCGAGGAGACGAGAGCGCCGAGCTCCTCGGCGCGGTCGAGGGCGGCTCGGGTCATGCGGGCTGCGACGTCGAGGGTGATCACCGCTCGGACGCTACGCGAGCTCCCGCCGAGCCGCCCCTCGTGCGGGTGTGGTCAGAAGGCGGTCTCGGGAAGGTCCATCACCGAGAGGTCGACCGCCTCGGCGATCTGGCGCTCCGCGGCCACCTTCGGTAGGACGGTGCGGGCGAAGAACTGCGCGGCGGCGACCTTGCCCTCGTAGAAGTCCTTGTCCTCGGCGCTGACCTCGCCGGCCAGCTTGGTGAGGGCGACCTCGGCCTGCCGCAGCAGCAGCCAGGCGCACACGATGTCGCCGAGCGCCATCAGCAGTCGGGTGGTGTTGAGACCGACCTTGTAGACGTTCCTGATGTGGTTGCCCTCGCCGCCTGCCGGGTCGGCCGACATCAGCTGGCCGACCATCGCCGCCACGATCGCGTTGCCGTCGCCGAGGGCCGTCGCGAGCAGCGCGCGCTCGACCTTGAGCCGCCCGTTGCCCGCCTCGCTCGTGACGAAGGAGTCGATCTCGCCGGCCAGGTGCCCCAGCGCCCTGGCCTGGTCCTTGACGATCTTGCGGAAGAAGAGGTCCTGGCCCTGGATCGCGGTGGTGCCCTCGTAGAGGGTGTCGATCTTGGCGTCCCGGACGTACTGCTCGATCGGGTAGTCCTGCAGGTAGCCGGACCCTCCCAGCGTCTGCAGCGACTCGGTGCCCAGGAGCACCCAGGAGCGCTCCGACCCGTATCCCTTGACGATCGGCAGCAGCAGGTCGTTGACCCGCTCGGCCAGCTCGTCCTGGACCTCCTGGTGCTCGGCGATCATCACGCGGTCCTGCCAGGACGCGGTGTAGAGGACCAGCGCACGCAGTGCCTCGGCGTGCGACTTCTGGGTCAGCAGCGAACGGCGTACGTCGGGGTGGTGGGTGATCGTGACCCGCGGCGCGGTCTTGTCCGAGGCCCGGGTGAGGTCAGGACCCTGGACCCGGCTCCTGGCGAACGCGAGGGCGTTGAGGTAGCCGGTCGACAGCGTCGCGATCGCCTTGGTGCCGACCATCATGCGGGCGCTCTCGATGACCTGGAACATCTGCGCGATGCCGTCGTGCACCTCGCCGAGCAGCCAGCCCCTGGCCGGCTCCCCCGCGTCGTTCGAGTCGGGGCCGAAGGTCACCTCGCAGGTGTTCGACACCTTGATGCCCATCTTCTTCTCGACGTTGGTGACGTGGACGCCGTTGCGCTCGCCGGTGAGCTCGCCGGTCTGGTGGTCGAAATGGAGCTTGGGGACGATGTAGAGGGACAGCCCCTTGGTCCCGGGCCCACCGACGCCCTCGACGCCGACCGGACGGGCGAGCACGAGGTGGATGATGTTCTCGCTCATGTCGTGCTCGGCCGAGGTGATGAAGCGCTTGACGCCCTCGATGTTCCACGAGCCGTCGGGGTTCGGCGTCGCCCTGGCGCGGCCGGCGCCCACGTCCGAGCCTGCATCGGGCTCGGTGAGGACCATTGTCGAGCCCCACTCCTTCTCGATCATGAGCTCGGCGATCCGCTTGTCGCGGTGGTTGCCGTTGCGGAACACGATCGAGGCGAAGCCCGGGCTCGAGGCATACATCCACACCGGGGCGTTCGCGCCCAGCACCAGCTCGGCGATCGCCCAGTTGAGCGTGGCGGGGGCTGGTTGGCCGCCGATCTCCCGGGGGATCCAGAGGCGGTAGAACTCCGAGTCCATCCAGGCCCGGTAGGACTTCTTGAAGGACTCGGGGAGGTCTGCGGTGCCGGCGGCGGCGTCGAAGGACGGCGGGTTGCGGTCGCCCTCCCCGTACGACGAGGCGAGGTCCTCCCGAGCCATCCGGTCCACCTCGGCCAGGATCGTCCGGGCAGTGTCGAGGTCGACCTCCTCGAAGGGGCCGGTGCCGAGGATCTCCTGGCGGTCGAGCACCTCGAAGAGGTTGAACTCGATGTCGCGCATGTTGCTCTTGTAGTGGCTCACTGCTGCCCCTCGTCGTGACGTGACCGGCGCGGCTACTCGTCGGTAACATCATTATGCGAGGGGCTGCCCGGCGGCACAACCGTTTCGCCCAAGGCCGTCGGGACGAGGAGTCGCGGACGGCTTCGCGTGGGGGGACGCGACGGGGGGCGACGTGCAGTTCCCCCGGGCGCGCACGGCGCCCGGGGGAACGGGTACTGCTGTCGGCCGGCCGGGACGGTCAGCCGGGAAAGGTCACTTGAAGACGTCCTTGATCTTCTCGCCCGCCTGCTTCATGTCTGCCTTGGACTGGTCGGCCGAGCCCTCGGCCTCCAGGTCCTTGTCGCCGGTCGCCCCGCCGAGCCGCTCCTTGGCCTCGCCCTTCATGGACTCGGCGGAGTTCTTGAACTTGTCGCTACCGCTCATCGGCTTCTCTCCTTGTCGTCGACATGTGGTCGTCGGCCTCGTGATCGCCACTCGGACGCATACCCGCCGATCAGGGCCCCTAAGCCTGCGCCGCGATCCGGCGGTTCCCCTCGCCGGCATGCGCCCGTCCGCGCCGTACCTCTGCGAGACTGGACGTGTGCGCGTCTCCGCCAAGTCCGACTACGCCCTCCGGGCGTTGATCGAGCTCGCCGTGAGGCCGGACGGTGACCCGGTGAGCGCCGAGGAGCTCGGCCGGCTCCAGGACATCCCGCACGGCTTCCTCCAGGCGATCCTCGCCGACCTCAGGCGGGCCGGGGTGGTGCAGAGCCAGCGCGGGCAGTCGGGCGGCTGGCGAATGGCCCGAGCTGCCAGTGACGTCTCGGTCGCCGACGTGATCCGGGCCGTCGACGGGCCGCTGGTGAGCGTCCACGGGGAGCGGCCCGAGGCGGTCAGCTACCGCGGTGCCGCGGAAGCACTCCAGCACGTCTGGATCGCGGCGCGCAGCAGCCTGCGTGAGGTCTGCGAGGAGGTCACGATCCAGGGGCTCGCCGAGGGCAGGCTGCCCGACGCGGTGGCGGCCCGGACCTCCGAAGAGGACGCCTGGCAGCCGCACTGAGCCACGCCACCGCACTGCGCTACCGTGCCGCGATGACCGTGCCCCTGCCCGACGCCGACGGGCTCGTGCCCGGGCCGGCGCACCGGGTGCTCCAGCGCACGGTGGCCACCCCGCGGACGGACTGACCGCGGCATGAGGGTCGGGGTGCACGTCACGTCGTACGACGTGCCCGGGGGCGCCGCCGGGATCGCGCCGATGCTCGCCGGCGTGGGGCCCGCGGCCGAGGAGGCCGGGATCGACGCCCTCTCCCTCATGGACCACTTCCTCGGCCTGCCCTACCTCGGCTCGCACGACCGGCCGATGCTCGAGGGGTACACGACACTCGGCTACCTGGCGGCCCACACGTCCCGGGCGGACCTGCTCCTGCTCGTCACCGGGGTGACCTACCGGCATCCCGGGGTGCTCGCGAAGACCGTCGCCACGCTCGACGTGCTCTCCGGTGGCCGAGCGGTGCTGGGCATCGGTGCGGGCTGGTACGAGCGCGAGCACCGGGCGCTCGGCGTGCCGTTTCCGCCGCTGCGGGACCGGTTCGAGCTCCTCGAGGAGACTCTGCAGGCGGTCCGGCAGATGTGGTCCGAGGACGACGGTCCCTTCCAGGGCCGGCACCACCGGCTGGCCGAGACGGTGTGCGTGCCCGCGCCGCTGCGCCGGGTGCCGGTGCTGATCGATGGTGTCGGGGAGCGGAAGGCGCTGCGCCTGGTGGCCAGGTACGCCGACGCCTGCCACATCTTCGCCGGTGGTGACCAGGGCGCCGACTTCGTGGCCGGGAAGCTGGCGGTGCTCCGTCGGCACTGTGAGCGCGAGGGCACGGCGTACGACGACATCCGGAGGACGATCCTCTGGACCGGCGACCTCGACCCGGCGTCCCCGACGGGGTTCCTGGAGGCGATGCGCCAGATGGCCGACGTCGGGGTGGAGGAGGTCCATGTCATGGCGGGGGAGGCACCGGTGGACTTCGTCCGCCGGCTCGGCGACACCGTGGTCCCCGCGCTGCGGGAGCTGTGACAGCTCAGCGCAGGGCGCCGGCCTCCACCTCGTCGGTCGCCCGGACCAGCCACTCCACGAAGGGACGCGCGGCCCGCCAGTCGCGCCGCACCCGGTCGAGGAGCGCTGCTGTGTGGATGACCTCGTCGAACCCGTAGGACCGGCCCATCGCCAAGGAGCGGTGCCGCAGCAGATCGATGCGGGGGTGGTCCGCCGGCCAGCCGCGCGGCGCCGTCCTGACCCGGTCGCCGCTGCGCGTCCACCCCCGCCTCTCCAGGCCCCGGAGGATCCTCTCCAGCTCGGCGCCGTCGTGGTCGTCCCCGATCGCGGCCCGGATGGCGGCCAGCCGGCTGCCCGACGCGTCGTAGAAGCCGGCACCGACCCGGACGCCCGGCGCTGCCACCTCGACGTACCAGCCGGTGGCCGGGTCGGCCGCGACGAACGCGCCCTGGTGGGTCTTGTACGGCGTGGTGTCCCCCCGCCGGGCCGCGTACCGGAGGTCCCGGTAGGGGCGGAAGATCTTCGCGGGACCGAACTCGTCGGCCAGTGCCCCGGTGAGCGCGACCATGGGCTCGCGGACCGCGTTCTCCCAGACGGCTCGGTGTGCGTCCCAGAACGACCGGGTGTTGTCGACCTCCAGGTCGTCGTAGAAGTCGAGCGCGGCCAACGGGAACCCCGTGAACTCCATGGCCTTCAGCATGCAGGAGCGGTCAACGAGGTGGCTCCGTGCGGTCCCCGGCTGACAGGATGCCCCGCAGGACGGCCGGCCTCCCGCTCGACGTGGTCGGCGGACGAACCCGTCGTCGCCACCTAGCAGCGAGGATCGTCCTGCGGCCACGGACCGAAGCCCCGGCTGCCGTCCTGAGCGACGGCCCGG
Organism: uncultured Nocardioidaceae bacterium; assembly: GCA_902805845.1. GTDB lineage: Bacteria > Actinomycetota > Actinomycetes > Propionibacteriales > Nocardioidaceae > Marmoricola_A. The sequence continues at coordinate 49,448 of CADCUI010000086.1, forward strand.
AGATGCATCGCGTGCAGGTCCAGGAGGCGCAGGCAGGCCGCTCTCCGCCCGCGGAGCGAGGAGTGGAGCCCGACCACCTCGACACCGGCACAGCTGCGGCGTACCCCGGCGAGCGGACCGTCGGCGCCCTCGGCCGCACTGCTGACCATGCGGTTCAGCCCCCTCCGGACGTCGGGGGGCGTCTTGTAGGCCCAGACCGGCCGCACGTAGGCGATGGTGCCCGACACGCGCGACGTCGCGTCGTGGATCGCCGCCCGGCTGCGATCGGCGCACCGGTCGAGCGCGGCCGCCTCGTTGCTCCGCACCTGCAGGTCGACCACGACGCCCACCACGGCGAGAACGAGCAGCGGCACCAGCAGCACGAGCACCGCCCGGGGGGAGGGGCGGAGCCAGCGCCGTGAGGCGCGGGAGGGACCGATCGTGAGCCGCTCGGGCGGCGGGGGATCGGGATCGGTCATGTCGCCCAGTGTGCTCCAGGGGTCGCAGCCGGAGGCGTGGAGCGCGGAGCGGATGACGGGGATCGAACCCGCATTCTGAGCTTGGGAAGCTCATGTTCTGCCATTGAACTACATCCGCGCGGCCCCGGGAGGCCGGCTCAGATGCTACCCGACCTGCTGCGGCCGCCCGTGCCGCACGGGCTCGAGCGCGGGGTAGCGGGGCCGCACGCCGTCACCGGAGGAACGGCCGGTGAGTCGTCGCTGCAGCCAAGGTGCGGCGTGGGCACGGGCCCAGGCCAGGTCGGCGGCGCGCCGCTCACGCGGTCCCAGCTCCGGTGGGTCCGGCAGCGGGTCGAGCTGCTCGTCGTGCGGCACCTCGAGGGCGTCGAGCACGGCGACGGCCATGTGCTGATGACCCAGCGACGACATGTGGATGCGGTCGACGTCCCACAGGCGCGCGTCGCGGTACTCCCGCATGCGCCAGAAGTCGACCAGCGTCGCGCCGGTGTCGTCGGCGATCTCGCGCACCAGCTCGTTGTAGGTCGCGACCCGCCCTCGGAGCCGTCCGAAGACCGGCGCCCACCCGAGGTCGAACCCCGTGAAGATGACCAGGTGGGCACCGGTGGCACGCAGCCGTCGGGCGGCGTCGGCGTACGACGCGGTGACCGCGTCGATGTCCACGCTGGGACGCAGGATGTCGTTGCCGCCCGCGTAGATGCTGACGAGGTCGGGGCGCATGGCGAGGGCCGGCTCGAGCTGATCGGCCAGGATCGGAGCCATCTTGCGGCCGCGGATCGCAAGGTTGGCGTAGCGGAACCCGGTGTGCCTGGTGGCGAGCACCTCGGCGACGCGGTCGGCCCAGCCGCGGACACCGTTGGGCCGGTCGGGATCGGGGTCGCCGACGCCCTCGGTGAAGGAGTCACCAAGCGCGACGTACGAGCCGATGTCGAGGGCCATGGCCCCATTCTCCCGCTGCCGTTCCCGCCTCGTCCGACTGGGCGCGGGCTATGGCGCGCGCCCAGTCGGACGAGGCAGGAAAGGGGGAGTGGGGCGCCGGTAGGGTGCGCCTGTGCTGCTCTCCGACCGCGACATCCTGGCCGAGCTGGAGGCGAGACGGGTCTCCCTGGAGCCCTTCGACGCCGCCATGGTGCAGCCCTCGAGCGTCGACGTCCGGCTCGACCGGTTCTTCCGCACCTTCGAGAACCACCGCTACCCGCACATCGACCCCGCCGAGGACCAGCCGGAGCTGACGCGGGAGGTCGAGCCGGTCGGCGACGAGCCCTTCATCCTCCACCCCGGCGAGTTCGTGCTCGGGTCGACGTACGAGATCGTCTCCCTTCCCGACGACGTCGCGGCGCGGCTCGAGGGCAAGTCGTCGCTGGGTCGGCTGGGGCTGCTGACGCACTCGACGGCGGGGTTCATCGACCCTGGCTTCTCCGGTCACGTGACCCTGGAGCTGGCGAACGTCGCGAACCTTCCGATCAAGCTGTGGCCGGGCATGAAGATCGGCCAGCTCTGCTTCTTCCGGCTGTCCTCACCTGCCGAGCATCCCTACGGCTCGGCGAAGTACGGCTCCCGCTACCAGGGGCAGCGCGGGCCCACACCCTCCCGCTCGTCACAGAGCTTCCACCGCACCCCGATCAGCTGACGAAGGCCAGGCCTTCCGGCCGCCCGGTTCAGCTGTCGAGGTGGTCGGCCAACCGGTGCAGGCGCGAGGCGACGGCCCGACGGACCGTACGGCGGTGTGCGGAGCTTCTTGGCGCGGGGTGCCGGGGAGACGACGCCTCCACAGGCAGCGTGCTCACGTAGTAGTCGTTGAGGGGCATGGACTCGTTCATGGGGGCGCTCCCTTCAGAGCTGTTCGGGCCGGTGTGCCGGGGACTGGAGCTGCGGCTGGGGCACGGCCTGGGCCTGGGACTGAGGCTGGGACTGGGACGGCTCGGTCTGCTCGACCGGTGGCACCGGCTCCAGGACGATGTCGCCGGTCACGGTCTGCGCGCGCACCTCGACGTAGTTCTGTCCGTCGGCCGGAGCGCCGGTCGGCGCGAGGTTCGATCGGACCCGGCCGGTGTTGCTGGAGACGTCGGTCCACACCGGTGTGCCTTGCGGGATGCCGATCCGGATGTCACCGGACGCGTTCTTGAGCTGCGCCTGCCCGCGGCTCATGCGTCCGATGCGCAGGTCTCCGGACGCGCTGGACAGCGAGGCATCGCTGCCGGCGGTGCCCACGACGAGGTCGCCGGAGCCGCTCTTCAACGCGACCGGGCCGAGCGCGTGCCCGACCTCGACGTCGCCGGATCCGGTGGCCAGCCGGGCGGTGTCGTCGGCCCGGCCGACGGTGATCTCGCCCGATCCGGTCTTGAGCTGCCCGTGGGCGTGAAGCCGTCGCACGGTGATCGAGCCGGAGCCGGTCTTCACCAGTAGATGCTCGAGAACCTCCTCGAGCGCCACGGCGCCGGAACCGGAGGTGATCTGGACGGCGCCGAGGATGCCGCGCCCGGTGAAGCGGGCCGAGCCCAGCTTGGCCACCAGGCTGCTGCCCACCGGCGCGGTGACCGTGACGGTGAGGTCTCCCGAGCTGCCGAGGAAACCCATCCCGCGCGGGGCGACGACGGTGACCTGGTCACTGCTGTGCTCGATGACGACCTCGTCCGCGCGTCGGCCGGTCACCTCGACGTCGACCTCGTCCACCTCGGCGGCGGTCAGCCTGAGCTCGCCGGAGGGGAGCTCGATGAACAGGTCCTGCGGTTGGGTGGCGGCGAAGGTGCGGTGCATGGGGATCTCCCGTCAAGAGGTGTGCTCTGCGGTCGGGGTTCGGTCGGTGGGTGTGGCCGCGGGGTCGGAGCGGTGAGTCAGACCCAGCCGGTCATCCGGCGCCCTGAGTGGGGCCGACCCGGCCGCGGGGGCCGGTCGTCGAGGAAGGGAATGCTGGAGAGGTCGAGGTCGATGTTGATCGACTGCGGCGTGGTGGCGGCGCGCAGGATGCTGACGATCCATCCGTTGAGGGAGTGGCCGCTGCGGGCGGCCATCTCCTCGGCCCGGACCTTCACGGACTCGGGGATCCGGAGGCTGACCCGGGCGATGGTCCCGTCGTCCTGCCCCTCGCCGTCGTCGTCGGACGGCGGTGCCGGTGCCGGTGCCGCCTCGACGGGCGCTGCCGCCGGTACGTCGACGACGAGCTCGGGGTCGCGTCCCCGGAGCCGGACCTCGACGACCCCCCGCGGGAGCTCGGCGGTGATCTCGGCAGCGGCGGAGGAGAGCGTCTCCATCACGACGAGCCGCATGGCGGGCTCGAGGGCGAACAACATGCGCTCCGCGGCCGCCCGAGCTTCCGGGCCGGCTGCGTCGGCCGCAGAGGTCAGGTCGCGTCGGAGGCTCTCGACGAGCGGCATGATGTCCATGTGCACCACTATGACATCACCGTGACGTCATGGCAACACCGAGATAGCATCGCCGCGGCATCACTGCGGCATCTTGAGCTGCCATGGGGCACGGCAAATACCGCCGTGCCGACTGCGCGCTTGATTTGCGAAGATCCTCCGCGTGACGACGACCCCTGCGGCCAGCCGCCTGGGACGGCTGGTCCCCGAGCCCGGGCCGGTCCGGTCGCTCGCGCTCGTGACGCTGGTGAACACCACCGGCAACGGCGTCTTCTTCACCTTGAGCGCGCTCTACTTCACGCGCATCGTCGGTCTTTCCGTGGCCGAGGTCGGTATCGGGCTGGGCATCGCCGCTTTCGTCGGACTGCTGTCCGGTGTGCCGGCCGGGCACCTGGCGGACCGGCGCGGGCCCCGGGAGGTGATGATCGCGCTGCTCCTCGTGGTCAGCGTGCTCGCCCTGCTCCTGCTCTTCGTGTCCAGCTTCGCGGAGTTCGTCCTCGTCGCCTCGGCCTTCATGTTCTTCGAGCGCGGGGCGTCAGCGGTGCGCGGCGGCCTCATCGCGGGACTGGCGACGGGACCGGCCCGGGCCACGACGAAGGCCTACCTCCGGTCCGTCACCAACGTCGGGATGACGATCGGCACCGGGATAGCGGCCTTGGCGCTGCACGCCGACACGCGCTCGGCGTACCTCGCCGTGCTGTTCATCGACGTCGCGACGTACGTGCTGAGCGCCCTGCTGATGCTCCGCGTCCCCCACGTGCCCCCGACGCCGGCCGAGCAGACGGCGTCGATGTTCACCGCGCTCCGCGACACCCCCTTCGTCGCAGTCACGCTCGTGGGTGCGGTGCTGGCCATTCACTACCAGATCCTCGAGATCGCGATGCCGCTCTGGGTCGTCACCCACACCTCCGCCCCGAAGTCGCTGGTGGCGGGGCTGATGGTCGTGAACACCGTCGTGGTGATCGCGTTCCAGGTGCTCGTCGCCAGGCGGGTCGTCAGCGTGGGTGCTGCGGTCAGGGCGAGCGTGCTGTCGAGCGTCCTTTTCGTCGGCTGCTGCGTGGCCTTCGGGGCCAGCGCCGGACGCGGTGTCACGGTGGCGGTGGTGCTGCTCTGCCTGGCCACGCTGCTGCAGGTCGTGGGCGAGCTGTGGCAGGCGTCGGCCTCGTTCCTGCTCGGCTTCGAGCTGGCGCCCGACCACGCCATGGGTCAGTACCAGGGGCTCTTCGGCATGGGCATGGGGCTCTCCTCCATGCTCGGTCCGCCGCTGATCGCGCTGCTCCCCCTGGGCATGGGGGTGCCGGGGTGGTGGTTGCTCGGCGGGATCCTCCTCACCGCAGGGCTGCTCACCAAGCCGGCGGTGGCGTGGTGCGAGCGCACCAGGCCGCAGTACGCCGCCGCCGTGCCCGCCGGCTGAGGGCCAGGCAGTCCGGCTGGGGCCAGGCAGTCCCCCGATCGGTGTCACCTGGTGGCACCGATCGACGGACTGCCTCTGCGTAGAGGTGGATCGCGGGCTGGCAGCTGTCTCGGGTCAGAGAGACCCGATGAGCATCGGTGGCTCGTCGTCCCCGTCCTTCGACGATGACGACGATGACGACGATGACGACGACGATGGCGACGACGGGGTCGGTGCGGCCGCCGTCGCTCCTGCGCCCTGGGGGCCGCCCTGGGACGAGCCGCCCTGCCGCAGCTCCGCCAGGAGCTCGTCCCGCAGCTCAGCCTTCAGCTCGGCCCGCAGCTCGGCCTTCAGGTCGGCCTTGAGCTCTTCCTTCGCCTCCGGTGTCAATTCTTCCTCCTTGCGTTGCCACAGCTTCTGAGCGGTCGGTGCTCCGGGAGCCGGGGACGGCTGTGCGGTCGCGGAAGACGGCTGTCCGGTCTCGGCAGTCGCGGGCGCGGCAGCGGTCGGGGCACTCGGCTGGGCAGCCGAGGTGTCCGCCGAGCCGGTCGAGCCCCGTCCCGCGTCCTCGAGCTTGCTCGGGGGGACGAGGGCCGTCGACTCGACGTTCGGCTTCTCGCGCTCCCCGGGTTCCGGCGACTGCGGTTCGCGGCTCGCAGCCTTCACCGCCGGCGCCTCCTCGGGATCCATCGTGCCGTCGTGGGCGATCGTCAGCGGGAAGCCCGAGTCGTCGGCCTCGTCGTCGTTGGACTCAGCAGCCGGCGCCGGGCCCTGCTTGACCGAGGCCAGCAGCATCTGCGCGACGTCGAGCACCTCGACCTCCTCGCGGGCCTTGCCGTCGGCCTGCAGGGCGGTCAGCCCGTCGGAGAGCATCACCCGGCAGAAGGGGCAGCCGATCGCGATCTGGTCGGCGCCGGTGCCCACCGCCTCCGCGGTGCGGTTGACGTTGATGCGCTCGCCGACCCGCTCCTCCATCCACATCCGGGCACCGCCCGCGCCGCAGCAGAAGGACCGGTCGCCGTGCCGCTCCATCTCCTTGAACTCCGTGGAGGGGAGCACCGACAGCAGCTCACGCGGCGGCTCGTAGACCCGGTTGTGCCGGCCGAGGTAGCACGGGTCGTGGTAGGTGAGCGTCTTCTTCGGCGTGCTGCCGTTCGTGGCCACCGGAGTGAGCCGGCCCTCCCGCACCAGCCGGTTGAGCAGCTGCGTGTGGTGGACGACCTCGAGCTCGACGCCGAACTCGGCGTACTCGTTCTTGAGGGTGTTGAAGCAGTGCGCACAGGTCGAGACGACCTTCTTGGCCTTCACCTCCGTGAGCGTCTCGGCGTTCTGCATGGCCAGCTGCTGGAAGACGAACTCGTTGCCGGCACGGCGTGCCGGGTCTCCGTTGCAGGTCTCGTTGTTGCCGAGGACGGCGAAGCTCACCCCGGCCATGTCGAGGAGCTCTGCCACCGCCTGCGTGGTCTTCTTGGCGCGGTCCTCGTAGGCGCCGGCGCAGCCCACCCAGAACAACCAGTCGACCTCGTCGAGCGACTCGACGTCGACCCCGAGCTGCTTGACCTCGAACGGCAGGTCCTTGGCCCAGTCCATCCGGGCGTTCGGGCTCATGTTCCAGGGGTTGCCCTTGTTCTCCAGCCCCTTGAACAGGCCGTTGAGCTCGGAGGGGAAGCTCGACTCGATGAGCACCTGGTAGCGACGCATGTCCATGATGTGGTCGACGTGCTCGATGTCGACCGGGCACTGCTCGACGCAGGCGCCGCACGACGTGCACGACCACAGCACCTCGTCGTCGATGACCGCGCCGCCGTCGGGGTGCCACGCGACCCCCTCGGTCGCGCCCACGAGCGGCCGCTCGGCCTCGCTCAGCACCGCGGCGGGCAGCTTCTCCCTCGCCTCGTCGGAGGAGGCGAGGATGTACGGCGCCTTGGCGAAGGCGTGGTCACGGAGGTTGAGGATGAGCATCTTCGGGGACAGCGGCTTCTCGGTGTTCCACGCCGGGCACTGGGACTGGCAGCGGCCGCACTCGGTGCAGCTGGCGAAGTCGAGCATGCCCTTCCACGTGAAGTCCTCGACCTTGCCGACACCCATGGCGGTGTCCTCGTCCATCTCCTCGACCATCTCGAGGTCGAAGCGCTTGCCGTCGACCACCAGTGGCTTGACCGCACCGAGAGCGCGGGGCTTGCGGCCGAACATCACGTTGACCGGGGCCACGAAGATGTGCAGGTGCTTGGAGTAGACGACGAGCACGAGGAAGACCAGCATCACGCCGATGTGCAACAGGAGGCCGAGGTGCTCGAGCACCTCGGTCGCACCGGAGCTGAGTGGTGCCATCAGGCTGCCGATGGCGTCGGAGACGAACGCGCCGCTCTGGTAGGGCAGGTGGCCGGTCGCGGCCGCTGCTCCACGGAAGAGGAACATCGTCCACAGGACGTTGAAGATCATGAAGAGCACCAACCAGGCGCCGCCCAGGTGGGAACCCTCGAAGCGCGAGCTGCGGCCGAGCCGCTCCGGCGAGTTCTTGAGCCGGATGAGCGCGAAGGTGATGATCCCGACGAGCGCCAGCACCGCGATGAGGTCCTGGAGGAACCCGAGGACCGGCCAGGTGCCCACCAGCGGGATGTGGAAGGTCGGGGAGAACAGCGCCCCGTAGGCCTCCAGGTAGACCGTCGCCAGGATGAGGAAGGCCCAGAAGACGACGAAGTGCGCCATGCCGGGCACCGACCACTTGAGCAGCTTGCGCTGGCCGAACACCTCCACGACCTGCGACTTGAGCGCCTGGCCGACGTTCTCGCGCACATGCTCGACCCGGTCCGGGGCGGGCTGCCCGCTCATGGTGAGGCGGTAGAGCCACACCACCCGCCGACCGGCGATCGCCAGCGCGATCGCGGTCATGACGAGCCCCAGGACCAACGTGAGAGCCATCTTCACTCCAACCTGCTGCCGGACGCCTGAGTCAGCCTGTCATCGGCGCGACGTCGGGCCCGAGACTACGGCCCGGCACCCGGTCCGCGCGTCTCTGGTGGTGGGAGAACTTTCATCAACGCCCGCCCGCAAGCCGTCGACGGAGAAGCGCAGCCGCCGCCACGGTCGCGGCGGCGGTGCTCGGCACGTCCACGGCGTCACGGTCCGGGAAGGTCACGGCCACGGCGGCAACCGGGTGGTCGTTGTGGTCGAGGACGGCTGCGGCCACCGACGAGAAGCCTGACGTGACCTCGCCGGTCTCGACCGAATGGCCGCGTTGGCGGGTCTCTGCGAGGAGCTCGCGCAGCTGTCGCGGCGTGGCCGGCCCGAGTCCGGTGCGGTCGACGAACGCAGTGCGGTCGGGGAGGACCGCACGCACCTGGGCGGCCGGAAGGGCTGCGAGGATCGCTCTCCCGCTGGCCGTCAGGTGTGCGGGCAGCCGGACCCCGACGTCGGTGACCAGGGGCGGGCGTCCACGGGCCCTCTCCTCCACGACGTACAGCACGTCGCGCCCGTGCAGGACCGCGAGGTGCGCGCTCTGCCCGACCTCGTCGACCAGCCGGGCCAGGTGCCGCCGGGCCAGCCGCTGCAGCGGTTCGTGCCTGGCGTAGCCGCTGCCCACCTCGAACGCCGCGAGTCCCAGGGCGTACAGGTGCTCGTCGGCCAGGTGGACGACGAAGCCCTCCTCGACCATGGCGGCGAGGAGGTGGTAGGCCGTGGACCTGGGCAGGCCGCAGGCGGCGGCGATCCGGTCCAGCGGGACCGGGGCGGGCTGGCCGGCGAGAAAGCGCAGCACCCGCATGGTGCGGGTCGCGGCCGGTACCTGTGCCACCCGCCGACCCTAGCGCCTGTCTCGCATACGAGACACCTTCTCGGGTCGCCCCCTCGTCAGGCGACCCCCGGGCGAGTGGAATCGAGCCATGTCAGGTCGCCGGGTCGTCGCCGTGGGTGTCGGCCCGCTGACCCCCGAGGAGGTCGTCGCCGTCGCCCGGGACGGCGCCGGGGTGGAGCTTGCTCCCGAGGCGGAGAGCGCCATCGAGAAGGCCCGCACGGCGGTCGAGGAGCTGGCCGCGGCGCCGACTCCGGCGTACGGGATCTCGACGGGGTTCGGCGCGCTCGCCACCCGGCACATCCCCTCACCCCAGCGCGCCCAGCTGCAGCGCTCGCTGATCCGCTCCCACGCCGCCGGCAGCGGCCCGGAGGTCGAGCGGGAGGTGACCCGCGCGCTGATGCTGCTGCGGCTCTCCACGCTGGCCACCGGCCGGACCGGGATCCGCCTGGAGTCCGCCCGGCTGCTGGCCGCGCTGCTCGACCGTGGGCTGACGCCGGTCGTGCACGAGTACGGCTCCCTGGGCTGCTCGGGTGACCTCGCCCCGCTCGCCCACTGCGCGCTCGCCCTGCTCGGCGAGGGCCCGGTACGCCGGAGCGACGGATCCCTCGCGGGCGCCTCGGTGGCGCTGGCCGAGGAGGGGCTGGCGCCGGTCGAGCTGGGCCCCAAGGAGGGCCTGGCGCTGATCAACGGCACCGACGGCATGCTCGGCATGCTGCTGCTCGGACTCCACGACCTCCGCACCCTGCTGCGTGTCGCCGACATCACCGCGGCCATGTCGGTGGAGGGGCTGCTCGGCACCGACCGCGTGTTCGCCGCCGACCTGCAGGCGCTGCGGCCGCACCCCGGCCAGGCGGCCGCCGCCGAGAACCTGCGGCGGATCCTCGCCGACTCCGAGATCGTGGCCAGCCACCGAGGATCGGACTGCCACCGGGTGCAGGACGCCTACTCGCTGCGCTGCTCGCCCCAGGTGCACGGCGCCGTCCGCGACACCTGGGCACACGCCGGCTCTGTGGCCGACCGCGAGCTCGACGCGGCGATCGACAACCCGGTGGTGCTGCCCGACGGGCGGGTGGAGTCGAACGGCAACTTCCACGGGGCTCCGGTCGGCTACGTGCTCGACTTCCTGGCGATCGCGGTGGCCGACCTGGCGTCGATCAGCGAGCGGCGCACCGACCGGTTCCTTGACCGGGCACGCAACCAGGGGCTGCCGGCCTTCCTCGCCCACGACCCCGGAGTCGACAGCGGGCACATGATCGCGCAGTACACCGCGGCCGGAATCGTCTCCGAGCTCAAGCGGCTCGCCGTCCCGGCGAGCGTCGACTCCATCCCGAGCTCGGCGATGCAGGAGGACCACGTGTCGATGGGGTGGTCGGCGGCCCGCAAGCTCCGCCGGGCGCTCGACGGGCTGACGCGGGTGCTGGCCGTCGAGCTGCTGACCGCGGCCCGGGGGCTCGACCTCCGGGCGCCCCTGGAGCCCTCACCGGCCACCGCGGCGGTCCGGACGCTGCTCCGGGCGTCGGTCCCCGGACCGGGCCCGGACCGGCACCTCGCGCCCGAGATCGACGCCGCCGTCGCCCTCGTCACCACCGGCGCCGTCGTCGACGTCGTCGAGCACACGATCGGAGAGCTGCGATGAGCAGGAGCAGGACCATCCACGCCCCCACGGGCACCTCGTTGACCGCCCGCTCGTGGCAGACCGAGGCGGCGATGCGGATGCTCATGAACAACCTCGACCCGGACGTGGCCGAGGCTCCTGCGGACCTGGTGGTCTACGGCGGCACGGGCAAGGCGGCGCGTGACTGGCCGTCGTACGACGCGCTGGTGCGGACGCTGCGGACGCTCGCCGACGACGAGACGCTGCTGGTGCAGAGCGGCCGGCCGGTCGGGGTGATGCGCACCCATCAGTGGGCGCCACGGGTGCTCATCGCCAACTCCAACCTGGTCGGCGACTGGGCCGACTGGGAGGAGTTCCGGCGGCTCGAGCAGCTCGGGCTGACCATGTACGGCCAGATGACGGCCGGCTCCTGGATCTACATCGGCACCCAGGGGATCCTCCAGGGCACCTACGAGACCTTCGCCGCCGTCGCCGACAAGAGGTACGGCGGGACCTTGGCCGGCACCATCACGCTGACGGCCGGGCTGGGCGGCATGGGCGGTGCCCAGCCCCTCGCGGTGACCATGAACGACGGCGTCGCGATCTGCGTGGAGTGCGACGAGTCGCGGATCGCCCGGCGGATCGAGCAGGGGTATCTCGACGAGTGGGCGGACTCGGTCGACACCGCCCTCTCGATGGCGGTGGCGGCCCGCAACGAGCGCCGGCCGCGATCGATCGGCGTGCTCGGCAACGCAGCCGACGTCCTCCCCGCGCTGCTCGAGCAGGGCGCTCCGATCGACATCGTCACCGACCAGACCAGCGCCCACGACCCGCTCTCCTACCTCCCCGCCGGTGTCGCGTTCGAGGACTGGGCGGACCTGAGGAGGAAGGACCCGGTCGGGCTCACCGCGGCCGCCCAGGAGTCGATGGCCCGCCACGTCGAGGCGATGGTCGGGTTCCTCGACCGGGGCGCGGAGGTCTTCGACTACGGGAACTCGATCAGGGACGAGGCCCGCAAGGGCGGGTTCGGACGGGCGTTCGACTTCCCGGGCTTCGTCCCGGCGTACATCCGCCCGCTGTTCTGCGAGGGGAAGGGGCCGTTCCGCTGGGCGGCCCTGTCCGGCGACCCGGCGGACATCGCGGCGACCGACCGGGCGGTCCTCGACCTCTTCCCCGGCGACGAGCGGCTGCGCCGGTGGATCACGATGGCCGGTGAGCGGGTGCAGTTCCAGGGGCTGCCCGCCCGCATCTGCTGGCTCGGCTACGGCGAGCGCCACCTGGCCGGCCTGCGCTTCAACGAGATGGTGGCCTCCGGGGAGCTGAAGGCGCCGATCGTCATCGGCCGCGACCACCTCGACTGCGGGTCGGTCGCGTCGCCGTACCGCGAGACCGAGGCCATGCTCGACGGCTCGGACGCCATCGCGGACTGGCCGCTGCTCAACGCGCTGGTCAACACCGCGTCCGGAGCGACCTGGGTCTCGATCCACCACGGCGGCGGTGTCGGCATGGGGCGCTCGATCCACGCCGGCCAGGTCACCGTGGCCGACGGCACGGACCTCGCCGCCGAGAAGATCGCGCGGGTGCTCAGCAACGACCCCGGCATGGGGGTGGTGCGCCACGTCGACGCCGGCTACGAGCGGGCGGTCGAGGTCGCCGACGAGCGCGGGGTCCGGATCCCGATGCGCGAGGGGTGAGCGGCTCACCAGCGACCGCGGTGCACCACCTCGTCGAGCGGCCGGCGGGAACGGCTCGCGGCCGACCCGGGCGCGCCCGGATCCTCGACGCGGTGCCCGACGGTGAGCGCGCCGATCGGGGTGTACGGCGCCGGCACGCCGAACGTCTCGCGGAGCTGCTCGACACGTTCGGGCTCGATGCCGAAGAAGCAGGCGCCGAGCCCCTCGTCGACCACGGTGAGCAGCATGAGCAGGCTCGCCATCGCGGTGTCGAGGTGCCAGTACGGCACCGGCCAGCGCTCCTCGGCCCGGTCGGTCCAGCCCTTGTCCGCCTCGGCGTACCGGTCGAGGTAGGCGTCCTTGTTGCTCAGCGGCACCACGACGACCGGGGCGGTCATCATCCCGCTCAGCCAGGAGCCCGGCTGTTCGGTGCGGTCGCCGGCCGTGGCGCGCCAGAACGCCGCGACGTCGTCGGCGGTGTCGAGGACCAGGAAGGCCCAGCCCTGGCTGAAGCCGGCGCTCGGCGCACGCAGGGCATTGCCGAGCACGCGGTCGAGCACGGCCCGGTCGACCGGCTCGGATGAGTAGTTTCGGACCATCCGGCGCCGCCGGACCACGTCGGAGAACTCCATGAGGAGAGCATGCCGGGATGTTTGAGCAGATGTGGTCCGACGTCGTCCAGATCGGCAGGACCGGGCAGGGCGGCTACCGCCGGCTGCCGTGGACGCCGGCCGAGGAGGAGCTGCACGCGTGGTTCCTCGAGCAGTGCGGCCGGCGCGGGCTGCGGGTGGAGGAGGACGGGTTCGGCAATGCCGTCGGCTGGTGGGACGTCGACCCCGTCGGCGCTGTGGACGGGGTCGTCACCGGGTCGCACCTCGACTCGGTCGTGGACGGCGGGGCGTACGACGGTCCGCTCGGCGTGGTCTCCGGCCTGCTGGCTGTCGACGCCCTCCGGGACGCCGGGTTCTCGCCGGCACGGCCGATCGGCGTCTCGGTGTTCCGCGCCGAGGAGGGCTCCCGGTTCCCGGTGGCCTGCCTGGGCTCGCGGCTGGCCACCGGCGCGCTGCCGTGGGACCGGGCCAGGACGCTCCGCGACCGGGACGGGGTCGCGCTGGCGGACCTCGTCGCCGGTCCTGGTGCGGGACTCGCCGCGGGGCCGGACGGTCGCGCGGGCGGCTCGCTGCTGGCGGGGGTGGGCTGCTTCGTCGAGCTCCACGTCGAGCAGGGTCGCTGCCTGGTCGACAAGGACGCCGCCGTGGGCGTGGCCAGCGGGATCTGGCCCCACGGGCGCTACCGCTTCTCCTTCACAGGCGAGGCCAACCACGCAGGCAGCACCCGGATGGAGGACCGCCGTGACCCGATGCTCTCCTATGCCATGACCGTGCTGGCGGCCAACAAGCAGGCCCGGCTCTCCGGTCACCGGGCGACCTTCGGCCGGGTGGCGGTCGAGCCCAACGGCACAAACGCCGTGCCGTCGCACGTCACCGGCTGGCTCGACGCACGCGCCTCCACGGCCGAGGAGCTGCTGGCGCTGGTCGCCGAGGTGGAGCGGCTCGCGGTGGGACGGGCCGCCCGGGACGGGACCGACGTCGTGGTGACCCCCGAGTCGGTCACCACGGAGGTGCAGTTCGACGCCGGGCTGGCCGCCGACGTGGCCGGTCTCGGCGGCCAGGGTGGCTGGCCGGTGATCCCGACCGCCGCCGGCCACGACGCCGGGGTGCTCTCCGCGGCCGGCATCCCCACCGCGATGCTGTTCGTCCGCAACCCCACCGGCATCTCCCACTCGCCGTTGGAGCGTGCGGAGGACGCCGACTGCGTCCTCGGCGTCCGGGCGCTCGCCGACGCGCTGAGGCTGGTGGCCGGCTCGTCCGATCGGGCGCGCGCCATGACCCGCGCCCGATCGGACGCGGCGGACGCGGCGGACGCGGCGGACGAGCGGCCATGACCGACTACGTCCTCGAGCACGCCTGGGTCGACGGCCAGGTCCAGCCCGATGTCGCGGTGTCGATCGAGCAGGGTCGGTTCGCCCGGGTCTGCGGTGACCCCGCGCCGGGCGCCGAGCGGCTCAGGGGACTCACGCTGCCAGGC
>CADCUI010000087.1 GCA_902805845.1 uncultured Nocardioidaceae bacterium
TCGGGCGTCACCGGCAAGTGCTCGGAGAGGCCGACGGTGTCCCCGGCACCGGTCAGCGCGCAGGTGATCATGACGGTGCGGTTCATGGTGCGGGCTCCTCCCTCGTCTGGGGCGTGGTCTGGGGCGTGGTCTGGGGCGTGGCCTGGGGCGTCGTCGATGGCTGCGGAGTCGCTGCGTCGAGCAGCGCGTGCAGGCCCAGGTAGCTGAGGTCGCGCGCCTGGCGGTCGACGAGGACCTCGTCGTAGGGCCACAGCGACGTCTTGACGACGACCGCGCCGGAGCGCCGGTCGACCGCCGCGAACTGACCGCGACTGCCGTCGGCGGTCACCCGGCGACCCGCGTCGTCCATCGGCCACCAGTGGTAGCCGAAGCCGGCGTGGGTGGTGATGCTGCTCGGCAGCCGCCCGACCTCCAGGAAGGGGTACGTCGGCCGCGCAGCGGCATCCACCCACGCCCGGTCCAGCAGCGGGTCGCCGCGGTCGGTCACCCCGGCCACGGCCAGCAGCGCGACCTTCGCCCAGTCGCGTGACGCTGCGGCCAACCCGCCACCGGCGAGGGCCACCCCGGCTCCGTCCACGGCCACCGCCGCGTCGCGGGTGCACCCCAGGTCGAGCCAGAGCCGGCCGAGGTCCTCCGTGTACGACAGCCCGGTGGCGGCCTCGCGCACCCAGTCCAGCACCTGGGAGTCGGCGGTGCAGTAGCTGAACCGGGTCCCGGGCGGAGCTCCGGGCCGGACCTCCCGGAGCAGCCTGCGGGAGTCGCCGCCGTCGGCGAAGCGGCCCAGGAGCCGGGATGCGAGGCACCGCGGGTCGCGGTAGTCCTCGTCCCAGGTGACGCCGGTCGTCATCGTCAGGACGTCGACGACACGTGTGCCGTCGTATCCGGACCCGCGCAGGTCGGGCACGTGGTCGGTCACCGTGTCGGTCAGCCTCAGCGCGCCGGCCCGGACGGCACGCCCGACGAGGTGCGCGAGCACGGACTTCGTCATCGAGGCGCCGAGGAACAGCGTCCCGGGCCCGAGCCCGTCGGCGTACCACTCGTGCACGACTCGGCCGTCCTGCAGCACCAGGAGGGAGGTCGACGACGTCTCCGCGACCCACTCCCCCAGGCCCCGCGACCGGCCGGCACCGACGACCTCCACGGTGAGGTCGCGAGAGGACGTCGGGAGGGGTCGCCCGGCGGAGGCGGACACCGATTCGTGCTGCTGTCCCGGCTCGCGCTGGGGGTCGGTGAAGGTGAGACCGGAGAGCGCGGCTGGCCGGGACCCCACGGCGGTGGAGACCACCGGTGTCAACCGACCCTCGGGCTGTCCGAGAGCAGCTTGCGGGTGTACTCCTCCCGCGGGGTGTCCATCACCGTCACCACCGAGCCCGCCTCGACGACCCGACCCGCCTGGAGGATCTCCACCCGCGCCGAGATCGAGCGGACCAGCGCGAGGTTGTGGGTGACGAACAGCATGCTGATCCCGCGCTCCTTCCGCAGGCCCTCGAGCAGCGCGACGATCGAGCCCTGCACGGACACGTCGAGCGCCGAGGTGATCTCGTCGCAGACCATGACGTCCGGCTCGGCGGCCAGCGCCCGGGCGATCGCGACGCGCTGCCGCTCCCCGCCGGAGAGCCTGCTGGCCTGGTAGTGCAGCATCCCGGACCCGAGGGCCACCTGCTCCATCAGCTGGAGCACCCGGTCCGTGGCCTGCTTGCCCTTGGCGATCCCGAACAGCTCCATCGGGCGCCGGATGATCTGCTCGATGGTGAGGCGCGGGTTCAGCGACAGGTACGGGTTCTGGAAGATGTACTGGATCCGCCTGCGGTCCTCGGCGCTGCGGCTGCGGGCGCTCCTGGCCAGCTCGCGGCCCTCGAACCTGACGGCGCCGGTCCACTCCTTGTGCAGGCCGCCCACGGACCGCGAGATCGTGGTCTTGCCGCTCCCGGACTCCCCGACCAGCGCCACCACCTCGCCCTTCGCCAGGTCGAAGGTGACGTCGTGGACGATCTGCTTGCGGCCGTAGAACACGTTGAGCCCCTCGACGGAGAGGATCACGTCGCGCTTCCGGTTGGGGTCGGCGTCCGGCACCGTGCCGCGGTTGATGTCCCACATCCCGATCTCACCGACCCGGATGCAGCGGGCCTCGTGGTCCGGCGCGACGCTGATCAGCGGAGGCACCTGCTGCTTGCACGCGTCGACGACGTACGTGCACCGGTCGCTGAAGCGGCAGCCGTCCGGCCGCGCGCCGGGCGCCGGCGTCCGGCCGGGGATGCCCTTGAGGGCACGGGCCTGGCTCAGGTGCGGGATCGAGTCGAGCAGCGCGCGCGTGTAGGGGTGGGACGGGTTGGCGAAGACCGCGTCCTTGGGGCCGAGCTCTGCGATCTGGCCGGCGTACATCACCGCGACGCGGTCGGCGATGTTGGCGACCACGGCGAGGTCGTGGGTGACGTAGAGGGCGCAGACGCCGTGGCTGCGGCACAGCTGCGCCATGGTGTCCAGCACCATCTTCTGGGTCGTCACGTCCAGGCCGGTGGTCGGCTCGTCGAGCACGAGCACCTTGGGCTTGGGCAGGAACGCCATCGCCAGCGCGACCCGTTGCACCTGGCCACCGGAGAGCTGGTGGGCGTACCGCCTGAGGAACTCGTCGTCGTTGGGGAGCCCGACCTCGGCCAGGCCGTCGCGTGCGGCCTGCAGCCGCGACTCGGCGGTGCCGACGCCGCGGAGCTGGTGCAGCTCGACGAGCTGCTTGCCGATGCGGATGCTCGGGTTGAGCGCCGACGCGGGGTCCTGCGGGACGTAGGCGATCTCCTCGCCGCGCAGCTGTCGGACCTCCTTCCACGGGAGCTGCAGCACGTCGCGGCCCTCGAGCAGGACCTTGCCGGAGGAGATCAGCGCGCCGGCCCGTGAGTAGGCGAGCAGCGAGGTGCCGACGGTGGTCTTGCCCGAGCCCGACTCGCCGACCAGGCCGACGACCTCACCGGGGCGCAGCACCAGGTCGATGTCGTCGACGACGTCGACGGGTCGCCCGGTCAGGGTGACGCCGAGGTCCTCGACGACGAGACCACCGGCGGGCGTCGTGGTCTGCGGGACGTCCCGCGTGGGAGCGGTCATCAGCTAATCCCCCCTCTGGCTGAGCTGCGCCAGCCCGTCGGCCATGAGGTTCGTCGCGATGGTGAAGATCGCGATCATGAGCACCGGCGCCAGCACGGCCCAGGGTTGGGTCTGGAGGCCGAGCCGGTTCTCGTTCATCATCTGGCCCCAGTTGGCCGCGCCGGGATCGGCCGCGAACCCGAGGAAGCCCAGGGCGGCGACCACGCCGATCGAGTAGGTGAGCCGCAGGCCGGCCTCGGCCAGCAGCGGCCCGATCATGTTCGGCAGGACCTCCGCCACGATCACACGGGACCGCTTCTCGCCCAGCGCCTCGGCGGCGACGACGAAGTCCCGCGACACGATCCCGAGCGCCACCCCACGCGACACACGAGCGACGCGCGGAGCGTGCGAGACGCCGACGAGCACGATGATGACCCACGCGGCCGGGTTCTGCAGTGCCGTCAGCACGACGAGGGCCAGCAGGATCTGCGGGAAGGCGAGCAGGACGTCGTTGAGCCGCATGAGGACCTCGTCCCACCAGCCCCCGGCGTAGGCGGCGACGACCCCGATGAGGATCCCGAGGACCATGCCGAGCAGGGTCGCGAGCACCGAGATGAGCAGCACCCCCTGACCGCCGTGCATCAGCCGGCTGAGGACGTCCTGTCCCAGGTAGTCGGTGCCGAACAGGCCGCCCTTCGAGTACGGCGGCCCTGCGGTCTCCTCCTCGCCGTACGGCGCGACGAGGGGTGCGAGGACGGCGAACGCGATCACCAGCAGCGTGACGGTGAAGCCGAAGACGAAGCGCTTCTGCTTCATCGCCCGACCGAGGAAGGACGGGGTGCTCGGAAGGCTCGCGGTCGTGCTCATGACGAGATCGCCGTCCTCGCTCGGGGGGTCAGCAGGATCGAGAGGACGTCGGCCACCAGGTTCACCACGATGTAGACCCCGGCGATGATCATGCTGAGCGCCTGCACCATCGGGACGTCGTGGTTGCGGACGGAGTCGACGAGCTGCCGGCCGACCCCGGGGTAGGAGAACAGCGTCTCGACGAGGACCACGCCGCCGGCCAGCCAGGCGAGCTGCAGTGCGATGACCTGGATGCCGGGCACGATCGCGTTGAGCAGGGCGTGCTTGCGCATGACCACCGGCTCGGGGATGCCCTTGAGCCGGGCGAGCTCGACGTAGTCGCTGTCGAGCACCTCGAGCAGCGTCGCGCGGACGATGCGGGACACGTACGGCGTCACAGCCACGACCAAGGTCGCCACCGGCAGCACCATGCCCTCGGGGGTGTCCCAGGGTCGCGCGGTCGGGGAGGCGATCGTGACGGCGGGGAAGATGTTGAACACCGAGGTCGAGAACAGTGCGACGAGCAGGATGCCGGTGACGAACTCGGGCACGCCGGCCAGCGCGAGGAGGATCGTCTGGATGACGGTGTCGGGCCGCCGGCGCCGGAAGTGCGCCGAGATCATCGCGATGCCGAAGGCGAGCGGGATCATCACCGCAGCCGCGAGCAGCACCAGCACGAGCGTGTTGACCACGGTGTCGGAGACCTGCTGCCAGACCGGCTGCTGGTTCGCCAGCGAGGTGCCGAAGTCACCGGTGACCAGCCCGCCCAGCCAGTCGACGTAGCGCGTCACGATCGAGTCGCCGACGCCGAGCTGGGCCTCGAGCTGCTCGCGGCGGCCGACGTTGGTGTCGTAGTCGCGGCCGAGGATCGCCCGGACCGGGTCGCCGAGAGCAGCGGTCGCGAGGAAGACGAGGACCGAGACCAGCCACAGCGTCAGGACCGCCAGGCCCAGCCGCCGCGCGAGCCAGGCCGCCCAGGCAGCCCCGCCGGAACGACCTCGTGGAGGTGCGACCTCCGCGAGCGGATCGGGGAGGGTCGCTACCTGGGTCATCTCAGACCGAGACCTTGTGGAACTTGTACTGGCCCAGCGGGAGGTACTTGTGTGGCTCCAGGCCCTGCACGTTGGACGCGTAGGCGTCGACCTGCTGCCGGAAGCCCCAGATGATCAGCCCACCTTCCTCGTACTCGATCTCCTGCGCCTGGTGGACCAGGTCGCCACGCTTGGCCTCGTCGACCTCGCGCGCCGCCGCACTGACGAGCTCGCGATGCTGCTCGTTGTCCCAGTGGGTCTCGTTGTAGGTGCCGCCCTGCTCCGGTGGGAACGTGCCGACGACCGCCTGCGGGATGTAGTTGCGGGTGTTCCAGAAGTCCTGGGCGAACGTGTACGACAGGTAGTCGTCGTCGTAGAACGGCGTCTTCTTGGTGACCTTCACGTCGACGCCGGCCTGCTTGGCCTGCTCCGCGAAGAGGTTCGCGGCCGGGACGGCCACCGAGCCGATGTCGTCGCCGGTGAAGAGCTCGACCTGCAGGCCCTCCGCCCCGGCCGAGGCGAGCAGGGACTTCGCCTGCTCGATGTCCTGCTCGCGCTGCGGCAGGTCGCTGGCATAGTGCACGTCGAGCGGTGCGTAGAGGTCGTTGCCCAGCGAGCCGTAGCCGCTCAGCGTCTGGTCGATCATGGCCTGGCGGTCGACGATGAGCCGGAACGCCTGGCGCACCTTGACGTCGTTGAACGGCGCCTGATCCACGCGCATGGTGAACGGTGTCCACTGGCCGCCCTCGGCGATCAGCACGCCGCCACCGGCACCCTTGATGGTGTCGACCAGGTTGTAGGGCAGGTTGTCCAGGGTCTGGATCTGACCGGCCTGCAGGGCGTTGACCTTCGCGTTGTCGTCGGCGAAGTCCTGGATCTGCAGCTCGTCGACGAAGGCCGGGTCGCCCCAGTAGTCGCCGTACTTCGTGAAGGTGCTGGTCTTGCCGACGTCGAACGACTTGTAGGCGAACGCGCCGGTGCCCACCGGGTTCTTCGGGTCGAACTTGCCGTCGGGGATGATGCCCAGCGTGTACTCCGCCAGCAGCGAGTCGAGGATCGCGTAGGGGGTGTTGAGCACCAGCTCGAGCGTGGCGTCGTCGACGACCTTGCTGGACTCGAAGTCGATGATCTGGGACAGCTGGCCGCCCGCGGACAGCGGTGCCTTCGGGTCGGCGACGCGCTGGATGCTGAGCCAGGCGTCGTTGGCCGTGACCGTCTTTCCGTTGTGGAAGGTGACGCCCTGGCGCATCTTGACGGTCCAGGTCTTCGCGTCCTTGGACGGTTCCACGGACTCCGCGAGCGCCGGCTCCAGCTCGAAGTCGTTGTTCCAGAACAGCAGCGGCTCGTACAGGTTGCACACGCGCGCGATGTCGGCCGCCTGAACCGGCTGGTGCGGGTCGAGGGTGTCCTTCGCGCCGCCGCCGGTGGCACCGTGGATCAGGATGCCGCCGGAGTTCTGCGAGCCGCCGCCGTTTCCGCCGCCCCCACCGCCCCCACCGCCATCGTCGCCGCCGCAGCCCGCGAGGAAGCTGCTGCCGGCGACGGCGGCAGCACCGAGGCCGGAGTAACGGAGCAGCTGGCGGCGGGACAGCTGCCAGTTGGCGTTCCGAGGCTGGTTCACGAGGTGGCTCCTCTATTTGCGCTGTGTTGCGCTGTCTCGAGCGACGACAAGTTTCCTGGGAACATAGATTGGGTACGGCGGGGGGTCAATGACCCACGCGGGTGCAGAGTGCTTCGCATGACGCAACCCAGCGCGAATCACGCAACGTCGTGACGGAACCGTTACGTGCGCGTCCGGGTCCTGGACAGCCGTGAAACGCGCTCGTCACCTCAGGGGGGTCCACGACGGGGCCGGCTCAGCCGCCGAGCAGTCCACCGAGCCCGCCGCTGCTGCTGCCGGATCCCTGCTGCTGAGCACCGCCAGGGGTGACGGACTCGCTCGGCTGCACGAGCACGTAGCCCTGCCCCCCGAACGCCATCTGGAGCAGCTCACCGGTGCCGCCGCGGACCAGTGACTTGAGCCCTCCGGTGTCCACGCGGACGTCCATGGAGACGCCGGCCGTCCACATCACCACGGCCTGGGCGTCGGCGAAGGTGGGGGCGCTGGCCACGTCCAGAGCCACCGGGTCGCCCTTGGTGGTGATGGCGACGTAGCCGGTGCCACGGAGCGAGACGTTGTAGAGCCCTCCGGTCATCGCGGCTCCGCGTGCCTGGATGCGGTGGATGTCCCAGTCGATCGAGGAGGAGAACGCGAGGATGTTGTTGCCGTTGACCGAGATCGCGTCGTTCTCCAGGTACATCACCTGGATCTCGGAAGCGACGTCGGCGACGAAGAGCTCCCCCTGCCCGGTGCACTGCATCATGTCGACGCCCTCACCGGTGACCGCCTGCTTGAGGAACTTGCCGATGCCGCCGGAGCCCTTGTTCTCGAACCGCACGTCGCCCTGGTAGGCGACCATGGATCCGGTCTTCGCCTGGACGGGGCCGTAGCCCATCTGGATCTTGAGCATCTTCTTGTTCTGCAGCGAGAACGGGTCCTGTGCCGCGTTCTCCTTGTAGTCGCTGAACAACGATCCGTGAATGGGCATCGGCCATCTCCTGTCGGTGCACGGGTAAGCGGTTGCCACCCTAGAGCCGACCACGGGCGGTGGAAATGACGTCGGTGGACCATTGCGCACCGCGCCGTTAGCGTGTCTCGTGTCGACGGAGGTGCAGCATGGGATTCCTGGACAAGGCAAAGGCCGCAGCGAACGACCTGGCGTCCAAGGCCGACACGGCGCTGTCGAGCTCAGGGCTCGGCGGCCCCGGCGCATCCACCGGAGCTCAGCCGGAACGATGCTTCAGGGACCTCGGGGTGCTGGCCTACCTCGAGGCCTCAGGACGTCCCTTCCCCCAGGGCGAGCGGGAGCGGCTCCTCGCCGCACTGCGCGAGGCCGAGAGCCGCGGGGCCATTCCCAGCTTCGACCTCCGGACCGCGGCCCCGGCTCACGGCAGCGTCCCACCCCCACCGGGCTCCACCGGCGGTGCACCACCGCCTCCCCCTGGCGGCAGTGCCCCCACCATGCCGGTCCCGGACTCGCCGGTCAGTGCGACCCCTCCTCCCCCGGCACCGACAGAGCCCACGCCGTCGAGTCCCCCGCCGCCGCCGCCACCGCCCTCGTGGGCCTCATCGTCGGAGGGTGACAACAACCGCTGACTGCCCTCTGAGGTCGCCTGAGGGCCGCTGAAGCCCGATTGACGTCCTCAGTAGCCGTGCGTGACCACGTTGAGGAGCTCGGCACCGTCGCGGAGCCGGGTCAGCTGCTCGGTCAGCAGCCGACGGGCCCGCAGCTCCCACCCCGTGGCGCCGCCACCGACGTGAGGCGTCAGCAGGACCCCCGACAGCCCCCACAACGGGTGCTCGGTGGGCAGCGGCTCCGGGTCGGTGACGTCCAGGGCCGCGCGGAGGCGGCCCGCCGACACCTCCGCGGTGAGCGCCGAGGTGTCCACGACCGCTCCTCGGGCCACGTTGACGACCACGGCTCCGTCCGCGAGGGCGGCGAGGAAGGAGCGGTCCACCAGCCCAGCGGTCTCGTCGGTGTGGGGCAGCGTGACGACCACGGCGTCGACAGTCGGGAGGATCTCCGGCACCTGCTCCAGGGTGAGCACGCCGGGACGTGACCGCCGCGCCACCAGGAGGACCTCGGCATCCAGCGCACCCAGAGCGGCGGCCACGCGCTGGCCGATGTCGCCGGCTCCGAGGACGAGCACGCGCCGCCCGGCGACGGTTCTCGGCTGGTGCGGTGTCCAGTCCCTGTGCTGCTGCTGGCGCAGGTACAGGGGCAGGTCCCGAAGGACGGCCAGCAACCCCGCGACGGCCAGCTCTGCCGTGCTGGCGCCGTGGATGCTGCGGCCCGAGCACAGCGTCACCCCGCTCGGGACGAGCCTCGGCCAGGGTTCGACACCCGCGGAGAGCAGCTGCAGCACCCGCAGCCGTGGCAGCCCGCGCAGGGAGTCGGTGACGGTGCCGTCGTCCACGCCGCCGGGATAGGAAGGCACCCACACGGTCACGTCCGTGACGTGCGCGGGAACCGGAGGCTCCCCGTCCCAGGCGACGATCTCCGCGGCGTCCCCGACGTCCTCCGACACGGGTCCGGCGAGGGCTGCGGGCAGGGCGACCTTGAGCGGCTCCATGGCGGCACCATGACATAAGCACCTTGACACGGACCATCCGCGTCACTCAGGTAGGACGTGACGCGTCTCGGGGCCCCACGGACGGCAGGAGGCCGGTGGTGTCACGGTCCAGGATGCGCACGTCGGGGCGCACCTCGAGGTGGCGGGGCGTCGTCGTGCTCGCGCTCCTGTCCCTCACCGTCCCGGCCTGTCAGGGCGAAGGCGACCCGGGATCCCCGACGTCGCTGTCCTCCGTCACGCAGCGAGAGCTGCGCGTCGCTGCCGCGGCGTTCTTCGCCGACGACACCGGCTACAAGGAGGACGTCAGCGCGCTCCTGGTCCACGTCGACGGCACCCCGGTGGCGGGCCGCTACCAGCAGGCAGTCGCCGAGCAGCGGCAGCCTCTCGCCGCGGCGACCACGGCGGTCGTCTCGCTCGTCGTCGGCATCGCCCTGGACCGCGGCGACCTCGAGAGCGTCGAGCAGACGCTCGGGGAGCTGCTGCCCGGCCACTCCCACGCGATGTCGGCCGACGTGCGGGGCATCACCTTGAGACAGCTGCTGACGATGACGGCGGGGTTCCGCGACGACACACGACAGTGGCGAACGTCGTCGAGCGGTGAGCGAGGCGACTGGGTCGCGAGCATCCTCCGGTCGCGCAGGGTGCCGACCGACCGGGTGCACGAGGCCTACGCCGGGTGGCACCTCGTCTCGGCGGTCCTCCGGGAGGCGACCGGCCGGCCGCTGCTCCCGTTCGCCCGTGAGGTGCTGTTCGAACCCCTCGGCATCACCGACGTCGTCTGGAGGCAGGATCCGCGCGACGTGACGGCGGGCAGCGGCGGTCTCGAGCTGCGGCCGGCCGACTTCGCCAAGGTGGGACAGCTGATGCTCGACGACGGCCGGTGGCGCGGCGCCCAGGTGGTCCCCAGCAGCTGGACGCGCGAGGCGACACAGCCGCAGGTGACCTTCCCCCAGTTCGTCGAGCCGTCGGGTCAGTACGGGTACGGCTGGTGGGTCCTGGACGCGCACGGGCACCCGGCGTTCGCAGCCACCGATCGCACCGGCCAGATCCTCGAGGTGGTCCCGCACCACCGCCTCGTCGTCGTGGTCACCACCCGCATCGGCGCCATCTCCCGGGTGGGGGTGTGGGGACCGCTGTCGTGGGTGGCCCAGCTCGTCGTCCCGGTCCTGGACGGGTAGCCGGCTCACTGTCCCCGGCTACTCCTGCTCGGCCTCGAACAGCGCACGGCGCTCACGCGCGGTGCTCATGGCCGCCAGGAACTTCTCGTCGTACGCCGGGTCCCCGGCCGGGATCGTGGCGACCACGTGCTCGTTCAGCACGCTGGCAGCACCCTGCCTCGTCTTCTGGAGGACGACGCGGGTGACCCCCTTGGCGTCGTAGTGAGTGACCCGCCACTCCCCGCGCGTCGCTGCGAGACTCGCCTCGTCCTGCAAGCGCGGCCACAGCATGGCGGTGCCGTAGACAAGCATGCCCAGGATGACCACCACGACCGCCGCCTCGAGCAGGACCATGTCTCCATTGTCGGCCTTCGTCAAGGCTTAGGGTTCGCCTCATGACCGAGCCCGCAGGCCCCGCGCGTGGGAGGCGTGGAGGGCGTGGAGGGCGTGGGGTTGCGGTCGCCGCTCCCAACGACCTCGCAGCGCAGGCAGGCGTCGGTGTGGCCCTCGACGGGGGCAACGCCGTCGACGCGGCGGTGGCGGCCGCGGTCACGACCATGGTCACCGAGCCTGGGCTCGTGTCCCTCACCGCTGGCGGCTTCGTGACGGTCCAGCCCGGCCAGGGTGCGCCCTTCACCGTCGACGGCGGGGTGGAGATGCCCGGCCGGGGGCTCCCGCCGGAGCGGTTCGGCCAGGCGGTGTGGGAGGTGCACACGCCGTACGCCGGCGGCACCCGGATGACGATCGGGCCGGGTTCGGTCGCCACTCCCGGTGCGCTGAAGGCTCTCGACAGCGCCTGGCGAAGGCACGGCTCGCTGCCCTGGCAGCGGCTCCTGGAGCCGGCGGTGTCGGCCGCCGAGGGGTTCCCGCACGGCAGCGCCTCGTTCTACTACCTCTCCTACGTGCACGAGCAGATCTTCGGCTGGCACCCCGACAGCCGTGCCGCCCTGCTCGGCCCGGACGGAACCCTGGTGCCGGTGGGCCAGCGGGTGGTCGTGCCGCACCTGGCCGAGACCGTGCGCCAGCTCGCCGAGGAGGGCGCCGACGCGATGTACCGCGGCGACCTCGCCATCGTGGTCGCCGAGCACGTCGGTGCCGCCGGCGGCATCCTCACCCGCGGGGACCTGGAGGCCTACGCGGCGGTGGTGCGGCCGTCGCTGGTGGTAGGCACCGGCGCCTGGCGGCTCGCCACCAACCCGCCACCGGCCGCCGGCGGTGTCGCCGTCGCGGCGCTCCTGGCGCTTCTCGACGGCCTGCCGCAAGGAAGCTCCTGGTCGCCCGAGGAGCTGCGTGTCCTCGCCCGGGCCCAGGCCTTGGTGCTGGGCTCCGGGCTCGCCGATCCCGACAGCGAGGAGCAGCGGACCGCTCAGGCCGAGCGGCTGCTCGCCCGCATCCGCGCGTCGGGGCGACTGGCCCTGAGCTCACCGAGCACCGCGACGGTGTCTGCCGTGGACGAGCGCGGTGGGGCGTGCGCGGTGACGGTCTCGTCCGGCTACGGCTCCGGCATGACCGTGCCGGGCACCGGTCTGGCGCTCAACAACTGCCTCGGTGAGCAGGAGCTGCTGGCCGGTGGGCCGCACACGCTCGACCCGGGGACGCGGCTGACGTCGAACATGGCGCCGTCGGTGGGTCGGCGGGACGCCGACGGGGCGGTCCTGGCCCTGGGGTCACCCGGCTCGGACCGCATCGTGACGGCGATCGCCCAGGTCCTCGCGCTCTTCGGCAACGCGGGTCTCGACCTTCACACCGCCATCTCCCGGCCCCGGATGCACATGCGGGTGCGTCCCCAGGAGGACCCGCCGGTGCTCCTCGACCACGAGGAGGACCTCGCCGTGCCGCTCGACACCGGCTTCCCCCTGCGCAGCATGCCGTCGCACTCGATGTACTTCGGAGGGGTCAACGCCGCACTCTGGACACCGGCGCTCGGGCTGCTCGCGTCGGGCGATCCGCGCCGCGCCGGCGCCGTCGCCGTCCACGCCGGCTGACCACGCCTCTGCCAGCAGTGCCGGGCCGGGTGGGTCGCTTGTCGCCTGCCCCTGCGGGGGTCACGATGACGGCGTGGGTGGCCTGGAGCTCGTCCCGGTCGGCGACGTCGACCTCGAGGTCGAGGTGCTCGGCGAGGGCGATGCCGTCGTGATCGTCCAGACTGCTCTCACGGCCGACGAGCTGCGCCCGTTGGCCCAGCACACGGCGGCGGCGGGCTTCCGGGTCGTCCACTATCACCGCCGCGGCTACGCCGGAAGCGGGTCGTCATTCCGCGCCGGTTCCATGGCCGCCGAGGCAGCCGACTGCCGGGCGCTGATGATCGCGCTGGACCTGGTGCCGGCTCACGTCGTGGGAGTGAGCTTCAGCGCCGCGATCGCGCTCGACCTGGCCACCTCCGCCCCTGCCACGGTGCGGACCCTGACCGTCGTGGAACCCCCTCCCGTGGGGGTTCCCGGCGCTGCGGAGTTCGTCGCGGTCAACGAGCACCTCCTCGAGGTCTTCGGTGCCGACGGTGCCGCGGTGGCGCTGGACGAGTTCCTCACCATGCTCGCCGGGCACGACTGGCGCCGCGAGTCCGAGCGCGCGCTACCGGGGTCCGTGGAGGCGATGGAGCGCGATGCCACCACCTTCTTCGAGTCCGACGTGCCCGCCCTGATCTCCTGGGACTTCGGTGCCCGGGAGGCCGCGGAGATCGGGTGCCCGGTGCTGTACGTCAGTGGCAGCGACAGCGGCCCGTGGTTCGCCGAGATGCGCAAGCGCATGCTGGACCTCCTGCCGACCGCCGAGGACGCAATCGCGGAAGGAGCCGGCCACCTGGTCGCCTCCACCCATGCCTGGTGGCTCTCCCGGCTGCTGGTGGACTTCCTGCGCCGGCAGCCGTCCTGACCTGAGCGGGGGGTCAGTGAGAGGAGTGGTCGGCATCGGGTGCGGTGTCGTAGCCCCACTCCTGCTGCCACTGCTTCATCCGCGCGATCTCCTTCTCCTGCGCGGTGATGACGGCTTCCGACAGGTCCTTGATCTCGCGGTGCTCGGCTCGAGAGGCAGAGAGCCTGGCCATGTCGAGCGCCCCCTGGTGGTGCTCGATCATGCTGGTGATGAACGCTTCGTCGAAGTCGTCCCCGGTCTTCCCCTCGAGGTCGTCCGACATCTGGCTCATCGTCATCTGCGAGCCGCCCGAGCCGGAGTCTTCCTCCTCGAGGTACGTCGCCGCGGTCGACACCACGAGCCCTCCGAGAAGGAAGCCGATGATGCCGAACGCGAGTGCTTTGGTGTCCATGGTCTTCTCCTCGTACGTGGAGCCGCAGTCCTGGCTGGGTCAGCCGTGCGCGTGCTGTTCGTGGTCCTGAGCGGTGTGCGCCTCGTGCTGGTGGTAGCGGTGAGTCAGCGCATGCCCCTTGCCCTTGGAGAGCAGCCAGCGGTTGACGGGGTACGCCGCGACGAAGGCGGCGCCCAGCGCGATGGTCATCGACACCCAGAACAGCGGGTTGACCAGCCCCGCATCCATGGCTCCCGGAATGAGTGCCATCACGAGGTTGTCGACGATCTCCATCGTGGCGATCGAGAGAGTGTCGGCGGCGAACACCACCGACAAGGCCGAGAAGAAGGCCACGCCCGCCTGCAGCAGCGGCAAGGTCGACAGCGCGTAGCCGAACAGGAACGCCAGACCGACCGCGAGCGCGATGGTGGCGCCGTCGCTGAACCCCGCGGCGGTGCCGATCATCAGGCCGAGGATCTCCCCTATCGCACAACCGGTGAGGCAGTGGAGCGTCGCACTCGCGGCCAAAGAGTTGAGGTTGTCCGACTGCATGTCCCCTGCTTCCCATGTACCCCCGGGGGGTATGACTGATACCCCCCTAGGGTACCCCGCACGTGCCGGCAGTCAACCCCACGGCCAGCAGATCCCCCGCCGAGAGCTCTCGGCCGTCACTGAGGGCGGGCGTTGACGACGCGGCTGGGGCTGGGCCGCCCGAGATGTCCGGCCAGCCACCTGCTCGTCTCGACCAACGAGGCGAGATCGATGCCGGTCTCGATGCCGAGTCCGTCCAGCATCCAGACCAGGTCCTCGGTGGCGAGGTTTCCGGTGGCGGACTCGGCGTACGGGCAGCCACCGAGGCCGCCGGCACTGGCGTCGAAGGTCGTGACCCCGTGGCGCAGGGCGGCGTAGGTGTTGGTGAGGGCCTGCCCGTAGGTGTCGTGGAAGTGCATGGCGAGCCGGTCGTCGGCGACCCCGGCTGCGTTGAAGGCGTCGAGCAGCGCGGTCACGTGGCCGGGGGTGCCCACCCCGGTGGTGTCGCCGAGGGAGAGCTGGTAGGTCCCGAGCTCCAGCAGGCGTCTCCCGACGTCGACGACCTGGTCGACGGGCACCCGGCCCTCCCACGGATCCCCGAAGCACATCGACACATAGGCCCGTACGTCCATCCCCTCCGCTCGCGCACGAGCGACGGTCGGCTCGAACATCGAGAACTGCTCCTCCAGGGAGCGGTTCAGGTTGCGCCGGGCGAAGGTCTCCGTGGCGCTGCCGAAGATCGCGATGTGCCGAACCCCTTCGGCGAGCGCCCGGTCGAGGCCCCGCTCGTTGGGCACGAGCACCGGCATCGGCGTGGCTCCCCGGTGGTCGACCCGGGCGAGCAACGCCTCGGCATCGGCCAGCTGGGGTACCCACCGAGGGTGCACGAAGCTCGTCACCTCGACGATCTTGAGGCCGGCTGCGACGAGCCGGGTGACGAGCTCGGCCTTGACCTCCACCGGAAGGACCGTCTGCTCGTTCTGCAGCCCGTCCCTGGGACCGACCTCGTAGACGAGCACCCGGCTCGGAAGAGTCGGGTCGGGCACCACCATCGGTAGGTTCACGTCGCCTCCACCTCGAAGAGAGCCGCGCCGAGGGCGACCTGCCGCCCGGCCGTCGCCGACACGGTCGCGACCGTCCCGTCGAACGGCGCCTTCAGGGACAGCTCCATCTTCATCGCCTCCAGCACAACCAGCACCTGGCCCGCTCCCACCAGCTCTCCCGGCTCGACGTCGACCCGCAGCACCGTCCCCGGCATCGGGGCAGTGACGACCCCGTCGCCCACCGAGACCCGGCGGCCGCCCGGGCCGAAGGCGTCAGGTCGCTGAAGCACGAAGGTGTGACCCAGGTGGCTCAGCTCGACCTGGTGGGGCCCGACCATCACGGCGGCCTCGTGCACCAGCCCGTCGATCTCCAGCCGGTGCACGCCTTCCTCGTGGGCGACCGGCGCCACCCGGTGCTCCCGCTCCCCGCCGACCCGGACGGTGCCGGAGCCGACCTGGAACACCAGCGGGTCACCGTCCACCACGAGCTCGACCATGACCGGTGCCGACGGGCCCGCCAGCCGCCAGCCGTCCCCGGTGCCGAACGGGTCCTCGGCACGGGTTCCCGTGCCACCGTGGGCCAGCGCCCAGGCCCCGATCACCGCCACGACCGAGGAGTCGGGAGGCCGCAGCTCGTCGGGGTGAGTGTCCAGCCAGGCCGTGTCGACCTGGTTGTCCCGGAACGCGTCGGAGGCGGCCAGCGCGCGGAGGAAGCCGAGGTTCGTCGTGAGCCCGAGGATCGCGGTGTCGTCGAGCGCGTCGACCAAGGCCCGGCGGGCGGCCTCCCGCGTCGGCCCCCGGACGATCACCTTGCCGAGCATCGGGTCGTAGGCCGTGCTCACCTCCGCGCCCGTGGACAGCGCCTCATCGACCCGCGCGCGGGGCGACCAACGCACGTACGACGCCACCCCTGCCTGGGGGAGGAAGCCGCCGAATGCGTCCTCCGCATACACCCGGGCCTCGATCGCGTGGCCCTGGCAGCGGACGTCGTCCTGGGTGAACGGCAGCGGCTCGCCGGCCGCCACGCGCAGCTGGAGGTCGACCAGGTCCAGCGGCTCCCCCGCCACCGTGACCACCGACTCGGTCACCGGGTGCTCGACCTGCAGCCGGGTGTTCATCTCGAGGAAGTAGACGTCCTCGGCACCGGGCTCGCCGGCGACGAGGAACTCCACCGTGCCCGCGTTCTGGTAGCCGACCTGCCGGGCCAGCGAGACCGCGGAGTCGAGCAGCACCGTGCGGGCGGCCGGGGAGATGGTCGGGGCGGGTGCCTCCTCGAGGACCTTCTGATGGCGCCGCTGCGACGAGCAGTCCCGCTCGTAGAGGTGGACCACGGAGCCCTGGCTGTCGCCCAGGACCTGCACCTCCACGTGCCGGCCGTGCTCGACGTACCTCTCGAGCAGGATGGTGTCGTCGCCGAACGCCGCGGCCGCCTCCCGGCGAGCTGCGGCGATCGCAGCCTCGAGGTGCTCCGGCTCTCGGACGACCCGCATGCCCTTGCCGCCGCCGCCTGCCGCGGCCTTGACCAGCACCGGGAACCCCGCCGCCGGCTCCGGGTCCTCGTCGGTGGCGCGCCCCGCAGCGGCAGTCCCGCCCGTGGCCGGGAGCTCGAAGCGGGGCACCACAGGCACTCCGGCCGCGACCGCGACCTCGCGGGCCAGGTCCTTGCGACCCATCTGCTCCATGACGTCGGCCGACGGACCCACGAACGTCAGACCCGCGTCGACGACGGCCCTGGCGAACGCCGCACGCTCGGAGAGGAAGCCGTAGCCGGGGTGGACCGCGTCGGCCCCGGTGCGCCGGGCTGCGTCGAGGAGCGCCTCGATGCGCAGGTAGGACTCCGCCGCCGGGGTGGGTCCGATCCTCACCGCGACGTCGGCCGCCCGGACATGCGGGGCACCACGATCGGCATCGGAGTACACCGCGACGGTCCGCAACCCCCGCCGGCGTGCGGAGGCGATGATGCGCGACGCGATCTCGCCGCGGTTGGCGACGAGCAGGGTGGCAATCGTCATCGCGGTGTCACATCCTGAAGATGCCGTAGGACGGCTCGGGTACCGGCGCGTGGCCGGCGGCCGCGAGCCCCATGCCGAGGACCCGCCGGGTGTCGGCCGGATCGATGATGCCGTCGTCCCACAGCCGGGCGGTGGAGTAGTACGGCGAGCCCTGCCGCTCGTACTGCTCGAGTATCGGCGCCTTGAACCCTGCCTCCTCCGCCTCGGTCCAGCTGCCGCCGCGACCTTCGATGCCGTCGCGGCGCACGGTCGCCAGCACCGACGCGGCCTGCTCGCCGCCCATGACCGAGATCCGCGCGTTGGGCCACATCCACAGGAAGCGCGGGTCGTACGCGCGCCCGCACATCCCGTAGTTGCCGGCGCCGAACGAGCCACCGATGACCACGGTGAGCTTGGGCACCACGGAGCAGGACACCGCGGTCACCAGCTTGGCGCCGTCGCGGGCGATCCCCCGGTTCTCGTAGTCGCGGCCGACCATGAAGCCGCTGATGTTCTGGAGGAACACGATCGGCGTCCGGCGCTGGTTGCACAGCTCGATGAAGTGGGCCCCCTTGAGCGCCGACTCGGAGAAGAGGATCCCGTTGTTGGCGACGATGCCCACCGGGTGCCCCCAGATGCGCGCGAACCCGGTCACGAGCGACTCGCCGTACAGCTCCTTGAACTCGTGGAACCGGCTGCCGTCGACGACCCGGCGGATCACCTCGCGCACGTCGTACGGCGTGCGGGAGTCGGTCGGCACGACGTCGTAGAGCCCGGCGGGGTCCTCCGCCGGCTCCTCCACGTCCGCCCTCGGGAGGGGGACGCCCGCCGGAGGGTGGTCGCGGGTCGAGCACGGCGCGACCACCGGCAGCGTGCCCACGATGGACCGCACGATGGCCAGCGCGTGCGCGTCGTCCTCGGCGAGGTGGTCGACGACCCCCGACTTCCGGGCGTGGACCTCTCCCCCGCCGAGCTCCTCCGCGGTGACGACCTCGCCGGTCGCGGCCTTCACCAGGGGCGGACCGCCCAGGAAGATCGTGCCCTGGTCCCGCACGATCACCGTCTCGTCCGACATCGCCGGCACGTAGGCGCCGCCCGCCGTGCACGAGCCCATGACCGCGGCGACCTGCGCGATGCCCTCGGCGGACATGGTGGCCTGGTTGAAGAAGATCCGTCCGAAGTGGTCGCGGTCGGGGAAGACCTCGTCCTGCAGCGGCAGGTAGGCGCCGCCGGAGTCGACGAGGTAGAGGCACGGCAGCCTGTTGACGCGGGCGACCTCCTGGGCGCGCAGGTGCTTCTTCACCGTCAACGGGTAGTAGGTGCCCCCCTTGACGGTGGCGTCGTTGGCGACCACCACGCACTCCCGGCCTGCCACCCGACCGATGCCCGTGACGATGCCGGCAGCGTGGATGTCGCCGCCGTACATGTCGTAGGCGGCGAGCGGGCTCAGCTCGAGGAAGGGGCTCCCGGGGTCGAGCAGGCGGTCGACCCGGTCTCGCACGAGCAGCTTGCCGCGGGCGGTGTGCTTCTCCCGGGCGGCCTGGGAGCCGCCGATCCGGGACGTCTCGAGCCGCGCGCGCAGCTCGTCGACGAGCTCCTTCATGCTCATGCCGCGACGTTAGCGAACGATGACCGGCTTCCAGGGCGCCGCCATTCCGGACCGCGGCGCTCCGCCGCCATTCCGGACTGCGGCGCTCCGCCGCCATTCCGGACTGCGGCGCTCCGCCCTCCCGGACCTAGGATTCGGCGAGGAGATCCCGACTGCCGGCCGGAGGCTCTGCCATGAACCGTTCTCCGGAGCGTGACCCGATCCGCGAGGCGCACGCGCAATGGGTGCGTCACGGATGGGCCGGCGCCGCCGACGGCATGGCGATGGTCACCAGCGTCGTCCGCGTCCAGCAGCTGCTGATGGAGCGGATCGACGCGGTCCTCCGCCCGGCGGGCCTCACCTTCGCGCGGTACGAGGTCCTGCGGCTGCTGTCGTTCTCCCGGTCGGGGGCCATGCCGATGACCCGGCTCGGCTCGCTGCTCCAGGTCCACCCCACGAGCGTCACGAGCGCGGTCGACCGCCTCGTGCGGCAGGGCTACGTCGACCGGGTCCGGGCCGACGACGACAGGCGTGTGGTCCGAGCCTGCATCACCGATGCCGGGCGCCGGGTCGTCGAGGAGGCGACGGCCGGGCTCAACGACGCGGTCTTCGAGCGGCCGGGCCTCGAGCCCGACGACCTGCACCGGTTGACCTCGCTGCTCGGAGCGCTGCGCGCCGCTGCGGGTGACCAGGTCTCCCAGCCGTCCTATGATGGTTAGTAGGACGTCCAACCAACTGCCCCAAGGTGTCGCATGACCGACCTCCATCGACCCGTGAACCCGGTCCGTCTGGTGACCGCGTCGAGCCTGTTCGACGGCCACGACGCGTCCATCAACATCATGCGGCGGATCCTGCAGTCACAGGGCTGCGAGGTCATCCACCTCGGGCACAACCGGTCGGTGCAGGAGGTCGTGGACGCTGCCCTCGAGGAGGACGTCCACGGCGTTGCGGTCTCGTCGTACCAGGGCGGGCACCTCGAGTACTTCGAGTACCTCGTGGAGTCGCTGCGCGCCCAGGGTGCCGATCACATCAAGGTCGTCGGCGGCGGCGGTGGCGTCATCGTGCACGACGAGATCGACCGGCTGCGCAGGTCGGGGGTCAAGATCTTCTCACCCGAGGACGGCCAGCGGCTGGGCCTGGCCGGGATGATCAACTCCGTCGTCGCCGACTGCGACATCGATCTCTGGTCGCGCAAGCCGGTGACCGCCGACCAGGTCATCAGCGGTGACCGGTTCGCGATCGCCCGCGCCATCACCGGCGCGGAGCTGGGCGCACTCCCGGCGGAGACCCTTGGCGTGCTCCGCGAGGCCGCCGGTCGCCATCATGCGCCGGTGCTCGGCATCACCGGCACCGGCGGCTCGGGCAAGTCGTCGCTGACCGACGAGCTCGTACGCCGCTTCCGCACCGACCAGCAGGACAAGTTCCGGATCGCGGTCATCGCCGTCGACCCGACCCGCCGCCGCGGCGGCGGGGCACTGCTCGGCGACCGGATCCGGATGAACTCGCTGGACGGCGACCGGGTCTTCTTCCGCAGCCTGGCCACCCGCGGCGCGCACGAGCTGCCCGACCACCTGGACCACGTCATCGACACCCTCCGCGCGTCGGGTTTCGACCTCGTCATCGTGGAGACGCCCGGAATCGGGCAGGGCGACGCGGCCATCGTGCCGTTCGTCGACGCATCGCTGTACGTCATGACCCCGGAGTTCGGTGCGGCCTCCCAGCTGGAGAAGATCGACATGCTGGACTTCGCCGACGTGGTGGCGATCAACAAGTTCGAGCGCCGCGGAGCCAAGGACGCGTTGCGCGACGTCGGGCGCCAGCTGGTCCGCAACCGGGAGGCGTTCGGCAAGCAGCCCGAGGACATGCCCGTCGTCGGCACCTCCGCCGCCACCTTCAACGACGACGGCGTCACCGCGCTGTACCAGCACCTGCGCGAGCTGCTCGCCGACAACGGCATGGCGTTCGACGACGGGACCCTCAGCCCGGTCGACGTCCGCCACTCCTCGGGCATCCGCCAGGTGGTGCCCGCGGAGCGGGTCCGCTACCTCTCCGAGATCACCGAGACGGTGCGGGGCTATCACGCGGAGACCGAGCGGCTGGCGGCTGCGGCCGCGCGCGTGCAGCGGCTGTCGCTGGTGCTCTCGGAGCTGACATCGACGAGCTCGACGCAAGCCCCAGCCCGTGCGGCGGTCGAGGCGATCGAGGCGCTCCTCGGTCAGGCGCGCACCGACCTTCCCGACGAGGTCGGCGAGCAGCTCGAGGGTTGGCCGGCCGTCGTCGAGTCCTACTCGGGAGACGAGCAGGTCGTCCTGATCCGCGACAAGGAGATCCGCACCCCGCTCA
Organism: uncultured Nocardioidaceae bacterium; assembly: GCA_902805845.1. Taxonomy (GTDB): domain Bacteria; phylum Actinomycetota; class Actinomycetes; order Propionibacteriales; family Nocardioidaceae; genus Marmoricola_A. The sequence continues at coordinate 21,020 of CADCUI010000087.1, forward strand.
CCCGGGAGTCGCTGTCGGGCAACAAGATTCCTCGCGTGGCGCTCCCCCGTTGGTCCGACGCCGGTGAGCTGGTGCGTTTCTGGCGCCGTGAGAACCTGCCGGGGTTCTTCCCCTTCACCGCGGGCGTGTTTCCCTTCAAGCGCGACAACGAGGACCCGGCGCGGATGTTCGCCGGCGAGGGCGACCCGTTCCGCACGAACCGCCGCTTCAAGCTGCTCTCCGAGGGCCAGCCGGCCACCCGGCTGTCGACCGCCTTCGACTCGGTCACCCTCTACGGCCGCGACCCGGACCCGCGACCCGACATCTACGGCAAGGTCGGCACCTCCGGCGTCTCGGTCGCCACGCTCGACGACATGAAGGCTCTCTACGACGGCTTCGACCTCGTCTCGCCGACCACGTCGGTGTCCATGACGATCAACGGCCCGGCCCCGACCGTGCTGGCCTTCTTCCTCAACACCGCCATCGACCAGCAGGTCGAGGTGTTCCGCTCCGAGCACGGCCGCGAGCCGTCGGAGGACGAGCGCGCGGATCTCACGGCCTTCGCCCTCGCGCACGTGCGGGGCACGGTCCAGGCCGACATCCTCAAGGAGGACCAGGGGCAGAACACCTGCCTGTTCTCCACGGAGTTCTCGCTGCGGATGATGGCCGACATCCAGGAGTGGTTCATCGAGCACAAGGTGCGCAACTTCTACTCGGTCTCGATCTCCGGCTACCACATCGCCGAAGCGGGGGCGAACCCGATCAGCCAGCTCGCCTTCACCCTGGCGAACGGCTTCACCTATGTCGAGGCCTACCTCGCGCGCGGCATGCACATCGACGACTTCGCACCGAACCTGTCCTTCTTCTTCTCCAACGGCATGGACCCGGAGTACTCCGTCATCGGCCGTGTCGCCCGCCGGATCTGGGCGATCGCGATGCGCGAGAAGTACGGCGCCAACGAGCGCTCGCAGAAGCTGAAGTACCACGTGCAGACGTCGGGACGCTCCCTGCATGCCCAGGAGATGGACTTCAACGACATCCGGACCACGCTGCAGGCGCTCATCGCGATCTACGACAACGCGAACTCGCTGCACACCAACGCCTACGACGAGGCGGTCACCACCCCCACCGACGACTCCGTGCGCCGTGCGCTGGCCATCCAGCTGATCATCAACCGGGAGTGGGGTCTCGCGGTGAACGAGAACCCGCTGCAGGGGTCGTTCGTCATCGACGAGCTCACCGATCTGGTCGAGGCGGCGGTGCTGGCCGAGTTCGACCGGATCAACGAGCGAGGCGGCGTGCTCGGCGCCATGGAGACCGGCTACCAGCGCGGCCGCATCCAGGACGAGTCCATGCTCTACGAGCACCGCAAGCATGACGGCACGCTGCCCATCGTCGGGGTCAACACGTTCCGCAAGCCCGACAGCGGCGACGGCACACCGGACCATGTCGAGCTGGCCCGGGCCACCGAGAGCGAGAAGACCTCGCAGCTGGAGCGCGTCCGGGCGTTCCAGGCGTCCCACACCCACGAGGCCGCCGAGGCGATCGCCCGGCTGCAGCAGGCGGCAGCGTCCGGTGCAAACGTCTTCGCCGTGCTCATGGACGCTGCCCGGGTCTGCTCCTTGGGGCAGGTCACCGAGGCGTTCTTCGAGGTGGGCGGCCAGTACCGCCGCAACATCTGAGCGCCCGCCGTGCCCGCGGGGGCATCGGGCGAGGACTCGACCCGACCCCAGCGGGCCAGTCTTGACTTGTTCAAGACAACGGTCCATGCTTGCGTCAATGCCGGCACCGGACTTCCCCACGATCCTGCGTGGCGCATCGTTGCGCGTGACTCGTCCCCGGTTGGCCGTGCTCGATGCAGTCCACGAGCACCCCCACCTCGACACCGAGGCGCTGATCCGGGTCGTACGGGCCGACCTGGTCACGGTCTCCCACCAGGCGGTGTACGACGTGCTGCGCGCGCTCACCGACGCGGGCCTCGTCCGGCGCATCCAGCCCGCCGGCGCGACGGCCCGCTACGAGACCCGGGTCGGCGACAACCATCACCACGTCGTGTGCCGCTACTGCGGAGCCATCGCGGACGTCGACTGCGCCGTCGGCCATGCACCCTGCCTGACCGCCTCCGACGACCACGGCTTCACCGTCGACGAGGCGGAGGTCGTCTACTGGGGCACGTGCCCCGCCTGTGCGACCACCGAAACCCCTGAGTGAACAACCCTGCTGAGAGGAACCAGATGAGCGACAACCCGGAGAACGACGCACCCGCCAGCCCGCAAGGGGTCGACCGAAAGGCCGAGGGTGGTTGCCCGGTGATGCCCGACTCGGCGGCCGCCCACGGCAGCGAGAGCGAGAACCCGGCGATCGACTCGCCGACTCCGAAGACCGGTGGCCGCCCGCACTCGCTGAAGGACTGGTGGCCCAACCATCTCGACGTCTCCGTGCTGCACGCGCACTCGCCGAAGGGCAACCCGCTGGGCGAGGACTTCAGCTACGCCGCCGAGTTCGCGAAGCTCGACGTCGAGGCTCTCAAGCGGGACATCACCGAGGTGCTCACCACCTCGCAGGAGTGGTGGCCCGCCGACTTCGGCCACTACGGCGGCCTGGTCATCCGGATGAGCTGGCACGCGGCCGGCACCTACCGGATCTACGACGGTCGGGGCGGCGCCGGCGACGGCTCCCAGCGGTTCGCGCCGCTCAACAGCTGGCCCGACAACGCCAACCTCGACAAGGCACGCCGCCTGCTGTGGCCGGTCAAGCAGAAGTACGGCCAGAAGATCTCGTGGGCCGACCTCCTGGTCCTCACCGGCAACGTCGCCCTGGAGTCGATGGGCTTCCAGACGTTCGGCTTCGGCTTCGGGCGTGAGGACGTGTGGGAGCCGGAGGAGATCTTCTGGGGTCCGGAGGACGCCTGGCTGGGCGACGAGCGCTACAGCGGTGAGCGCGAGCTGACCGAGAACCTCGGAGCGGTCCAGATGGGCCTGATCTACGTCAACCCCGAGGGCCCGAACGGCAACCCGGACCCGCTGGCCTCGGCCCGCGACATCCGGGACACCTTCGCGCGGATGGCGATGAACGACGAGGAGACCGTCGCGCTCATCGCCGGCGGCCACACCTTCGGCAAGACCCACGGTGCCGGCGACGCGGACCTGATCGGCCCTGAGCCGGAGGGGGCGCCGCTGGAGGAGCAGGGGCTGGGCTGGAAGAGCGGCTTCGGCTCGGGCAAGGGGGCCGACGCCATCACTTCGGGGCTCGAGGTCACCTGGACCACCACCCCGGTGCGGTGGAGCAACGACTACTTCACGTTCCTCTTCGGCTACGAGTGGGAACTCACGAAGAGCCCCGCCGGGGCCTACCAGTGGGTCGCCAAGGACGCCGAGTCCATCATTCCTGGCCCGACCCCCGACTCGCCCAAGCGCAGGCCGACGATGCTGACCAGCGACCTCGCGCTGCGCTTCGACCCGGAGTACGAGAGGATCTCTCGTCGCTTCCTGGAGAACCCCGACGAGTTCGCGGCTGCTTTTGCAAAGGCTTGGTACAAGCTGCTGCACCGCGACATGGGTCCGGTCTCGCGCTTCCTCGGCCCTTGGGTCGCGGAGCCGCAGCTGTGGCAGGACCCCGTGCCGGCGGTCGAGGGTGAGCTGGTCGACGACGCCGATGTTGCTGCCCTCAAGGCGAAGGTCCTCGACTCCGGTCTGTCGGTGTCGCAGCTGGTGGCCACCGCGTGGGCCTCCGCCTCGAGCTTCCGGTCCACGGACAAGCGCGGCGGCGCGAACGGCGCCCGGATCCGCCTCGAGCCGCAGCGCAACTGGGCCGTCAACGAGCCGGAGCGCCTCGCCAAAGTTCTCCGGACGCTCGAGGGCATCCAGCGGGACTTCAACCAGGCCGGCGGCGCGCAGGTCTCCTTGGCCGACCTCATCGTGCTCGCGGGCAACGCGGCCGTCGAGAAGGCCGCGCGTGACGCCGGGGTCGAGGTCACCGTGCCCTTTCACGCGGGCCGCACCGACGCGTCGGAGGAGCAGACCGACGTCGACTCCTTCCGGGTGCTCGAGCCGCGGGCCGACGGGTTCCGCAACTACCTGCGCGCCGGCGAGAAGCTGCAGCCGGAGGTCCTGCTGGTCGACCGGGCGTACATGCTCGACCTGGCCGCACCCGAGATGACCGTCCTCGTCGGCGGCATGCGGGTTCTCGGCGCCAACACCGGCGAGAGCCGCCACGGCGTCCTCACCGACCGGCCCGGTGCGCTGACCAACGACTTCTTCGTCAACCTGCTCTCCCCCGGGACGCAGTGGAAGGCCTCGGAGTCGGAGGAGAACGTCTACGAGATCCGGGACCTCGCCACCGGAGACATCCGGTGGACCGCCACGGCGGTCGACCTGATCTTCGGCTCCAACTCTCAGCTCCGGGCCCTCGCCGAGGTGTACGCCGGCGACGACGCGCGCGAGAAGCTCGTTAGCGACTTCGTCAGCGCCTGGACCAAGGTCATGGAGCTCGATCGGTTCGACCTGGACTGACCCAGGGTCGCGACCGGACCGGCTGACCGCTCGCGCGGGAGGCCGGTCCGGGCGACTACAGCCAAGCCGAGAAGCTCGTCGGCGAGCTGGGCCACCACGTCGTCGACGAACCGCGGGAGGACGAGTACGTCGGGGACCCGGGGCCGCGGTGCTGTCCAGCTATCGGGTCCTGGAGTCTCGTGTGCTTGGCGCGGATGGAGCTGCTGGCGTGTTTCTCTAGGCTGACCGGGTGGCGACCATCCGCATGAGCTGGACTCGAGTCCAGCCGACCGGGCCCCACCACCGGGTCACGACGCTGGAGCTCTTCTTCGACCTGGTCTTCGTGTTCGCGTTCACCCAGGTGACGCAGCTGATGGCGGACGATCCCTCCCCCGTCGGCGTCCTGCGGGGGCTCGTCCTGCTCGCGCTGCTGTGGTGGGCGTGGTCCTCGTATGCCTGGCTCGGCAATCAGGTCCAAGCCGACGAGGGGCTGGCCCGACTGACCGTCATCCTCGCGATGGCCGCGATGTTCGTCGTGGCGCTGACCATCCCCGAGGCCTTCGAGGACATGCCAGGAGGGTTGTTCGCCCCCTTCGTCTTCGCCGCCTGCTACGCGGTGGTGCGGCTCGCGCACATCGGTTGCTACCTGATCGCGGCGCGGGAGGACGCCGGCCTCCGCCGCCAGCTCCTCCTGACTGCCATCCCGGTCACGGTCGCCGCGTGTCTCTTGGTCGCCGGAGGCGCCGTCGGGCCGCCGGCACAGACGTTCCTGTGGGCGCTGGCGTTGCTCGTCGACTACGCCGGCATCTGGGTCGTCGGTGCCTCGGGCTGGCGGCTGCCGAGCGCGGTCCACTTCGCGGAGCGGTTCGGCCTGATCGTGATCGTCGCCCTCGGGGAGTCCCTGGTCGCCATCGGTGTCGGGGTGGCCGAACGACCGGTGTCGGTCGCGGTCATCGTGGCGTCGGTTCTCGGCATGGTGGTGGCCGTCAGCCTGTGGTGGCTCTACTTCGACGTGGTGGCCCGGGTGGCCGAGCAGGTGCTGGAGTCCCGGCACGGGGAGGAGCGAAGCCGGCTGGCGCGGGACTCCTACACCTACCTACACTTCCCCATCGTCTGCTCGATCATCTTCGTCGCGCTCGGCCTCAAGAAGGTCATGGAGTACGTCGCGGACGAGGAGCACCACGACTTGTCCGATCCGCTCGTGGGCGTGCCCACAGTGGCTCTCTTCGCCGGAGTCTCGGTCTACCTGCTGGCCCACGTGGTGTTCCGACGTCGCAACGTGGGGTCCTGGAATCCGCACCGCACGCTCACGGCGGTCCTGCTGCTGCTGTTCATCCCGGTGGCCGAGCGGATCCCCGCCCTGGCGGCCCTCGCCACGCTGGCCGCCGTCCTGGCTGCTCTCGTGACCTACGAGGCGGTGCGGTTCCGGCACCCCCGGGCACGGGTCCGGCTTCCTCACTCACCCGAGGACCACGCCACGCCGACGACCTGATGGGGCAGTGGCATGCAGGCCCGGACGGCTCTTGCCGTCCCCGGGTGCGGGAACTACGTTCCCATGTAGGTGGCCCCTCCGGGGTCCGGCAGGAGGCAGCACATGCGACGCTCCCGACTTCTCACCGGATTCACTGCCGCCGCGGCGATGTGCATCGTCGCGACAGCCGGAGTCGCCCCGGCCGGCGGCTCGGAACCGAGCGAGTCACCCACCGGGGCGGCCGCCCGTGCCGAGCGACCGACACGGGTGCTCTACATCGTGCTCGACCAGCTCCGGCCGGAGTTCATCGACGCCTTCAAGATGCGCAACGTCCAGGCCCTCCTGGCCGGCGGCGCTCGGTTCCCTCGTGCCTACCTGGGACACATGGCTTCCGAGACCGTCGTCAGCCACAACGTCATGACGAGCGGTCAGCTGCCCAAGCACATGGGATGGGCCGACGAGTGGTACCGCGACACCGAGGGCGTGCTGGGAGCACCCGACCAGCAGTACGTGTCCGGCTCGATGTCGCGCGACCAGTTCGATGCGCTGATCGACCACAGCGGCTATCCCAAGATCCAGGACTACCTGAAGCGCGCCTATCCCGACCGCGTCACCGCGGTGGTCGGGCAGAAGGGGTACGCCGTCAACAGCATGGGCGGTCCGGCCACCGACATCGAGGTGACGTTCAGCGGACGCGACTACGACTGTGACGGCGACGGCACCTTCAACTGGCGCGGTCCGATCGGGGACAACAGCAAGAACGTGCCCGCCTACATCGCAAGCCCCGAGTGCGGTCGCTTCTACATCAACTCCTCAAAGACTCGCGGCTACGGGACGCTGACGACCTCTCCGGCGTGGATGTACCCGCTCGACGCCAACCGGTTCGTGCCGGGGCACAACCAGGAGCACCTCGGCGGCGACGTGTGGGTGGCGGACGCCGCGCTGAAGATCATGTCCCGCGAGGACTGGAGCGGCCTGTTCCTCACCATGGGGGGCATCGACAAGGCCGGCCACATGTGGGGCGGGCTCAACGACCGTCGGCCCTTCCCCCGGGGTGCCCGGGGCAAGATGTCGCACCTTCCCTACCTGGCTCGGGTCGCCGACGACCAGGTGGGCAGGCTGGTCCACAGGTTGCGCAGGCTCGGCCAGCTCGACGAGACGCTCATCGTGCTCACCACCGACCACGGCCAGCTGACCTCTCGTCACTACTACGGCGAGGACGGCCCCGATCGCGGCAACTACAACTGGTACTACGGCGCCGACGAGGACGAGTCCTACCTCGACGCCCAGCCCGAGCTGGCGCCGCTGATCGACACCGGGAACGTCGAGGCCAGCATGCAGGACTCGGCCATCCGGACGTGGCTGATCGACAGCTCGCGACAGCAGAAGCGCGCGGCGGCTCGGGTGATGGCAGAGCTGCCCGGGGTCATCGCCAGCTACTACCGGACCGGCGGCCACTACACGCTGGAGAAGCGGATCTACAAGGGCTTCTTCAGCCGCAGCGAGCGTCGGTGGTTCAACCGCCACGCCCAGGAGATCGTCGACACCGAGGCGGCCAGCTACGGGCCGGACGTCATCGGCCTGCTGCACGACTCCTCGAGCTACGGCGTCGCCGGCGACCACGGTGGAGCCCAGAAGACGGTGCAGCGCATCCCCATCGCGTTCTTCGGAGCCGGGGTCGACGCCGGTCGGCACCACGGCCGGATCCGCTCGGTGGACATCATGCCGACGGTGCTGCGGGCCATGGGCATCAAGAAGACGCACCCGACCGACGGGAACTCGTTCGGGCTCCGCTGATCACCGGCTGCCGGGCTCGACGTACTCGAAGCTGGGCCCGGCGGTCGTCCCCTCCCCGTCGGGCAGGTCCATGAGCGCCTGCGCCTTGCCCTTGAGCACGTACATGGCGGTGATGGCCGAGTCGAGCACGCGGGGACTGCCGTCGACGGCGCGCTCGAGCAGGCCGAGGATGTGGCAGTAGGTGCGGTTGAAGTCCTCCTGCGCCATCCGGATCGGGCTCCCAGGGGCGTGATCGGCGAGCCTCGGGTTCCGCCGCATCGGCCGCACGCCGTCGAAGTCGACCGGGATCGCCTCACCGGTAGGCCCGGACTGGGGCGTGTCGCCGCGTCGGTAACGCCGCCCCATCCGCAGCTCCTCGAACCGGTAGTAGTGGGCAACCTCCTCCCGCTCGGGGTGGAAGACGTCCTGCTCGCCGTCCCACACCTCGCCACGCGAGGTGCCCTCACCCTGCTCGACGATCTCCTCCAACGCCGCCAGCGCCGACTGCAGGCCGTCCACCCGGATGAGCCTCCCGGCGGTGTGGTGGAAGGGCTCGGTGGTCACCTGTCGCGCCGGGTCGCCGCAGAACACCTGGGACTCCCCGACGCGCGCGCAGAGCGCACGCAGCCCTCCCTCGATCGCGTCGTAGAACTGCCCGATCGTCTCGTACTCCTCGCTCTCCGGAGCAGCACCGGGCAACGCCGGCCGTTCTATCGCACGGAAGAGCTCGATCGCCTCCGCGCCGAACGGCACCAGCGACAGCTGCAGGGAGCGGTCCCCGTGCGGCAGGAACCGTGGGTACGCCGGCAGCAGGCGTGCCGTGTCCAGCTGCGGCCGGCCCCCGACGGCGTTGAGCACGTTGGCCGCCAGCGCCAGATGCAGCATCTCCTCGACGAAGACGCTGCTGACCACCTCGGCGGCCTCCGGGTTCCGCCGCTCATCGAGCGAGTAGAGCGCACAGAGGTACGACGGCAAGGTCGCGTGCTCCAGCTCGATCGCCCACTGAAGGTGCTCGCGAAGGCTCTCGAGCGTCTCGATCGGCGCCGCGCGGAGAGTCACCCGTCACAGGCTAGGCGCAGGTCTACGGTAAGCGCATGCAACGGATCGGGATGCTCGGTGGGATGAGCTGGGAGAGCACCGCGGAGTACTACCGACTCGCCAACCGGCTGGTCGCCGAACGGCTGGGCGGACTCCACTCGGCCGACCTGGTCCTGCGGTCGGTCGACTTCGCCGTCGTGGAGCAGCTGCAAGCCGCCGGCGACTGGGAGAGCGCCGGTGGCCTCCTGGCGGAGGCATCGGCGGAGCTGGAGACGGCGGGCGCCGACCTGCTGGTGCTGTGCACCAACACGATGCACAAGGTCGCTGACGTCATCGAGGCCGCCGTCAGCATCCCGCTGGTGCACTTGGTCGACGTCACGGCGGCAGCGGTCAACGACGCCGGGCTGACGACGGTGGGCCTGCTGGGGACGGCCTTCACGATGGAGCAGGACTTCTACCGCGGCAGGTTGAGATCCCATGGCCTCGACGTGCTCGTCCCCGAAGCCACCGATCGTGCCGTCGTCCACCGGGTCATCTACGACGAGCTGTGTCGCGGTGTGGTGACCGAGCGTGCGGCCGAGCAGTACCGCGACATCATCAGCCGGCTCGTCGACCGTGGTGCCGAAGGTGTGGTGCTCGGCTGCACGGAGATCGAGCTCCTCGTCTCCGCCGACGACAGCCCCGTGCCGGTCTTCCCGACCACCCGCATCCACGTCGAGGCGGCGGTCGAGGCGGCCCTCGTCGACCCCGTCGGTCCGGTCGCGACGTGCCGCTGATCCTGACCGACGGGCTGACCAAGCGGTTCGGTCCCGTGACCGCCGTCGACGCGCTGACCGTCGACGTGCCTGCCGGCGTCACAGGTCTTGTCGGCGCCAACGGCGCCGGGAAGTCGACGCTGCTCAAGATCTTCCTGGGACTCCTCCCCGCCACCGCGGGCAGTGCCCAGGTGCTCGGGCTCGACGTGGCGTCCGAGGGACCGGCGATCCGTGAGCGGGTCGGCTACATGCCCGAGCACGACTGTCTGCCGCCCGACGTGTCGGCCACGGAGTTCGTGGTGCACATGGCGCGGATGTCCGGTCTGCCGACGACGGCCGGCCGCGAGCGCGCGGCGGACATCCTCCGGCACGTCGGTCTCTACGAGGAGCGGTACCGGCCGATGGGCGGCTACTCCACCGGGATGCGGCAGCGCGTGAAGCTGGCGCAGGCGCTGGTGCACGACCCCGACCTGGTGCTGCTCGACGAGCCGACGAACGGGCTGGACCCCGCCGGACGCGACGACATGCTCGAGCTCATCCGGCGGATCGGCGCGGAGTTCGGCATCTCTGTGATCGTCACCTCGCACCTCCTGGGCGAGCTGGAGCGGGTGTGTGAGGACATCGTGGTCATCGACGGCGGCCGGCTGCTGCGACACTCCAGCACCGCGTCGGTCACCGGCGAGACCCCTCTGGTGGCCCTCGAGGTCGACGCCGACCCAACCGCTCTCCACGCCAGGTTGACCCAGGCCGGTGTCGCCGCGCAGCGCGACGGGATGCTGCTGCACGTCGACGTCAGCGACTCCGCTACCTACGACGTCGTGCGCGACGTGGTCGCCGAGCTCGGCCTCGGGCTCGTCCGGATGCAGCGCCAGCGGCACCGGATGACCGAGATCTTCACGCAGGGCCCGAGCAGCCGGGGAGACGTCAGTGTCTGAGCCCACCACGTCCGGCACGCCCGCCGGGGCCATCCATGACATCGGCTACCGCCACTACGACGGTCCCCGGCTCGGTGCGTCGTACATCCGGCGCTCGCTCTTCGTCGAGACGCTGCGTGGCGCCTACGGGCTGGGCCGCTCGGCGCGGTCGAAGATCATGCCGTTCCTGCTGCTGGGCGTGATGGTGCTGCCGGCCCTGGTCGTCGGCATCGTGACCAGCTACCTGCGGCTCGGGTCGCTGCCGCTGGGCTACACCGAGTACGTCGTGACCCTCCAGGTCGCCGTCACGGTCTTCCTCGGCTCTCAGTCGCCCGCGGTGATGTCGCGCGACCTGCGCTTCCGGGTGACCGCCCTCTACTTCTCACGGCCGTTGAGCCGCCAGCAGTACGTCCAGGCGAAGTTCGCCGGGATGGCAGCAGCCCTCTTCGTGCTCCTGGGGCTCCCGATCACGCTGCTGCTCGCCGGGGCACTGCTGGCGGAGCTTCCCCTCGATGAGCAGCTGCCCGACTACCTGCGGGCCATGGCCGGTGCTGCGCTCTACGCCGTCGTGCTGGGCGGAATCGGTCTCGTCGTCGCGGCGTTGACCCCCCGCCGAGGCGTCGGGGTGGCTGCCGTGGTCGGCGTGCTGCTGGTGCTGTCCGGCTTCCAGGCCGCCGTGGTGGGCATCCTCGGCGACGCGGTGTCCACCCGCTACGCGGGCCTGATCTCGCCGTACACGCTCGTCGACGGCGTGGTCTCCGGCGTGCTGGCTGCGGAGCCCTCGATCGGGCAAGGACCACCGGGCACTCTCGGGGCGGTCGTGTTCTCGGCTGCCGTCGTGCTGCTGGTGGCCGGCTGCTACGCCGCGCTCGTTGCCCGCTACCGGAAGGCCCTGTCGTGACGTCGGTCGACCTGGAGCAGGTGTCGCGGTGGTTCGGCAACGTGGTGGCGGTCAACGACGTCACCATGCACCTCGGTCCGGGCGTGACCGGGCTGCTGGGGCCCAACGGAGCCGGCAAGTCCACGCTGATCCACATGATGGCCGGGTTCCTGGCCCCGTCGGCGGGCACGGCGACCCTCGACGGCCGACCGCTTCACCGCGACCCGGAGATCTACCGGGAGATCGGGTTGGTGCCGGAGCGTGAGGAGATGTACGACGCGATCAGCGGCTGGGACTTCGTCCTCGCCAACGCCAAGCTCCACAAGCTGGCCGATCCCCGAGCCGCCGCCCGGCAGGCGATCGGCACGGTCGAGATGGCGGAGGCGCAGGACCGCGACATCCGCACCTACTCCAAGGGCATGAAGCAGCGGATCAAGATGGCCACCGCCATCGTCCACGAGCCGAGGGTGCTGCTGCTCGACGAGCCCTTCAACGGGATGGACCCCCGCCAACGGCTCCACCTCATGGAGCTGCTGCACGAGCTCGGCGACCAGGGGCGGACGATCCTGTTCAGCTCCCACATCCTCGAGGAGGTGGAGCAGATCGCTCAGCGGATCGAGGTCATGGTCGCCGGTCGGCACGCGGCTTCGGGCGACTTCCGGGAGATCCGCCGACTGATGACCCAGCGACCCCACCAGTACACGATCCGCTCCAGCGACGACCGTGCCCTGGCATCTGCGGTGATCGCCGAGCCCAGCACCTCCGGTGTCGAGCTGGTCTCCGACGCCACCGGGGGCAGCGTCGTCCAGGTGCAGGCCACCGACTTCGCGGCGTTCGTCCATGCGCTCCCCCGGGTTGCCTCCCGGAACGGCATCCGGTTGCTGGAGGTGCGTCCGGCCGACGAGTCGCTCGAGAGCGTCTTCGCCTACCTGGTGGCCCGATGAACGCGACCGTCGCATCCCTGACTCGTCGGAACCTGCTCGGCCGCAAGCGCACGCTGGTGCTGCTCCTGCTACCGCTCGCCCTGCTGGCGCTGTGCACGCTGGCCCGGATCTCCGCCAACCTGGACCCCGACATCGAGCAGGATCTCCAGGGGGCGCTGGCCCCCGACCTGCTCGGCGCCTTCGCGATCGCGATCCTGATGCCGCTGCTGAGCCTCATCGCCGGCACCGGGTCGATCGGTCCGGAGATCGACGAGGGATCGATCATCTATCTCTTGGCCAAGCCGCTGAACCGGTACTCCATCGTGGTCACCAAGCTGCTTGTGGCCATCGGGGTCGTCGTCGCCTTCGGAGTGGTCCCCGTCGGCGTTGCCGGCGTGGTGCTCACCGGGGAGGTCGGTGCGGTGACGATGGGGTACACCGTCGGCGCCCTCGCCGGCGGGGTGGCGTACTCCGCGGTGTTCCTGCTGCTGGCCGTGCTGTCGAGGAACGCCGTGGTGATCGGCCTGATCTACGCGCTCATCTGGGAGTCCCTGGTCGGCGGGCTGGTGCCGGGGGCGCAGGCGCTGAGCGTCCAGCAGTGGTCGCTCGCGGTCGTGCAACGGGTGCTCGGCGACTCAGCGCAGCGGCTGGACGTCGAGTCGGCTGTCGGCTTCGGGGCCGCCCTGGTGCTGCTCACGGTCGTCACGCTCGCCGCCACCGGCTACGCGGGCAGGCGGCTGGAGACCTTGCGCCTCAACGACGACGCCTGAGGCGCCTCGCGCCCAGCTGCCACGACGGATCTGATAGACCCGGGCCGGCGTCACGCCGAGTGCCTGGGCCAGCTGCCGCCCGCTCAGCCCGGCGCCGAAGGCGGCGAGGAGCGCCTCCTGCACGTCCTTCTGAGCGTCCTGGACGGCCGCGCGCGCAGCCTCCAGGCGCTCCCACGCCTCGGCGACCGCAGCCTGAGCAGGGTCCGGCCCCTCGGGCACGGCGCCCAGCGGTTCCACAGCCATCGGCCCTCCCGTTCACCTGCTGGGAGCAATGTTCCCAACCAGCCCATGTTCAACCGAGGTGGTGAGCGGCCCTTACGATGAGCACCGGACCGGGCGTTGCGGGAGGACCGACGATGGCAGAGCTCGTGCGGACCAACGACCCCGTCATCATCTCGGCGGTCGAGGGGCTGCTCGACGAGGCCGGCATCCGCTACCAGGTCACCGATCGCAACATGAGCGTCCTGGAGGGATCCATCGGCGCCTTCCAGATCCGGGTCCTCGTCCCCGACGAGGACGAGGTCGAGGCTCGGGCGCTCCTCACCGACGCCGAGCTCGGCGCCTGGCTGCGGCCCTGAGGGGTCCGCTCCGAGGGGCACCACTCCGCGGGACCCCTGCCCCCACGGTCGTCATCCATCGCCGTGCGTCCGATGAGAGCGTTCTCACGACTGTCTAACGCGGGCCTTACCTGGAGTGGAGATCGTCTACTGCAACAGGGGTCGGAACCACCGAACCCAGCAACGCAGCAGGAGGAATACCAGATGCGTTCCCCGCTCTTCACCTCGCTCCAGCCGGCCAGGATGGCCGCCGCTGACGACTCCAGGTCGGGCCGCCGGCCGTGCAGCCGGTTCAAGAGCAGGCGGCGTCGTCGTCGTTGCCGCCGTCGTCGGAACAGCCGCAGCAACACGAACTGACGGATGTCCTCGACAGCTCCGCAGCAGGACGGGTCCCTTCGGGGGCCCGTCCGGCCGCGTTCTGCTCCTCGCCGGTCGCCTCGTGCTTCGTGGCGACAGCTGATGGCATCCTTGCGCCCGCCGGCCGATGGCGCCCGGCTCGTCGACGATGCGCCGGGCATGGTGCTGCGCCAGGTGTTCACGGAGTTCTGGCCGTTGCTGCGCCCCCTGCGGTGGTGGATGTTGCTGGGGCTGATGTTCCTCGCGCTGGGCTCTCTCATCGAGATTGTCGAGATCATGCTCTTCGAGCGGCTCGTCGACGATGTCCTGGTGCCGGCCGACTACTCCCCGCTGGTGTGGATCGCCGGCGCCTACATCGGGCTGAACCTCCTGTCGGCGGTCGTCTCCGGCGCGGACGACCTCCTGTCCACGTGGGTGTCTCAGCGGTTTCTCGTGAGGCTGCGCACCGACACCTTCCGCCACGTCTTGAGCCTGCCGCTCGAGGCCCACGACCGGCACCGTCTCGGAGATGTGCTGTCGCGGTTGACCTCGGACATCAACGCAGTCGAACGGTTCATGGTCGGCTACCTCAGCAGCGGGCTGGGCTCGGTCATCCGCCTCGTCTTCTTCGTGGGCGCTCTCTTCTGGCTCCAGTGGGACCTGGCGCTGGCCTCTCTGATCGTCGTTCCTGTCTTCTGGTTCGTCTCCACGCGCTTCGCGCGGTTCGTCAAGGACGTCTCCCGTGAACGCGCACGTCGTGGGGGGTCACTCGGTGCGGTTGCCGAGGAGGCCATCGCCACCAGCGCTCTGGTGCAGGCCTACAACCGGGAGGAGGAGGCGGTAGCGGCCTTCCACCGCCAGAACCACGGAATCGCGAACGCCGAGATGGCCGCCAGCCGAGTTCGATCGGTGTTCCTGCCCGTCGTGGACCTGGCAGAACTGGTGGGGTTGCTCTGTGTGATCGGGCTCGGGACGTGGGCGCTGGCCACGGACAGGCTCACCCTGGGCGGGCTGCTGGCTTTCCTCACCTTGATGACCCAGTGCTACCGGCCGATCCGGGAGCTCAGCGACCTCCTGCCCAGCCTCTTCTCGGCTACCGCCAGCATCGAGCGCGTCGTCCAGCTTCTGCACCAACCGCCGGTCTCGGAGCGTCCTGATGCGCATGAGCTGGCCCACCCCCAAGGCGTCGTGCGGCTCACAACGGTCTCCGTCCGCTACCCAGACGCGAACCGTGATGCCTTGCGGGACGTGAGTCTGTCGGTGCGTCCGGGGGAAGTCGTCGCCGTCGTGGGACCGAGCGGTGCGGGCAAGTCGACCTTGGCCAGGTTGCTGACCCGGCAGGTCGAGGCCACCGCAGGCGTCGTCGAGGTCGACGGCCACGACGTACGTGACCTCACCATCCGGTCGGTCCGCGATGCTGTGTGCGTCGTGCTGCAGGAAACGATGCTTCTGGATGCCACCGTCCACGACAACATCGCCTACGCCCGTCCCGACGCGACCGATCTCGAGGTTCGCGACGCAGCCCGGAAAGCGGACGCGCACACCTTCATCGAAGCCCTGCCCGACGGTTATCGGACTCGGGTAGGTCAGCGCGGACGCAGCCTCTCCGGTGGCCAGCGCCAGCGGATCTCCTTGGCGCGCGCGTTCCTGCGGGGCAGTCCCGTCCTGGTGCTCGATGAGCCCACGACCGGGCTCGACCCCGAGACCGCCCGACGGGTGCTGTCACCCCTGCGCTCCGCCGCAGGCGACCGCACCGCCTTGTTGATAACTCACGACCCGGTTGCCCTGGAGTTCGCCGACCGCGTCATCCACCTCGAGGACGGGACCGTGAGCGAGGCACGCACCGCGAAGTCCGGCGCAGCGGATCAGCTGGTGGTGATCCTGCCATGAGGCGGTCGGCAGTGCCTGCGACCGAGCCGGAGCCGGTGCCCGTCGGGCACGAGGTCGTGCCCGGATATGAGGTCGTGTCCCTGCTCCGTGTCGGCCACCGCCTGATGACCTACGACGTGTTCAGCCACGAGCGATTCTGCCGGTGCATCGTGAAGGTGCTTCGCGACGACCGACGGCACGAGGAGAGGTGCCGCGAGGCGTTGATGGTGGAAGGCCGGATCGCCTCGGACCTGGCGCATCCGCATCTGGTCCGGGCGTACGACGTCATCGAAGGCCCTCGTCCCGCGGTCGTTCTGGAGACGCTCACGGGAGACACCCTCGGCGCCCTCATCGAGGACGCTCCCCTGTCCCCCGCGGATGTGGCGCTGCTCGGCTGTCAGCTCTCCTCGGCGCTGGCGTACCTGCACAGCCACGAGTGGCTGCACCTCGACGTCAAGCCGTCGAACGTGGTCGTTCAGGGCGGGCGGGCCGTCCTGATCGACTTCAGTGTGGTCAGCCGCCCGGGCGACGGAAGACCACACGCCGGTACGGACGGGTACCTCTCGCCGGAACAGGCCCGCGGTAGCGGCCTCTCCGGCGCCTCGGACGTGTTCGGTCTCGGGGTCACCCTGGGCGAGTCCCTGACCGGCGAGGTCCCCTACGGCGACGAGCGCCGTTGGCGCCGGGGCGTCGCATCGAGGAAGCCTGCACGGGCCTTCCGAGCCAGGCTCGCCCGCATGCCGGCCCCGATGTGCGAGCTCATCACAGCCGCCGTGGACCCCGACCCGGCCAGCCGACCGACCATGACCGAGATCCGCACCGTCCTCACCGACGTCGTTGGACAGAAGGTGAGACCATGAACCGGTTGATGCCCCTGGCGGGAGCCGTCCTGATCGGCGCCGGCCTCGTCGTCGGTGTGGCCTTGCCGATGTGGGACCGGGACACCCCAGAGACCCCTGCAAGCAGCATGGACGCCTCGACCGCGGTCGCAGCCGACTGCGGGCCGGTGCTCGAGACAACCGTCGAGTCCAGCAACCACGTCGACGACGGCCCGATCGAGTACGCCGTGGGACCACCGGCCGCCGGCGACCACAGGAGCCGCTGGGCGTACTTCTCCCGCAACTTCTACGACACCAGTGACCGCCCCGACGTCGGCGAGCTGGTGCACAACCTCGAACACGGCTACAACATCTTGTGGTACGACGAGACGGTCGCGAACGACACGGAGCTGCTCGCCGAGGTCCGCACGCTGGCCGAGTCCTACGACGGCGGCAGACGAGACCCCGCCACCGCCCTGATCGCTGCCCCCTGGACCGCGTCCGACGGCCCCGGCTTCCCAGACCAGATGAACTTCGCGCTCACCCACTGGTACGCCGACCCCGACGACCGCACCGGCTCACGCTCCGATGAGCGAGGGCTCACCAGGTACTGCGCGGGGCTGTCGCCAGACGCCGTGGCGACGTGGATGGCGACCTACCCACTCGCGGACTCCCCAGAAGGGTTCCCTGGCAACATGTGACGGCTACCGACCGCCTCGCAACGGTGGTGCCGCCCCCCAAGGACTCTGGTCACCATGGCCGAGACCTACCCTGACGGCACGGTATCGCTGGCGGATTCCGGGTGGCGCCAATACCCTCGGACTCATGGGAGAGCGGCCCCCACCACCACTGAGAGCGTCCGACGCTCAGCGTGAGGAGGCCGTGGATCTGCTCCGTGGGGCGGTAACGGACGGGCGACTTTCGCCGGACACGTTCCTGGTGCGCCTTGATGCCGCATTGCAGGCGCGGCACCAGCACGTACTGGCCCGCTTGACGGCCGACCTCGGCCCAGCGGCGCCGAAGCCCGCGACGAGGCTCCGAGCGTTCATGACTGCCAGGAGGAACCGGGGGGCGACGATGCCGGCCAGGAAGCCCCGGCCCTCGCTGTATCTTCCACGCCCGGGTACGCCGCCGCTCCTCGTCGGACGTGGTGCCGACTGCAACGTGTTCATCGACGATGACACGGTGTCCAGGCTTCACGCCTCGGTCGCCTCGACGAACGGCCAATGGATCGTCACTGACTGCGCGTCCACCAACGGCACGTGGGTCAACGAGCGGCGAATCTGGGGCACGTGCACCGTCAAGCCAGGAGACGTTCTACGCCTCGCCAGGTGTGATCTTGTCCTGGCTGGACCTCCTCTGCAGGGGGCCTGACATCGGCGGGGGACGGGAGGCTCCCCCCATCTGCATGCGGCATCCGAAACGGAACGAGATCACAGCATGGAATCCCGATCAAGGCGTGATGCCGAGAACCAGCTTGCGCTCATGGAGCTTCTCCTGATCGGGCAGGAGCATCGGCACGCGGTGATGGACGCCGTCTGGGATGCCCAAGACGAGGACGAGGCCGTTGTCCGCGCGGCTGTGCCGACGACCTGCGGCCGCCTGCTCGGCAACGCGGCCAGCGGCAGGTCCGGGTGATATCGGCCGAACACGCCGGTAGCATCCGAGCGCGTGATCGTATGGCTCAACGGGACCCACGGCGCAGGTAAGACGACGACCAGTGCGCTGCTGCAGCCGTTGATCCCGAACTCTCGAGTGTTCGACGCTGAGAAGGTCGGCGAGACGCTCATGGACATCACGCCGGGGCTGCCTGAGACGGACAACTTCCAGCACTGGCCGCCGTGGCGGCCACTCGTGGTCGAGACTGCTCGTCGCGTCCTCGACTACACCGGCGGCACGTTGGTGATGCCGATGACCGTGCTGGTCAAGGATTACTGGCAGGAGATCAGCGCCGGACTCGCCGCACATGGCATCGCGGTGCGGCACTTCGTCCTGCATGCTGACCCAGGCACCCTCCGACAGCGCATCGAGGCAGACACCGTTCTGGGTCCCCCTACCTGGCGGCTCCGCTACCTTGAGCCCTACGCAGAGGCGGCTCGCACCTGGTTGCACGACGAGGCAGAGGTCGTGGACACGACGCACCTCACGCCCATCCAAGCCGCCACGCGGATCACCGAGGCCGTGGCGCGTCGAGGTAAGCCCTGACGGGCTCGCTCCTCGGCACGACGGACCGCGCTTGCTACTGCCCCACTCCCTTCGCCAGGTAGTAGTTCACGAGCGGAACTCCAGTGAACCCGACTGTTTCGTAGAGAGCGCGCGCGGGTGCGTGTCCGGGGTCGCCACCGGTTCCTACATTGATGAGTTGAAGCCCCTGATCGCGGAGTCGCTGAATGGCGAACTCCATCAGGGCTCGGGCGTGTCCGCGACGTTGGTGCTGCGGGTGCACAGCAATCATCTCGATCACCCCGAGCGATTCGTCCTGGTCCTGCTGGAGAACGACGAAACCCACTGCCACATCGTCGGCCGTGGCCACGATGAACGATTCCGCGCTGTCCGCCAGGCAGATCCTTCGAACGTTGTCGGCTTGGGCTGCGCGCCAGTCCGGGCGATAGAGCCGGTCGAATATCGCGCCTCCAAGGATGTTCTCGAATGAGTTGAAGACTGGCTCCCATGCGAGGAGGGACAGGTCGACTACGACCTCCAGATCGGCAGGCGCCAGTGGCCGAATCGAGTGCGGTGTCGCAGAGGCGGGGGACTGCTTGGGCATGCGAAGGCTCCGTTCCATGACGGCGAAGTCGAGACGTGACACGTATCGACGAAGGACCCTGAGGGCGGCGGAGCTATGTGTCCAGGTCGCTCGCCGCTCAAGAGCGGCGGGTGCGTCCAGCAACAGCGCAGCAGGTGACGGCCATGAGGCTGACGCTAGCGCAGGACCGCACGACCCAACGACAGGTTTGCCTTTCGCGCCCTGCTCGGCAGCGCAGGGCCGCGCGCACCTGTCCGCTCATCGGCAAGACCCCGGACTGCGGTGGACGCGAACACGTGGCGGATGGTCGACCCCAAGGACTCAACCTGGCTTTCGCCAGACCGAGACGTGGCTCTCGCTGTCGTTCGTGAAGGGGCCGCCGCCCCAGTCGGCAACGCGGCGCTCAAGGTCCATGCCGGCGAGCTGTGCCATCAGGTCGCACTCGGCCGGCCAGATGTAACGGAAGTTGCTCGCGCCGTAAGTCACCCTGCCATCGACATGCCGTCGATAGTGATGGGAGGTGCCCTGCTGGGTGGTCATGTCGTACGTGTCGAAGCCGACGTGGCGTTGTCCGACATGGAAGGGCACGGCGGCCTGACCGGGCGGGAAGCGCCGGATACCGGGAATCCACAGCTCGATGACGAATCGCCCGCCGGCCACGAGATGGCGTGCCGCGTTGCGGAAGCAGGCGACTTGCTCGGCCTGTGTCCGCAGGTTCCCGATGGTGTTCCAGACGACATATACGAGGGAGAACTGCCCCGGCATCGTGCTCGTCGCCATGTCCCCGATCACCACGGGGATGTTCGAGCGCTTCTGGTGGAGCTGATCGACCATCGGCTGCGAAAGCTCGATGCCGCACACCGACACGCCACGCTCAACGAGAGGGATGGCCACGCGCCCGGTGCCGATGGCGAACTCCAGCGCGCGGCCCTCGCCGGCCACATCCGCCAGGAAGGACACCGCAGGAACCAGCACTTCCGGCGCGAACATGAAGGCCGAGCTCTCGTCGTAGTGCTTCGCCGTCTCTGCATCCCACAGGTCGCTGCTCGTCATGGAGGGAGCCTCGCCCATGCTGACCCGCGCCGGACACTCATTATCTTGTCGCCGCGCCACTCCCGGCAGCAGCGAGGGACCCGGCACGGGGCCTGGCGGTCGCACCGGTTTGCGGCCTCGCCCCTTCTTCCCAGTGACCTGGGTGGTCTGGTATCTGCGCGACGAACACCCCTACCGACGACAGACTCGGTAGGTGCGGGCCGGCCCAGCAGCGGCAGGTCCGGGCGAGCGCAGCCGCTCAGCGGCGGTGAGCCAACGACCACCGGCAGGATCGTCCGGCAGCATCCTGCAGGGCCCTTCGGCGCGCTATCCTCGGCGCTCCGCTGACGTGCGGCCGACTCGTAGCCACTTCGGTCCCCATCCGAGGAGCACGAACACAAGGATCGCAGCTGGGAGGGATACAGCCACTCCGAACGTGTCACAGGTCTCGCTGTTGCCGAGCGTGCGGAGACCAACCGCACTCGTGCACTCTCCCGGGCCGTCGGACGAGCCAGCGGCCAGCACCGGGAACGTCAGAAGCAGTACGGCCACGGCGGCGATCGAGGCGACAACCCAGCGCATGCCTTCACCATGGCACAGCCTGACAGCCAAGTTCTCGACGTACGCCCGTGCCGCTTCCCGCGCGGTCCGCCGCGGCGCGCACTATGGCCGGCGCGACGACACAAAGTGGATCCGTCACCGACTCGTGCCCAGCCGCGGTCTGAGCTGAGCGGCGACCTGGCGAGGCTCGTCGACCCAGATTCCCACCCGGTCGACCGTCACCTGACCCTTGGAGGTGGACACGGTCGTCGGAGCTGCCAGGACCAGTTCGAGGTTGGTGCGGCTGCCGACCCCCACCAGCGCGAGCGCGTCATCGACGTGAAGTGACCGGATGACACCAGGCAGCTCGTGCTCGGCCGGGCGAGTCGAGTCCACGGCCTCGAGCGGCACGGTGAGCCAGGTCAGCGCCCCGCTGCGGGCTCGCAGCTCGGTCTCCGTGAGCAGATGAGGCAGCACCCGGTAGGACGCCAGCATGCCCAGCATCCAGGCCACGCCCCAGATCCCCAGTACCAGGAGCGGCACCCGGAGCGAGGCGGCCCACGGCTGGTCGAGATGTCGCAGGACGACCTCGACGACGACGACCTCCACCGTGGACCCGAAGATCCACAGCCACAGCATCGGGGCTACGAGCTTGGAGTAGCCGATTGGCATGGCACCACGAGGCACATCGGGCCGGCGGGCAACCCACCGGCCCAACGAGCGGTAGAGGGCCAGCTCGAAGAGCAGTGCGTGTCTGAGGAGACCGGCGAGTCGTCGTAGCCGAGTCACGATCTCTCCTCCATCAGACGTGAGAAGGTAGCGATCGTCTCGTCGAGAGTGGCCGCGAAGACGGTGAGCTGTTCGGCCGGCAGGTGGCCGAAGAGCTCCCGTGCAAGATGTTCGTGGCTGTCCTTGAGCTCTCTGATGGCCGCCTCGCCCCGAGCTGTCGGCGTCACCCAGGTGGCACGGCGATCGGTCGGGTGCGGCTCGCGCGTCACGTGTCCGGAGGCCACGAGTCCGTCGACGAGTCCGGTGACGTTGCGAGCAGACACGCCCAGGGCGGAGGCCAGCGACTGCTGGGTGCTGGGCCCAGCCGCACCCAGGACCCACAGCAGGTGCGTGCGGGACGTGGTCAGTCCTGACTCACGCTCGAAGCGCGTCAAGTCGGTCCCCACCAACGTGGCGAGATGGAGCATCTTGTCGAGTGCTTCGGTGAGACGGACCATATCGTGAATATACATCACAATGCATGCTGTTCAGTAGTTGTCGGCATGATGGTGGGTCCCCCTGCCACACTCAAGCGGGCCTACGCCGGCAACCGCAGCGCCTTGACCGCTCGCCCGAGAAGGGTGCCGAAAGGCCGTGCCCGGAGTGACGGGAGCCCGAGTCCCTCGCACTGCTGGGCCAGTCGCCGGCTCCGCATCGCAGAGACTCTGGCCCGTCCCTCCTGCTCGGACCCGTCGCGCGCCAGGTAGTTCGCTCGCAGCTCGTCCTCAGAAGCCAAGAGGAACAGCGACGTGACCCCGAGCGACCTTGCATCTGCTGCCGCCTCGGGAGAGATGAAGTCGCCTTCGAAGACGGTCGATGTCCGGCTTTCGACGCGGTTGCCGATCACGCCTCGAACCGCTGGGGCGAAGAAGGATGCGAGGTGCTCGATCGCATCAGCAATCTCCTCCACCGAATCCGTACGGAGATAGGTCCTGGAGGGCAGGTAGTACTCCGGCAACCGTTCGGCGGGCACCAGGGCCTCGATCGCCGTCTGGATGTCGTCGATCTGCGCCACCGTGCTGGCCGTCCGGACAGCCAAGGCCTGTGCCAGGCGGCTCTTGCCCGCTCCCGACGGCCCGCCGACCACGATCAAGGAGAAAGGCTGCGGACTCACGCAGCAACCATCCTCCGGTGCATGCCGAGGCGCATCAGGTTTCTGTGGCCTGGGTTCCTGGCGCCGTTCGCTTCCCAACTTCTCGACTTTCTGCTCGCGCCTTCTGGCGCCGACGGAGTGGGCGACGAAGACGGCGAAGGACTGCTTGTCGTACCGGACGCCGAGGACCGTTGCAGCGGGGTACCCGGCGAACGTCCACGATGCGACGTGTCGCGGCGACGTGGGAAAGATCGAGCCCGCGGGCTCCGGGCCAACGTCATCGCAGTCACCCTCCTCCGCGAGGGCATGCTTGGTGGCCTCGCGCTCGGTGTACCCGCACGAGGTGTACACGACGCCGTCCTGGCGCACCTGGGCCGAGCAGTCACCAGACGCCGCCTGACCTGGATCCGTCGAGCACCCCCGACCGGGGCGCCGGCTACTGCCACGACGCACGCACGCGCAACGCGGACCGACATGAGATGTGTCACCGCGATCAGACGCTGCGTGATCACCAACGGTTCCCTCAGTTGTCCGAGGACACGGGGGAACGGCGGCGTGACCCGCGCATGTCGGCGCCCCTAGGCTCCGACCATGGAGCAGGCGGTTCCGATCCTCCCCAGCCGCGACCTGCGTGAGACTCTGGCCTTCTACGAGGCACTCGGGTTCGAGAACCGGGGAGCACCCCCCGAAGAATGGGACTACCTGATTCTCGGCCGCGGTGACGTATGGCTCCACTTCGCCTTGCAAGCCGACGTGGATCCCCACACCACAGCGAACGGTTGTTATGTGTACGTCGACGACAGCGACGCGCTGTATGCAGACTGGGCGCCGGCGATCGTGCCCGACCGGTCATCCGGCAGCCGCATCGTCGCGCCGGTGACCACCGACTACGGGATGCGGGAATTCGCCGTCGTGGACCGCAGCGGAAACCTGGTGCGTGTCGGCACGCGGATCGCTCAGGCGCCTTGAGGATCTGCCGCTCCCGTCTCGGTCATGCCTCAGGCCGGGTGTGTGACAGGCGTGCGCCCTCTTCTGGGAGGAGAGAGCGGTCGCCGGCTTTCGACGTGCTGATGATGCTCATGGTGCCGTCCGTCTCGAGCACCACCCCTGCGACCAACGCCAGGTCACCGGTGCCCGTGCTGCGAACCGCCTGGTGCAGCTCGTCGAGGCTCACGCGGTGCCGGCGCATCACCTCGGGTCTCGGCTCGCCGTCCAGGAGCAGCACAGTGGGACCGGCAGTGACCAGGGTCCGCAGCCGTGGCAGCCGGGCCGTCACCGCCGCGACGAGGAACTGGAGGACGACGAGCAGCCCGAGCGCAACCAGCCCGTCAACCAGACTGGTCCGACTGTCCAGCAGGATCGTGGCCAGCGTCGACCCGAGCGCGATGGTGACGACGAAGTCGAACGCGTTGAGCTTTGCCAGGGTGCGCTTCCCGCTCAACCGCAGGAGGAGCACCAGCAGGCCGTAGGCGGACCCACCGACGAGCACGATGCGAAGGACGTCGTTCCAGGAGTCGAACCACATGTCTTCCCGGTACCCATCGATCCTCCCGCCATGGGGACGACAGATCCCCGCCTGGTCATGCCGAGGCACGCACGCCCGGGCGGTCGCGTCACTCGGTCCTGGCCCACACGACTGCTTGGTCGTCCCGCTCCGAACCTTGTGCTCGTCGTACCAAGCGGCACTCCTCGCGGAGACCGACGTTGCGCAGCTCGAGGGCGACGTCGTCAGCGGTGTACCGGTGCCGTTGGAGCTGGATGTCATGGCCGAATCGGCGGTACGCCGGAGCGACGTCCTGCGTGCCTTCGCCCGACTGGAAGGCAACGAGCACGTGCCCCGCTGCGCGAAGGACTCGAGCGACCTCGGTGAAGACGAGCCGCAGACCAGCGGGAGGGGTGTGGATCGTCGAGTACCACAGCAGCACGCCCCCGAACTCGCCGGCGGGATACGGGAGGTCGGCCAGGGAGCCGACCTCGAACGTCAGATCAGGGTGGTGGCGCCGGGCCTCGGCAACCATTCCGGGAGACAGGTCCACTCCCTGGACAAGACAGCCACGGTCGGCGAGGTACCGGCTCATCCGTCCCGCGCCGCACCCGGCGTCGAGGACCCTGGCGTCGCCACCTGCGGCCACGACCTCTGCGAAGGCGTCGACCATGGCGAGGTCGAGCGGGGCTTCGGCACGGGTGTCGGGCAGGTAGGTGGCGTAGTCCGTCGCCACCACGTCGTAGGCGCGCCGAACAGACCGAACGTCGAACGGGTCCGAAGGGGCCGACACACGCGGCATGATCGCACGGCAGTCCCCGTCGAAGGTGCGGTCACTACGATGACGCGGTGCCGACACCAGACTTCATCTCTCGGCTGCGCAGCAAGATCGGCCACGACCTGCTCTGGCTGGCTGGCGCAACAGCCGTCGTGTTCGACGGTGACCGTGTGCTCCTGGTGAAGCGATCGGACAACGGCGAGTGGACACCCGTCACCGGCATCGTGGATCCCGGCGAGCTCCCGTCGGACACCGCTGTGCGAGAGGTCCTGGAGGAGACGGGCGTCTCGTGCGCCGTGGAGTCGCTCGCCTGGGTGAACGTCACGGGGCTCAGGGTCTACACCAACGGCGACCATGCGCGATACCTGGATCACACGTTCCGCTGTCGCTACCTCGGCGGGCAGGCACGGGTGGCGGACGACGAGTCGTCGGAGGTCGGGTGGTTCCCGATCGACGCGCTGCCGCTCATGGACGCCGTGCACCTGGAGCGCATCATGACGGCTCGGGACCACAGGGGTCCGACACGGCTGCGTCCCCCCATCTCCTCGGACGAGCGGCGCTGACGGATGGATCCTCGTCTTCGCGCAGCGGTGGATGCCAGCATCGGCTGGTACGAAGACATGTGCGCCCTGCACGGCGTACCGACACGCATCACCGCTGGGCTGTGGTCAGCGCTCGCCGCACCTCCGCCGTTGCACTCCGAGGTCGTCGTCGTCGAGCCGACGGTCACGCTCGCACAGGTGAAGGGAGCTCTCGGCGGCCGCACGCCGGCCGGGGTCAAGGACAGCTTCGCGCTGATCGACTTCGCAGCCGCCGGCATGCCGCTGCTGTTCACGGCCGACTGGCTCCACCGGCCGGGCGCGAGGACGCCGACCACCTGGCCAGGTGGGTGGCGCGTGGTGGACTCTCTCGCGCAGCTCGATCAGTGGACCGGCCACCACGACACCCGCGGCGTGCTCCTCCCCGGGATCCTGGCGCAGGGTCACGTCAAGGTCCTGGCGAGGTACGCCGGTGACGACATGGTCGCTGGAGCCGTGACGCGGCTGGGCAGCGGCATCGTCGACATCTCCAACTGGTGGCAGTCCCGCGACGCCCCGCTCGACTGGGAGGAGCTCGTCAGCGCTGTCAGCTGCCTCTGGCCGGAGCGCGCACAGGTCGGCTACGCGCGGGACGGGATGCGGGATGCCGCGCTCCGCGCCGGGTTCTCCGTCGTGGGTCCCCTGCGGGTCTTCGCCAACGCAGTCTGACTCCGCCGCACCGCGCCACCCTCCCGCCCGACTTCCGAGGCAGCGGCGGCCGTAGGTTGTCGCCATGACCCCAGCCCTCCCCCGCTACGACCTCAACGACGGAAACTCGCTCCCGGTGGTGGGTTTCGGCACCTATCCGCTGAAGGGTGACAGCGGCATCGCGGCGATGGTGTCGGCTCTGGAGGTCGGCTACCGGCTGCTGGACTCGGCCGTGAACTACGAGAACGAGGAGGACGTCGGCGCCGCACTTCGCGCCTCAGCCGTCGCTCGCGAGGACGTCCAGGTCACCACCAAGATCGCGGGTCGGGATCACGCGGAGGCCCTCGCCACGCAGTCGGTCGAGGACTCGCTGCGCAGGCTGCGGCTCGACTACCTCGACCTGTGCCTCATCCACTGGCCGAACCCCAGCGTCGGCAAGTACGTCGAGGCGTGGCGCGCGCTGGTCAAGCTGAGGGAGCGCGGCCTGGTCAGGTCGATCGGAGTCAGCAACTTCACGCGGCAGCACCTCCACGATGTCATCGACGACACCGGCGTCACCCCTGCCGTCAACCAGATAGAGATGCACCCCTACTTCCCGCAGCAGGACATGCGCAGCGTGCACGCGGAGCTCGGCATCTGCACCGAGTCCTGGAGTCCGCTGGGCAAGCGCAGCGCCCCCTTCGAGCAGCAGCCGGTGGTGCGGGCCGCAGAAACCCACGGCGTCACGCCGGCGCAGGTGATCCTTCGGTGGCACCTGCAGCTCGACGCGCTTCCGCTCCCCAAGTCGGCCACGCCGGAGCGCCAGCGGCAGAACCTCGACGTCTTCGGGTTCGAGCTCGAGGAGTCCGAGGTCGCCGAGATCACCGGTCTCGGCCGCGTCGACGGGCGCCTGTTCGGCGGCGACCCCGACGTCCACGAGGAGAAGTAGACCGAGCTCGCAGCCTCGTGCGTCAGGCCCGTTCCGTCGGTGTCATGGCGCGCGCGTCGTCGACGGTGACGCCGTTGACCGTCGCGGAGATCCTGCGTTCGAGCGCGCCGGCCATGGTGCAGATGCTCAAGCACCCGAGGACCATCAGGCCGACGTACACCTGCGGGAGGTCGTGGTCGAGAAGGAGCCCGGCGATCACCGGCCCGGCGATGGCTCCGCCCTGGAACGCAGCGGCGTTCAGCGCGTTGTAGCGGCCCCGGGTGTGGTCTGCGGCGAGGTCGTTGCTGATCGCCGGGATCGTCGGCTGCATCAGCGTCTCGCCGAAGGCGAAGACGGCCATGAACGCCAGCATCCCGGCGGCGGCGACCGCGGTGCCCGGCACAAGCCCAGCGGCGCCGACCAACAGCCACGACAGCGCCCACACGACGCCCATGACCATCATCACCCGGGTACGGCGCCGCCCGCGGATCCGTGACAGCACGAAGAACTGGAGCACCACGATCACCGCGGTGTTGACGGCGAACGCGATGCCGATCGTACGGGTGGACACCTCGGCCACCTGGCGTGCGTACCCGGGGAAGCCGGCCTCGAACTGCCCGTAGCCCACGAACACACCCACGAAGGTCAACCCCGTCAACCAGCGCACCGCGGGCTGACGCAGGATCTCCCGGTAGGTGCTGCCGGTCGCGTCGTCGGGACGTTCGGCGGCACCGCGCACGTGTCGCAAGGGTCCCAGCAGGAGTGCTGCCGGGACCAGGCCGCTCGCGGCGTCGGCGACGAAGATTGCCGTGAAGGTGCCGGGATCCGCGACGTCGACGTACAGGCCGCCGAGGGTGCCACCCACCCCGATGCCGAGGTTGACGAGGGCGAAGTTGACCCCGAAGTAGGTCTGCCGCAGGTCGCCGCTGACCACGCTCGCGATCAGGGCGTTGAAGGCCGGCCACGAGACGCCGAAGTTGATGCCGATGAGGACCAGGGCGCCGGCGGCGACGGACGGCGACGTCGCGAACGCGAGCACGAGGTTGCCGGCGATCATGGCGACCAGCCCGCCGAGCAGGATGACCCGCGCGCCGTACCTGTCGGTGAGCGAGCCGCCCGGCCCGGTCGCCACGAACCCCGAGACCGCGATCAGCCCCATCAACGCCCCGGAGAGGCCCAGGTCGAAGCCGCGCACCTCGTGCAGGTAGATGACGGTGAACGGCAACGTCAGACCCCGTCCGAGGGTATGGATCGCCACGGTCGACAGCAGCCAGCGCCCCTCCGTGGGCAGCGCCGCCCAGAACGACCTCATCCCGATCACGCCACCATCCTGGGGGACGGCATCAACCCGTTTTCGTGGGCCCCAGGAATGTCCTCCCCGCACGTCGTGCCGACGTGCGAGGGTGGGTCATGGGCGCGGACGAGGTGCGGGACGAGGTCCCCCTGACCAACCTCGACCAGCCGCTCTTCGACGGGGCGCAGGCGACCAAGCGCGATCTCGTGGACTACCTCGACGCCGCACGGGAGCGGATCCTCCCGGAGCTGCGTGGGCGGCCCCTGTCGGTGATCCGGGTGCTTCGAGGTCAGCAGCCGTTCATGCAGAAGAACCTGCCGAAGTACGCTCCCTCGTGGCTCGAGCGGGTCTCCCTGTGGGCGGAGTCCTCTCATCGTGAGGTGACGTACGCGCTGTGCGGGGACCGCCGGTCGTTGCTGTGGTTCGCCAACCAGCGTGCGGTCGAGTACCACCCGACGCTGGTGCCCGCCGAGCGCATGGACCGGGTGACCCACCTGGTGCTGGACATCGACCCTCCGCCCGGCGGTCCGTTCACGACCGCGACCGCCGCCGCGCTGCTCGTCGCCCAGGCCCTCGCCGACGTCGGCATGGCGGGCGCCGTCAAGACCAGCGGTGCCAAGGGGCTGCACGTGTTCGTGCCGCTCACCGACACGTCGGTCGTCGACGCAGCGGGGGCGACTCGGGCGCTCGCGGCGCGGGCGGAGCGGCTCGATCCGGCGCTGGCGACGACGGCGTTCATCCGCGAGGACCGCGGCGGCAAGGTGTTCCTGGACGCGACCCGCGCCGGTGGCGCGACGGTCGTGGCGGCGTACAGCCCGCGGGTGCGGCCCGGAACGCCGGTGTCCTTCCCGGTGCCCTGGGGCGACCTCGACCGGGTGGCGCCGGCGGACTTCACGGTCCGCAACGCGGCGGCGCTGGTTGCCGAGTCGGACCCCTGGGCGGACCTGATGCCGGCACCACAGCAGCTCGCCCCCGTCCTGGTCGAGGAGGGACGCGAGCTTCCGGTGGCCAGGGTGCAGGCGATGCACGAGGGCAAGCGGCGCGCCCGTGCCCGCCGCGCGGTCGCCGGGGACACCTGACCACACTGGTCTGGGCAGCGTCCCTGCTCCACCTTGCCGCATCGCCACTGGGAGGCACACATGCCAGCCGAGCTCTATGCCGGCCGACCCTTGGAGCCTGCCGGCCCCGGGATGTCGAGCCGGGCGATCCACGGGTCCTCGGAGGGCGCCTGGACCGATCCGGTGTTCACCGAGTGGGAGCTCGTGGGAGCGCAGTGGACCGACGAGCACCCGCATGCCGAGTTCAACTTCGTGCTCGACGGGGAGCTGCACGTGGAGTGTGACGGGGCCACGGTCATCGCTCGCGCCGGCGACCTGGTGCAGGTGCCCGCGAACCGCCGCGGCCGGTACGTCGCTCCCGAGCGTGCCCGGATGCTGGCGGTCTACGGCCCGAACCCGTCCGGGGTGGCTTCGACCTTCGAGGGTCCCGACCGTCTCTGATCGTCATCCGGCCTCGGGTGGTGCTCGCTCGAAGGCTGCCCGTCATCTCCTCGGACGGTCGAGCACGTGGTTCCGGAAGAGCTCGGCGGAGGGCAGCAGCCGACGTTCCCTCGACCATGCGAGCCCGACCTCGCGATGGGCTCCCGGGTCCGACAGCCGCACCAACCGCTCCGCACCGGTGCGCGCTCCACCGGGCAGGTCTGGTGCCGGCACGATGCCGACCCCTAACCCGTTCGCGACGAATCCCTGGACCGCGGGGAGGTCGTCGACCTCGAAGAGCACTCGCGGCTCGAAGCCTGCCACCGCGCAGAGCTCCTCGACCCGGGACCGGAGGTCCCAGGTGCGACGCAGCATCACGAAGTCGTCCCCTGCCACCTCGGAGAGGGCGACCTGCTCGCGGGTCGCAAGCCGGTGCCCGTCGGGCACGGCGAGGAAGAGCGGTTCGAGCAGCAGCGGCTCCCAGTGCACCTCGGGGTTGCGCGGCCGACGGGAGGTGAACTCGAGGTCGATCCTGCCGCCGGCGACCCACGAGGAGCCGAGGGCGTCGTCGGAGTGCTCGAGCCGGAAGTCGACGCGCGGGAAGCGCTGCTTGAAGTCGGCGATCATGGCGGGCACCAGCCAGGTGCCGAGCGACAGCTGGAAGGCCACCGCGACCGTGCCGGTCTCGGGATCCAGCAGCTCATTGACGGCCGCCAGCCCGTCGTCGAGCCGGTGGAGCAGCTCATCGACGTGACGCTTGAACACCGAGCCGGCATGGGTCAGACGGAGGACACGTCCGCTCTTGTGCAACAGGGCAGCGCCTACCTGGGCTTCGAGCCTGGTCAGCGCACGCGACACTGCGGGCTGGCTCACCAGGTGGAGCTCGGCCACCTCGGTGACCGTCGCTCCGTCCGCCACCTGCTGGAACCACCGCAGCGCATCCACGTCCACACCTATAACGCTAGCGCATTGTTTACTGCTAACGACGTTATTAGACACATGGATCGCGAGCCCGGAGACTGGTCGAGTCGGCGCTTGTGCACGCGCACGATGCCGGGCCGCACTGCGTCGGCCAATCCCTGAAGCATTCCAAAGCAGACCCTCAAGGAGAGAACCATGGCACTCATGCCCCCGCCGATCCGCTTCCAGGCGCTGACCGAGGTCAGCACCGTCGCCCTGCGCTGGTTGTCGAGCTTCGACCCCTTCGGCCCCTACGGCTCCCGTAGTCGCTAGGGTTCCCGGCTCCCGTCTCCGCCTCGGCGCTTCCGAAGTGCTGGGCCGGGGTATGGGAGGGCATGGACACTGCGACGCTGCTGAAAGAGCTGGAACCGACCGTCGAGGCGAACCTCAACCGGCACCTCGAGGTGGCCCAGGACTGGATGCCGCACGAGTACGTTCCCTGGAGCGAGGGCCGGAACTTCGCACTGCTCGGCGGCGACCCGTGGTCGGTGGAGCAGTCGTCGCTCTCACCCATCGCACGGACCGCCCTGGAGGTGAACCTCCTCACGGAGGACAACCTGCCGAGCTACCACCGCGAGGTGGAAAGGGCCTTCGGTCGGGAGAGCGCCTGGGGCGAGTGGGTGAACCGGTGGACGGCCGAGGAGGGCCGCCACGCCTTCTGCATCCGCGACTACCTCCTCGTCACCCGCGGGGTCGACCCCGACGAGCTCGAGAAGGCACGCATGCAGACGATGGAGACGGGGTTCGACTCAGGCGACAAGGCGCTGCTCCACGTCTGCGCCTATGTGTCGTTCCAGGAGCTGGCCACCCGGGTCTCCCACCGGAACACCGGCAAGGTGACCGCTGACCCCGTGGCCGAGCGGCTGCTCGCCCGGGTGTCCAAGGACGAGAACCTGCACATGATCTTCTACCGCAACATCGTCGAAGCCGCGCTCGAGATCGCCCCCGGGGAGACGATGCGGGCGATCACCGACGAGGTCGTCGGCTTCCAGATGCCGGGAGCCGTGATCCCCGGGTTCGCCCGGAAGGCGGTCCAGATGGCGCGGGCCGGCATCTACGACCTGCGCATCCACCACGACGACATCGTCATGCCGCTGGTCCGGCAGTGGAGACTGCTCGACCTCGAGGGCCTTGACGAGGAGGGCGAGCGGGCACGGCAGGAGCTGATCGCGGCGATCACGGCGCTCGACGAGCAGGCGACGCGGTTCGTCGAGCAGCGGGAGGAGGCGGCCGCGAAGCGGGCCGCGCGCGCCGGCTGACGCCTAGGCTGACGGGGTGAGTCATCCCGGCGTGGACAACCCTGACTGGGGTGCGCCGGACCTGCCGGGCCCGGTGATGATGACCCAGCAGTGGCGAGACGTGACCTTCCTGCACTGGGCCGTCGAGCCGGCCGAGGTCGCCGCCCGGATGCCACCCGGGGTCCGGCCGGACACCTACGACGGGGCGACGTACGTCGGACTGGTCCTGTTCCGGATGGTCGACGCCGGGATCAGCCGCGGTCCCGGTGTGCCCTGGGCTGGGTCGTTCCTGGAGACCAACGTGCGGCTGTACTCCGTCGACGACACCGGACGCCGGGGCATCGTCTTCCTCAGCCTCGACACCGACCGCCTCCTCATCGTCGCCGGCGCCCGCGCGGCGTTCGGCCTGCCCTACCGGTGGGCGCGGATGCGGTACGCGGATCGCGACAGCGTGCGCACCTACGACGCCCGCCTTCGCCGTCTCGGCAACCGCCCGTCCAGCCACGTCGCCGTCGACGTCGGCCCCGCCCGCCCGGCGACCGCCCTCGACGACTTCCTCACCGCACGATGGGGACTGCACGTGCGCTGGTGGGGGCGGACGCTGTACATCCCGAACCACCATGAGGCCTGGCCGCTGCACGAGGCAGAGCTGCTCGCGCTCGATGACGGGCTGACGACGTCAGTGGGGCTGCCTCAGCTCGTCGGTCGCCCTCCGGACCATGTCGCCTTCAGCCCCGGTGTGTACACCGAGTTCGGGCTGCCCGGTGACGCCGCGCGCCCGCGACGCTGACGAGCGTGCACGCCGATCCGCCGCGGCTGGTCACCGCACCGGGTCAGCGCGGGCCGGCGGGTTTCAGGTCCAGGGCGTCCCGCATGGCCTCGAGGTGATCGGGAGTCGAGCCGCAACAGGCCCCGATGAGGTCGATCCCGAGCTCGCGGAGGGCGGCGGCGTGCCGGCCCATGTCCGCAGGTGAGGCGTCGTACTCGAAGTGGTCGCCGACCACCTGCGGCAGACCGGCGTTGGACTGGGCGACGAGCAGCTGCCCCTCCTGACGCGCCTCGACCATCTGGGCGGCGATCGCGGTCATCTCGTCGGGCCCGCGGCCGCAGTTGGCACCGACTGCCTCGACGCCGGCCAGGCCGAGCTGGCGTACGGCGTCCGCGGGTCGCACGCCCATCATGGTGCGGAGGTTGGTGTCGAAGCTCATCGTCACGATGACGGGCGCCTCGGGGACGACCTGCCGGGCGGCCGCCACGGCCGCTTCCACCTCGGCGATGTCGCTCATGGTCTCGATCAGCACGAGATCGATCCCGCCGTCCCTGAGCCCGGCGAGCTGTTCGGCGAAGTACGACGTGGCGAGGTCCGCGTCCATCGTCCCCAACGGCGCCATCAGCTCGCCGGTCGGGCCGAGGTCGCCGGCGACCAGGATGCCGTGCTCGTCCGCGACCGCGCGGGCGATCCGAGCAGCTGCCTCGTTGAGCTCGTGCACCCGGTCCTCGAGCTGGTGCATCTGCAGACGTGGGCGGGTGCCGCCGAAGGTGTTGGTGGTGAGGACGCGTGCTCCCGCGATGGCGTACGCCTCGTGCACTGCTCGGATGACGTCGGGCCGGTCGACGTTCCAGAGCTCGCCGGCACCCCCGTCAGCGAGGCCGCGCTCCTGCAGCAGGGTGCCCATCCCGCCGTCCAGCAAGGTGGTCGCACCCGTGTCGAGGAGCTCGGAGAGCCGGGTCATCGCTGTCCCCGCGGACCCAGCGCGTCGAGGTACTCGACCAGGGCCGACGGCGGCCACTCTTCCTCGAGGGCTGCGACCACGCGGTCGACGACCTCGCCCGGGTCACCGTCCGCGGCCGTCCAGTCGCCTCGACGCCAGCCCGCAAGGTAGTCATCGCTCCCGACGTCACCGAGCCGCATCGCGGCCTCGTCGATCGCGCCCTGGAAGCGCGCGGCCAGCGGCGACTTGGCCACCTGGTCGCCGTCCCGCGCCGCGACGAGAGACGGCAGCTCGCGCCAGTACGTCACCTGATACTCAGCCACCCGGTGAGCCTAGACGCGCGAGGCCTCCGCGCCGGGGTCGTCTCGCGCTGTGTCGATCACCCCAGGCCCACGAGTACTGTCGGCTCGTGACCATGCCCCTGCCCGGGCCGCGTGAACACATGCGTCCCAACCCTCGTGTCGTCGCATGAGCGGCTCGGTCCGCTGGGTCACCGCCTTCCTGGACACGACGGAGGAGCACGCTGACCAGGTCGAGTCGTTCTGGGTCCAAGTGACCGGCTACCACCTGTCGCCGCTCCGGAGGGTGCGCGAGGAGTTCGCGACGTTGCTGCCGGCCGACGGGGACCCGCACCTGAAGGTCCAGGTCGTCGAGAAGGCGTCGCCGGGCGGGCTGCACGTCGACCTGCACACCGAGGACGTCCGCGCCCTCGCCGCGCGGGCCGAGGTGCTCGGCGCGAGCGCCGGCCACCGCGACGCCGGGCACGTCGTGTGTCGATCCCCTGGGGGCATGACCTTCTGCGTGGTGGACCACCCCGGGTCCCGGGCCGCGACGCCGGTCACCTGGCCCGGCGGTCGCAGCATGGTCGACCAGGTCTGCCTCGACATCCCGCCCTCGCGGTGGGAGGAGGAGTGCCGCTTCTGGGCCGCCCTGACCGGTTGGGAGCTGGTCGACCAAGACCCGGAGGACGAGTTCCGGCGGCTCCGGCGACCGCGAGGTGTGGCGATCCAGCTCCTGCTCCAGCGTCTAGACGACGCCCAGCCGGTGGTCACCGGACACCTCGACCTGGGCACTGACGACTACCTCGCCGAGGCCGACCGGCACCGTGGCCTCGGCGCTGTCGAGGTCCGCCGCACGCCGCACTGGGTGACGCTGCGCGACCCGAGCCGACGTCTCTACTGCGTCACCCGACACCCCGTCGACGAGCCAGTGGTCGGCGCGGAGGAGTCCCCCGGCTGACCGGCCGAGGTCCGGTGTCACAGCCGCGGGCCGTACGTCTCGCACGCGTTGTCGACCTTCACTCGCTCGCGGATCTCCGCGGGCAGCGCGGTCAGCGCATGGCGCGGGTCGTCGAAGTCCCAGTGCGGGTAGTCGGAGCTGAACATCAACGTGCGCTCGGCATGGGCGATCTCGCAGAGGACGTGCAGGTGGTGCCGACGGGCGGGCTCGGGCAGGGGCTGGGTGGTGAAGCGGACGTGGTCCACCACGTACTCGCTCGGCAGCCGACGCATCCACGGCACCTCGTCCCGCAGGCCCTTGACGTTCTTGTCGAGCCGCCACAGCACGTCGGGGACCCAGCCGAGCCCGCCCTCGGTCACGACCACCTTGAGGTTCGGGAACCGCTCGAAGACCCCGTGGCAGACCAGGCTGATCACGTTGGCCGCGAACACCTGGCTCAGCCCGGTGTGCCACTCCACGTAGTACGTCGGCGTGCCTCCTGCCATCGGGGGCGAGGTGCGGAAGATGCCCTCACCCGAGTTCGGGTGCACGGTGATGGGCAGTCCGATCTCGGCGGCGGCCTCGTAGATCGGGTAGTAGTGGCGCTGCCCCATGAGGATGTTGGTCAGCGGCAGCAGAACGGCGACGAAGCGCTCGTTCGCAGCCGCCCTCCGGATCTCCTTCGCCGCGAGGAGCGGATCCTGCGCGCCGACCACCAGGGTGCCGCGGTACCGGTCGTCGGCCGCGAGCCACGTCTCGGCCAGCCAGTCGTTGTACGCCGACGCGATGATCGCCGCAGCGTCCGGGTCGGGCATCGCACCCAGCCCGAGCACCTCGCCGCCGATGAGCACGGCACGGGAGATGCCGTTGGCGTCGAGCAGCTGCTCGGCGGTGAAGGCCGGGTCCGCCCCGGGCGCCGACCCGTCGGGAGCCCGGGCGTCGTCGCGGAGCACCCCCGCCTGGTTGACGTACAGCGTGTTCCGCGGGATCGACACCGCCTCGCGATGCCCTTGCGCGGTGAGGCTGCGCCGCTCGTCGAGCCCCAGGCGGTGCTGGGCGGCCCGGGAGAGGTAGGGCCGCAGGTCGCCGAGGCCGCCCTTCATGATCGGGTGCACGTCGCAGTCGACGAGGTCGTAGCGTGTCGGCGCGTCAGCGGCGAGGGCGGGGTCGGCGAGCACGTCGGTCATGGTGACTCCTTCACGGACAACCCGTTGCGGGACGACCTCGAAGCCGTCACAGTCATGCATAGCAAATCGTTTGGCCGAGCGATAGACGCGACGCCGGGACGGGGACGGGGACAGCATGGACGTGGTGGTCGGGCGGGTGGAGGAGGTACGCCGCGACGGTTGCCGCGTCGTGGACGTGCGCGGCAGGCCGGTCGGCGTGATCAGCGTCGGCGAGGAGTTCTTCGCCGTCAGTGACCGCTGCCCCCACATGGGCGCGTCCATGTGCACGGGTTCCCTGAGTGGGACATTCGTCGAGGCCGGGCCGCAGGAGCTGGTCTACGGCATGGACGAGCGAGTGATCCGCTGTCCCTGGCACGGCTGGGAGTTCGACCTCGAGACGGGTCGGTCCCTCCTGGAGCCGGAGCGGGTCGGGCTCAAGACCTACCGGGTGACCCAGCAGGACGGCCAGGTCGTGCTCCACACCGGAGCCTGACACAGCCTCGCAGGCAAGGGGGTCTTGCGCCGCCCCGGAGCAGCCACCTAGATTCGAGCCAATCGGTTTGGGTGAGCCTCGTCACACGCCCGGACCCTCCATCGAGGAGCGCCATGCAGCCGTCCAGTTCCTTCTCTCGCCGGTCGCTCCTGCTCGGGGCTGCAGGCACCACGGCCGGCATCGCCACCGGGCTCCCGGGGCTCGCGGAGGCCGCCGAGCGGTCGCGCGGGCTGCCGTCGACCGGCCGCCCACCACTCTGGCGGCAGGCGAAGAACCGGGGCCTGGTGTTCGGGTCGTCCATGGCCACCTGGCAGCTTGAACCCGAGTATCGGAAGCTCGACGTGCGCGAGGCGGGCCTGCTCTTCACCCAGGACGACCTGCTGTGGTACCAGCTCAAGCCTGAACCCGGAGCCAGGCTGAACTTCGATCCTGGCGACCGGATCATCCGCTTCGCCGAGCGGCACGGGCAGCTCACCCTCGGCGCCCACCTCGCGTGGGACGAGGGGTTCGGCGAGGGTTGGACCGAGGACGACCTCTGGGGACTGGGGCGACGCGAGGCACGCAAGCTGCTGTACGGCGTCATCCGGAGGGAGGTCGCGCACTACCGCGGCCGGATGAGCGGTTGGATCGTGGCCAACGAGGTCACCGACCCCTACGACGCCGACCAGCACGGCTTCCGCACCAACGTGCCTTGGTACAGCACCATCGGCCCGGAGTACATCGCCGAGTCGTTCCACATCGCCAAGGAGGAGGACCCCAAGGCGCTGCGGATCCTCAACGAGTTCGGCTTCGAAACTGTCAACGAGTGGGGCGATCCCGCCGAGGACAGGCGCGCCGCGTTCCTCAAGGCCCTCGACCGGCTGCTGGACCGGGACGTCCCGGTGCAGGCGGTGGGCATCCAGGGGCATCTGCTGGCGCACGAGTTCGGCGAGAGGTTCAACGAGTGGAGCTATCGCAGGTTCCTTCGCGACATCGCCGACCGAGGCCTGCCGATCCTCATCACTGAGCTCGACGTCAACGACGAGGGGCTGCCGGTGAATGCGGAGAAGCGCGACCGGATGGTCGCCGAGGTCTACCGCCGCTACCTCGACGTCACCCTCGACGAACGGGCGGTCAAGGCAGTTGTCGCCTTCGGGCTCAGCGACCGGTACACCTCTCTTGACGAGGACTTCCCCCGCTCGGACGGCCGGCCACACCGAGCCCTCGCCTTCGACCGAAGGATGCGCCCCACCCCGAGGTACTACGCGATCAGCAACACGATCCGCAGCGCGCCGCGTCGGAAGCCGCTGTGGGAGCTCGAGAAGGGCCGCTGAGGTCCGCTCCCTGCCACACCTCGCCTCTGTTCATCGGAGCCGGACGACGGAGCCCGCTTTGGAGGACCGGTAGCCCGCCAGGGCGATCTCGAGGGCGCGCAGACCGTCCTCGCCGGAGGCACACGGCTCCTGGAGCTCCCCTGCGCGCACCGAGGACAAGAATCCCGCGATCATCGCCTGATCCGCGTCCTCACCGAACGTCGCGTCGCGGAGTCCGCGCGGACCGCCCTCACGAGCACTCACGACGTGCAGCGAGTCGGCCGAGCCGCTGACGTCGAGGGATCCGCTGGTCCCGACCAGCCGGAGGTAGAAGTCGTGGTCCCACGGGTTGTCGGCCGGCACCGACCAGCTCGGGTCGACGCTGCCGACGGCACCGTTCTCGAAGCGCAGGGACACGATCCCGACGTCGTCGACCCCACAGTCCCAGAGGAGCGCGCCGGCCTCGGCCGAGACCTCGGAGACCTCCAGCCCGCTCACATGGCGCATCGCGTCCGTCACGTGCACGGAGTGGTCGATCAGGGCCCCACCACCCGCCTGGACCGGATCGGTGATCCACGGGGGGTACGACGGCGGCAGGGGCGGGCGGCCCCGGTTGCCGCCGACCAGGCCGATGAGGTCCCCCAGGCGGCCGTCCCCCACGGCGGCGCGCGCGCGGCTCACGAGGGGCAGGAACCGCGAGACAAAGGCGACCTGCAGCTGCACACCGCCCCTGGCGCAGGCCGCGACCATGGCCTGTGCGTCCTCGAGAGTGGTGGCCATCGGCTTCTCGCAGAGGACGTGCCTCCCCAGCGACGCGGCCAGCTCGACGTGCGCGCGATGGTCGATGTTGGCGCTGCAGACGACCACCGCCTCCACGTCGGGGGCGGCGACCAGCGCCCGAGGGTCATCGATGAGGGGGATGCCGAAGTCCTGGCGGATCCAGCGTGCCTGCTCCGGGCGAGCGTCGTGGATCCCGACGACGCGCGCGTCCGGGGACTGCGTGAGCGCACGTGCGTAGGCCCAGGCGTGGGTCATGTGGGCGGCACCCAGGATCGCCACACCGACGGGGCCGCGCGCCTCCCCCGGGCTCATGGCAGCTCCCAGGCGGTCAGGTCCACGGTGCGGCCCGTGTGCGCGGACTCCAGGGCGGCGAGCGCCGTCCGGAGCGACTCCGCCGCCTCTCCGGCCGGCACCGGCGACGGCCCGCCGGCACGGATCGCCTCGAAGAACGCCCGCATCTCGTCGGTGAAGCCGCGGTCGCCCAGCACGTCCCACCACTCGACGTCGCCCTCGACCGGGTAGAGGACGCCACCCATGAGGTGGTCGTAGCTCCAGGTCACCCGACCCGCGGTCCCGATCAGCTCGGCGGAGAGCTTGAAGCCCCGTGCCGCCGGGTGCGCCCAGCTGCACTCGACGTGCGCGATCGCGCCGTTGGCGTAGCGCACCGTGGCCAGCGCGTACGTCGACGGGCCGGCCTCGCTGTCGGCAGCCATGCAGTGGACACGCACTGCGGGGCTGCCGAGCACCCACCGGGCGTAGTCGAAGCTGTGCACGGCCTGGTCGAGCAGCGGCCCCCCGGACTTCGCGGGGTCAGCCGCCCAGCCGCCTTCGCTCCATCCGGGGAGTGACGTCGTCGTCGAGTGGGTGACC
Source organism: uncultured Nocardioidaceae bacterium (assembly GCA_902805845.1). Lineage (GTDB taxonomy): Bacteria > Actinomycetota > Actinomycetes > Propionibacteriales > Nocardioidaceae > Marmoricola_A. Next base: position 60,670 of record CADCUI010000087.1, read on the forward strand.
TGTCGCACCTCCCCGATCTCCCCTGACGCGGCCAGGTCCCGGGCCGTGCGGTGGTCGGGCTCGTAGCGCGACACGTGCCCGACCATGAGCAGCCCCGGAGCCTCCTCCACCGCCGCCACCACGCGTCGAGCCTCCTCCATCGTCCGGGCCAGGGGCTTCTCGCAGATGACGTGGCGGCCGGCGGCGAGCGCGGCCAGCGCCGGCTCGGCATGCCGGTGCGGCGGCGTGCAGATGTCGACGACGTCGACCCCGAGGGCCAGGAGCGCCTCGAGGTCCGGCACCACCTCGGCGCCGTGCTCGCCGGCGATCCGTGCGGCCTTCCCGGGCACGACGTCCGCCACCGCCAGCAGCCGCACCCCCGGGGAGTCCCGGTAGGCGTGGGCGTGCACGCCCGCGATCAGTCCTGCCCCCAGGAGGCCGACGGTGAGCTCCCGGGTCATCGACCCCGCGCCGGGATCGTCGGTGCGCTCTCGTGGAGGTCGGGGCCGAAGAAGGTGAACACCACAAGGTCCTCGCGCCCGGCGTTGTGGACCTCGTGCTCCCTCGTCGCCGCCTCGTGCGTCACGAGGAGCTCGTCGAGACCAGGCTCACCACCCCGCACCTCATGGCCGGCGTAGCGGCCGTGCCCTGACCACACGAACACGCTGTAGACGCCGGGCTCACGCACCCGGTGGACGCCGCCGGGCGGGACCACGAGGCGCTTCCCGGCGTACTTGCTGGTGTTGTAGAAGATCCAGCTCTCCTCGCCGTCGCCGGTGGAGCCGTCGACGGGCTGCGGGCTCAGGTGCCGGTTCTCGTAGAACCAGGGGTCCCCGTTCGTCTCCCAGTCGACGAACCGGAGCGGGAACCGCTCACCATGGGCCTCACGGTCCTGGGGCCGGACGTCCTTGAAGAGCAGGTCCTTGGAGATGATCCGCCCGGCGTTGAGAGCCTGGAACATCGCGAGGACGTCGGAGTCCTCCTGCAGCTCCAGCGTGAGTGCGGTGCCGGGCGCGTGCAGGACGCCGGAGGGCACGTGGAAGCCCTCCCCCGCCACCTGCAGCTCGGCCCGCGCATGCCGGAGGATCAGGTCGCTGTCCCAGTCGACCAGGTAGGGCAGCAGCGTGTCGTAGGCGCGTTGCTCGGCGATCCACGGGTGGACCCCGAAGAACGTCTCCGGGTGAGCGCCCATGTCCACGCCGGCGGGGAAGTGGTACGACTCGTCCTTCGCGTTGGCCCCGACGAGCGCCGCGAACTCCTGCGGAGGGTGGATGTGGTACGGCAACCGGTCGCCGTAGTCGAACAGCTTGGCCAGCCTCCCCAGTCCGGCCGGGTGCGACGCGGCGTACGTCGGCCCCAGGACGGCCGCCGGATCGGCCAGCACCGCGTCCCGGAGCAGGATCCGCTCCCCGTCCTCCCCCACCGCGTAGCTGAGCCCCTCGTCGTCGGGCCCCACCCGGTTGTCGGCCTTCGTCGTCGAGGTCAGCCACCGCTCGCAGATGGAGCCGCGCTCCCCCACGTCGTAGCCGTGTTCGGGCAGCCCCAGCCTCCGGCCCGGCGGCAGGAAGTCACGCGCCACCCACGCCGGATCGCACCGGAGCACACCGTTGCCCGCGGCGAGCAACCGCGCCAGCGCTGCCCGGGTCTGGTCCGGGTCGGTGGGGCCCATCGGGCCTATCCCTTGACGCCGGTGAGCGCGATGCCCTGGACGAACTGCCGCTGGAAGATGATGAAGACGATGATCATGGGAAGCGTCGCGATCACCGAGCCCGCGAAGAGCAGGTTCCACGAGGTCCGGTTCTGCACCACGAACAGCGCCAGGCCGACGGGGGCGGTGAGCTTGTCGGGGTCGGACATGACGATCAGCGGCCAGAAGAAGTCCTCCCAGGCGCCCTGGAAGGTGAAGATCGCGTTGGCAGCGAGCGCCGGCGTGCACAGCGGCAGCACGATGCTCCAGAAGATCCTGAACTCGCTGGCTCCGTCGATGCGGGCGGCGTCGAGCAGGTCGTTCGGGATCGAGAGCATGTACTGGCGGAGCAGGAAGATGCCGAAGGCGCTCACCACGCCGGGCAGGATCAGCCCCCAGTACGAGTCGAGGAGGCCGTGTCCACCCATACCCATCCAGTCGTTGTCGCCCATGAAGGGGACGTGCTGGATGATGATGTAGTTCGGGATCACGAGGACCATCCCGGGCACCATCATCGTGCCGAGGAACAGCACGAAGATGACGTTGCGGCCCGGGAACTTCCGCTTGGCGAAGCAGTAGGCGCACAGGGCGTTGAAGAAGGTCTGCAGGATCGTGATCGAACCTGCCACGAACGCGCTGTTCGCGAACCAGCGCCACTCCCCGTGTCCGGCGTTCCTCTGCGCGCCGGTCAGGTCACCGACGTTGAGGAAGCCCTTGTACCCGCTCAGGGTCGGGTCGTCCGGGAGCCACGTCGGAGGGTTGGCGAAGATGGTGCCGATCTGCTGGAACGACGCGCTCAACAACCAGGCGAAGGGCTCCACGAACAGGATGGCGACCGGGGCCAGGACGAGGTAGATCAGCAGCTTCGACCGGAGCCCGATCTTCTTGTTGGACGACTTGTCGTCCCGGCGACGCTGCTTCCTGGACCTGGTCGGCGCGGCCGGCGAGTCAGGGCGCTGCAGGACGGCCGGAACCTCATCGACCTCGGCGTACCCGGTCATGCGTCGGCCTGCTTGAAGAGCCGCAGCTGCAGCACGGTGAACACCAGCAGCATGGCGAACAACGCAAAGGCCAGGGTGCTCGCGTAGCCCATGTCGTAGTACTTGAACGCCCAGAGATACATGTAATAGACCATCGTCGTCGTCTTGTTGACGGGCCCGCCGCTGGTCATCACGAAGATCTGCGTGAACACCTGGAACGAGCCGATGATGCCGAGGACGAGCAGGAAGAGCGTCGTGGGTCGCAGCAACGGAATGGTGATGTGCCAGATCCGACGCAGCGTACCGGCGCCATCCACCTTCGCCGACTCGTAGAGCT
>CADCUI010000088.1 GCA_902805845.1 uncultured Nocardioidaceae bacterium
TGTCGACCGTCGCCACCCCAGGATCGTCGAGCTTCACCGCGCTGACGTGGTGGAAGGCACCGACCACGGTGCTGTCGGGCAGGAGCGCCGCCGCCTGCTGGGTCGCAGAGCCCTCCTCCACCGCGAGCGCGTAGGCACCGTGCTTGTCGAAGCCCAACGGGTTGACACAGTCGACGACCAGCTTCCCCGCGAGCTCGACCGACAGCAGTCGGAGCAGCGCCGCATGACCCTCCCAGGGCACCGCCACGACGACGATGTCGCCCGCCGCCGCCGCCTCGGCGTTGTCGGCGCCTGACACCTGGCTGCCGACCTCCTGGCTCAGCTCGGCCGCCAGTGTCCTTGCCCGCTCCGCGTCCCGGCTGCCCAGCACCACCCGGAGTCCTCCGGCGGCGAAGCGCCGCGCCAGGCCACGACCCTGAGGCCCGGTCCCGCCGAGCAGGGCGACCGTTCGTCCGTCGAGCCGGGCGCCGCCCCCGCGCGCCTCCTCTGCCTCCGCCATGCGGTTCCCCTCGTCCTGTGATCGCTTGCGCCGACACGGTCAACCTAGTGACATTCCTCGGATGCCTCCCTCCGGCCGTGCTTTGATCAGAGGTGTGGATGCGGAGACGGAGCCGGGCACGCGTCGACGCGGGCGACCCCGGGACCCGGAGCTGGAGCAACGGGTCCTCACCGCGGCGGTGCAGGAGTACGCCGAGCGCGGCTGGGCCGGGCTGACCATGGACGGGGTGGCCCGCCGGGCGGGCGTGGGGAAGTCCACCCTGTACCTGCGGTGGCCGGACAAGGATGCGCTGCTGGCTGCGGCGGTCAAGGACATGGGCGCGGCCTCGCAGGCCATCGACACCGGAGGTCTGCGCAGCGACCTCGAGGTCCTGGCCAGGTCGCTGCATACCTTCTACGCCGATCCAACGGGGTGGGCCATGACCCGGATCATGATCGACGCGGCCGGATCAGGCGAGCAGCTCGGCGGCTTCGCGGAGGTCGTCAACGGGATCTACCGCCCCGCGGCCCTCGCCGTCTTCGAGAGGGCCGTCGCCCGGGGCGAGGCCCGGCCCGACATCCCGGCGCAGCTGGTGGTCAACGTCGTCTACGGGACCGAGATCGTCTACGCCATGATGCGCCCGTGGGACGAGAAGGAGGGCGTCGTACCGGACCCGGAGGAAGCGGTGCGTCGCCTCGTGGACTTCTGCATGGCCGGGATGGGGCCCTGGCTCACCGGTCAGTAGACGCCGCCGCTGAGGGGTCCGCCTGAGCGTTGCTCAGAAGGTCTCGAGCTCTTCCCACCGCATCGTGTCGAGCGCGGGCTCCGGGAGGGGCTGCGGCAGGTTGCGCCGCCCGAGCCGCGCCTCGGAGTGGGCGCCGCAGCCGTGGTCGAAGGAGACCACCCGGCCGTCGTCGTTGGCGAAGGCGTTGGCGCAGACACCGAAGAGGCGCCCCAGTGGGCCGGCCATTTTGACGAGGAACCCGCAGCTGGCACAGGAGGCGGGGGCTGACCGGGCCAGCTCGGTGTCGGGGCCATGGCTTCCGGCGTACCAGCGCTCGGCGGCCAGCTCGCGCCCGTCGAGCGAGAGCACCTGCGGACGTCCCAGGCCCAGCTCGTCGGACACCCGCTTCAGCTCGGCCTCGTCGACCTCCTCGTCGGCGGCGGTGTACGCCGGCGCCAGCCGCAGGTCGTCCTCCTCGCTGGGGAGGAGGTCGCCGGGACTGAGGTCGCCGGGGCGGATGCGCTCGCGCCAGGGAAGCCACTCCGGAGCCAGGATCGCCTCCGGCCCAGGGAGAAGCACGACCTCGTCGACGGTGACGACCTTCTGACGAGGGGCCCGCGCCACGGTGACGGACCATCGCCACCCTCGGTAGCCGCGCTGGGTGCAGTCGAAGAAGTGAGTGACGACCTTGTCGGCTTGGGCCTCGCGGCCGAGGTGCTCGCCGACGTCGTGCTCGGGCACCAGCTCGAGCAGCGCCGCCCGGGCCGCGTCGACCGCCTCGGCTCCGACCGTGTCCAGCTTCGGGGTCTTGGCAGGTTTGGTCACCGTCCGATCCTCCCAGAGTGGTCGGGCATGTCGCGCGCCGGCCCGGGGGACGGCGCGGCCGTGGCGCGACAAGATGGGGGGATGACGGAGGAGCAGCAGGCGGCACCGGGACGGCTGCGCGGGGCCGCTACCGCCACCGGCCGGGCGCTTCGTCGCGGCGGGACCGGCAGCACCTCCGCGGCGCGCTACGTCTACCGTCAGACCCGCCGGGCGACCCAGGCGAACGGCGCGGGCGACAGCGGCCTGTCCCGCGTCATCGAGCTCCACGCCTTCAACGCCGCAGGCGACGCAGCTGTCGCCATCAGCCTGGCCGGCACGCTGTTCTTCCAGGTCCCCACCGGTGAGGCACGTGACCAGGTGGCGCTGTTCCTGGGTCTCACGATGCTGCCGTTCGCCGTCGTGGCCCCACTGATCGGCCCGGTGCTGGACCGCTCCAGCCATGGCCGGCGGTGGGCGATCGGTCTCACCATGGCGCTTCGTGGGTTCCTGTGCTGGGTGATGTCGGGGCAGGTCAACGGTGACTCGCTCCTGTTGTTCCCCGCTGCTCTGGGGGTGCTCGTCGCGTCCAAGGCGTACGGCGTGACCCGCGCCGCGGCCGTGCCACGCGTGGCTCCGCCCGCCCTCGGCCTGGTGAAGACCAACTCACGCATCTCCATCGCGGGGATCGTCGGCGCCTCGGTGTCGGCGCCCCTGGCGGTGCTGGCCTCGCTCGCCGGACCGGAGTGGTCGCTGCGCTACGCGTTCCTGGTCTTCGTCGGCGCGACGATCCTCGCGATCCTCCTGCCGCAACGGGTGGACGAGGCGGCCGGCGAGGAGTCGGCGCGGCTACGGGGCGGCACCCGCGCCCGGGTCCCCGCGGTCGTGGTGCGCGGGCTCCGGTGCAACTCAGGGCTTCGGATCCTGTCCGGCTTCCTCACGCTCTACATGGCTTTCCTGCTGCGCGACAAACCGTTCCCGGGATGGGAGGACCGCCCCGAGCTGCTGCTCGGGCTGGTGATCGGCTCCGCCGGACTGGGGAACGCCATCGGCATCGGGCTCGGCTCGGCTCTGCGCAACCTGCGTCCCGACGTGGTCGTGGTGCTCGCGCTGGTGGCGGACACCGCCGCAGCGGCGGGCGCGGCGCTGTTCTACGGGCTGCCCACGGTGCTGCTGCTCGGGCTGACGGCCGGCGTGTGCCAGGCCCTCGGAAAGCTCTCGCTGGACGCCCTCATCCAGGACCAGGTGCCCGACCGCACGCGGTCGAGCGCCTTCGCCAGGTCCGAGACGCTGCTGCAGCTCTCCTGGGTCGTCGGCGGCTTCCTCGGCATCGCCCTGCCCCTCATCCCCCGCGTCGGGCTCGGTGTCGCGGCCTTGATCCTCGTGGCGATGAGCGTGTGGGTCGGCCTCGGGGTGCGCGAGCGCGCTCCGGCTCAGCCGGCGCCCGAGCAGTAGCCGAGCCCGGTCGTTCGCTGGCTAGGACTCCAGCTCGTCGGCCAGCGCGCGCAGCAGCATCGCCGTCGGCTTGGCCTGCTTCGGGTCGGGGTGGCGGCCCGCGCGGTAGCCCCCCTCGATGCTCTCCAGCAGCCGGTAGAGGTCCTCGATGATGTTGACCATGTCAGCAGGCTTCTTGCGCATCGCCTTGGCGACCGACGGGGGCGCGTCGAGGACTCGGACCTGGAGGGCCTGGTCGCCCTTGCGACCCTGGGCCACTCCGAACTCGACCCGCATGCCGGGCTTCAACGAGGCGACGCCTTCGGGCAGGGCCGAGGAACGGACGTAGACGTCACCGCCCTCGTCCTTGGAGAGGAAGCCGAAGCCCTTCTCGACGTCGTACCACTTCACCTTGCCCGTCGGCACCGGGACTCCTCGTTGGATCGGGGTCCTCGTCGCCGGGGACCGAAGTGCGCGTGTCCAGCCTAGAGGGGTGGACACGCCCGTGGACAACCGGTCAGCGGAAGCGGTGCGCGTCCTCGAGCAGCTCGTTCATGGAGCCCGAGCGAAACCCCCGCCGGTCGAGGACGGCGGCCGGGAACCCCGTCGCCACGACCGTTGCCGTGACGGTGTCGGCGAGCTCGGGACGCCGGCCGAGCAGCGCCACGACGGTCCTGTCGAGCTCGACGGAGGCCTGGTCACCGAGGTCGCGGACACGGAGGTCGGTCACCGTGACCCCTGCCTCCTCCAGCACCCGGCGTACCTCGGTCTCGGCCCGCTCCACGCGTGCCAGCGCCCGCGGTGTCACCTCGATCCCGTAGGCGACCCGGGAGCTGAGGCACGCCGCAGCCGGCTTGTCCCACGTGGGCAGCCCCCAGCGGCGTGACGCGGCGCGGACCTGGGCCTTCGTGAGGCCGGCGGTGGCGAGCGGGGTGACTGCGGCACGTTCGGCCGCGGCACGGATGCCCGGTCGGAATCCAGCCACGAGGTCGTCGGCGTTCGTGCCGGTGGCGACGTGCCGCAGCCCGTGGCGCTCCGCGAGGGGACGCAGCACGTCGAGGAGCTCGGCCTTGCAGTGGTAGCAGCGGTCCCCGTCGTTGCGCCGGTAGCCCTCGCGCTCCATCTCGTGGGTGGACGGCGTCAGCACCCGCACCCCCAGCGACTCGGCGAACGAGCGTGCGGGGTCGCGTTCGCGGCCCGGCAGCGAGGCGGAGTACGCCGTCGCGGCGGCGACCCGCTCCGGGCCCAGGGCGCGGACCGCGGCGGCCAGCAGGAACGCGCTGTCCGCGCCTCCACTGAACGCCACGAGCACCGACCCCAGCTCACGCAGGTGTGCCTGCAGTGCGCTCGACCGGGTCTCCAGCAGATGCTCGTCGAGCCAGGCCGGGAACGCTGTCAGGTCCGGAAGCACCGTGTGGGTGCCGGCGGCCACGAGCTCGGCCTCGGTGCAGCCGCCGGTGAGCACGCTGACGCTGTGCGCCCCGGCCACCAGGGCGCCCTCGACGTCGTGCACGTGGTCCCCGACGAAGATCGAGGCGCCGTGCTCGGCCAGCACCGGACCCTTCCCCGGTCCCCAGACCTCGCCGACCAGCACGTCGATGTCGAAGTCCAGCGCGTCGGTGTGCAGGCGCGCGTTCGGGGAGAACTTCCCGGTGACGACCAGGCTCCTGCCCCGGTGCGCCCGGACCGCCGCCAGGGACTCGTGAGCACCGGGGAAGGGAAGCGTGGGCGCCACCGCGATGCCGGGATACAGCGCACGGAACCGGTCGACGAGAGCCGCGATCTCGCCGGAAGCGAGGTGCGGCAGCTCCGTGGCGAGCATGAGGTCGAGCGGTGGACCGAGCCGCGTGGCGATGGCCGCGATGTCGAGGGACAGTCCCGCCTCACCGGCCACGGCCGCCAGGCAGGCCGAGAACCCTGGGCGGGTGTCGATGAGCGTCATGTCGAGGTCGAAGCCGACGACGAGGGGTGGGGCGCTCACCGGGCAACTGTAGGCGGGCAGTGGTCGGCACCCCCGCCGGTATCGTGGTGCGGATGTCTGCGCCGCTCCCAGAGTCGCCTCCGCAGCCCCGCACGCTGGCCGACCAGCTCCGCGGCTGGGCCGACCGACGGCTGGCCGCGCTTCTGGAGGCCCGGCCCGACCTCGCGAACCCGGCGCCGCAGGACTGCTCGCAGCTGGCGTCGAGGGCGGGCACCCGCGCGTCCGTGCTGAGGGCGCTCGACCGGCTGACGACGCTCGAGCTCGCGGTGCTGGACGCCCTCGCGGTGCTCGGCGGGCGCGCCGGGCGTGACCGGCTGACGGAGGTCGTGCAGGCGGCACCCGACTCGGTCTCGGCGGCACTCGACCGGCTGGCCGACCTCGCGCTCGTGTGGGGGACCGACGACGACCTCCGCGTGGTCACTGCCGTGGGCGAGGCCGTCGGAACGACGGTGAGCAGGCTGGGTCCTCCGGCCGAGCAGCTGCTCGCGTCGTACGGGCCGGAGCGGCTCGCACAGCTCCTGGCCGACCTCGGCGACCGATCGAGCGGCGACCGGGCCAAGGACGCCGTGCGGATCGGGGAGCTGCTGGCGCACCCGGCCGCCGTCGAGCGGCTGGTCGAGAGCTGCGACCCGGCCGCCCGGGCGATGCTCGACCACCTCGAGACGACCGGCTCCGACGGCGCCTCGGAGGTGGCCGTCGCAGCCGTGACGGTGGCGACCGCGGTCGCACCGGTCGAGCAGCTGGTGGCTCGCGGGCTGCTGCTGCCCCGGGACCGCCGGCACCTCGCCGTGCCACGGGAGGTCGGGCTGGCGCGTCGAGGTGGCCGCACGACACGGGAGCCTGTGGACGCGATGCCGCCGCTCGCCACGGCGTCACGTGAGGCCGGGCTCGTCGATCGTGCCGCCGCCGGCGCCGCATCCGAGCTGGTGCACCGGCTGGAGCTGCTGCTCGACCACTGGGGAGCCGAGCCGCCGGCGGCGCTCCGGCAGGGCGGGCTGTCGGTGCGCGACCTGCGTGCCTCGGCAGCCCTTCTCCACGGCGACGAACGGCTCGCCGCCCTGCACGTCGAGCTGGCGTGGGCGTCGGGGCTGCTCGGCCAGGGAGCGACCACCGAGGTGGATGCTGCGTGGCTTCCCACCGACCAGTACGACCGGTGGCGTGCTCAGCCGATGGCCCAGCGTTGGGCGTCCGCCGCCGCCGCCTGGCTGCACAACCCGCGCCTGGTCGGCCTGGTGGGCAGCAGAGCACAGGGCAAGACCGTCAACGCGCTGGCGCCAGATCTCGAGAGCGGGTGGCTCGTCGACACACGTCTCGAGACGTTGGGCGAGGTGGCGTCGCTTCCCGCCGGCGCCGTCCTCGCGTCCGGCACCGGTGTGCCGTCCGTCGTCGCGCGACACCGCTGGCTGCGCCCACGGCGGCCGGCGTCCCGCAGCGACGCGGTCGCGTGGGCGCTCGACGAGGCGGCGGTGGTCGGGGTGATGGCGCTCGGCGGGCTGGCCACCTCCGGACGCACGCTGCTCGAGGAGGGCCCCGCGGCCGCGGCGAAGATGCTCGACCCCCTCCTTCCCCCGCCCGTCGACCACGTCCTGGTGCAGGCGGACCTCACCGCAGTGGCGCCTGGGCCGTTGGTGGAGTCACTCGCGCGCGACCTCGCCGTCCTGGCACAGGTGGAGTCCCGCGGCGGCGCGACGGTCTACCGGTTCACCGAGGCGTCGGTGCGCCACGCGTTCGACGTGGGGTGGTCCGCGACGGAGGTCCACGAGGCCATCGGCCGGGCCGCCGGCACCGAGGTCCCCCAGCCGCTGCGCTACCTCGTCGACGACGTGGCGCGGACGTTCGGCCGGGTCCGGGTCGGCACGGTGGAGTCGTTCCTTCGCAGCGACGACGAGGCAGCGCTGACCGAGCTCGCGCACGACCCGCGGGCGGCGGGCCTGCGGCTCCGGCGGATCGCACCGACGGTGATGCTCAGCGACACCCCGATCGACGTGCTCCTGCCCAAGCTGCGTCAGCTCGGGGTGGCACCGGTGGTCGAGGGGTCGGACGGTGGCGTGCACGTGGCACGCCGGGACGCTCACCGGGCCCGTGGTCCGCGCACCCCGAGGATCCCTCCGGCGTCGGAGTCGGCCGCCCGGCGGGCCGCGCACGCAGCGGCTGCGGTGACCGCGATCCGGGCGGGCGACCGTGTCGCGGACCGGCGGCGGCTGCCTGCCTCGGCGCCGCTGCGCCAGTCCCCGGCAGCGGTCCTCGCGTTGCTCCGTGAGGCGGTCGATGCAGGCGCGCCGGTGTGGATCGACTACGTGGACAACGACGGGTCCATCTCGGAGCGGGTCGTGGATCCGCAGCGGGTGGAGGGTGGATGGCTGCGTGCCTTCGACCACAGGTCGGAGGAGGTGCGGTCCTACGCCGTGCACCGGATCACCGCCGTGCGCCCGCTCGCCCCCTGACCCCGCCGACCCGCCCACGATGTCTGCCCGACCCGCCCACGATGTCTGCCCGACCCGCCCACGATGTCTGCCCGACCCGCCCACGATGCAGGCAGGGCGCTTCGCCGTACCGTGAGCCAATGACTTCACGAGTTCGAGCCAGCGACTTCTCAGACCTGGGCCTCGGCGACTGGCGGGTGATCCGCAGCGGTGTCGAGGCCAACTTCGAGTGCGGGTCGTACGCCGAGGCGGGCCGGTTCGCCGCCGACGTGGCGGCGCTCTGCGACGCGCAGGACCACCACGCCTCGATCGACCTTCGCTACCCGGATCTCGTGCACCTGGTGTCGACGACGCACTTCCTCAACGGGCTGACCGACCGGGACGTCAGGCTCGCGCGCGCCATCAGCGAGCTGGCGGCGGACCGCGGCTACTCGAGCCACCCGAGGGACAGCATGGCCCTGGAGATCGCGCTGGACGCGATGGACGTTGCCGCGGTACGTCCGTTCTGGCAGACCGTTCTCGGCTACGTTCCCGAGCACACCGAGGAGGGGCACGAGGTGATGGCGCTCATCGATCCCGAAGGCATCGGTCCCGCCATGTGGTTCCAGCAGATGAGCGAGCCGCGCACGCAGCGCAACCGCTTCCACCTCGACGTCGTGGTGCCCTCCGACGTGGCAGAGCAACGGGTGGCGGACACGGTGGCCGCTGGGGGGCGGCTGGTCAGCGACGCCCGCGCCCGGGCGTTCTGGGTGCTGGCCGACGCCGAGGGGAACGAGGCGTGCATCTGCACCTGGCAGGACCGCGGCAACTGACCTGCATCCTGGGCGGGTCGACCAGACATCGTGGGCGGGTCGACCAGACATCGTGGGCGGGTCGGCGGGTCAGGACTCCGCGTGCGCGTCGCCGACCGACAGAGCGGCGTCGAGGATGGCGAGCCCCTCACGTGCCTCGTCGGCCGTGGTGTTGCACGGGGGTACGACGTGCAGCCGGTTGTAGTTGACGAAGGGCAGCAACCCGCCCTTCTTGCAGGCGGCGACGACCTCGTTCATCGCGGGGCTGGTCCCGCCGTACGGCGCCAGCGGCTTCTTGCTCGCCCGGTCCTGCACCAGCTCGACCGCCCAGAAGGCGCCGATCCCGCGGACGTCCCCGACACACGGGTGACGGTCGGCGAGCTCTCGTAGGCCGGGCCCCAGCACGTCCTCGCCCAACGCCGCCGCCTGCTCGACGATCCGCTCGTCGCGCATGGTGTTGATCGTCTCGACCGCGGTGGCGCAGGCGAGCGGGTGGCCGGAGTAGGTCAGGCCACCGGGGTAGACGCGCTGGGCGAAGGTCTCGTAGATCGCGTCAGAGACGATGACGCCTCCGAGCGGCACGTAGCCCGACGTCACGCCCTTCGCGAACGTGACGAGGTCCGGCGTGACGCCGTAGTGGTCGAGAGCCAACCAGGCCCCGGTCCGACCGAAGCCGGCCATCACCTCGTCCAGCACCAAGACGATGCCGTGCTCGTCGCAGATCTCGCGCACCCCGGCCAGATAGCCGGGCGGAGGGGGCATGATGCCTGCGGTGCCTGGGATTGTCTCAATGACAATTGCGGCGATCGTGGCCGGCCCCTCACCTTCGACCGTACGGCGGAGGTGCCGCAGTGCCCTTTCCGACTCCTCCGCCTCCGTGGTGGCGTCGAACTCCGAGCGGTACAGGAACGGCCCGAAGTACTTCACCGTTCCCGCCGAGCCGTAGTCGTTGGGCCAGCGGCGCGGGTCGCCGGTGAGGTTCACCGCGGTGTTCGTGCCGCCGTGGTAGCTGCGGTACGCCGACAGCACCTTGATGCGATCGGTGTGGAGCCGCGCCATCCGTACCGCGTGCTCGATGGCCTCGGCGCCACCACCGGTGAAGAAGACCCGGTCCAACCCCGCCGGTGCGATGTCGGCGATCAGTCGCGCCGCCTCCGACCTCGCCTCGTTGGCGTGCTGGGGGGCGACCGTGCAGAGCCGGGCGGCCTGGTCCTGGATCGCCTTGACCACGCGCGGGTGCTGGTGACCGATGTTCGTGAAGACGAGCTGTGAGGAGAAGTCCAGGTAGCGCCGGTCCTGGTCGTCCCACAGGGAGACGCCCTCGGCGCGCGTGACGACCATCGGGTCGAACGTCGCCTGCGCGGCCCACGAGTGGAAGACGTGCTTGCGGTCCAGCTCGTAGGTGCGGCTGGTCGAGCCTGCCGGGACCGTCATCGTGACCTCACTTGTTCTGCGGGAAGGCGAGCTCGAGCCCACCGGTGGGCTTCACGGCAGGGTCGCCCCACCGCGAGGTGACGACCTTCCCCCGGGTGAAGAAGTGGACACCTTCGGTGCCGTGCGCGTGGCTGTCACCAAAGAGGCTGTTCTTCCAGCCACCGAAGGAGTAGTAGGCCATCGGGACCGGGATCGGCACGTTGACCCCGATCATCCCGACCTCGACATCGACCTCGAACTTCCGGGCGGCGCCGCCGCTGCTGGTGAAGACGGCCACCCCGTTGCCGTAGGGGTTGGCATTGACCAGGCGCACCGCCTCGTCGTAGCTGTCCACGCGCACCACGTTCAGCACCGGACCGAAGATCTCCTCACGGTAGATCGACATGTCGGGCGACACGTTGTCGAACAGCGTGGGCCCCAGCCAGAACCCCTCGGCGGCGCCGTCGGGCTGCACCTCCCGGCCGTCGACGACGACCTTGGCGCCCGCGGTCTCCCCCTCCTCGACGTACGACGCGACCTTGTCGCGGTGGGCACGGGTGACCAGCGGCCCCATGTCGGTCCCTCGCGTGCCGTCCCCGGTGCGGAGCCCTCGGGTGCGGTCGGCGACCTTGGCGACCAGCTCGTCGCCGACCGGTCCGACCGCCACAAGCACGGAGATCGCCATGCAGCGCTCCCCCGCCGACCCGAACCCTGCGCTGACCGCCTGGTCCGCGGCGAGGTCGAGATCGGCGTCCGGCAGCACGACCATGTGGTTCTTGGCGCCTCCCAGCGCCTGCACGCGCTTGCCGTTGCCGCTGCCGCGCTCGTAGACGTAGCGGGCGATCGGCGTCGATCCCACGAAGCTGATCGCCTTGACGTCGGGGTGGTCCAGAAGCGCGTCCACGGCTTCCTTGTCGCCCTGCAGGACGTTGAACACCCCGTCGGGGAGACCCGCCTCGCGCCACAGCTCGGCCATCCAGAGGGAGGCCGAGGGATCCTTCTCGCTCGGCTTGAGTACGACGGTGTTGCCGGTCGCGATCGCGACCGGGAAGAACCACATCGGCACCATCGCCGGGAAGTTGAAGGGGCTGATCACGCCGACGACGCCCATCGGCTGGCGCTTGGAGTGGACGTCGACGCCCGTCGACACGTTCTCCGAGTAGCCACCCTTGAGCAGGTGGGGGATGCCACAGGCGAACTCCACGACCTCCTGGCCGCGCGAGACCTCGCCGAGGGCGTCGGCCGTCACCTTGCCGTGCTCGCGGGTGATGATCGCGGCGAGCTCCTCCTTGCGCTGGTTGAGGAGCTCGCGGAACCGGAAGACGACCTGCGTCCGAGCGGAGACGGAGGTCTCGGCCCAGCCGCGGGCCGCAGCTCGCGCGGAGCCGATGACACGTTCGGCGTCCTCTGCGCCCGCGAAGGCGACCTGCGCGGTCACCTCGCCGGTGGCGGGGTTGGTGACGTCGCCACGGCGAGAGGAAGAGCCGTCGAGAGGGCGGCCGTCGGCCCAGTGCGGGATCAGCGGGAGGTCGGTCATGGCAGCCACTCTGCCTCTAGGACGAACCCGCCGCACAGTGACGGAGTGTCTCGGCTTGGGCTCAGCCGTGGACGATGTGTCACCTACGCTGGGAGCGTGCGTCCCACCCTTCGCCAAGTCCTCGGATCCGCGTCGCTCACGCCCGGCGGGCCTGAGGTGCTCAGCGGCGAGGCCCGACTCGATGCGCCGGTTCGCTGGGTGCACGTCGGTGAGGTGGGCGACCTGACCGGATTGTTGCGTGGCGGCGAGCTGATCCTCTCCACGGGCATCGCGATGAGCGGTCCGGTGGCCGAGGCGGTCGACTACGTCGAGGCGCTGGTCACCGCAGGTGCCGCCGGGCTGGTGGTCGAGCTGGGCGCGGGGTTCTCGGCGGTGCCGGACGAGGTGCTGGCCAGGGCGCGGGCCCGGGACTTCCCCGTGATCGTGCTGCGACACCAGGTCCGGTTCGTCGAGGTGACCGAGGAGGTGCACCGCGGCATCGTCGCTGACCAGCTCAAGCAGGTGGAGTTCGCCCGCGAGGTCCACGAGCGCTTCACCGCCCTCAGCCTCGAGGAGGCCGATGCGGGCGCGATCGTGGCCGCCGCGTCGGCATTGAGCGGCTCCTCGGTGGTGCTCGAGGACCTCACCCGCCGGGTGGTCGCCTTCGAGGCGCGGGGCCGCCCCGCGGCGGGGCTGCTCGCCGACTGGGAGCGGCGGTCCCGGGCCACGCCGAACCTGGAGACACTCGGAGTCAGCGGACCGGAGGGCTGGGTCACCGCCCCGGTGGGGCTCCACGGCCGCCGCTGGGCCCGGCTGGTCGTCCCCGATCCGGCGACGAGCCAGGCGCGGCTCGCGATGCTCCTGGAACGGGCCGCCCAGGCGCTGGAGCTGGGTCGGATGGTGGAGCGCGACCGGCTGAGCCTGGAGCACCGCGCACAGGGTGGGCTGCTCGCCGACCTCGCCGCCGGCCGGATAGTCGACGAGGAGTCCGCGTCGGCCAGGGCGGCTGCCCTCGGAATGGGTCGCGGCACCCGGTACGTCGCAGTGGTGGCCCGGCTCAGAGGGGCGCCGGCCGACCCCCCGGACGGTGCCGACCCGCTTCTCCAGCAGGACCGCGCGCGGACGCTGGTCGAGCAGGTCTCCCGGGCGCTGCGCGCCGCGGGGTTGTCGGGGCTGGTCGGCGGTCTGCTCGAGGACCAGGTCGGGCTGCTGCTCGCCGTACCGCAGGTAAGGGGGCCAGCCTCGCACGAGGACGAGGCGCTGGACGCGCTGGTCACCAGGCTGCCGGAGGGGGAGGTGGTGCTCGGAGTCGGCCCGGTCAGCGACTCGTTGCTCGCCGCCGGACGCGGGCTCGGCCAGGCCGGCCACATCGCCGAGGTGGCCGCCACCATGCCCGGGCATCCCGGTCGGATCTATTTCCGGCACGCGGACGTCGGGCTGCGTGGGCTCCTGGCGCTGCTCCACGACGACGCCCGTGTGCAGGCGTTCGTCGAGTCCGAGCTCGGGCGGCTGCTCGAGCACGAGACACGCAGGAGCGACGGGTCCCTCGACCTGCTTCGGCAGTACGTCGCCGTGGGTGGCAACAAGACCAGGCTGGCAGAGGCGACCCACCGCAGCCGGGCCTCGATCTACAAGCGCCTCGACCGGCTGTCGCGGGTCCTCGGGGTCGACCTGGACGACCCGGCGTCACTCATGTCGCTGGGTGTCGCGCTGCTGGCCTACGACTCCCGCAGCGCGTAGAGGGCCATCGACCCGATGGCGCTGGCAGTCGTGGCTCCCTGGATGCGGGTCTGCGCGGACAGCCCCGGGGTGGCCAGCGACAGCACTGTGTCGACACCGCCGAGTGCGGCGCCGAGCATGAAGGAGGTGCGCCTGAGCTCGCCGGTCGCGGCGAGCGAGAGAGCGCCGATGAAAGCCATGCGGGCTCCCCACATGCGGGCCAGGTACATGGACTCGCCTCCCTGGAGGCTCATGCCGTAGGCGCTCAACAGAGCACGCGGTGCCAGCAGGCCGGCTGCTCCGAAGGCGAGGGCAGCGCCGCCCAGCACCTTGTGGACGGTTTCGACGGCGGGTGGTGAGTCGACGGTCATGAGCAGGCCTTCCTACGGAGTCTGGACGCGGTCACGCCTCGTCCAGTCAGTCGCGGTCCACGGGTGACCACAAGGGCCGCAGGTCGCGAATCGGCCGCCTTTCACGCGTCCGTAGACTCGGCCGGTGCACGACGGCCCCCTCATCGTCCAGTCGGACAAGACCCTTCTCCTCGAGGTCGACCACGAGCGGGCAGCGGAGTGCCGCAAGGCGATCGCTCCCTTCGCCGAGCTCGAGCGGTCCCCCGAGCACGTCCACACCTACCGGCTGACACCGCTCGGCCTCTGGAACGCCCGTGCCGCCGGCCACGACGCCGAGCAGGTCGTCGACACGCTGCTGAGCTACTCGCGCTACGCGGTGCCCCACAGCCTCCTGGTGGACGTCGCGGAGACCATGGACCGCTACGGCAGGCTGCGGCTGGAGAAGCACCCCACGCACGGCCTGGTGCTGGCCTCGACCGACCGGCCGGTGTTCGAGGAGGTGCTGCGCGCCAAGAAGGTGGCCGGGATGCTCGGCGCCCGCCTCGACGACCTGACGGTCGTCGTCCACCCCTCCGAACGCGGCAACCTCAAGCAGGCGCTGCTCAAGCTCGGGTGGCCCGCCGAGGACTACGCCGGGTACGTCGACGGCGAGGCGCACGCCATCGACCTCGCCGAGGACACCTGGCACCTGCGGTCCTATCAGAAGGAGGCCGTCGAGTCGTTCTGGCACGGAGGCTCCGGCGTCGTGGTGCTCCCGTGCGGGGCCGGGAAGACCCTGGTCGGAGCCGGCGCGATGGCCACCGCCAAGGCCACCACGCTGATCCTCGTCACCAACACGGTGGCGGCCCGGCAGTGGCGCGACGAGCTGATCAGCCGAACCTCGCTCACGGAGGAGGAGATCGGCGAGTACTCCGGCGCGAAGAAGGAGGTCCGGCCGGTCACCATCGCGACGTACCAGGTGCTCACCACCAAGCGGAAGGGCGTCTATGCCCATCTGGAGCTCCTCGACGCGCGCGACTGGGGGCTGATCGTCTACGACGAGGTGCACCTGCTCCCGGCGCCGATCTTCCGGATGACGGCCGATCTGCAGGCCCGTCGACGGCTCGGCCTGACGGCAACGCTGATCCGTGAGGACGGCCGCGAGGGGGACGTGTTCTCCCTGATCGGGCCGAAGCGCTACGACGCACCCTGGAAGGACATCGAGGCGCAGGGCTGGATTGCGCCGGCCGACTGCGTGGAGGTCCGCGTCACCCTGCCGGAGGGCGAGCGGCTGGCCTACGCGACAGCCGAGCCGGAGGAGCGCTACCGCCTGGCCTCGTGCACCCGCTCGAAGACCGACCTGGTGCAGCACCTCGTGGCCAAGCACCCCGGGGAGCCGACGCTGATCATCGGCCAGTACCTCGACCAGCTCGACGAGATCGGCGCCGTCCTCGACGCGCCGGTCATCAAGGGAGAGACGCCGGTCAAGGAGCGGGAGCGGCTGTTCGCGGCGTTCCGGGCCGGCGAGGTGGGCCTCCTGGTCGTCTCGAAGGTCGCGAACTTCTCGGTCGACCTGCCGTCGGCCTCGCTGGCGGTGCAGGTGTCCGGGTCCTTCGGGTCCCGCCAGGAGGAGGCCCAGCGGCTGGGACGGCTGCTGCGGCCCAAGAAGGACGGTCGCTCGGCCCGCTTCTACACCGTGGTCACGAGGGACACGGTCGACGCCGACTTCGCCTCCCACCGGCAGCGCTTCCTCGCCGAGCAGGGCTACGCCTACTCGATCACCGACGCCGCCGACCTCTGACCCCCCGCCGAGTCGGCGCTTGTGCACGCCCAAGACCCGCCGAGTCGGCGCTTGTGCACGGCCAAGACCCGCCGAGTCGGCGCTTGTGCACGGCCAAGACCAGGCACTCCGGGTCGTGGTCGTGGCGAGCTGCGCGGCCGGCCGGGTCACTCACCCTGTCAGCCGCCGACACCTCATCGGAGCGTGCGTGGCGTGGTGGCGTCATGCGGCGTGCACAAGCGCCGACTCGCGGGGCTTTCGGCGTGCACAAGCGCCGACTCGCGGTGATTTCGGCGTGCACAAGCGCCGACTCGCGGGGCTTTCGGCGTGCACAAGCGCCGACTC
>CADCUI010000089.1:0-6022 GCA_902805845.1 uncultured Nocardioidaceae bacterium
GCGCTGGCCGGCCCCGCAGCCGGCTCCGAGGGCGACGGGGGCGACGAGAACGTCACCTTCACCGTCGGGCTCCTCAACGAGGTCGACTCCTTCAACCCGTTCAACGGCGTCGAGGCGGCGTCCTTCGAGATGTGGGCGCTGTCCTACGACATGCTGGTCGGCTACTCCATGAAGGACCTGTCCCCGGCCCCTGCACTCGCGGAGTCCTGGGAGACCTCCGAGGACGGGCTGACGTGGACCTTCCAGCTGCGCGAGGGGGCCACCTGGAACGACGGCGAGCCGCTGACCGCCGACGACATCGTCCACACCTACAACCGGATCCTCGACGGCGGCCGCGAGGCCGACTCATGGTCGTCGTACCTCAACTCGGTCGAGGAGGTGACCGCACCCGACGACCTGACCGTCGAGCTCAGGCTGGGCAAGCCCAGCGCCACGCTGCCGCTGCTGCCGATACCGATCCTGCCCGAGCACGTCTGGAAGGACGTGAGCGAGAAGGAGGTCGAGACCTACGACGCCGAGCCCAACGACGGCCCGGTGGTCGGCTCGGGGCCGTTCACGCTGGTCGAGGGGACCGCGGGCGGCTCGACGTACCGCTTCGAGGCGAACCCCGACTACTGGGGTGGCGCGCCGCACGTCGACGAGGTCGTCTACCGGGTGTTCAAGGCCGAGGACCCGGCGGTGCAGGCGCTGATCAAGGGCGAGGTCGACTTCCTCACCGATGTCTCGCCGCTGCAGCGCCAGGCGCTCGAGGGCCGCGACGGGATCACCACCGTGGACGGGGTCTCGCCCTACTTCGAGGAGTACGCGTTCAACACCGGCGCGATCGACACCGAGACCGGCGACCCGATCGGCGACGGCAACCCGGCGCTGAAGGACCCGAAGTTCCGGCACGCGCTGGGCTACGCCATCGACTCCGAGCGGCTGATCGAGAACGCCTACCAGGGCGCCGCCAAGCCCGGGCAGACGATCATCCCCGACTTCTACGAGGACTTCCACTGGTCACCGCCGGAGGACGAGGCGTTCCGGTTCGACCTCGAGGAGGCCGGGCGGCTGCTCGACGAGGCCGGCTACGAGGAGGGCGCCGACGGGCTGCGCACGATGCCCGACGGCAGCCCGATCGGCACGCTGCGGCTGATCGGCCGGCCGGAGGAGAAGCGCTCGGTCACCGCCATGGACTTCCTCAAGGAGTGGCTGGCGGACCTCGGCATCGAGTCGGAGGTGACCGCCATGGAGAGCGGCCGGCTCACCAACGTGATCCTCGAGGGCAACTTCGACGTCTTCCACTGGGGGTGGTACGTCGAGGCCGACCCGGACGGGATCCTGAGCTACATGACCTGCGACCAGCGGGGCAGCTGGTCGGACTCGTGGTGGTGCAACGAGGAGTTCGACCGCCTCTACGAGGCGCAGGCCGTCGAGCTCGACGACGACAAGCGCGCCGAGATGGTCCACCAGATGCAGGAGATCATGTGGGAGGAGTCGCCCTACCTGGTGATCGGCTACACCACGACGGGCCAGGCCTTCCGCAGCGACCGCTTCGCCTGCTTCCAGCCGCAGCCGGACCCCGGTGGGGTGCTGCTCGTCCAGTACGGCGGGCGCAACTACACGCTGCTGCGGCCGGCCGACCATGCCGGGGACTGTGACGGCGTCGAGAGCGCCATCGGACTGGCCTCCCAGGAGACCTCGGGCGACAACGGGGGTGGAGGGTCCGACGGCAGCGGAAGCACCGCGGTGCTCCTCGCCGGAGGCGCCGTCCTGGTGCTGCTGGCCGCCGGCGGGATGTGGGCCTTCCGCCGCCGGGCGACCGCCGGGGAACGGGAGTGACCTGACCGCGTGACGCTCACCTCGACCCCGGCGGCGGTGTCGCCGGTCGTCCGTCGCCGCAGCTACGGCCGGTACGTCGGGGCGAAGGCACTGGCCGCGCTCGGCAGCCTGTTCTTCGTCCTGGTCGTGAACTTCTTCCTGTTCCGGGTGCTGCCCGGCGACCCGGCCCGCACGCTGGGCCGGGGGAGGTTCAAGACCGAGGAGGCGCTCGAGCGGTTCCGGAGCACCTACGGGCTCGACCAGCCACTCGCCCAGCAGTTCCTGACCTTCCTCAAGAACACCTTCACCGGTGAGCTCGGGATCTCCCTGCGCTACCGGGTGCCGGTCTCCGAGCTCATCCTCGACCGGCTCTGGCCGACGCTCCTGCTGGTCGGCACCTCGACGCTGCTCGCCGCGGTCATCGGCGTCTACATGGGCATGGTCAGCGCCTGGAACCGCGGCCGCACGGTGGACCGGGTCTGGACCTGGGCGTCGCTGACGCTCTACTCCATGCCGGAGTGGTGGCTCGGGCTGCTGCTGATCGCCGCGCTGGCCGTCGGCATCGGCCCGCTGCCGGGGCTGTTCCCGACCGGCGGCCTGGAGTCGGTCGACGTCGGCGACGGGCTCCTCGCCCGGGCGCTCGACACCGCGTGGCACCTGACCCTCCCGGTCATCACGCTCACCCTGGCCTACCTCGCGGACTACTCGCTGGTGATGCGCTCCTCGCTGCTCGACGAGATCGGCGAGGACTACGTGGTGACAGCGCGCGCCAAGGGGCTCCGCGACATCGACGTACGACGCCGGCACGCGGCCCGCAACGCGCTGCTGCCCACCACCACCGTGGTCGCGCTGAACATCGGCTTCGTCGTGTCCGGGGCGATCACCATCGAGACGATCTTCTCGATCCCGGGACTGGGGCTGCTGGCCAGCGAGGCGCTCGAGATCCCTGACTACTGGGTGCTGCAGGGCGCGTTCCTGGTGGCCTCCGCCGCGGTCATCCTCGCCAACCTGGTCGCGAACATGGTCTACGGCCTCCTCGACCCGCGGGTGCGCACATGAGCCTGACCGCGCGGCAGGTGACCCGGCAGCGACGTGCCCGGGCGCTGCGCCGCACCTGGGCCGACTTCCGGCGCCGCCCGACCGGGCTCTTCGGGCTGGCGCTGCTGGTCGCGTTCGGGCTGGCCGCCCTGCTCGCGCCCGTCATCACCGACGTCGCCGACCTGCGGGTCACCACCGCACCCGGCGGTGTCCTGGAACCGCCGTCGGGGGAGTTCCTGCTCGGCACCGACGACAGCGGCCGGCCGGTGCTGACGCTGCTCGTCTGGGGCGCCCGGATCTCGCTGCTGGTCGGACTGCTCTCCACGGCGATCTCGGTCGGAATCGGCGCGCTGGTCGGCCTGCTGTCCGGCTTCCTCGACGGCTGGCCCTCCCGGGTGCTGTTCCGGCTGACGGAGTGGTTCCTGGTGATCCCGTTCCTGCCGCTGGCGATCGTGCTCGCCACCGTGCTGGGCCGCTCGCTGCTCAACATCGCGGTGGTCATCGGGGTCACGAGCTGGCCCGCGACCGCGCTGCTGATCCGGAGCCAGACGCTGTCCATCAAGGAGCGGCCCTACCTGGAGCGGGCCCGCGTCCTGGGCGCCGGCCGCTGGCACCAGATGACGCGGCACGTGCTGCCCAACGTGATGCCGATGATCTTCGCCAACACCACGCTGACCGTCGCGATCGCGATCCTGTCCGAGACCACGCTGAGCTTCCTCGGGCTCGGCGACCCGACCAGGGTGTCGTGGGGGTCGATGCTCCAGGACGCCTTTGACGTCGGCGCGATGACCACCGGGGCGTGGTGGTTCATCGTGCCGCCCGGCATCTGCGTCGTCCTGGTCGTCCTGTCGTTCACACTGGTCGGGCAGGCCCTCGAGGAGATCTTCGACCCACGGCTGAGGAGGCGTCGATGACCGAGCTCAGCACTCCGGCTCCTGCACCGATGGCCGGGCACGGCGAGGTGCTGCTCGAGCTGCGGGACCTGACCGTCAGCTATCCGACGTCCGAGGGCGCGCTGCCGGCCGTGCGCGGCGTGGACCTGGTGGTCCACGCCGGCGAGGTGGTCGGCCTGGCGGGGGAGTCCGGCTGCGGCAAGTCGACGCTGGCGAGCACCGTGCTGCGGCTCCAGCCAAAGGACGCGGCCGTGACCGGCGAGGTCCTGGTCTCCGGCGCCGACGTCCTCACGATGCGCTGGGGCGACCTGCGCGCGGTCCGCTGGGCCGGGGCGTCGATCGTCTTCCAGGGCGCCCTGCACTCGCTCAACCCGGTGCACCGCGTCCGCGACCAGATCGCCGAACCCATCCGCCTGCACGATCCCGCTCTCGGCGACCAAGGCGTCGAGGAGCGCGTGGGCGAGCTGCTCGAGCAGGTCGGGCTGCCGCGCGCCCGGGCCCGTGCCTATCCCCACCAGCTCTCGGGCGGCCAGCGCCAGCGGGTGATGATCGCGATGGCGCTCGCCTGTCGCCCGCAGGTCGTCATCGCCGATGAGCCCACCACCGCCCTCGACGTCATGGTGCAGGCACAGATCCTGCACCTGCTGGCCGGGCTGGTCCGCGAGACAGGGGTCGGCATGCTCATCATCAGCCACGACCTGTCGGTGCTCAGTGACGTCTGCGACCGGGTCGCGGTGATGTACGCCGGCCGCGTCGTCGAGCTGGGTCCGGCGGACGAGCTGTTCGCCGCGCCGCTGCACCCCTACGCCCGGGCGCTCTCCGGCGCCTTTCCCCGCATCGGTGACCCGGCCGCCCGCTACGCCCCGGCAGGGCTCGCCGGTGACCCGCCCGACCCGCGCGACCTGCCGCCGGGGTGCTCGTTCGCCCCTCGGTGCCCGCACGCGGTCGAGGAGTGCCGGGCAGCGGAGCCGCCGCTGCTCGAGGTGTCCCCGGGGCGGGCCGCCGCCTGCATCAGGGTGGTCCGGTGACGGCCGTCGACGAGGCGGACACCGCGCCGCTGCTCAAGGCCTCCGGCGTGGTGGTCGACTTCGCCACCCGTGGCGGGGAGGTCGCGCGGGCGCTCGACGGCGTCAACGTCTCGGTGGCCGCCGGGGAGATCCTGGCGCTGGTGGGGGAGTCCGGCTCGGGCAAGACGACGTTGGCGCGCACGCTCATGGGGCTCGAGCGGCCTGCCGCGGGCGAGGTGCAGGTCCGCGGCGAGCCGCTCGACCGGACGCCGCGAGGGCTGCGGTCGTTCCGGCGCACCGTCCAGATGGTCCTCCAGGACGCCTCCGGCTCCCTCAGCCCCCGCCAGACGGTCTACGAGTCGGTGGCCGAGGGCATCCGCCTGCACGGGCTGGCCGAGGAGCAGGGGAGGTCCGAGACCGAGCTGGTCGCCGCCGCGATGGCCGACGCCGGGCTCCGGCCGCCCGAGCGGCTGTTCCTCCGCTACCCCCACGAGCTGTCGGGTGGGCAGCGCCAGCGGGTGCTCATCGCCGGCGCGCTCGCGCTCCAGCCGGAGCTGCTCATCGCCGACGAGCCGGTGTCCTCGCTCGACGCCTCGATCCGCGGCGAGATCCTGGCGCTGCTGCTGCGGCTGCGGGACACGCGCGGGCTCGCGGTCCTGGTGGTCACCCACGACCTGGGGCTGGCCTGGAACATCGCGGACCGCACCGCGGTGATGTACCTCGGCCGGGTCGTCGAGATCGGCCCCACCGAGCAGGTGCTCGAGGTGCCGCGGCATCCCTACACCCAGGCGCTGCTGTCGGTGGTGCCGGAGGTCGAGCGGCTCGAGCCGGTGGTGCTGCGCGGCGAGGTGCCCGACCCGACCCGGATCCCGGCGGGCTGCCGGTTCCACCCCCGCTGCCCGGCCTACGCCGACGGCAGCGCCGAGCGGGCCGGCGTCTCCGAGGCCTGTCACGGGACACCACTGGCGCTGCTGCCGGCCAGCCCCGGCCACCACGTCGCCTGCCACCTCGACGCCGCCCGACACGGGGACGCCGCCCGCCACGGGAACGCCGTCGCCTCCTCGACAACGGGCGAGCCCGGTGGGAGCATGAGGGTCATTACTGACTCGTGAGTCAGTAGCTGCGCCGGGCGAGAGGAGCAGCGTGGCGGACGCCCTGCAGGCCGCACTCCCGCGCGAGATGTACGTCGACGATTCGGCGTGGCAGCTCGAGCGGGACACGGTGCTGTTCGGCGAGTGGTTCTGCGTGGGCAGGCTCGAGGGGCTCGGCCTGCTCGGTCCCGAC
>CADCUI010000089.1:6032-15412 GCA_902805845.1 uncultured Nocardioidaceae bacterium
AGTCGGTGATCGTCACCAGCGATCGCGACCGGGTCCTGCACGCGGCGTACAACGTCTGCCGGCACCGCGGCGCCCAGCTCGTGCCGGTCGACCCGCACGGCGCTGCTCCGCCGCCTTGCGCCGCCTCCGCGATCCGGTGTCCCTACCACTCCTGGACCTACCGCCTCGACGGCACGCTGATGCGGGCCCCGCACGCCGAGCTCGACGACCCCACGGAGTTCCGGCTGCACCCGGTGGCGGTCGAGGCGTGGGGCGGGTTCGTGTTCGTGCACCTCACCCCGCCGGCCGCGGCGCCGCTCGCCGACGCCGTCGCCAGCCCCGAGCACACCCTCGCCCGCTACCGGCTGGCAGACCTGGTCACCGGGGCGGTGCTGCGCTACGAGGTGGCGGCGAACTACAAGGTGCTGCTCGAGAACTACAACGAGTGCTACCACTGCGGGCCCGTGCACCCCGAGCTGTGCCGGCTGGTGCCGTCGTTCGCCGGTGGTGGCCGCGACCTGGACTGGGACGCCGGGATCCGGCACCGGGACGGCGCCTGGACCTTCACCACGAGCGGGACCACGACCCGCAGCCCGCTGCCCGGGCTCAGCGACGAGGAGCAGGACCGTCACAAGGGCGACCTGGCCTACCCGAACCTCATGATCTCGGCCTCCGCCGACCACGTCGCCGCGTTCGTGCTCCTGCCGCGGGCGGTGGACCGCACCACGGTCGAGTGCACGCTGCTCTTCGACCGCGAGGAGGCGGGCGCGCCGGGGTTCGACCCGGCCGACGCCCGCGACCTCTGGGACCTGGTGAACCGGCAGGACTGGGCGGTCTGCGAGTCGGTGCAGCGCGGCATGTCCTCGCGCGCCTACCGGCAGGGCTGGTTCTCCCCGATGGAGTCCGAGAGCCTCGACATCCGGCGCTGGCTGCTGCCCCGGCTCGAGCGGCAGGTCGACGGGCACCTCGACGGGCACCTCGAGGGGCACCTGCCGTGAGCGCCGAGCGGTTCGACTACGCCGTCGTGGGGCTGGGCGCCCTCGGCAGCGCCGCCTGCATGGAGCTCGCGCTCCGGGGTCACCGGGTCGTGGGGCTCGAGCGGTTCCCGCTCGGCCACAGCCGCGGCGCCAGCCACGACACCAGCCGGATCCTGCGACACAGCTACCACACCACGGCGTACGTCCGGATGACGCAGCAGGCGTACGCCGACTGGGCGCGGCTGGAGCGGGCCTCCGGCACCCCGCTGGTGACCACGGTCGGGGGGCTGGACCTGTTCCCGCCCGACGCGGCGATCAGCCCGGTGGACTATCTCGAGTCGCTGTCCGCGGCGGGCATCGCGTTCGGGATGCTCGACGCCGCCAAGGTGTCGGCACGGTGGCCGCAGTTCCGGCTCCCGGAGGGCACCCTGGCGCTCTACCAGGAGGATGCCGCGATCGTCCCGGCCGCCCTGGGCACCGCCACCATGCAGCAGCAGGCGCAGAAGCACGGGGCCGAGCTGCGGGCGGAGTCGCCGGTGACCGGCCTGCGCGACACCGGCTCGGGGGTGGAGCTCACGACGCCGGGCGGCGTCGTCGCCGCCGGCGCGGTCGTCGTCTGCGCGGACGCCTGGACCAACCAGGTGCTGGCCCCGCTCGGCGTCACGGTTCCGCTCGAGGTGACGCTGGAGCAGGTGACCTACTTCCGGCCCCAGGACACCGGCCGGTACCTGCCGGGGCAGCACCCGCTGTGGATCTGGATGGACGACCCGTGCTTCTACGGCTTCCCGTCGTACGGCGAGCCGACCGTGAAGGTCGCCGAGGACTGCGGCGGTCCGTCGGTGGACCCCGACGACCGGACGAGCGACACCGACCCGGTCATGCAGCAGCGGCTGGCCGACCACGTGGCCAGGATCCTGCCGGGCTCGGGGCCGCCGGTCCGGTCGCTGCGCTGCCAGTACACGCTCACCCC
This sequence comes from uncultured Nocardioidaceae bacterium, assembly GCA_902805845.1. Taxonomy (GTDB): domain Bacteria; phylum Actinomycetota; class Actinomycetes; order Propionibacteriales; family Nocardioidaceae; genus Marmoricola_A. The sequence goes on from CADCUI010000089.1 coordinate 7,959, forward strand.
CGACCGGGACTTCGTCGTGTCACCGGTGCCGGGCCACCCGGCGGTCACCGTCGGGCTGGGCGCGGCGCACGGGTTCAAGTTCGCGCCGACCCTGGGGCGGCTGCTCGCCGACGTCGCCACCGGCACGCCCACCACCGTCGATCTCGAGCCGTTCCGGCTCGACCGGCCCGCGCTCACCGACCCCGCCTACCAGGCGCACTGGCTGGTGTGACGTGACGACCTCGTCAGGACAGCGCGTCGCGCGGCAGCCCGAGCTCGGCGGCCACCTCCTCGGCCACCCACCGGTGCAGCTCGGCGCGGCTGACGCTGCGGTGCACCAGGTTGGCCACCGACAGCCCGTCGATCAGCGCGGCGAGCCTGGCCACCGTCGACGCCGGGTCGGCGCAGGTGAAGGCGCCCTGGGCCACCCCGGCCTCGACCACGTCGCGGAACACCACGTTCCAGCGTTCGTTGAAGCGGCGCAGCACCGTGCGGATCACCGGTTCCCGCAGGGCCAGCGCCCAGGCGTCGATCCACAGCCGCCACCCCGGCGCGGAGCCGGTGGGACCGTAGATCCGGAGCAGCCGACGCAACCGGTCCACGGGCTCGGTGCCGCGCGCGAGGGCGGCGTCGAGCAGCGCGAGGTCGCGCTCCACCGCGTGCCCGAAGGCCTCGGCCAGGAGAGCGTCCTTGGTGCCGAAGTGGTAGAACACCAGTCCGGGGCTGACCCCGAGGGCCTGCGCCACGTCGGCGATCCGCGTCGCCGCCAGCCCGAGCCGGTCCACCTGCTCGAGGGTGGCGGTGAGGATCTCCTCGCGGCGCAGGTCGACACTGCGCCGACCTCGGCGCGGTTCCGCGCTGCGCCGACCTCGGCGTACCTCGGTCACCGCCGGTCTCCCATGGGCACCCACACTAGGGGTGTCGTCATCTCTCGTCGCCGTTCGGAGGGCCTCCCATGACCCAGCTGTCGCACGACCTGCTCGAGCGCGTCCGCGAGGCCGTCCCCGAGGGCGGAAGCGCCGTGCGGATGCTGCCCGCGGCCGCCTACACCTCCGAGGACGTGCTGGCCTGGGAGCGCCGCCACCTGTACGCCGGGTCGTGGACCTGCCTCGGCCGGGTCGACGAGCTCCTGCCCCGACCCGCCGACGCCAAGCCGGCCACCCAGCGCGCCGTCCGGGTCGGTGACGTGTCCACGCTCCTGGTCCGCGACGGCGAGCGGGTCCGGATGTTCGCCAACACCTGCCGCCACCGCGGCCACGAGCTCGTCGCCGACGGCGAGTCCTCGGAGCGGCGCAGCATCCTGTGCCCCTACCACGCGTGGAGCTACGACCTCTCCGGGTCGCTGATCGCCGCCCCCGGCTTCCGAGACGTGCCCGGCTTCGACTTCGACCAGCAGGGGCTGGTCGAGCTGCCGGTCACCGTCTGGGGCGGCTGGGTCTTCGGGCACGCGGTCCACCCGGTGGGTGACCCCCGGGTGCCGTCCTTCGCCCGCCACCTCGGCGAGATGGACCGGCTGGTCTCGGCGTACTGCCCGGAGCGGCTGGTGCTCGCCGGCCGGCACACCTACGAGATCGCCGCGAACTGGAAGGTGGTCGCCGAGAACTACCACGAGTGCTACCACTGCCCGCTGATCCATCCCGAGCTCGTGCAGATCAGCCCGCCGAACTCCGGCGACAACTACGACCTGCCCGGTGCCTGGGTGGGCGGCTCCATGTTCCTCAGGGACGGGATGGAGACGATGTCGGTCACCGGTGCCCTGGCGGGCAATCCGCTGCCCGGGGTGGACCCGCGGCGTGTCGAGTACCTCCACCTGCTGCCGAACCTGCTGATCTCGGCGCACCCGGACTACGTGATGACCCACCGGGTCGTGCCGCTGGCACCGGGCCGCACCTGGCTGGAGTGCTCGTGGCTGGTGCTGCCCGGCGCGGACGGCACGGTGCCCGACGCCGCCGAGGCCATCGCGTTCTGGGACGTGACGAACCGGCAGGACTGGAACGCCTGCGAGTCGGTGCAGCGGGGGCTGTCGAGCCCGCACTTCAAGCCCGGCCCGTTCGCGCCCAACGAGGACGCGGTCGAGCAGCTGGTGACGACGATCGGCGACGCCTACCTGGCCGGCGGGCTCGGGTAGCTCGCGGGCGTCGGCGGCACCGGCTCGGCCCCTGGGTCGGTCCCTTGGTCGGTCCCTGGGTCGGTCATCGTGTCGTCGAGCCTGCGCAGCACCGGCATCGTGGCCACCAGGAGCGCGACCCCGACCAGGCCGGCGGCGATCCCGAACATCACCGGCTGTACGCCGAACCCCTCGACCGAGACGCCGGCCAGCAGCTGGCCGAGGGGAGCCGAGGCGTAGTAGAGGCTCAGCTGGACCCCGTAGACGCGGCCGTGCTGGTGGGCGGGGAACCGTTCCTGGACCACGGAGTTGAGCAGCGGCTCCATCGGTCCCCAGGCGAGCCCGACGAGGAGCGCTGCCACCACCATGGCCGGCGGCGGCGGCAGGAAGGCGAGCGGCACGTAGGCCACCGCGACGACTGACATCGAGACCACCGCGGTGCGGTAGCGGGTGAGTCGCCGGGCCAGCCAGCCGTAGCCGAAGGCGCCGAGCATGCCTCCGCCGGCCATCGCGCTGATCACCGCACCGAAGGCGGCCGGCTGGTCGATCCCCTCGAAGTGCACGGGAAGCAGCACCGACTCGGTCGGCATGTAGATGAGCGAGATCAGCGCGACGGTCAGGGTCAGCAGCCACACCGGCCGGTCGGCGATCAGCACGCGCAGCCCGGCGCGGGCCGAACGCAGGGGGGTCGCCTCGTGGCCCTCCGAGACGGTCACCGAAGTCTGGTCCGGCACGCGCAGCAGCGCCACCGCGAGAGCGGCCAGGCCGAACGCCGCGAAGGCGAACCACATCGTGTCGACCGAGCCGACCGTGGCGATGCCGAGCGCGCCCAGCGCCGGCCCGACCACCCAGCCCGCCATGAACAGCCCTTCGTGGAGGCCGTTGACGGAGTCGCGGGAGACGCCGGCGGTGTCGGCGACGTCGGGGATCAGCGCCTTGCGTGCGGTGTAGCCGGCCGGGTCGAAGGCAGCGCCGACCAGGGTCAGCGTCAGGATCGCCGGTACGCCGAGCATCCCGACCGCGTCGAGCACCGGGAAGAGCAGCACCGACACCGCGCTGGCAAGGTCCGAGGCGATCGACACCGCCCGACGGCCGACCCGGTCCACGAGCACGCCGACCGCGGGGGCCATGACGATGCCCGGGAGCGCGGTGAGGGCCCCGGCGAGCCCCGCAGCGGCCGGAGAGCCGGTGCGCTCCAGGATGAGCCACGGCACGACCACCATGACCAGCGCGTTGGACACCCCGCCCACCACGTTGGCGCACTGCAGCAGCACGAGGGGGCGCCGGGACACGGTCCATCCTCTCACCGCGGACCCTCGGTCAGCGCCTGAGTTTCTCCTCCCAGGTCCGCTGGGCGACCTGCTCCTCGCCGTCGTAGGCAGTGGCCTCGATGCTCACCTCGAGGGCGTCGGTACCGAGGGTGACGCGCATGGTGCTCTCGACCCGGAGGTCGATGCCGGGCCAGGTGAGCCGGTAGCTGCAGTCGGCTTCTGCCTGCTGGGCGAAGGAGCGCCGGTCCACGACGACGTCGCCGGCGTAGCTCTCCCACGCGTGGCCGTCGTACGGCGTCGGGTAGTCCGTGCCGTGCCGCACCGAGCAGGTGGTGGTCCGCCGCAGCACGTCGTCGGTGATCGTCCACGAGACGCCGGCCGGGTCCTCGCTCGACCTCTCCGCGCCCGGCACGAAGGTCGGCGTCGGTCGGTCGCTCCCGCCCCACAGCGGCAGCTCGAGCTCGCCGCCGAGGACGGTGAGCGTGAGCGGCGCCGGCGGGGCGACGGTGTTGGGCCAGTCGGCGCCGGCGACCGAGAGCCGCATCGTCTGGCCGGGGGAGAAGGCGTAGGCGCAGGCGTCGAGCGTGAGGGTCACGTCGTACTCCTGCCCGGGCTCCAGCGTCTTGGCTGGGCCGTGGACGTCGTCGCGGAAGCGGAGGTCCAGGCTGCCGCGGGTGACCAGCGCGGAGGTGCCGTCGGCGAGGACGTCGCAGAGCTTGACCGACAGCGACGCCGCCGGCGCCGAGGCGCACACCCGGAGCCGCACGACGGGCTGCCCGATGACGACTGTCTCGGCTGTCGCGTCTGTGTCGTTCGTGCTGTCTGCCTTGTTGGTATTGCTGACAGCCCAGTCCCAGGTCAGGGAGCGGTCGTCGTCGGTGCGCTGGTCGCCGGACTGTCCCCAGGGCAGGTGGCCGGCGCAGTCGATCCAGGCCGCCGTCCCGACGTCGGGCCGCACCTCGAGCGACCGGGGCCCGTCGAGTCGGCGCTTGTGCACGCGGGTGGACGCCGACGGCCAGGTGTCGGAGACCCAGTAGCCCTCGTGCAGGTCCAGGTCGGCCTCGGGCCTGGTGGACGTGCGCACGAAGACGTCGACCCGGTCGTCCTGCTCGCCGGTCCCACGGAGCCACCGGTCGAACCAGGCGACCATCTCGACGTCGAGGTCGATCCGGGGTCCGGGCATCGCGGTGGTGGGGTCGGCGTGCGCCCACGGGCCGGCGAGCAGCCGGTGCGGCACGCCCGCCGCGCGCAGCGCCTCGACCGTGCGGAAGGAGTTGTTGCGGTAGCCGTCGGCCCACCCGGCGACGAGCATCACCGCGCAGTCGATGCGCTCGTAGCCGGTGCCGTCGGCGTCCCGCACCGACCCGTGCCGCCAGTAGTCGCCGTCCCGGTCCTCCCGCAGCCAGGTCAGCACCCACGGCTCCTGTGTCTGGATCCGGCGGCGCCACTCCTCGCGCCAGCCGTCGCCCCAGACCGCCGGCACCGGCGGGAGCATCGTCATCGGGGTCATGTAGTGGTTGTAGTCGACGAGGTCGACCAGCTTGAGCGCCCCGCCGCGCCAGTGCACGTCGTCGGTCCAGCGGTCGTCGCTGGCGAAGATCGCGCAGATCGCCTTGAGTGCGGGCGGTCGCGCGCAGGCCGCCTGCAGCGAGTTGAAGCCGGAGTACGACGTGCCCCACATCCCGACGTTGCCGTCGCACCAGGGCTGGTCGGCGAGCCAGGCGATGACCTCGACAAGGTCGGCCTCCTCGGTGGGCGGGTACTCGTCGGTGGCGTCCCCTGCCGAGGAGCCCGTGCCGCGGAGGTCGAGCCGGCAGACGGCGTACCCGAACTCGTCGCGAAGCCGGCGGTAGTTCTCCGCGGACGACGAGGTGAGGTCGTCCTTGCGGTAGGGGAGTGCCTCGAGCAGGCACGGCTGCGGTTGGCCGGTGCCGGTGCCGGTGCTGGCATCGGGCAGGTAGAGGGTGGCGGCGAGCTCCACGCCGTCCCGCACCCGGATGCGGACCTCCTGCTCAGACCCCGGCATGTCCGGCCTCCGCCAGCAGTCGGACGACGGCGTCGGGGTCGAGCCCCTCGCTGACGTTGCCGTCGCGGCCGATGACGGTGGGGGACTGCAGCATCGAGTTGAGCACCGACTCCTCGGCGGCGTCGACGACGGCCTGGAAGAGCGGGTCCATCGCCCGCCCGGACACCAGGGGGCCCGGCTCGACGTTGCCGTCGCGGTCCGAGCGCCGGGTGGTGGAGGCGGCGACGAAGATCTCGCCGCTGCCGTGGTGCGCTGCGGACCCGGCTCGCGCCAGGCCGAGGCCGATGCGTTTGGCCAGCCGGGCGCAGCCTGCGCCGTCGACCGGGGCGTCGGTGACGACCACGCCGATGCACGACCCTGCGGGCTTCTCCTCCTCCTTCGGCGGCAGCATGCGGCCGACGGGCACCCCGGCGACGATGAGCTGGTGGCGCTGCCCGAAGTTCGTCATGAGCAGCACCGCGACGGTGTGGCCGTCGGCGGTGACCCGCGACGAGGTGCCGATGCCGCCCTTGAAGCCGAGGCACGACATCCCGGTGCCGGAGCCGACCGCGCCCTCCTCAGGTGGGTGGCCGGCGCCGCGCGACTCCGCCGCGGCCCGGTGAGCTGCCCGCACGTCGTCGGTGGTGACCTGCATCCGGCGGCAGTCGTTGAGGTAGGAGTCGTCGCACTCGCCGACCATCGGGATGATGAAGTCGACCGCGACCTGCGGGTCGAGGTCGAGCTCGATCTCGCAGGCGGCGTCGTACACCCGTCCCAGCTGCAGCGTGGAGGTGAGGTAGACCGGCGTCTCGACGGTGCCCCACTCGCCGGCGGTGATGAAGCCGGTGCACTCGCCGGCGCCGTTGAGCACCGCGCCGCCCGCGGCGAGCGGACGCCGGAACGCGTCCTCGGCCAGCATCAGCACGGTGACGCCGGTGCGGGCGATCCCGCGGCCCTCCGGCGGGGCCGGCTCCTCGCGGATCAGCGTGGTGTGACCGAGGCCGACGCCGGAGACGTCGAGGACGGAGTTGGTCGGTCCGGTCGGCAGAGTGCCGATCCGGATGCCGAGGTCACGGGCACGGGGCATGCCGCTATCCGACCAGCGGAGGTAGGCCTTGTCGAGGGCCCTCGGGTCCCTCGGGTCCGTCTGGTCGGGTGCTGGGCGGCTGCTCCGGCAGGTTGTGCGCCGCCGTGGGGCCTGTTGGACGTGCAGCTGCACCGGGATCCAGGTCGGAAGAGCCGTCCGCGCGGAAGGTTGCACGTCGGCAGGGCCTCCCTGGCTGGCGCTGGACGGCTATTGCTCGGGGGTGGTGTGATCGCTGACTGATGCCCAGTGCCGACCCGCCCTTCATGTCTGGCCGAGCCGCCCCGGGTGCCGGTCCGCGGCCCACAGCAGCACGGTCTGACGCCGTCCCCGTGGTGTGGTCGCCCGCCACCCGTCTGCACGACCCCCGGCCCGAGGTGTGGGTCGGCGTCGCGACCGAGGGCACCGAGGTGTCGGGCCGGGTCGACGCGATCCTCGGCGCGGTTCGTGGCGACGGCTACCGGCTCGTCGAGGCGACCGCCTCCCCGGACGCCGCGCTCGCCGCCGTGCACGACCCGGCGCTGCTCCGGTTCCTCCGCACCGCCGCCGAGCGGTGGGCAGCCGGGCCGTACGCCGCGGAGGTCGGCCAGGAGCGCGTGGTGCCCTACCTGTTCCCGACCCCCGCGATGGCCGCCGGGCTGCCGCTGCAGATGCCGGTCCGGGTCCACGCCGAGGCGGGCACCTACGCCTACGACACGATGACGCTGGTCGGGCCGGGGACCTGGGAGGCGGCGTCCGCGGCCGCGGCCTGCGCCGTCGAGGCTGCTGAGCTGGTGGTCGCCGGCTCGCCGCTCGCCTACGCGCTGTGCCGGCCGCCGGGCCACCACGCGACGCCGGCCGGCTTCGGCGGGTCCTGCTACCTGAACAATGCTGCGGTGGCGGCCGAGACGCTGCTGGCGCGCGGTCACCAGCGGGTGGGGATCGTCGACGTCGACGCCCACCACGGCAACGGCACCGCGGCGATCTTCTACGCGCGGGCCGACGTCCTCTACGGGTCGGTCCACGTCG
>CADCUI010000090.1 GCA_902805845.1 uncultured Nocardioidaceae bacterium
CAGGTCGGAGCGGCGGCCGTCGAGCGGGTCTTCCGCGAGGAGTACGGCCGCCTGATCGCCTCGCTCGTCCGCCGCTTCGGTGACATCGACATCGCCGAGGAGGCGGCGGGCGAGGCGCTCGTTGCCGCGTTGGAGAAGTGGCCGGAGTCGGGCGTTCCTCCCAACCCCGGCGGCTGGCTCACCACCACCGCGGGAAACCGCGCGATCGACCGGATCCGCCGCGAGAAGCAGCGCGACGCCAAGCACCAGGCGGCCCTCATGCATCACGACGACACGCCCCACGAGCACACCGGACCGGTCGAGGACGACCGGATGCGGCTGCTGTTCACCTGCTGCCATCCGGCGCTCGCGCCGGAGGCGCGGATCGCGCTGACGCTCCGCCTCCTGGGCGGGCTGACCGTGGCTGAGATCGCGCAGGCGTTCCTCGTGCCCGAGACGACGATGGCGCAGCGGATCACTCGGGCGAAGAAGAAGATCGCGGCGGCGAAGGTGCCCTACCGGGTGCCGGAGGCCGCCGACCTCCCCGAGCGGCTCGGAGGTGTCCTGGCGGTGCTGTTCCTCGTCTTCAACGAGGGCTACCTCGCCACCGGTGAGGGCGACCCGGTGCGCGCCGAGCTCACCGGCGAGGCAGTCCGGCTGACGCGGATCCTCCGCCACCTGCTCCCCGAGGAGCCGGAGGTGGCCGGTCTGCTCGGGCTGCTGCTGCTCACCGAGGCCCGGCGCGAGGCCCGCGTGCGGGATGGGCAGCTGGTCCCGCTCGGCGAGCAGGACCGCGCCGGCTGGGACCGGGGGCTGATCACCGAGGGGCACGACCTGGTCCGTGAGTGCCTCGCGATCAACCGGCCAGGCCGTTACCAGATACTCGCCGCGATCAACGCCGTCCACACCGACGCCCCCACCGCATCGGACACGGACTGGTCGCAGGTGGTCGCGTTGTACGACCAGCTGACCCGGCTCGACCCGTCGCCGATCGTCGCGCTCAACCGCGCGGTCGCGGTCGCGGAGCTGGACGGCCCGGAGGTCGCTCTCGCGCTGGTCGACCGGCTGCCGCTCACGGGTTACCACGCATGGCACGTCGCCCGTGCCGACCTGCTCCGCCGGGTCGGCCGGACCGCCGAGGCGAAGGAGTCGTACGACGCGGCCATCGCCGCCACGCGGAACTCCGCCGAGCGCACCTACCTGAGCAGGAAGCGCGGCGAGCTGGTCTGAGGTCCTCGCCGGCGTACCGGGGTGGGATGCCGTCAGGGCCCAGAGGCGGTGCGGCTCGGGTGTCGAGCCCGGTCCTGAGCAGCCAGGAACGCGATCTGTTGGTGAGGTGCTCGGTTCTCGAGCGGCTGTCCGGCCCGCTGTGCGACGCGGTGCTCGGCTCGCACGACTCCGACGACGTCCTGGGCCAGCTGGACAGGTCAGGCCTCTTCGTCTCGTCGCTCGGTGGGGGCTGGTATCGCTGCCACCAGCTCTTCCGCGAAGTGCTGCGTCGCGAGCTCGGGAGAGGCGCTGACGAAGCAGCGCAGGTGGTGCTGAGCCGGGCAGCCGACTGGTTCTTGTCCGAGGGGCGGCTGGAGGAGGCGATCGAGCACCGGCTCGCGGCGGGGGACCACGACGGGACCCTGGACCTGCTTGTCGACGGAGCGCTCTGGTTCATGGACCGCGGTGCCTGCTCTGCCTTTCTCCGGCTGGGGGAGCTTCTGGCGGCATCGGTCACGGACCCACGGCTCTTCGTGTCCTTGGCGGTCGCCGCCGGTGAGAGCGGCCGTGAGGAACGCTGCGCGTACTGGTTGAAGGCGGCCGAGCCCCTGATCGAGGCAGGGAGCCAGCCTCTGCCTGGCTGGAAGACCCTTCGGGGAGAGGCGGACACCGTGTGGGCGACCTTCCCCTCGGCGGGCGACGCCGAGGCTGCGTTGCGCTACGGCAGCCGGGCCGTCGAGCTCGAGGACGACCCGTCGCTCTGGGGTCACGTGCTCGCGCGTCAGTCCCTCGGCGGCGCGCTCCTGGGCGCCGGCCGGATGGCCGAAGGCGTGGAGATCCTGTGGGACTGCTGGCGGGCCCCGGGGCGCCAGGCGTTGCCGACGCTGCTCCTGCTCCAGGCGGCGGGGCAGCTGTCGCTGGTGCTGGTCGAGACCGGCGACCTCGAGCGTGCCCGACAGGTCGCGGACGAGGTCCGCGAGGTCGCATCGGCCGCGGAGGAGGCATGGGGCCAAGGCGCCGCCGCAGCCTTTGCGGGTCTGCGGCTGGCCGAGGCGCGGCTCACCATGGCCACCGATCCCGGCGCCGCGATCCCCGAGCTCGAGAGGGCTGTCGACCTTGCCGAGGGATGGGGCTGGGCAACGGTGGTCCTCGTGGCGCTGTCGAGCCTCGCCGCCGCCCAGTGGGCTGCGGGCGACCGGTCAGCCGCGCGTGTCACCCTCGCCCAAGCATCGGACGTCGCCGAGTCCGGCGAGGCGCGACCCGCGACCGCCCGGCTGCTAAGGGGGCTGGAGGCCCGTATCGGACGCGGCAGCGCCAAGGCAGCCCACTCCCAAGGCGCCCTCGCCGAGGAGCTGACCGATCGCGAGCTCGCCATCCTCAGGGCCTTGCGCGGACCGTTGACCGCGAGGGAGATCGGTGCCGAGATGTACCTCTCGATCAACACGGTCAAGGGCTACACCAAGAGCCTCTATCGGAAGCTCGGCGTGGTCAGCCGAGGAGATGCCGTTCGTCGAGGGCACGACCTGGGCCTCATCTGAGCCGAGGGAGTGCGCGACGACCTCCGCTGCTGCAGGTTCCCGTCAGGCGGTCCCAGGTATCGCCCCGAGCCGTGCGGGGGACGCACGGCTCGGGACCTCCTGGAACCTCTTCACGGACGGTGCGACTACGCGCGTCTCCGTCAGGGCATGAGCATCTTGTACACGGGGCTGTCCGAGCCTTCGCTCCCCACGTACATCGTCCCGCCTCCCCGGCTCACCGAGACCGACTCGCCCTGTCGAAGCGGCGGCGCCGGCACTCTGACCGGCGTACCGCCGATCGACCGGTAGGCGTAGAGACTGGACCCACTGGACAGGACGAACCTGGACCCGTCAGGTGAGAACGAGGCCGCCTTGATGAGGGTCGGTGCCGACGCCACCCGGCTCAGTCGATTGACGGTCCTCGCCGACAGCGGCGAGGGAGCGCGGTAGATGCCGGCGCCCGCCGACGCCTTGGTGACGACGTACAGACGTCCCGAGACCGGGTTCACCAGCAGCCCTTCTGCGTTGTGGCGCCCATCGGGATAGGCCAACCGGTACGTCGTCGTGGGCACGGTCTGGCTCGACAAGGTGGACGGCTCGGTGAACCGATAGACCTTGATCTCGTCTCGGATGCGCCGGTTGTCGCCGATGTCGCCGACCCACAGGGTGTGGTTGGGCCCTGCGGCGATGTCCTCGTTGTCCCTGGCCCTGACGCCGCCCAGCGTCAGGACTGCCTGGGTCCTCCCGCTCGGGTCCACTGCGAAGACACGGGCGCTGTCGCCACTGTCGTTGTGCGTGAAGAGCGTGCTTCGCGCGTAGGTGCTGCGAGCAAGGCCGCTCGACTCGATGATCCGCGAGTCCCCGAGCCTTCTGTCCAGGGTGTAGGAGCCGGCACCGGCCGAGGCCGTGGTCATCAGCAGTCCGCCGGCGGCGGTCGCGGCAAGCAGGATCGGGGTCGCTCGGCGGAGCGCGCGGCGGTTGGGCAGGAGCATGCAACATTCCTTTTCCTTGTCGCCGACCGGGTTAGCTGACGGGTTCGGGCCGGAAAAGATGCCCTACGACAGAAGTCGATTCACCCCAGGAAGTTAGGTGGGTCCCCGGCTCCGGGCCTGGGGCCCGGATTAGGCGGTGTGGTCGATGCCGGAGGTCCCGGCATCGACATAGCCGACGAAGCGTACGGACGGGCGGAGGTTGGACACAAGTTGCTGCGCCGTTGGTCTACGCCACAGGCCCTGCCGCCTCGCTGGCAGGTTTCAAGAGGCGTTCGAGGCACACGTCAGATACCGGCGCACGCTCGTCCCGCTCAACGCTGCGAAACGGGGCTGATGACCAGCTCGTCGACGCGCACATGAGCCGGTGAGTCGAGCACGAACTGGACCGCACGGGCGACGTCGTCCGGGGTCAACATGACGCTGCGGGCTTCGGCGCCAGGCACCTCGGGGCGCTGCCCCAAGAAGTCCGTGTCGACGTCCCCGGGACAGAGGAGGCAGGCCCGGACTCCGGATTCGGCCTCCTGCGCGTTCAGGAACTGGCACAACGACGCGAGCGCCGCCTTGCTGGCGCTGTAGGCCACGCCTGCTCCCGGCGAGAACCGCCAGCCCGCGTACGAGGAGATGACGACGACCGTTCCCGCGCTCCTCCTCAGCTGGGGCAGGGCGAGCTGGACGACCCGGGCGACCGAGACGAGGTTGGTCTCGACGATGTCACTCACTTCCTCCAGGTCCTGGTCCCCCCAGGTACGACGCGGAGCGTTCATGCCCGCTGCCAGGACAAGGCCGTCGAGGCGGCCCCACCTCCGCTCGATCGAGGAGGCGCACTCGGTGACGTCCTCGACGTTCCGCACGTCCCCCGGGATGGCCAGCACCTCGCCTCCCAGCGCCTCGACCTCCTCCGCCACCGCCTGCACCCGGTCGGGCCGACGCCCGCTCAGGGCGACCCGCCACCCGCCCGTCGCCGCCGACAACGCAGCAGACCGGCCCATGCCGCTCCCTCCGCCGGTCACCCACAACACCGGTGCCTGAGGCTCACCCTGGTCTTCGGCGGTCAGCTCGTGCATGCTCTCCCTCTCGTCGAACTCCCGTCACAGTCTCATCCCTGCACGAAAGGTTCACATGCTGCTGGATCTCACCGGAAAGGTCGTCCTGGTGACCGGCGGCGGGCGCGGTATCGGCCGCGCGCTCACCGAGCGGTTCCACGCCGAGGGCGGCCGTGTCGTCGCGCTCGATGTCGCCTTCGACGACGACCACATGGCCGCCGGCGACGTCCACTCGTTGCCATGCGATGTCAGGGACCACGAGTCGGTGCAGCAGGCTGTCGGAGAGGTCGTGGACCGGTTCGGCGTGGTGGACGTGCTGGTCAACAACGCTGGTGTGAACGTGGAGGGGCTCGTCTCCGACCTCGACCCGGAGCAGTGGCGGCGAGCCTTCGAGGTCAACGTGACCGGGACGTTCCTCATGTCCCAGGCCGTGATCCCCACGATGAAGAACCAGCGCAGCGGGCGCATCATCAACGCCGCATCCTTTGCAGCGATCGTGCCCAGCGTGGGCAGCGCGGCGTACGCCGCGTCGAAGGCCGCGGTCGTCCAGCTGACCCGGGTGCTCGCGAGCGAGCTCGGGCCGTGGGACGTGACCGTGAACGCCTATGCGCCCGGGATGATCCCCACGGCCATGAACGGTTTCGCCGAGATGCCCGAGCCGGCGCAGGCTCGGCTGCTGGACACCTTGTCGCTGCGCCGGTGGGGCCGCCCCGAGGACGTGGCAGACCTGGTCTGCTTCCTGGCGAGCGACGCGGCCAGGTACATCACCGGAGCCCTCGTCGACGTGAGCGGTGGGAAGCTGAGCACCCAGATGCCGCACAAGGCCTACGAGATTCGAGGACCGGCAGACGGGTGAGCGCTCGCTGACCACGGCCGCGACCCTCACCGCCTCGGGCGCGGCTGCACCAGACCGTGATCGAAGGCGAAGACGACGGCGCCGGCCCGGTCACGCAGGTCGAGCTTGGCGAAGATGTGCCCGACGTGCGTCTTGACCGTGCCCTCCCCGAGCGTGAGCGCACCAGCGATCTCGGTGTTGCTGAGCCCCTCGCCCATCAGCGCCAACACCTCGCGCTCACGAGGGGTGAGCACGTCGACCTCGGCGCCAGGCAGGGCGGGTGCGGCCCGGTCCCGATAGGTCGAGAGGACGCGCCCGGTCACCGAGGGATCCAACCAGGAGTCGCCCGCGGCCACGGCGCGGACGGCGCGCTGCAGGTCCTCGGCCGGCACTCCCTTGAGCAAGAATCCGGCCGCACCCGCCCGGAGCGCACCGGCCAGGATCTCCTCGTCGTCGAAGGTGGTCAGCACGAGCACCGGGGGCGTGTCCGCGACCCTGCGCAGCCGCCGGGTGGCCTCCACGCCGTCGACGTGGGGCATCCGCACGTCCATGACGACGACCTCGGGAGAGAGCGCGGCCACGGCGTCGACGACGCCTTCACCGCTCGGCAGCTCGCCGACGATGTCGAACCCGAACCGCGACCGCAGGATGCCGCGCAGGCCGGCGCGCACGAGTTCCTGGTCGTCGACGACGAGCACCCGAACGGTCTTCGTCATGACGGCAGCACCGCCTCGACGAGCCAGCCACGTCGCGCGGCCTCCTCCAGAGCGCCGGCCGACAGCCGGCCCCCGACGGCCTCGGCCCGGTCGCGCATGCCGCGCAGCCCCGACCCCGACGCCGGAGACCGGTGGACCGCTCCGTCGTTGCGTACCGCGACCGTGGTCTCGCTGTGGTCGACTGAGATCTCGACCGTGACGGGCTCACCCGGCGCGTGCCGGGTGGCGTTGGTGAGCGCCTCCTGGACGATGCGGTACGCCGCCAGGCCGCGTGCCGGGCCGAGAGCTGCCAGCTCGCCGCTGACGGTCAGCTCGACGGCCGAGCCGGCGCAGCGGAACGACTCGACGAGCTCGGGGATGGCGCTCGCATCGGGCATCGGAGCGATCTCGCCGGGCGCGTCCCTTCGCATCAGTCCCACGCTGGCACGCACCTCGTCGAGGCTGTTGCGGGTGAGCCGCTCGGCCTCACCCAGCGCCCGCCGAGCCTCCTCCGGCTCCTCGTCGAGCGCCAGCCGGGCACTGCCGATGTGCAGGAGCGAGACGGTCAGGGCGTGCCCGACCACGTCGTGCACCTCCGCCGCGATCCGGTTGCGTTCCTCCGCGCGGCTCCGCTCCGAGAGCTGGTCCTGGGCCTCGCGGAGCTGCTCGACCGTCTTCCGGAGCTGGCGGGCGAACGAGCAGGCGGTGACCGTGAACGCCGTGCCGACCAGCCATGCCGCCCACCCGGCTTCGTCGGTCTGCTGGATCCACTCCGACACCGGGATGGCCCCCAGGACCCCGCCGGCCGTGAGCGTGACGGGCAGCTCGGAGGTCAGCGCAACCCAGGCGGCCGTGACGCACAGGCCCATCCAGACCAGGTTGGCCGACTCGGCGTGCCCGAGCACGATCACCCCCGCGGTGATCAGGGAGAGGGCTGCCGCGAGCGGCCAACCTGTCATCTTGTCCCACGCCAATATCGCTGCGAGCACGGCGATTGCGCCCGCCACCCCGAGGCCGACCAGGATGGGACGGTTGCCCATCACCGCTCCGAGGAGCGCGAACAGCGCGAGCGCGGTGGGTGCCGCGACTCGCGCCGTCTGCTCGGTCATGGTCATGAGCGTAGGGGTCGGCGCCTCCTCACAGGACCGTTCGGCGGGCGGCCAGGGCGCAGGCAACGACCGCGATCGCGATGACCGCCAGCAGCGGACCGGTGCCGTTCCCGATGCCGAGCCACGGCTCGCGGATCGCGTCGGTGGCCAGGGCGAGGGGCAGCCGCTCCGAGACCTCGCGCATCGCGTCCGACATGACGGCGGGCGGCGGCCCGCCGACACCCAGGAGGAAGGAGGGGAAGAACAGCATCAGCCCGACGGCCTGGGCAGCGCGCGACGACGGCAGCAGGGTGCCGAGGAGCACGCCGATGCTGATGAAGGCCACCGAGCCCGCGACGATCCCGGCGACGACCCGGATCGGGTCGTGGACCTCGGGCAGCCCATAGACGGGAGCGGCGACCGCGAGGAGCAGCGGCCCGGCGACCGCGATGGCGGTCAGGCCCAACGCCAGCTCGGCGAGCGCGAACGACCAGCGCGGGAACCCGGAAGCCGCGAAGCGACGCAGCACGCCGCGCTCCCGGTAGGACGCGATGTGCACGGGGAGCATGATCAGCCCCGTTGCCCCGATCACCACGGTGAAGTACGACGCGACGTACCAGTGGGAGGGGTTCACAGGAAAGGCATCGTCGGGCTCGGTCCCGAAGACGCCGCCGATGATGAGCATCGAGATGATCGGAAAGGCGAGCACGAAGGTGAGCGTGAGCGAGTCCCGGGTGAGCAGTCGCAGCTCGGTGGTGAGCAGCCGACGGGTGGCGGAGGGGTGCCTGCGGCGCGGACTCTCCTCCGTCGTCGTCTCCTCAGCGGTGGTCTCGAGGACGGTGGTCCTCATGATGCGGCTCCCATCTGGTCGGTGTGGCCTGACCGGCCAACGTGGTCGGCGTGGTCGGCGTCGAGCAGGGTGAGCAGGGCAGCTTCCAGGTCGGGGATGTCGACCCGGAGGTCGGCCGGAACCGGGCCGCCGGCGGCGACCAGCCACGCGCCGACCTGCGCGATCACCTCGCGGGTGCCCCGGATGACGACGTCCCCGCGGTCGCGGGTCACCCCCGAGACCCCGGGCAGCCGGTTGAGCTCCTGAAGGGTGTCGGCGGCGGAGGTGATGTCCGCGGGCGACAGCCCGAAGCGCACGGTGACGTCCCGAGCGTGGCGGGAGACGAGCTCGGCGGGGGTGCCCTGGTCGAGCACCCGCCCCTCCCGCATCGCGACGACGTGCTCGCAGAGCAGCTCGGTCTCGTCGAGCTCGTGGGTGACCAGCAGCACCGTCGTTCCCGTGTCCCGCAGCTGCGCCACCGCCGACCAGACCTCACGGCGGGCGGCGGGGTCGAGACCCTGGGTGAGCTCGTCGAGGATGACGAGCCGCGGCTTGTTGAGCAGCGCCAGCACCAGGAAGAGCCGCTGTCGCTCGCCGCCGCTCATGCCCGCGAACGCGCTGTGGCGCAGGTGGGCGAGCCCGAACTGCTCCAGGAGCCGGTCACCCCCGGTGGCCCGCGGCCCTGCGAAGAGCCGGACGGCCTCGCCGACTCGCAGCCGGTCCGGCAGCCCCGAGCTCTGCAGCTGGCTGCCGATCTGTGGCCGCAAGGTGTCCGCGTCCCTGACCGGGTCGAGGCCGAGCACCCGGATGTCGCCGGCATCGGCCGTGCGCAGGCCCTGGAGGATCTCGACGGTGGTGGTCTTCCCGGCCCCGTTCGCGCCGATCAGCCCGACGACCTGCCCGGCGTGCACGTCGAGGTCGAGGTGGTCGACGACGGTGCGTCCGCCGTACGCCTTGGTGAGCCCGCGGACGGTGACGACCGGGTCGGCTGGGTGAGGGATCTCGATGAGGGACATGGCTCGATTCGACCCTGTCGCGGCTGCCCTGCACATCGGCCTCGGGTCAGATCTTGTCCTCTGCGCGTGGGGGGAGAGGCGTCGAGAGAAGTGACAGAGCCGAACCACTCCATCGTGACAGGCGATGCGTCGCTTGCTGGTCGACAGCAGGACTGTTGACCCGGCAGCGGTCACCGACCTACGGCCGCCGTGATCCTCCTCGTAGACGATTGAAGTGGAGCGTGCGTGACTCGGGACCGCCCGACCGTCGTGCTCGTCGCTGCACGCGCCGGCGTCTCGGTCGCGTCGGTGTCGCGGGTCGTCGACGGGTTCCCGCATCCTCGTGAGCATCGTCGTCCGCTCCTGCGACCCGGTGTCGTGGCCACTGCACTGTGACGAGCTGGCCACCCAGCTCACCGACGGCTGGGAGTCCGTCAACCGCTGACCGGTCGTGGCCGCCGGCCTCCCCGGGGCGGTACAAAAGGACGCGAAGGAAGGGAAGTGGCGTGAGGCTGCGGGACGAGGCACTCGGGACCCTGGTCGGCTCAGCGGTGAGCGACGCGCTGGGCGGTGCCGCCGAGGGGTGGACCACGGAGCAGATCACCGAGCGGAACGGCGGCTGGGTGACCGGTGTGGTCGAGCCGTTCAGGGTGGACGCCCGGCTCAGCCACGTCCGCAACGGCGTGCCAGGCGCCATGTTCGTCGCCGCGGTGTGCGCCCGTGCGGTGGCCGGCGGGATGGTCGGCGACGTGGTGGCCGCCGGGCTCGCAGTGGTGCCGCCGCAGAGCAGGTACGCCGACGCCGTCCGACTCGGCGTGGACCTCGGTCGCTCCGGCCTCCCGACGGAGGAGGCCCTCGATCGCCTCTACGACACCTACGGTGACCTGCACTGGGCGCACGTGCTCAACAAAGCCGCGCTGGCGGCGTACGCCCTCGTCGCGACCGACGGTGACTTCGAGCAGGGCATCTGCACCGCCGTCATGGGCCGCTGGGACACCGACTCCGTCGTCGCGACCGTCGGGTCGGTGTCAGGTGCGCTGGCCGGGGCCGCGGCGCTGCCCGAGCACTGGGTGGCTCCGCTCCGCAAGGGGGTCGCCACCAGCCTGCCCGGCTTCGACGGCATCGCGTTCGACGAGCTTGCCGGGCGGACGCTGGCGCTCGCCCGCGGTGGCGCGCGGTGAGCGCCGACGCGGTGGGGCAGGTCGTGGTCGTCGGCAGCGCGAACGTCGACCTGTTCGCCGGCGTGGCGGCCATCCCGGCCCCGGGCGAGACCGTGCTCGCCACCAGCCGCGAGACGCGCGCCGGCGGCAAGGGGCTCAACCAGGCGGTGGCGGCGGCCCGCGCCGGGGCTCGCACCGCGTTCGTGGCCGCGGTCGGCCACGACGAGGGCGCGGAGCTGCTGCTCGACGAGGCGGCCGGGGCCGGCGTCGACACCGGGCTGGTCCGCAGGGCCGAGGGCCCGAGCGGCTCGGCGTGGATCATGGTGCAGGCCGACGGTGAGAACGCGATCGTCGTCGACGGGGGCGCCAACGCCACGCTCACCGACCTCACCGAAGCCGAGCTCGCCGCTGTCGGCGGGGCCGACGTCGTCGTCGCCCAGCTCGAGACACCACTGGCGGCGGTGCAGCAGGCGGCCGGGTCCGCCCGCGACGGCGGGGCCGCGTTCGTCCTCAACGCCGCTCCGGCAGCCGCGCTGCCCCAGGAGCTCCTGCGCCTCGTCGACGTGCTGGTCGTCAACGAGCACGAGGCGCGCCACCTCTCCGGAGAGGCCGACCCGGCGACGGCGGTGGGCGTCCTGCGCGAGCTCGTCGGCGCGGTCGTCGTCACCCTCGGTGCCGAAGGGGCCCTGCTCGCCGACGGCGCCGGCACGCGCCGGGTGCCCGGGGTGCCGGCCACCGTGGTCGACACCACCGGCGCCGGCGACGCCTTCACCGGCACTCTCGCCGCCACCCTCGCCACCGGAGCCGACCTCGACGCCGCCGCCCGGCGCGCCGTGGTCGCCGGCGCCCTCGCCGTGGAGACCGCAGGCGCCGTGCCCTCCATCCCGACCGCCGACCAGATCGCCACCCGGCTGCGGCAGGGGGCCGGCCGATGACCATCCCCGTCGAGGCTCCGCGCGACCCCTACGCGCCACGGCCCATCGACCTGCCCACCCCGGTGCCGCTCGCACCCGGCGCCGACCTCGCGGTGCTCGACGAGGCCAAGATGCTCGGCGCCCCCGACGACCCGGCCGACCGGCCGGCGTACGACGACCTCGGCGGCCTCGACGCCGTCGTGCTCTAGCACGCCTACCCGGTGACCGGGATCGACCAACGCAACCAGTTCGACTGGGTCAACGGCGCCGGAGTGCTGATCTGGGACGTCGTCTTCGGCGTCCGCGTCGACTGGCGGTCCGTGACCTCGACGGGCTGGCGAGCTCCTGCGGGCGCGGTCGCAGGACGGGTGACGCGTCAGACGCCGGGTGGCTGCGGCGGCCCCACCTCGACCCGGGACGGCCCGTCCGGGGTCACCGGGGCGGTTTGACGGCCAGCACCGGGCAGGGGGCGTCGAGCAGCACCTGCTGCGCCACGCTGCCCATGATCATCTTGCCGACCGGTGTCCGGTGCCGGAGCCCGATGACAACGACCTGCGCTCCGGTCTCGTGGACCACCTTGAGCATCTCCTCGGCGACGTCGGCGGTGATCGCCTGGTGCACGTCGTGCTGCAGGTCGAACCGGTCAAGCCGGCCCCTGAGCTCGGCGAGCTCGTGCTCGCCGAGGTAGCGACGGTCGACGAGGGCGTCGCCCTTGCTCGCGTTGAGCACGACAAGCCGGGTCCTCCGGCGCCTGGCCTCCTCGATCCCTTCCGCGAGCGCGGCCTCGCCGTACTTGTCGGGGATGTAGCCGACCACGACCGTCATCGCGACACCTCCTCTTCCTCCTCCACGACGTCCTGGGGCGTGCGCAGCCGGGTCAGGGCGACCGGCACGACGATGGCGAGGACGATCAGCCCGTAGACGAAGATGCTGAGCCCCTCGCTGAAGAGCCCGCTGATGTCGCCACCGGACAGGTCGAGCGCCTCGCGCATCTTGACCTCCATGAGCGGCCCGAGGATCACGCCCAGGATCAGTGGGAGCACCGGGATGCCGAACCGCCGGATGGCGAACCCGATGAGCCCGAAGGCCAGGAGCAGGCCGAGGTCGAAGGGGTCCTGGTTGACGCTGTAGGCGCCCAGCGACGCGAAGAACAGGATCCCGGCGTACAGCTGCGGGCGGGGGATGGTGAGCAGCCGGGCCCACAGCGGCGCCAGCGGGAGGTTGATGAGCAGCAGCAGCGTGTTGCCGATCAGCAGGCTCGCGAGCAGGGTCCAGACCAGGTCGGGCTGGTCGGCCATCAGCGTCGGCCCCGGGACGATGCCGTAGGACTGCATGGCCGCCAGCAGGATCGACGCGGTGGCCGTGACCGGAAGGCCGAGCGCCAGCAAAGGCACGAACATCCCGGCCGCGCTGGCGTTGTTGGCCGCCTCCGGACCGGCGACGCCCTCGATCGCGCCCTCGCCGAAACCGGCGCCAGGCTTGGCCAGCCTGCGCTCGGCGATGTAGGACAGGAAGGTCGGCGTCTCCGCCCCGCCCGCCGGGACGGCACCGAACGGGAAGCCGAGTGCGGTCCCGCGCAGCCACGGCCTCCACGAGCGGCTCCAGTCGTCGCGGCCCATGAACGGCCGCCCGACGGGGACCACGTCCAACGGCTTCCGGCGCAGGTGGGCAGCGGTCCACAGCGCCTCACCCAAGGCGAAGACGCCGACCGCGACGACGACGATCCCGATCCCGTCGGCGAGCTCGAGCGTCCCCAGGGTGAGGCGGGCCTGGCCGGTGGAGAGGTCGAGGCCGACGAGGCCGATGGTCAGTCCCATGAACAGCCCCACGAAGCCGCGGATCTTCGAGGAGCCCAGCACGCTGGTGACCAGCACAAGTGAGAGCAGCATGATCGCGAAGTACGACGGCGCGCCGATCTTGACGGCCTGGTCGGCGATCGACGGCGTGAAGAAGGCGACCAGCAGGGTGCCGATGGTGCCGGCGATGAAGGACCCGATCGCCGCGGTGGCCAGAGCCTGCGCAGCACGCCCCCCCTTGGCCATCTTGTTGCCCTCGATGGCCGTCATCACCGAGGCGGACTCACCGGGGGTGTTGAGCAGGATGGAGGTGGTCGACCCGCCGTACATGCCGCCGTAGTAGATGCCAGCGAACATGATCAGCGACTGGGTGGGGTCCAGCCCGTAGGTCACGGGAAGCAGCAGGGCCAACGCCATCGCCGGGCCGATGCCGGGCAGGACGCCGACGAAGGTGCCGAGGAGCACGCCGATCCCGGCGAAGGCCAGGTTATCCAGGGTGAGCGCGCTCTGGAGGCCGTCGAGGAGCAGGCCGAGGGTGTCCATCACAGGACCCCGTCGAGGATTCCGGGAGTCAGCGGCACCCCGAGCGCGACGTAGAAGAAGTACCAGCTCGCCACCGAGAGGACCGCGCCGACGAGGACGTCACGCAGCAGGGTGCGGCTCCCCAGCGCCCAGGCGGCGCCGGCGAAGAGGAGCGCGCCGGTGATCGCCCAGCCGAGCAGGTTCACCAGCAGGAGGTTGAGCACCAGGATGCCCACCAGCTTCCCCACCGTGAGCCAGTCGGCCGGCGTGGTGAGGTCGACGTCCTCGCCCGCCTCGGCCTCGGCGACGTCACCCCTCGCGGTCGCGACCGCAAGCAGGACGGCGAGGAGGACCATGCCGCTGCCGATGACGTACGGGAAGATCCGCGGGCCCACGGGGTCGCCGAAGCCGACGTCGAGCCCCCGCGCGTCGATGATCGTGTAGAGGCCGACGAGGAGCAGCGCCGCAGCAAGGAGGTACTGGCTGCGGTCGACCCGGTCGGATCGCCGGGCGGCTGTCGAGCTCACAGCAGCCCCAGCTCCTCGAGCGTCCCGGAGACCCGTGCGTCCTGCTCGTCGATGAAGGTCGCGAACTCGTCGCCGGTCTTGAAGTCGTCGGTCCAGCCGTAGTCCTCGAGGGTGGCCTGCCAGCCCTCGCTCTCGTGCATCTCCTCCAGGTAACCGATGAGTTCCTCGGTGCGCGCGGCACCGATCCCCGGAGGGGCGAGCACGCCACGCCAGTTGAGGAAGACCAGGTCGACGCCCGACTCGGTGAGGGTAGGGATGTCGGCGAGGATCCCCTCGGGGTACCGCTTCTCGCCGGACACGGCGAGCACCCGTAGCTCACCGGACTCCACCTGACCGGTGAACTCGGCCAGGCCGGAGAATCCGACCTCGATCTTCTCGCCCAGGAGCGCGCTGGTGAGCGGGCCGCCGCCGTCGTAGGTCACGTAGTTGACCTCGTTGGGGTCGATGCCGACCTCCGCGGCCAGCTGCATCGGGAAGAGGTGGTCGGGACCCCCGGGCGAGGATCCTCCCCCCACGGCGATCGAACCCGGGTCCGCTGCCCAGGCCTTGACCAGGTCGTCGATGGTCCTGAACGGCGAGTCGCCCGGCACCAGGACGCCCTCGGGCTCGCTCATCAGCTGCGCGAGCGGCGTGGCGTCCTGCAGGCTGTACTCGCTGGCGAAGGAGTACGTCGATCCCACGACACCGAGCCCGACGGTCATCATCGTGTGCTCGTCGCCGGCCCGGCCGACCAGCGCTGTCATCGCGCCGGCGCCACCGGCACCCACCACGTTGTCGACCGTGAACGAGCCACCGGTGATGTCGGAGTCCTCCAGCACCTGCACCGCTGCACGTCCGGTCTGGTCGTAGCCGCCACCGGGGCTGTTGGGGATGATCATCAGCAGGTCGCGACCGTCGTCGCCGCGGGTGACGCCACAGCCGGTGGTCGCGGTCGCCGCCACCAGCACGACGACCGCGAGCCGAACCGACCAGCTCCCCGGGGTACGCCGCACCTGCCTCACCGTGCCGGTACCTCCGTTGATGTCGAGAGCCGCCTGCCGCGAGGTGACGGCCCCTGCCTACTGGACGGTGTAGACGCGGACGTAGTCGAAG
>CADCUI010000091.1 GCA_902805845.1 uncultured Nocardioidaceae bacterium
AAGGTGAGGCCAGGGCCGACGTGGCGCGCCGCGTCGGCGCGACCGGCCAGGACGAGCCGGAGCCCAGCGACGGCCCCGACGCCCCCGACGGCCCACCCGGGCCGGACCGGTGAGCCGACGCGGCGTCCTCGCCGCCACGCGCGTCGTGGTCAAGGTGGGCTCCTCCTCGCTCACCACCACCGCAGGCGGCATCGACCCCCGTCGGCTGCGCGACCTCGTCGCCACCCTGGCCGGCGCGCGGAACCGCGGCGCGGAGATCGTGCTGGTCTCCAGCGGCGCGATCGCCGCCGGCTTGGCGCCGCTGGGGCTGCGCCGTCGCCCGCGCGACCTCGCCACCCAGCAGGCGGCGGCGTCGGTGGGTCAGGGGCTGCTCGTGCACCGCTACACCGAGGAGCTGGCCAGCCACGGGATCACCACCGGCCAGGTGCTGCTCACCCTCGACGACGTCACCCGCCGCAGCCATCACCAGAACGCCTACCGGACCTTCGCGAAGCTGCTCGAGATGGGCGTGCTGCCGATCGTCAACGAGAACGACACCGTCGCCACCACCGAGATCCGCTTCGGGGACAACGACCGGCTGGCGGCGCTGGTCGCCCACCTTGTCCACGCCGACCTGCTGGTGCTGCTGAGCGACGTCGACGGGCTCTACACCGGTCGTCCCACGGCGCCGGGCAGCCGGCTCCTTCCCGACGTCCGTGGCGAGGACGACCTCACCACCGTCGACGTCGGCCGCCCCGGCGACACGGGGCTCGGCACCGGCGGGATGCAGACGAAGGTGGAGGCCGCCCGGATCGCCACCGGCGCCGGTGTCCCGGTCGTGCTGACCTCCGCCGAGCGAGCGGCGGCCGCACTGGCCGGGGACGAGGTCGGCACGCTGTTCCACCCGACCGGGAGGCGCAGCTCGACGCGGCTGCTGTGGCTGGCCCACGCCACCCGTGGCAAGGGCAGCCTGGTCCTGGACGAGGGTGCCGTGCGCGCGGTGGGTGAGCGCCGCGCCTCGCTGCTCCCCGCGGGCATCACCGGGGTGACCGGCACGTTCGTGGCCGGTGACCCCGTGGAGGTGGTGGCCGCCGACGGGCGGCCGGTGGCCCGCGGACTGGTGAACTACGACTCCACGGAGCTCCCCGCGCTGATCGGGCGCTCCACCCGGGACCTCGCGCGGGAGCTCGGCAGCTCCTACGAGCGTGAGGTGATCCACCGCGACGACATGGTGCTCCTTCGCCGCTGAACCGCACGTGGTCATCGACCCCCGGAGCCCGGAGTAGACCGCCTGGGCTGCGGAATCCGTCGCCTTCGGGGATTTCACCAAGCGTCTGACCGGTTCCGCGGACGCACGCCCTTCTGACCCACGACACTGGGCGGACAACAGCCTGATGGGAGTGCCGTGTCCGACGACGCACGACTGTGGCACGTGATCGTCACCGTGTCCGGTTCGCCGATGGAACCGCTCATCGTGCGGGCGGCGCTCCAGCGGCTCAGCGAGGAGCGACCGTTCCTCAGCAGGCTCCGGTTCAGTGCGGACCGTGCGGAGATCTCCTACTGGGACGAGGGCGGGAGCGTCGTGGACGTCGCCTCGCTCGCGCTGCGGCTGTGGCACGAGCACCGCGACACCGCCCGGCTCCCGTTCTGGGACGTCATCGGGCTCGAGGTGATCGACCAGGACGTGCACGCCAGCCGCGAGCAGTACGACCCGATGGCCGACGTGGTCGTCGTCCCCCACGCCTTCTGAGGCTGCCTTCTGAGTGTGCCTTCTGACGTCTGTCTGCTGACGTCTGACACTACGATCAGGGGCATGTCCCCGACGCCCGACCTCGAGACGGCTGTTGCCGCGGTCGCCGCGCGTGCGCGCGAGGCGGCCCACGTGCTCGCTGTCGCCTCACGGGCGACCAAGGACCGCGCCCTGGGTGCGATGGCCGACGCGCTGGTCGCCGCCACGCCCCGGATCCTGGCAGCGAACGCCGAGGACGTCGCGGCGGCGCGTGCCCAGGGGACCGCCGAGGCGATCATCGACCGACTCCGGCTGGACGAGGGCCGGGTGGCCGGGATGGCAGAGGGGCTCCGCGAGGTGGCCGCGCTGCCGGACCCGGTCGGCGAGGTCCTGCGAGGATCCACCCTGGCCAACGGCCTCGAGCTGCGGCAGCTGCGGGTGCCGTTCGGTGTGGTCGGGATGATCTACGAGGCCAGGCCCAACGTGACCGCCGACGCGGCCGGCATCTGCCTGAAGTCGGGCAACGCGGCGCTGCTGCGCGGCTCGTCGAGCGCCTCGCGCTCGAACGAGGCGATCGTCACCGCGCTCCGGGACGCCGCGACGGTCGCCGGGCTGCCGGCGGACGTGGTGCAGCTGGTGCCGGGGGAGGGACACGACGCGGCGAAGGTGCTCATGCGCGCCCGCGGCCTGGTCGACGTGCTCATCCCGCGGGGTGGCGCCGGGCTCATCCGCTCGGTCGTGGAGGAGTCGACGGTGCCGGTCATCGAGACCGGTGTGGGCAACTGCCACGTGTACGTCGATGCCGAAGCCGACGCCGACATGGCCCTCGACATCGTCCTCAACTCCAAGACCCACCGCGTCTCGGTCTGCAACGCCGCCGAGTCGCTGCTCGTGCACGAGGACATCGCCGCGACCTTCCTCCCGCGCGTCGTCGAGGCGCTGCAGCAGGCCGGGGTGACCGTGCACGGCGACCCGGCCTTCACCGCCCACGACGGGGTGGTGGCCGCCACCGAGGACGACTACGACCGCGAGTACCTCTCCCTCGACATCTCCGCGGCCGTCGTACCCTCCCTCGAGGCGGCGGTGGACCACATCCGCCGCCACTCCTCGGGGCACACCGAGGCCATCGTGACCGAGTCGCTGGAGTCGGCCAGGCGGTTCACGGCGGCGGTGGACTCGGCAGCGGTGATGGTCAACGCCAGCACGAGGTTCACCGACGGCGGCGAGCTCGGCTTCGGTGCGGAGATCGGCATCTCCACCCAGAAGCTGCACGCGCGGGGACCGATGGGGCTTCCCGAGATGACCTCGACCAAGTACGTGGTCACAGGCCATGGCCACACCCGCTGAGCAGGTCGACGCGAGCTCGCTCGACGTCTGGACCGACGTCGAGGCCGAGCGGGTCGGCACCGCGGCGACCGTGGTCACCTTCGTGCGCACAGCCATCGCGGTGGTGCTCGCCGGGGTGGCCGCGCGCGAGGACAGCCTGCCCCTGCTGGTGGCGTCGCTCGGGGTCTACTGGGTCGGCGACATGCTCGACGGCGCGGTGGCCCGGGTGCTGGGCTGCGAGACGCGGATCGGCGCCGCCCTCGACATCCTGTGCGACCGCTTCTGCGCGGCCGCGTTCTACGTGGGCCTGATGTGGCTCGACCCCGACCTGGCCCCGGCGGTGCTCGTCTACCTGGCCGAGTTCATGGTCGTGGACTGCTTCCTGTCGCTGGCCTTCTTGGCGTGGCCGATCCGCAGCCCGAACTACTTCTACGTCGTCGACCGGCCGCTCTGGCTGTGGAACTGGTCAAAACCCGGCAAGGCGGTCAACTCCTCGCTCTTCGCCGTGCTGCTGCTCGTGACCGGATGGGTGGCGGTGGGGGTGGCGATCGCCTCCGCTCTGCTCCTGCTCAAGTGCCTGTCGCTGGCACGGCTCATGCGGCTCGGTCTGCCGATCCCGGCCCGGTAAGGTGTCGCCCATGGCGCACACCCTGGTCAGGCTCGCGGAGTCCACCTCCGAGCATGCCGAGGTCAACCCCTGGCTGATCGGCGGACTGACGCTCCTGCTGCTCCTGGCCCTGCTGCTCGCGGTCGTCGCCTTCGGCGGCGGCCGCGAGCACTCCTGAGGTTCCGTGCCCGACGCGGCGTCCCCCTCACGCGAGTCCCGCCCCCGCCGTCGCCTGGGAGTGATGGGCGGCACCTTCGATCCGATCCACCACGGTCACCTGGTCGCGGCCAGTGAGGTCCAGGCCTGGTTCGACCTCGACGAGGTCGTGTTCGTGCCGACCGGTCAGCCCTACCAGAAGTCCGAGCGGTCGGTGTCCCCCGCGGAGCACCGCTACCTGATGACGGTCATCGCCACCGCCTCGAATCCCCGCTTCACCGTCTCCCGGGTCGACATCGAGCGGCCCGGACCGACGTACACCATCGACACGCTCACCGACCTCACCACCCAGCAGCCCGACGCGGACCTCTACTTCATCACCGGCGCAGACGCGCTGCCCGACATCCTCGGGTGGCGCTCGGCCCAGGAGATGTTCGAGCTGGCCCACTTCGTGGGATGCACACGGCCGGGCTACCGGATGGCTCCCGCCGCGCTCGAGGGGATGCCACCGGACCGCGTCACGGTCGTGGAGATCCCGGCCCTGGCCATCTCCTCCAGCGAGTGCCGCACCCGCACCGCCCGCGGCGAGCCGGTCTGGTACCTCGTGCCCGACGGCGTCGTCCAGTACATCTCCAAGCACCACCTCTACCAGCGCCAACCCATGCCCCAGGGAGTCTCGTGACCGCCACCGACCACGCACTGGAGCTCGTCCGCGCCGCTGCCCAGGCAGCCTCGGACAAGCTCGGCGAGCACATCCTCGCCTACGACGTGAGCGAGCAGCTGATCATCACCGACGCCTTCCTCCTCTGCTCCGCTGCCAACGACCGGCAGGTCCGCGCCATCGTCGACGCCGTCGAGGACCGGCTGCGCGAGCTCGGCGCCAAGCCGGTACGACGGGAAGGTGAGCGGGAGGGCCGCTGGGTGCTCCTCGACTACGCCGACATCGTGGTCCACGTCCAGCACGAGGACGAGCGCGCCTTCTACGCCTTGGAGCGGCTCTGGCGCGACTGTCCGCTGGTCGAGCTGCCGGCGAGCGTGACCAGCGGACGCAGTGGCGGCTGATCCACCGGCCCACGCTGCACCCACGCGTTCTCGCCTCGTCCGATCGGGCGCGGCACACAGCGCGCGCCCGATCGGACGAGGCGGGTGGCCCTCATCACCCGACGGTGGGGCGAAGCGGCTGGGCGGGGTTCGCGTCGCCTCGAGCCTTTGGCTAGGATTCCCTGGTTGCCCCGGCAGGCTGGTCGACGACCGGCCAGGGGCGGCGGGGCTGTAGCGCAGCTGGTAGCGCACCTCCATGGCATGGAGGGGGTCAGGGGTTCGAGTCCCCTCAGCTCCACCGGATCGTGCGTCACAGGCTGGGCCGCCCCTCCGCGTGCCACCAGCACCTGCACGGATTGATGCTTTTTGTCCCTGCTCGCACCCGGCGGGACCGATCGGGGCACCCGGGGTGCCCTTGCAGACGGCTGGCGGCAGTGTTTGAATGTGGACAGACCTCTATCCACATGCCGTACGTCACATGGGTAGGCGCCCCGCAACCGAGAGGTAGGCCCGGTGAAGAGCCAGACAATCTCGAAAGAGACCGTCGACGAGTTGGCGCGCGACCACAAACCGCTGCTGAGCGTGGAGCACGCCCAAATCGGATACGTCGTGAACGGCAAGGCACACGTCGCGGTCGGGGATGCCTCGTTCGAGGTCTACCCCGGCGAGAAGATCATGCTGCTGGGTCCGTCGGGGTGTGGAAAGTCCACCCTGTTGAAGGCGGTCGCCGGGTTCATCGAGCCCTTCGCCGGCAACATCAAGCTGGCGACCCGCGACACCCTCGTGCCGGGGCCGGACCGCGCCGTGGTCTTCCAGGAGTTCGACCAGCTGTTCCCCTGGAAGAGCGTCCGCGACAACATCATCTACCCACAGCGCATGATCGGTCGCGACAAGGACGAGGCCGGGCGCCGTGCGGACGAGTACCTCACGCTCATGCACCTCGAGCCGGCTGCCGACCGCTACCCGCACCAGCTGTCCGGCGGGATGAAGCAGCGCGTGGCGATCGCCCGGGCGTTGGCCATGGACCCGGCGATCCTCTTGATGGACGAGCCGTTCGGCGCCCTGGACGCGCAGACGCGGTCCCGGTTGCAGCAAGAGCTCAACGAGGTCGCCGAGCGCACCGGCGTGACGATCCTTTTCGTGACGCACAGCATCCAGGAGGCGGTGTACGTGGGGCACCGCGTCGTCGTCCTCAACAACCCCCCGTCGACCGTGGTGGAGGTCGTGGACGTCCGCGACGTGCACGACCCGGCGGACGAGGGATTCAGCGAAGCCATGGTCCACCTGAGGTCGTTGCTGTCCGCCGGCGACGAGACGCTGTCCGACGCGGCGTTCGAATAGGAGATGACGTGACTACTCTGCAACGCGACCAAGACCTCTCCGTGCCCCGCGACGACGGCAAGGTCCGGACCTCGCGCAAGACATGGGGCTCCCTGCCCACTGGCCCCCGACGGGCTTTGCTCCTCCTGGCACTGGTGGCCATCTGGCAGGCGTACGTCAGCATCTCGGGCGTGAACCCGCTGCTCATCTCGAGCCCCTGGGACGTCGCGAAGGCTCTGGTGGAGGGATTCGTCGAGGGACGGTTGCTCGACGCCACGCTGATCACTCTTCGCATCCTCCTGCTCAGCATGCTCATCGGGATGGTCATCGCGGCAGTGATGACCACGCTGGCGACCTGGACCCGGATCGGCGAGGACATCCTGGTGCTGCTGACCTCGATCCTGAACCCGCTGCCGTCGATCGCCATCCTGCCCCTGGCGATCCTGTGGTTCGGTCTCAACACGACAGCTCTCACCGTGGTCATCGCGAACGCCGTGATCTGGCCGATCGCGATCAACGTCAGCATGGGTTTCCGAACCGTCAACCCGACCCTGCTCGCGGTGGGCCGGAACATCGGCCTCTCCGGGTGGCGCCTCGTCCGTGACGTCCTCGTGCCCGCAGCACTGCCCCACACCATCAGCGGTCTCAAGACCGGTTGGGCGTTCGGCTGGAGAACGATCATCGCGGCCGAGCTCGTGTTCGGTGTTGCAGGCGGCAAGGGGGGTCTCGGGTTCTTCATCAACGACGCGCGCTACTTCCTCCGGACACCGGAGATCTTCGCAGGGCTGGTCACCATCGCCCTCATCGGTATCGCGCTTGACCTGGTCTTCTCGTACGTCGAGAAGAAGACGGTCGTGAAGTGGGGGATGAAGAGCGGAACCTGATGGTGCCAGCTGGCCTGTACACGGACCGAACAGTGGAAGTGGGAATCACACAATGATGTCGTTGACGAAGAACGTCCGCACGAGTCTCGCGGTAGGGACGACGGCCGTGATGGCGATGGCCCTGGCGAGCTGTGGTGGTGGCGGGGGGTCGGCCTCCGGCGACTGCGAGCCGGCCACGAAGGTGGCCATCGCCTATCAGCCGGGGCTGGGATATGCCTCGCTGCTCATCGCCAAGCAGGAGAAGACTGTCGAGAAGGCGCTGCCGGATGTCGACGTGACCTGGCAGGAGATGAACTCCGGATCAGCGATCCGGGACGGGATCGTTGGAGGCAACCTGCAGGTGGGCGCGGGTGGCATCGGCCCGTTCCTGGTAGGGCTGGATGCCGGAGTGGACTGGAAGGTCCTCTCGGGGCTCAACAACATGAGCCTGTACCTGAACACGATGGACTCGAGCATCACGAACCTCGAGGACCTGGAGGGAGCCGGCAGCATCGCCATGCCGGCGCCGGACTCGATCCAGGCGGTGGTGCTCCGCAAGGGCGCCGAGGAGGAGCTCGGTGACGCGAAGGCGCTGGACTCCCAGATCGTCTCGATGGGCCACCCGGACGGGGTCCAGGCGCTGATCGGTGGGCAGATCGCCGCCCACCTCACCTCGCCGCCGTTCCAGGCCCAGGAGATCGACGAGGGCGCGACCAAGCTCCTCGACAGCTATCAGCTGTTCGACGAGCACACCTTCAACAGCATCTTCACCAAGACCGACTTCGCCGAGTGCAACCCGAAGGTCGTCGAGGAGCTGGTGACCGTCGTCGCCGACGCGAACGCGATGCTGACCGACGAGCCTGCCCAGGCTGCGAAGGTGCTGTCCGAGGAGATGGGGATCCCGGCCGCTGAGGTCGAGGAGCAGGTCACCTCTGAGGACGTGGCCTTCGTCAACACTCCCACCGGCTTCGCCACGTTCGCGGAGTTCATGGAGTCCATCGGGATGATCCAGGAGGTCCCGGAGACGGGAGACATGTTCTTCGACACCGAGGCCACCGCAGACGCCAGCTGACAGGCCCGAGCACGCCCGAGATGTGCCCGCACCGCGGCCAGGTCCACCTGGTCGCGGTGCGGGCACGGTCGTCTGGCGCTCGCTGCGCTGCTCGACGTATAGGGCTCTCAGTCGTCGAGCAGCGCGTATGCGGCGGCCAGGTGCGCCTGGGTGTGCGCCTTGACCTGCTGGTACGACGAGGTCCCGTTGGCGTCCATCGTGACGAAGAGCGGACCGAAGTTCCTGACCCGGAACTTCCACAGGCACTCGGGCATGAGGTCCTCCCAGAGGACCTCCTCGATCTCCTCGATCTGCAACGTCTCCCAGCTGGCTGCTCCACCGGTGATCGAGAGGTACACACCACCCAGCGTGGCGAAGTGCTGCAGCGAGTCCTGGCTGAGACCACCCTTGCCGATGATGGCCCGAGCGCCGAGGTCCTCCAGGCAGCCGCGCGTGAACCTGTCCATCCGCATGGAGGTGGTCGTCCCGACCGACACCGGGATGTAGCGCTCGCCCTCCATCCTCACGCTGGGTGCGGTGTGGATGAAGACCGCGCCCTCGAAGTCGGCGCCCTCGGGCCGCTGTCCCTTGTCGAAGAACCGGATGAGCGAGGCGTCCCGCACTCCCCAGACCGTCCCGTCGAGCCACACCTCGTCACCGGCCCGGAGGTCGCGGACGACGTCCTCGGTGAGCGGGGCCCGCAGCTGCAGGGTGCGCGCCGTCTCAGTAGCCATAGCTGACTGCGCCGTCGCTCGAGATGGTCGCGGCCGCCCTCTCGCCGCGCCAGCACTGGATGTTCACAGCGACGGGATTCATGGAGATGTGCGTCGCGGCGTACTCGACGTGGACGGCGAAGGAGGTGACGCTCCCGCCGAGGCCCTGCGGGCCGATGCCCGTCGCGTTGATGGCGGCGAGCAGCTTCTGCTCCATCGCCGCGACCTCGGGCTCCGGGTGCGGCTCCCCGACCGGCCTCAGGATCGCCTTCTTCGCCAGACCGGCGCACAGGTCCGCGGTGCCACCGATGCCGACACCGACGACGGTGGGCGGGCACGGACGGGGGCCGGCGTCGATCACGCTGTCGAGGACGAACCGCTTGACTCCGGAGATCCCCTCGGCGGGTGAGAGCATCTTCAGGTAGGACATGTTCTCGGACCCCGAGCCCTTGGGGACGAGCAGGATCTCCAGCTCCTCGCTGCCGTCGACGAACTCGACGTGGACGTCGGGGATCCCCACGCCGGTGTTGTCCTGACGGTTCTCGCGGGTGATCGGGTGGACGACGCTCGACCTCAGGTCGTGCTCCTTCGTCGCGACCGCGATCCCACGGCGAAGCGCATCGATCAGCTTGGCGCCGTTGACCGGGAAGTCGGTGCCGAGCTTGACGAAGAACACGCAGATCCCGGTGTCCTGGCACACGATGATTCCGGTGCGGTCGGAGACGTCGATGGACTTCACCATCACGTCCAGCCGGGTCCTGGCCCCTCCGACCTCGACCTCAGCGACCCTGTTGACGGCCGACCTGACGTCTGGAGGCAGGTCGGTCAGCGCCTTCTTGTAGAGCCCGGCAGAGACCTGGACCAGATCGTCGTAGAGCGAGTCCGATCCCGTCTGGATGTAGCGGGGGAGCATGGTGGACCTTCCTAGCTGGTGCCGATGATGCTGTAGGTCAGGGTGGCGACGCCGATGATGAAGAGCACGATGGTCCCGCCGGCGCCGATGGCGATCCAGCGCCCCGCCGAGCGGGCGTCCGGGCGATGGTCCCGGATCACGTTCGCCATGCCGGCCATGGCGTGGAGGAGCGCAGATCCGAGGAGGAGTGCGTCCCACACGATCCACAGGCCGGACGACCAACGTCTGGTGACGAACGTCGAGCCGGTCTCGGCGACGTCGTTGACGATGTGGGTCAGCCCGTAGTGGCCCAGCGCGAGCACCGCGAGCATGACGCCGGTGATCCTGATCGTGAGGTAGACACCGCGTTGTCCCACCCGGCTGAGGCGAGGCGTGGACGTGGCCGGCGTGGCCGACGTGCGCGTGCTCATGCCGCCACCACCGGACGCAGGATCACGATGCTGCCGGCCAGCGTCGCGAGCAGGCTCACGACCACGACTACGTTCAGGATCTTCGTCGCGGCAGCAGAGCCGAGGTCCCAGGCGTCGATCGCGATGAGCCGAAGTCCGTTGAGGGCGTGGAAGAGCAGGGCGAACAACAACCCACATTCGAACAGCCGCATGATGACCGTCCCGTACAGGTCGTGGACGTCGTCGTAGATCGACGCAGAGATCGCGAAGAGGGAGACGTCGATGATGTGGAGGGCAAGGAAGGCGAAGATCGCGATGCCGGTCACCCGGTGGGCGTAGAACGCCAGCCGGTTTGCCTCGGTCCGCTCACTGGGCAGCCGTCCCAGCCTCCACAGCAGGGTCCTCGACCAGAGGGCGCCACCGTCGACACGCCTCGCCTCGCGGACCACCATGACGACGCTGGCCACGATCGCGACGTTCACCGCGGTGAACGCGGACAGGAAGACGAGCTGGGCAGTCGTCACGGCTGCTCCACCTCCGCCTCTTCGGGCGCCGGCCGGGCCGACCGCGAGAACTCCACCGGTCGCTCCGTGATGTCGATCGAGCCGTCGACCGTCTGTGTGGCCACGAGGTACTTCAGCCACTCGGAGTCGTCTCGCTCAGGGAAGTCCGACCGCGCGTGGGCGCCGCGGGTCTCCGTGCGGAGTGCCGCGGTCCGGACGATGATCTTGGCCACCGAGAGCTGGTTCTGGAGGTCGAGCGCCTCGTTCCAAGCGGGGTTGAAGGCGGCCGGTCCCGGCACGGACACCAGCGCCAGCTGCTCCTCCAACGTGTCGATCTCTCTGATCGCCGCGGCGAGGCCCTCGGCGTTGCGCACCACGCCGCAGTGCTCCCACATCACGTTCTTGAGACGAGTGGTCAGCTCGAAGGGCAGGATGCCCTCGGGCCGGTCGAGCGGCGCGGCTGCGATCGCCATCGCCCGCTCGACGTCGGCGATGTCGATCTCCGGGTGCTCCCGGGTCCGCGCCACCACCGCGGCCGTGTCGCCGGCCCGACAGCCGAAGACGGTCGACTCGGCGACGCCGTTGCCCCCGAGACGGTTTGCGCCGTGGACACCGCCGGCGTCCTCGCCGGCGACGAGCAGGCCCTCCACGGCCGTGCGGCAGTCGGGGTCGATGATCGCCCCTCCCATGTGGAAGTGCGCGGTGGGGGAGACCTCGACGGGGCCGGTGGCCAGGTCACTGCCGATCTGTCGGGTCCTGGCCACCATCCCCGGGAAGCGCTTCTCCACCTCGGCAGAGCCCAGGTGGGAGATGTCGATCAGCACTCCACCCATGTCGGTGCCGCGTCCTGCCATGATCTCCATGTAGCTCGAGCGGGACACGACGTCCCTAGTCGAGCGCTCCATCCGCACCGGGTCGTATTTGGTCATGTAGCGCTCACCGTGCGCGTTGAGAAGGTGAGCGCCGGCGCCACGGAGCCCCTCCTCCAGCACCGCCCCTGTCATCCGGGCCTTGCCCACCAGCAGGCCGGTGGGGTGGAACTGCATCATCTCCATGTCGCGGACCGCGAGCCCGGCACGCACACACATCGCGACACCGTCGCCCGTCTTCTCCCGCGAGGGGGCGGCGATCTTGTACATGGTCGCCGCCCCTCCGGTGGCGATGACCACCACCCGGGCCCGCACCACCACGAACTTGCCGTTCTTGATGTTCAGGCAGGTGAGACCGGCGACCGAACCGTCGGCTGCCCGGATCAGGTCCAGCCCACGCACGTCCTCCAGCTCGCGAGGACGGACGCGGAACATCTGGTCCCGCAGCCGGGCCATGATCTCGATGCCGGTGAGGTCGCCGCGGTGCACGGTGCGGTCGAACGACTGTCCTGCAAAGGCCTTCTGCTTGATGGTGCCGTCGTCCGCCCGGTCGAAGAAGCAGCCGACCTTGGTCTCGAGCTCGTGGATCACCTTGGGCGCGTCGTTCACGAGCGTCCAGGCGAGGTCCTGGTTGTTGAGGTATTTGCCGCCGTCCAGCGTGTCGTCGAAGTGGTTCGCGATCGAGTCCATCGGGCTGAGCACGGCGTTGTAGCCGCCCTGCACCATCCGCGTGCAGCCCGACCGACCGACCGCGCCCTTGCTGATCACGGTGATGTCGAGGTCGGGATCGGCGGCGTGCGCGTGGAGCACGGCCATCAGGCCGGCACCCCCACTGCCGACGATCGCGACGTCGGTGAACACCTCGTCGTACGCCGCTGTCGTGGTCATCGGTCCTCCACCCTCCCGGTGCGGACGCGCCGAATGGCGCGAGCCGGATCCAGCCCCTTGGGGCACACTCCCGTGCAGCCATAGATGAGGTGGCAGCGATCCGCCCCGTCCTGCCCCGACACGACGTCGAGCCGGGTGCGGCCGGCGGCGTCGCGGGAGTCGTTGATCAGCACCATGGCCCGCGTGAGGGCAGCCGGTCCGAGGAACGTCTTGTGCTGACCGGAGACGCCGCAGCTGGAGTAGCAGGCGCCGCACTGGATGCAGTCGAGCGACGGGTCGATGGCCTCCCGCTCCTCGGAGTCGGGACGTACGACGGCGGGCTCGTCGAGCGACTCCTTCGGGTCGAGGTACGGGGTGATGCGTGACCACTGCTCCCAGAACGGCGCCATGTCGACGACCAGGTCGCGCACCACCGGGTAGCCGGCCATCGGCGCGATCTCGATCTCGCGGGCGTGGTCCTGGACCAGGGCCTGGCAGGCGAGGACGGAGCGGCCGTCGACCCGCAGGGTGCAGGTGCCGCACATGGCGACGCGGCACGAGAACCTGAAGCCGATGGAGGGGTCGTGCTCACGCTGGACGGCGAGGAGCACGTCGAGGACCGTCATGGCAGGAAAGCGCTCGACCTCGAACCGCTCCTGCGACTCCTCCGCGCTGCGCTTGATCCGCACCTGCAGCCGCCCTGTCGGTGCACCGGCTTCCTTCGGCATGTGGCTCCTACGGTAAGAGGTCTGACCAACGTCTGCCGATGCCTGTTTACCCTGCGCAACGGTGACCCGTCAAGAATGCCTCGGGGCTGGTTGACAGTGGCGAAACGCCGAGGCTAAAGTCTGGATGAGGTCAGACCACTGACCAGGAAGGCAGGTTCGACATGGCCGAGCAAGGCCCTTCTTTCCTCGCGCACAAGTCCGGGGACGCGGTCGCGGTCGCGGTCCGGGACATCAAGCCAGGAAACGCCGTCGTCGGATATCTCGACGAGACGCCCAGTGTCGACGTGGAGGTGCGCGCAGACGTTCCCCTCGGGCACAAGGTGGCCCTGACCGACACCGCGTCCGGGGCCGACGTCATCGAGTACGGCGTGCGCACAGCAATCGCAACAGCGGACATCGTCAAGGGTGACTACGTCCACACCCACAACGTGAGGAGCGCACGGTGGCAGAACAGCGTCGCCTGACCGGCTTCCGGCGTCAGAACGGCGCCGTAGGCACGAGGAACCATGTCGCCATCCTGCCGGTTGACGACCTCTCCAACGCGGCGGCCGAAGGCATCGCCTCGCTGGTCCCCGGCACGTTGGCGCTGCCGCACGCGTTCGGTCGGCTCCAGTTCGGAGAGGACCTGGAGCTCACCTTCCGAACCCTCATCGGCATCGGCTCGAACCCCAACGTCGCCGCGGTCGTCGTCATCGGCATCGAGCCGAACTGGACGAACAGGATCGTCGAGGGGATCGCGAAGACCGGCAAGCCGGTGGAGGGCATCTCGATCGAGGGGCGCGGTGACCTGAAGGTCGTCGAGCAGGCTGCTCGCATCGCGCAGGGCTACCTGCAGGAGGCCAGCGAGCTCCAGCGTGAGCCCGTGGACCGCTCGGAGATCATGCTGACGACCAAGGACGGCGAGTCGGACACGACCACCGGCCTGGGTTCCTGCCGCATCACGGCCTACCTCAGCGACAAGTGGGTCGAGGCCGGCGGCACGATGATCTTCGGCGAGACCAGCGAGCTGACCGGCGGTGAGCACCTCATCGCCGAGCGCTGCGTCGACGACACGGTGCGCAGCCGGTTCCAGGAGTTCTACGACGGCTACATCGAGATGATCGAAGCCACCGGGGCCAACCTGCTCGGTTCGCAGCCGACCCAGGGGAACATCGCCGGCGGTCTCTCGACGATCGAGGAGAAGGCGATGGGCAACATCGTCAAGACCGGGACGGCACCGATCGTGGGCGCGCTCGCGCCCGCCGAGGCGCCGACGCGAGCGGGGCTGCACTTCATGGACACCTCCTCGGCCGCGGCTGAGTGCGTCACGCTGATGGCTGCGGCCGGCGGCGTGGTCAACCTCTTCCCGACCGGGCAGGGCAACGTGATCGGGAACCCGGTCCAGCCGGTCGTGAAGATCACGGCCAACCCCAAGACGGCCGCGTCCATGGCCGACCACATGGACGTGGACTGCTCGGACATGCTGACGCGTGGCCGGTCCGTCGAGGAAGCCGGTGACGAGCTCATCGACATCGTCGAGCGGACGATCAACGGGCGGCTGACCGCGGCCGAGTCGCTCGGGCACCGCGAGTTCACGATCACCAAGCTGTACCGAAGCGCATAATTCGCCGCCCTGTGGCTGGGTGTCTCCTCCTTCGCGAGGCCGGCACCCGGCCCGGGGCGTCCTTCTGAGGGCGGGGACGTGACGTGGACCTGATGACCGTGGACCTGGTGCGGCTGACGGCGTACTGCGGGCCGGCGGCCCCCGCCGCGGAGCGGGGAACCGACGCCCGCGCCTCGAGCGCCGACGCGAAGCCCTCAGGGCGCCTCCAGGAGGCCTTGCGGCGCGCCGGCCGGACCCGAGGTTCTGCGCTCCACCCTCGGCGTCCTCGGGCGCGGTCAGCGGCGTCCTGACAAGGGATCTGCGTGGCTGATCCCACTCTGCTCGTTCTCGGCGCGCTGGTAGTCCTCTCGGCCACGTTCCTCGCTGGGGTCGTCGGGTTCGCCTACGGTCTCGTGGCGCTGCCCCTGCTGCTCCTCGTCGGAGTGCCTCTCGTCGACGTCGTCGTCATCAACCTGGTCATCGGCCTGGCGAGCCGGCTGAGTGTGGTCGCCCGCAGGCATGCGGATGTGACGTGGGCACGGGCTCGGCTGCTCCTGCTGGGCTGTGTGCCCGGCGTGCTGCTCGGTGTGCTCACGCGGGACCGTCTCGACACCGAGGTGATCCAGCTCGCTGCCGGAGTCGTGACCCTGGTGGCCGTGTCGTTGATCGCCCGAGGCGGTATCAAGAGCCAGCCACGCAGCTCGACGCCTCCCGTGGTCGTGGTGGCCGGGGGGCTGGGAGGCTTCCTCGGCGCGACCACCAGCCTCAACGGCGTGCCGCCTGCCCTGCTCCTGACCGGTGACCGGGCGAGTGCGCGCAGCATGGTGGCGGACCTGGCTGTCTACTTCGTCATCGGCAACATCGTGACGCTGCTGATCCTCTCCCAGTCGGGCCAGGCGCCCTCGAGC
Organism: uncultured Nocardioidaceae bacterium; assembly: GCA_902805845.1. Taxonomy (GTDB): domain Bacteria; phylum Actinomycetota; class Actinomycetes; order Propionibacteriales; family Nocardioidaceae; genus Marmoricola_A. The sequence continues at coordinate 15,545 of CADCUI010000091.1, forward strand.
TGGGTGTGGTCCGCCCTGGTGCTGTGGGTTCCCGTGGGGCTGGCGGGCAACCTTCTCGGCGTCGCGCTCGGCCCGAAGATGCCCTACGCCCTGTTCCGGCGGCTCACCATCGCGGTGATCGTGGCCAGCGGGGTCGCCTCCTCGGCACAGGCCGTCCGCGCCATGCTCGGCTGATCAGTCCGGGCTGATCAGTCCGGGCTGGCTGCTTCCCCCGGGGCGATCGTCTCGGCGGCGACCACCTGGATCCGTCGGTTCGCGGCCTCCCGCGCACTCTTGACGTGGTTGCGTGCTGCTTCCGCCGCTGCTGCGGAGTCGCCCTCGAACAGGGCGTCCAGGATCAGCTGGTGCTCCTGCCGCGACTGTTCCGCACGGCCCTCGATCGCCAGCGTGGTCTGCATGCCGGTCCTCATCAGCTCGTTCAGCACCCCTTGGGTCTGCTCGAGCAGCCTGTTGCCGGCAGCCTGCACGATGCGGAGGTGGAACGTCGCATCGAGCTGCTGGAGCAGGTCGTAGTCCCGCGGCTCCTGGGCGAGGGCCTCGCCGAGGGCATGGAAAGCTGCCTCCACCCCCGCCAGGGCGGCGTCGTCCTTGTTCTGTGCCGCCCACAGGGCTGCCGGCACCTCGAGCACCTCGCGCATCGCGAAGAGCTCCGCGAGGTTGTGGTCCAGCTTCGCCAGCGACTCCCTCAGGCTTTTCTGCGCGGAGGGTTCCTCGACGAACACCCCCTGGCCGTGCTTGACGACCAGGCGACCTTCGGCCTGCAGCGAGCGGACCGCCTCACGCAGCGAGGGTCGGCTGACGCGCAGCGTGGCGGCGAGCTCCCGCTCGGACGGGAGCCGGTCGCCGGGGGCAAGCCGGTGGGAGGACATGTAGCGCAGGATCTCCACACGGATGCGCGAGTTGAGCGTCCCGCCGCCGACCGGCTGCCAGTCCTCGGGAGCCAGCGGTGCTATGTCAGAAGCCATCTGAAACCCCCACGCAATCCTTTCTGCGTCTTTCGAATCGCCCTCAGGATATCGGAGGTCTGAACTCTGACCGGGAAATGCCGAAACTCCAGCCCCTATATTTCCGGCGGCGCAGCACGCGTAGCGTGGGCCACCGACATCAGGTGCGCGGCGCATCTGAGGGAAAGGGGTCTCTCATGCCACCCGCGGAGAACGAGTCGATCTCTCGTCACCGTCTCTCGGCGCCGCCGGGCCCGGTCTACACGCGGACCGTGCTCGAGCCGAGCTTCCGGTTCATGCTCGACCACTACTTCGAGGCGCTGCTGGAGACCAACCGCGCCTGGGCGCTCATGCTGGGTGACACCGGAATCGTGCCGGGCGAGCACGTGTCCAGGCTGCTCGCGGCGCTGGACACGATGGCCTCGGAGGGGGCAGCGGCGTTCGAGGAGTTCAACCCGGCCCACGAGTACTTCTACTCGCACCTGGAGAACCGCCTCTCACAGCTCGCGGGACCCGACGCCGCGGGACAGATCAACGTGGCCCGGACGCGGCCCGAGCCGCTGACGCGGATGGCTCTGCGCGTCAAGATCCTGCGGGTCAGCGAGGGGCTGGCGCAGCTGACCGATCTGCTGCTCGACCTGGCAGAGCGCGAGGCAGACACCGTGATGCCGCAGTGGACGCACATGCAGCCGGCCCAGCCCTCCACCCTCGGCCACTACGTGCTCGGCATCGTCGACGCGCTGGATCGCGATGCCGGCCGCATCGAGAGCGCCTACCGCACCACGAACGCCTGCACACTGGGCTGCGGAGCGCTGGCCGGAACGTCCTACCCGATCGACCGGCTTCTCGTCACGGACCTGTTGGGGTTCGACGACGTCAGGGTGAACACCATCGACTGCGTGGCCTCCGGCGACTTCGCGCTCGAGACCACCGCGGCCCTGGCCAACCTGGCCACCACTCTCAGCAGGCTGTGCGAGGACCTGTATCTCTGGCACACGGACGAGTTCGCCCTGGTGGAGATCGGTGACGCGTTCGCCGGCTCGAGCAGCATGATGCCGCAGAAGAAGAACGCCTACCCCTTCGAGTACGTCCGGGCCAGAGCTGCCCACGCGGTGGGGGACATGGTCGCCGCCTTCGGCGCGCTCCACAACACCAACTTCGGAGACATCAAGGACGTCGAGGAGGAGATGGTGCCGCCCACCCTCCACTCGTGCGAGGAGGTGACCAACTCCCTGGAGCTGCTCACCGGGACGTTGGGCTCCCTGACGGTTCACCGGGAGCGGATGGCCGACCGGGCCGCGGCCGGCTTCTCCACGGCGACCGAGCTCGCCGCAGTCCTGCACCGGGAGACCGACCTCGACTTCCGCACCGCGCACCGTGTCGTGGGTCGGCTCGTCGGGCTGGCCGTCCAGCGGGGCATCCGTCCCCAGGACGTGGGGTCGGAGCTCCTCGACGAGGCTGCCGGCGAGGTCCTCGGGCGGGAGGCCGGGCTCAGTGCCGACCAGGTCCGTCGTGCCCTGGACCCCCATGGGTTCATCGCGGCACACACCGTGCTGGGAGGACCGGCACCCGAACCGGTGCGCAGCGCGCTCGCCGACGCGAGGGCCAGGGCGGAACGCCGACGTGAGTGGCACCATGCCGCCACCACGAGGCTGGCGACGGCCTCGGAGGAGCTGCGACGCCGAGCCGACGCGCACCGTGCGGACAGCTCCTGAACCGGGCACAGTCGGGCATGCGGGGCGCTTGCCGCCCCGTGGTGCCCGTGCTTGAATGGCCAGACCTCTTGCCACTGGGCGGTTCCGAAGGGAAGTGCACTCGTGCAGTACGGATTCGCGATCGACCAGCGCACCTGCATCGGGTGCCACGCCTGCACGGTGGCCTGCAAGACCGAGCACGAGATTCCCGTCGGGCAGTTCCGCACCTGGGTGAAGTACGTCGAGAAGGGTGAGTTCCCCGCGACGACGCGTGACTTCGGGATCATGCGCTGCAACCACTGCACCGATGCTCCGTGCGTCAAGATCTGCCCCACGAAGGCGCTCTACAAGCGCGACGACGGGATCGTCGACTTCGACGGCGACCGGTGCATCGGCTGCAAGAGCTGCATGCAGGGCTGCCCGTACGACGCGATCTACATCGACAAGGACACGAACACCGCAGCGAAGTGCAACTTCTGCGCGCACCGCGTGGACGAGGACATCGAACCCGCATGTGTCACGGTCTGCCCCACGCACTCGATCTGGGTCGGTGACCTGGACGACCCCACCTCGGGCATCAGCCGGCTGATCAACAGTCACCCGACGTCGGTCCGGTCCCCGGAGCAGAACACGGGACCCAACGTCTTCTACCTCGGCGCGGACCGCGCGGTCCTCGAGCCCCTCGACGCACCGGTGGATGACACCTACATCTGGTCGACGCCGGACAAGCATCGGGCCGAGGTGAGCCGGGACCTGCAGGGCGATGCCGCCACCCAGGCACGCACCACCTACAACACCTCCCACCCGCGGCCATGGGGTTGGCGGGTGGCCACCTATCTCTGGACCAAGGGCCTCGGCGCCGGAGCCCTGGGGCTGGCGGGGCTCGCCCACATCCTCGGCATCGAGCTGGGTGTGGTCGGGGACTACGTGGCCCCGGCGCTCGCCCTCTTCGGCGCGGCCACGACGGGCGCGCTGCTCGTCTGGGACCTCAAGCGGCCCGACCGCTTCCTCTACATCTTCACGAAGTCGAACTGGACGTCGTGGATCGTGCTCGGCGCCTACGTGCTCGCCGCCTTCTCGGGTGGCACCGTGCTCTGGCTCCTCGCCGCGATCTTCGACATCGGCTGGATGACGTCCGTGCTCGCCTGGCTGGCGCTGCCCGCCAGCGCGATGATGGCCGGATACACCGGGTTCCTCTTCGGGCAGGCCGAGGGACGCGACCTGTGGCAGTCGCCGTTGCTGTTCTGGCACCTGCTGGTCCAGGCCGTCATGGTGGGTGCAGGAGCCCTGGCCGTGGCACTGCCGTTCGTGGACATCGGCCAGGACGGCGAGCAGCTCGTCGTGCGTGCGCTGGTCGTGGCCAGCATCGGGCACGTCCTGATGCTGGTCCTCGAGTACCAGGGGCGGCACGTCACCCGCGGGGCCGCGGCGGCGGCGCACATGGTGACCCACGGGCGTTACGCCACGACGTTCTGGGCGGTGGCAGTGGGAGGGGCGGCTGCGGCTGCTGCACTGGCGGGCTTCGCGTGGTCGGGCGACTATCTGCTGCCGGCGCTGGTCGCCGGTCTGCTCGCCCAGGTCGCCCTGGTCGTCTACGAGAGCATCTTTGTCCGAGCCGGCCAGGACGTGCCACTGTCATGAAGGAGAACTGAATGACGACCGGGAGCACCACCCCCCACCACGACGCGACCGACGTTCAGGCCGCGCCTCCACAGGCCCGGCCGGAAGCCGTTCCGGGTGCTCAGCCGGCGTTGCCGGGCGCCCGCAACCACGAGAACCTGCGGAACTTCCCCCCGCCGGACCAGTGGGACTCCTTCGTCCAGTACGAAGCGAAAGCGCATCCACGCAAGGTGCCCCGCGAGTTCATGCTCATCCCCACGACGTGCTTCAACTGCGAGTCGGCCTGCGGCCTCCTGGCGTACGTCGACAAGGAGACGCTCTCGATCCGCAAGCTGGAGGGAAACCCAGCCCACCCCGGCTCCCGAGGCAGGAACTGTGCCAAGGGGCCGGCCACGATCAACCAGGTCACCGACCCGGAGCGGATCCTGCACCCGCTGAAGCGGGTCGGGAAGCGAGGAGCGGGGGAGTGGAAGCAGGTCAGCTGGGACGAAGCTCTGGACGACATCGCGGGACGCATCCGCACCGCCATCGTCGAGGGTCGCAACAACGAGGTCATGTACCACGTCGGTCGTCCCGGTGAGGACGGCTTCGCCGAGCGGTTCCTGGCTGCCTGGGGGGTCGACGGGCACAACAGCCACACGAACATCTGCTCGTCGGGTGCGAGGCTCGGCCAGTCGCTGTGGGGCGGCTTCGACAGGCCCTCACCCGACTACGCGAACGCCAAGGTGATCCTGCTCCTGTCGAGCCACCTGGAGACCGGTCACTACTTCAACCCGCACGCCCAGCGGATCATGGAGGGCAAGCTCGACGGCGCCAAGCTCATCGTGGTCGACCCTCGCATGTCCAACACCGCCTCCCACGCCAACCTGTGGGTGGCACCGTGGCCGGGGAGCGAGGCAGCGATCCTGCTGGCCATCGCCTCCTACCTGCTGCGCACCCGACAGATCGACTCGGGGTACCTCGAGCGCTGGTTCAACTGGGAGACCTACCTGGACAACCTCCACCCGGAGGCGCCGCGCACCTTCTCCAGCTTCCTGGACCTGTTGACGACGGACTACGAGAGGTACACGTTCGAGTTCGCCGCCCAGGAGGCGCAGATCCCGGTCGAGCGGATCGAGGAGATGGCTCGGATCGTCGCGCAGTGCGACGGCCGGCTGTCGGCCCACATCTGGCGGTCCGCCGCGGCCGGCAACTACGGCGGGTGGGCGGTTGCCCGCGCCCTGTGGTTCGTGCTGGCGTTGACCGGCAGCATCGGCACCAAGGGCGGGACGAGCCCCAACGGGTGGGACAAGTTCATCCCGCACGGTCCGAACATGCCCCAGGCCCACGAGTCCTGGAACCATCTCACCTGGCCGGCTGAGTACCCGCTGTCCACGAACGAGATGTCGATCCTGCTGCCGCACTTCCTCAAGGACGGACGCGGGAAGCTGGATGTGTACTTCAGCCGCGTCTACAACCCCATCTGGACGAACCCCGACGGGTTCAGCTGGCTGGAGTCCCTCACCGACGAGTCCGCCGTGGGGCTGCACGTCTCCTTGACGCCGACGTGGAGCGAGACCGCGGAGTTCGCGGACTACGTCCTGCCGATGGGGCACTCGGTGGAGCGCCACGACACCCACTCGTACGAGACCCATGCGGCCAAGTGGCTGGGGTTCCGCCAGCCGGTGCAGCGGGTGGCGATGGAGAAGCTCGGGATGCCGGTAGGTGACACCCGCGACTCCAACCCGGGAGAGGTCTGGGAGGAGAACGAGTACTGGTTCGAGCTGTCCTGGCGCATCGACCCCGACGGGTCGCTCGGCATCCGTCAGTACTTCGAGTCGCCGTACCGCGCAGGCGAGAAGATCACCGTCGACGAGTACTACCGGTGGATCTTCGAGAACCAGGTGCCAGGGCTCCCTGAGAAGGCGGCCGCGCTCGGGTTGACGCCCCTCGAGTACATGCGCAAGTTCGGAGTCGTGGAGGTCGCCAAGGACCTCTACCGGCTCGACGAGCGCCCGCTGACCGAGGCCGAGCTCGAAGGAGCCGTCGCCGACGACCACGGAGTCCTGCGCAAGCCGACCACCCTGGAGTCGGTCCCGCCCCTGGTGGGCGAGGCCGGGGCGGTCGGCGTCGTGCACGCCGACGGCACCAAGACGTTCGGGTGGCTCTCCCCCTCCCGCAAGCTCGAGGTCTACAGCCCTGCGATGCGGGACTGGGGCTGGCCCGAGTACGCGACCCCTCAGTACATCGAGTCGCACGTGAGCCGGCGGAAGGTGGACGGCGACAACGGTGAGTTCGTGCTCGTGCCGACCTTCCGGTTGCCGACGCTGATCCACACCCGTTCTGGCAATGCCAAGTACCTCAACGAGATCAGCAACACGCACCCCTTGTGGGTGAACGCAAAGGACGCTGAGCGGCTCGGGTTCCGCACCGGTGACCTCGTGCGCGTGTCGACCAGGATCGGCCACTTCGTCGTCAAGGTCTGGGCGACCGAAGGCATCCGTCCGGGCGTCATCGCGCTCTCCCACCACATGGGGCGGTGGCGGTTGCGCGACGGCGAGGGAAGCCGCTGGGTGACCGGGCTGGTCGACCTCGATCGGGATTCCGAGGGGATCTGGACGATGCGCCAGCGCGGGGGTGTGACCGCCTTCACCTCCGACGACCCCGACAGCGAGAGGATCTCCTGGGACGACCCGGGCGTGCACCAGAACCTGACGTTCCCCGTGCAGCCCGACCCCTGGTCGGGCATGCACTGCTGGCTGCAGAAGGTGAAGCTCGAGGCGGCGCATCCCGGTGACCGTTACGCCGACGTGGTGGTCGACACCCGCAAGTCGCGCGAGGTCTATCGTGAGTGGTTGGCGATGACCAGGCCGACGGTGGGACCTGGTGGACAGCGACGTCCGGAGTTCCTGATGCGGCCCATCAAGCCCAAGCGCAAGGCGTTCCGAGTCCCTGCAGAGGATGGACGGTCGTGAGCCTCCTGCGCCGCTCCTCGTCGCCTCGCGTCGACCTCGAGGCGGTCCGCGCGGCAGTGGCGAGGGTGGAGGACCCGGAGATCCACCGCCCGCTCGGGGAGCTCGGCATGCTCGGTGCGGTGGACGTCGACCGGGAGGGCAGGGTGAGGGTCGAGGTACGTCTCACGACTCCTTCCTGTCCGCTCAAGGAGACGTTCCGGGACCAGGTCACCTCAGCGGTCCACAGCGTTGCGCCTTCGGTGCCGGTGGGCATCGCCTTCGGCGCTCTCGACGACCGCGCCCGCCGGGACCTCGCGATGACCCTCCGAGGTCCTGACACCGGTGGCGTCCCCGTCGTGGCTCCGAGGATCTACGCGGTGGCCAGTGGGAAGGGCGGCGTCGGCAAGTCGTCGATCACGGCGAACCTGGCGGTGTCGCTCGCCGGCCAGGGACTGTCCGTGGGGCTGCTGGACGCCGACGTCTGGGGCTACTCCGTGCCGCAGCTCTTCGGCACCCGGCGCGCCCCCGTGGCGCTCAACGGACTGATGTTCCCGGTCGAGGCACATGGCGTGCGGCTGATGAGCACCGGCTTCCTGGTCGCCGACGACGAGCCGGTCATCTGGCGCGGACCGATGCTGCACAAGGCTCTGGAACAGTTCCTCGGCGACGTTCACTGGGGCGAGCTGGACGTGCTCCTGATGGACCTGCCGCCGGGCACTGGAGACATCACGCTCTCCCTGCTGGAGCTCGTCCCGTCGGCGGCCCTGCTGGCGGTGACGACGCCACAGCAGGCGGCGCGAAGCGTGGCGAGTCGCGTCGGCCGGATGGCGCTGGACGCCCGGATGCCCGTGGCCGGTGTCGTCGAGAACATGTCGACGGCGACCTGCCAGGCCTGCGGCCACGGGACACCGCTGTTCGGCGAGGGCGGCGGCGCGCGGCTTGCGGACGAGCTGGGCGTCTCCCTGCTGGCCCAGGTGCCGTTGGACCTCGCGATGCGGGAGGCCGGGGACGCCGGCGTGCCGGTGGTACGCCGGGACCCGACCGCGGCATCCTCCCTCGTCCTCGGCTCGCTGGCAGCCAGCCTCCCGACCGTACGGCGGAGCATGGTCGGCGTGCCCCTACCGCTCAGCGTCGCCTGAACGAAGGAGAAGTGACCATGGCTGAGGACGACAAGGCGAGGACGACGGACAAGGAGAGCGACGCGATCGGCGGCTTCTTCTCGTCCGCGCGACATCGCCCCGAGTCTCCGAGCGCCCTCGGGTCGGAGCCCAGCGACGGGCGGGAGTCGAAGGAGCTGCCCGGCCCTCCGGGGGACATCGACACCAGCGCCCAGGTTGCCCACGAGGACTACGAGGCCGCGGACGACGTCCCCGGCACCGACGCTGCGGACCAGATGACCGCTGCGGAGGCAGCAGGCCAGGTGGCCTACGGAAGTGGCGACACCGACGGCTCCGTCGCTCCGACAGGCGTCGAGAGCTCCTCCGGGTGAGCTGAGCCCCGAGCTCACCGGCGGGACCGGGCGGTGAGACACCGCCGAGCTCAGCCCTCCTCCTCCTCCATCAGGTGGACCGTCGTCGTGTCGCCGAGCACGCGGGTGAGGATCTTGGCCATGTGGGGTCGCGCCTCGCGGACCTCGATCGTGACCCCTGAGGTCTCGGCCTCCTCGACGAGGTCGCGCAGCATCAACGCGCCCGTCAGGTCCACCCGGCCGAGTCCGCTGAGGTGGATGACCACGCGCGACAGCGCGGGCTGCTCGGATATCAGCTGGTTGACCGCCCTCTCCATCCCGGGCGCGGAGCCGAAGTACAGCACGCCGGAGGGCCAGAGGTGGAGCGTGTCGCCCTCTGCTGTGGACGGGACACTGAGCTGGACCTCGCGCCAGAGGTGCACCGCGAGCGCCATGCCCACGCCGAGGAGGACGGCCCGGTCGATCCGGGGTGCGAGGAGGAGGGTGGCGACGACCGTGACGGCGCCGACGCTGAACTGGAGCGGCGACCAGCGCCAGAGCCGCACCGGGGTGAGGAAGTCGACGAGCGTGACGGCCGCCGCGATCACGATGCCCGCGAGCACGGCCTTGGGCAGTGGCGCCAGCGCGCTCGTGAAGGGCAGCATGGCGACGAGGATCAGCCCCGTGCAGGCGCCGCTCCAGCGCGTGCGTGCCCCGGCGAGCCGGTTGAGGGCGGACCGGGAGAACGACCCGCCGACGGGGTAGCCGCCGGCGAAGCCGGCGGCCACGTTCGCCAGTCCCTGACCGATGAACTCCTTGTTGGAGTCCCAGGGCCGCCGTTCCTCGGCGGCGTACCGACGGGCGATCGAGGCCGGTTCGGCGAACCCGACGAGCGCGATGACGACCGCCGGAAGCAGCAGCGATCCCAGGTCCCTCAGCGGCAGGTCGGTCTCCACGGCCAGCCGGACCGGGACGTCCCCCACCACGCTTCCGGAGTAGTCGACGTAGGCGCTCCACACGGTGGCGCCCACGACCGCCAGGAGCGCTCCGGGGAAGAAGGGGGACAACCGTCGCCCACCCAGCATGGCGACGAGGGCCAGCGCTCCCAACGTCAGGTCCACCAGGGACCAGGCTGTCGGGTCGCGAAGGGCGCCGAAGGCGGTGACGAGCGGGTTGGAGCCCTCGACGTCCACCCCGACGAGGGTGGGGATCTGGGAGGCCACGATGAGAACGGCCGCGGCCGAGGTGAAGCTCGTCACCACCGGTTGCGACATGAGGTAGGCGATCGGTCCGCCTCCACCGAGCCCGACGGCGAGGCGGACGACGCCCACGGTGACGGCCAGGAGCGCTGCGAGCAGGGCCAACCTCGTCGTGTAGGGGTCGGCGACGGTGGCAAGGGCTCCGAAGGTCAGCAGGCTGGTCACTGCCGTCGGCCCGGTCTGGAGGTACGGCGAGGACCCGACGAGTGCGCCGCCGATCGCACCCGCAGACGCCGCGTAGAGGCCGTGCACCGGGTCCAGGCCGGCGATCTCCGCGTAGGCCATCGCCTGGGGGATCGCCACGAGTGCGACGCTGAAACCGGCGACGAGGTCTCCGCGGACTGGCTTCAGCACCGGTTCATCGTGCCCGGCCGGCCGTCGGGTCGCGCGACCGCCCTCAAGGAGCGTCGACCTCGCCGAGCCTGTTCCTCAGCTCTGCCCACAGCTCGTCAGAGAGCTCCACCACGTCGCTGTCCGAGACGTCTCCCACCGCGACCCGCCGGGACCCGGGGACGCGGCCGCCCATCTCGCGCGTCCGCGCGGCCAGGTCCTGCATGCGCCTGGCGGCCGCGTCGGGATCGCCGCCGGCGTCGAGCTTGGTCGGATCCAGGACGACGATCAGGTGGGCGATGCTCTGCGGCTGGTCCTGGCTCTGCACGTCGAAGAAGTCGGGGACGTCGGCAGACAGCAGGGGGCCGACGAGCCCGGCGGTCAGCGCCTCGACCATGAAGGCGAGCGCGAACCCCTTGGCTCCTCCGAGCGGTGCCAGGAGCCCGGTGAGGGCGGCCTGCGCGTCGTTCGTCGGCACCCCCTCCGCGTCCAGCGCCCAGCCGTCCGGCAGCGGGCGTCCCTCGCGTGCGTACGCCGCGATCTTGCCCCGCGCGACGGTGCTGAGCGCCATGTCGACGATGACCGGCCCGCCGTCGAGCGGAAACCCGGCGGCGACAGGGGAGGTCGACAGCAGCGCACGGGTCCCGCCCCAGGCAGGAAGCACAGCCGGACCGCAGGAGAAGACGAGAGCGACCATTCCGGCCGCGGCGGCATCGGCGGCGTACACACCGAGCGCGCCGCAGTGTCCGGAGTTCCCGACCGCGACACCGCTGATGCCGTACTGGCTCGCCCGGGTCACCGCTTCCTCGGTCGCCCGGGACATCTGCCAGTGACCCATGCCGCCACGTCCGTCCAGCGTGAGGAGCGGCCCCGTGTCCAGCGTGGTGACCAGCTCGGCGTCCGCGGGGAACCCTCCGGCGTTCGTCCGGTCGAGGTAGACAGGGAGCCTCAGGAACCCGTGCGAACCGATGCCCCACCGCTCGGCCAGGACCAGGACGCGAGCGGTGGCCCGTGCCTTGTCGGCGTCGAGGCCGGTGCGGACGAGCAGCTCTGTGGCGAGGGCGGTTGCTTCCTCGAGGGTGACCTTCATCCGCCCACCTTCCGGGCCGGGCGCCGGTGCCGTCCCACGGCGTGCTCGGCCTCGCCGCCCTGCAGGACCGTGTCGATGTCGCTGCAGAGCAGCTCGCTGATGCGCGCCTGCGCCTGACCGGTGATACCGGCCACGTGGGGGCTGAGCACCACGCTCGACATCTTGTGGAGGCGGCTGTCACCCGGTGGCTCCTGCTCCCGGACGTCGAGGCCTGCGCCGTACAGATGACCCCGGTCGAGGGCGTCGGCCAGAGCCTCCTCGTCCACGACCTCGCCGCGGCCCACGTTGACGAGGATGGCGTCCGGTCGCATCAGGGCGATCAGTCGGGCGTCGATCATGTGCTGGGTCGCCGGTGTGGACGGGAGGTGCACGCTGAGCACGTCGGACGCGGCGACGACCTCGTCCACGGGCAGGAGCTGGATGCCGAGCTCCTCGAGCTCGGGCATCGTCGGGTCGATGTGCGGGTCGTGGGCCACGACCGTCATTCCCAGTCCCCGGGCCAGCCGAGCGGTGGCACGGGCCGTCGCCCCCGCCGAGAGGAGCCCCCAGGTCCCGCCCGCCAGCTCCTTGCCCGGCTGACGCTGCCAGGTGCCCTCGCGAACCGCCGAGTCGAGCGCGACGACGTGGCGGGCGACCGCGAGGGCGAGCCCGACCGCGTGCTCGGCCACGCTCGTCGCGTTCGCGCCCAGCGCGGCCACGACGACGACGCCGAGGTCGTCGGCGGCGGTGATGTCGAGGTTGTCGAGCCCTACTCCCGCCCTGGCCACCACCTGCACGGAGGGGGTGGCCTCGAGCAGCTCCCTGGTGACCTGCGTCTTGTTGCGGACCACCAGGGCCGAGGCTCCGGTGGCCGCCTCGTGGAGCATCGTGGTGTCCGCGCCGGCCTCGGGGGTGCGGCGCACCGGTCGTCTGCGTGCGAGCTGGTCGAAGGCGTCTCCCCAGACGTCCTCGACGACCGCGACGGCGCCGTTCCCGCTGTCGTCCCTGTCAGCTGCCACGTTGACTCCTCGACCGGCTTGACGGCGCCCGATCGCGGCTGCGGTCAGACCTCTGTCCTGCCGACTCTAGGCCCGACGCTGCTGCACTGCAACCGCCGGAGGTCCGTGCCCGATCGAGGTGCGCGCGGCTCGGAATGCTCGCCCGAGAGTAGGACGCCTGGCCCATGAGACGGTGGTGGCGATGACCAGTCGAGGAGGCGGCTCAGCGGCGCTGATCGGGCCCGAGGAGCCGGACGACGTGCGAGCCATCCGCGCGCTCACGCTGGCCGCCTTCCCCGACCAGCCCGCCGTCGCCGAGCTGGTCGAGCTCATCCGGGCCTCGTCCGACTACGTCCCCGGTCTCGCCCTGGTGGCACGGTACGACTCCGAGGTCGTCGGCCACGTCATGATCAGCCACGCCGCGCTCGTCGACGACCGTGGCGTCCGGCGGCGGGTCGGCGTCCTGTCGCCGCTCTCGGTCCTGCCGAGGCGGCAGCGTCAGGGCATCGGGAGGCTCCTGGTCACCAGCGCCCTCCGGTCCGCGGAGGCCCACGGCGAGCCGCTGGTGGTCCTCGAAGGCAGTCCGCACTACTACCCGCGACTGGGGTTCGAGCCCGCGGCGGCGCACGGCATCACCATCGAGCTGCCGGACTGGGCACCGCCGGAGGCGGCGATGGTCCACCTGCTCTCCGGCTATCGGCCCGAGCACCGCGGTCGGGTGGAGTACCCGCCGGCGTTCGACGGCATCTAGCCGCGGGCGGCGCCGTATCCCAGCAGGGCCGCCAGTCCCAACGCGCTGCGTGGTGCGTACGCCGTGCGCCAGAGACCGCCGTGGACGGCGGCGTACGCCTCGTCCTGCCACGGATGCGCGTGCGCCGGCCCGCCGCCGGTGTGCAGGTCGTGCACCAGGAGCGCTGCCATGAGGACGTTGGAGGTAGCCGGCTCGAACACCTCGATGCCGAAGCGGTGCGCGCCGGCGTACGCCGCGGCGAGGGCTCGATTCTTCACCACCGACCGGGTCCGGGTCGGAGGGGCCACGTTCATCGACACCACGACACCCGAGTCACGGGCAATCGTCGCCCGCCACCGCTGGAGCCGCTTGGCGAGGGCGTAGTTCGGCCCCTGCTGCGGGACCAGGCTGTCGTTGATCCCGAGGTCGCCTTCCGCGGGATACGCCCGCCTCAGCAGCCGTCCGCCGCTGGCGGCTCGCAGCGGTCGGCCGAGCAGCCTGCCGGTCGCGGTCCGACGTGCGTAGCAGCGGTTGGCGTGCTCGACGGCCTCCCGCGGCACCACGAAGACGTCGGTCGGCGTGGCGAGGAACGCGAGCGCGAGATCGTCTCGGTCAGCCAGCAACCGGGTGGTCAGCGCGTCGACGGCGACCGAGACCCGGACGTTGTCGGCGCCGTCGGCGTAGACGTAGTTGCCGAGCACCAGCCGTCCCGGGAGCCTGGCCACCCAGTCGCCGACCGCGGGCGCCTGCCGGACGAGGTCCGCCCCCGCGCGCTGCTCCGCGGGGCCGTTGCCGTCGGACACCGGCACGAGGAGCGTCCCGGCCGACGTCCGGGCCGTGGCGAGCAGGCGCTCCCACACCGCCGGTCGGGGGAGGTCGACGGCCGCCACCGTGGCGCCCCAGCGCAGCAGCGCCTGCAGCGGCCCCATCTCCGCGCCGGCGCCGAGCACCGCGACCGTGTGACCGTCCATCCTGAGCCACTCCGGATGGGTCAACACCTCGCGCACGGCGTCGGCGGCCGACGGCTCGATCACGCCGTCCTCCACCCAGCGGTCGAGCCGCGCCCTCAGCTCGTCGCCCTGGAGCCGACGTCCTCGGTAGGGGAGCGAGAGCCGGTCCTCCGGGCCTGCCGTCCCGGCGATCTCGACGGTGCCCCACGTCGTGCTCGAGACGGAGGTCACCCAGTCCTCGAGGGGCTGCTCGGTGTCCTGCTCGACCACCGTCATGCGCGAGCGGAGCGCGGCCACTCCGTCGGCCGCGATACCGACCGCTGCCCGGCGCGACGGCAGGCCGGCCTCGACCAGCCGTCGGAAGTGCGGCAGGTAGCCGGTGCGCCAGCTCGCCTCTCGTTCCGCCTGGGCCGCGCCGACGGGGTCCGCCTCGCGAAGGGCGTCGGCGGCGACCGCCCGACCGACACGGCTGGTGCTCCGGGTGCCTGCGGGGGAGCGCTCGAAGACCACGCCGGCTGGTTCGTCGCTCATCGCGAGACCATGCCGCGACCGACGTGCGGCCCCACCTTCCGCGCCGTCAGCCCTCGAAAGCCGATGACCTCGCGCCGGGCATGGTGGCCAGCAGCTCGCGTCCCTGGGCGGCGTGCTTGTGCTCGACGAGCACCTCGTAGCGGGTGGCCACGATCACCTTCACGGAGCTGAAGTCCCGCCGGCCCCGGGTCGCGGCGTAGCCCACCAGCGCCCAGATCAGGCCGAAGAGCGCGCCGAACAGCACCGTCGACAGGATCAGCGCCAACACGTTCGTCTCGCCGAAGAACGACAGGATCAGGCCTACGAAGAGCCCCATCCACGCACCCGACAGCAGTCCGCCCAGCGCCACCCGGCCCGTCGTGAGCCGCCCGGTGACGCGTTCCATCTGCTTGAGGTCGGTGCCGACGATGAGGCAGTTCTCGACGGGGAAGCCGTTGTCGGAGAGGTGGTCGACAGCCCGCTGGGCCTCCGCGTAGTCGGCGTAGACGCCCAGGGACTGGGGGAAGTCGAGCGTCAGGCCCGACTTGAGGGTGCGCAGGTTCGCCTGGTTGGTCATGTGCCCAACCTTCCCACTGTCGGGCAGGTCAATGCTCCGGCCGCCGCCGAGCACCGAGGCCGGTGCTCGTCGTGCGGCGCTGGTTCCGCCATGATGGCGCCATGGCGACGTCCAGTTCGACAGAGGTGACCGAGGTCCGGCCCGACGGCGGCGTGGTGGTCGGTGACGACGGGTCGGACACTGCGGCCGAGGCCGTCGTGGAGGCCGCGGGCGAGGCGGTTCGCCGGGGGGTTCGCCTCCACGTGCTCCGGGCCTGGACGATCACGCACGCCGTCCGACCTGCTGACGTCCCGCAGGGGATCGTGCCCAGCATCGCGGAGTTCGAGGCGGCCACCCATGCCGCCGAGGAGAGGCGGGTCGGCGAGCTCCTCACCGGCTCGACCGCCGAGGTGAGCGTCCACGTCTGTCACGCGGCGCCCGCGAAGGCCCTGATCACCGCCAGCGAGAAGGCCGAACTGGTCGTGGTGGGCTCCCGGGGACGCGGCGGCTTCCGCTCGCTGCTTCTGGGCTCGGTGGCCGAGCAGGTCATCCGGCACGCCTCCTGCTCGGTCCTCCTCGTGCGTCGGTGACGCTCACGTCCGGGAGGCGCTCCGGGTCGCCAGCTCGTCCTCGATGACGACCGGCTTGCCGACGATCGTGGCCAGCCACGCCGTCACCAGCGACATCGCCGTGAGCGTCAGCAGCGGCCAGGTCCAGCCGCCCGTGGCCTCGTAGAGCACCCCCACGCCGAAGGGACCCACCGCCGCGACGGCGTACCCGACGCTCTGGGTGAACCCGGAGAGCGCCGCGGTGCCGTCGGAGGTGCGGCTGCGCATCCCGATGAGGGCGAGCACGACGGGGAAGACGCTGTTCGCCGTGCCGACGAGCAGCGCCCACAGCCAGGCGCCGGGCCGTGGGAGCAGGACCAGCCCGAGGTAGCCGACGGGGTAGCAGGCGAGCAGCGCCAGCATCAGCCTGGTCTGGTCGGTGACCCGGCCGGCAGCGACCGGCAGCCACAGGGACAGCGGGATGCTGATTCCGGTGACGACCCCCAGCAGCAGTCCTGCGGTGCCGGCGGAGAACCCGGCGTCGCGGTACACCTGGGCGAACCAGCCGAACACGGCGTACGCCTGGGCCGACTGCAGGCCGAAGAGCAGGGCCATCGCCCAGCCCAGCCGGGTGCGAGCCACCTCCCGCAGCGAGACACGTCGCTGCTCGGGGCGGGGGACGGCGTCGCGGCGCACCAGGAACAGCCACGGCACCGCGGCAACGGCGGCGACCCCCGCCCACACGCCGAGGCCCCACCGCCACGAGCCCAGCTGCTGGGCCACCGGGACCGTCAGCACCGACGCCGCGGTCAGCCCGGTGGCGAGCGAGGTGGTGTAGAGGGCGGTGAACAGCCCGACCCGGTCCGGGAAGTGGAGCTTGACCAGCGAGGGGAGCAGGACGTTCGCGGTGGCCATGCCTGCCAGCGCCAGGACCGACATGACGAGGAAGAGCGGGACCGAGGTGGTCATCGCCCGCACCACGAGCCCCGCCACCACGGCGACGAGCGAGAGCAGCGTGACCCGGTGCACGCCGGTCGCCCGCGCCGCCGCCGGTGCGAGCGCACCGAACGCGCCGAACGCCACGACGGGGAGCGCGGTGAGCACTCCTGCGGCGACGTTGCCCATGGCGAGGCCGGAGGTGACCTCGGCGAGCACCGGTCCCACGCTGACGGCTGCCGGCCTGAGGTTGAACGCCAGCACCAGCACACCGCAGACCACCAGAGCCCGCTCCAGGCGGGTGTCCTGGGAGGGCGGTGCTTCGTCCGGCACGTCAGGTGATCGTCATGCCGCCGTGGAGCCGGACCATGCCAGAACCGTCATGCGCGGCAATGTAACGCGGGGTCACGGACGCTCTCCACGCGGTGTACCCGCGGCAAACCGTCCACGACACGCGCACAGTCGTGACAGAGCAGCGCGGGTTCAGTCGTAGCCGAGGACCGACTTCCGGTGCCGGCCCCATTCGAGTGCCGACGCGATCGCGTCGTCGATGGTCAGCGACGACGTCCAGCCCAGGACGTCGCGCGCCTTGTCGACGTTGGCGAAGGCACCGACGGCGTCCCCCGGGCGCGGCGGCGCCTCCCGCAGCGGGACCTCCTTGCCGAACACCCGCTCGAACGACTTGACCAGCTCCCGGACGGTGACGCCTTCGCCGGTGCCGATGTTGATGACCGTGCTCGGCGCCTGCACCTCTGTCAGCACCTCGTCGAAGCGCTCGACGGCGACGACGTGGGCCCGGGCCAGGTCCCACACGTGGATGTAGTCGCGGATGCCGGTCCCGTCCCGCGTCGGGTGCTCGGTCCCGGTGATCGTGAACGCGTCCTTGAGTCCCTGCGCCGCCATCACCAGCTGGCCCAGCACGTGCGACGGCTCGCGCGCGTAGATGCCGGACTCGAGGTCGGGGTCGGAACCTATCGGGTTGAAGTAGCGCAGGACGATCGCGCGCAGGTCCGTGGCCGCCGCCATGTCGGTGAGCACCATCTCCATGACCTGCTTGGTGCGGGCGTACGGCGAGAGCGGCTCGAGCGGGGAGTCCTCGTCGACCTCGAAGTCCTCGCTCTTGGCGTAGAGGGACGCGCTGGAGGAGAACAGCACCCGCGGCTTGCCGAGCGAATCGAGCTGGTCGAACAGCTCCAGCGACTTCGCGACGTTGTCGCGGTAGTACTCGTAGGGCTTCTCCACCGACTCCGGCACCACGATGCGGGCAGCCATGTGGATCGTGGAGTCGATGTCGGGGTGCTCCTCGACGACCCTCGCGACGAGGTCGCGGTCGGCGATGTCGCCCTCGTAGAAGATCCGGTCCTTGACGAAGACCCGCGGGCCGGAGAGCAGCGAGTCGAGGATGACCGGTGTGTGCCCGGCCTCCTCGAGAGCCTTTGCGGTGGTCGAGCCGATGTAGCCGGCGCCGCCGGTCACGAGAACCTTCACTACTCGACCATATCGGCGCCGAGCCGCGACGAGACATCGGCTCGGGCGCGACATCTCGATTCTCCGGCATAGATGAGGAGGCGCAAACGGCCGGGCGGGAGTAGCGTGCCAGCGAGTCACTCCATCCAGCCCCAGGAGGCGCCGTGATCCCGGCAGCGGCAGAGACCACGCTCCGTCTCGACGCGAACTGGGTCGACTACCTCTTGGTAGCGCTCTACTTCGCGTTCGTGCTCGGTATCGGCATCGCCGCGAAGCGGTCGGTGTCGAGCAGCATCGACTTCTTCCTCTCGGGCCGCTCCTTGCCGGCGTGGGTGACCGGGCTCGCCTTCATCTCCGCGAACCTCGGTGCTGTCGAGATCATCGGCATGTCGGCCAACGGGGCCAACTACGGCATTCCGACGGTGCACTACTTCTGGATCGGCGCCGTGCCGGCGATGTTGTTCCTCGGTGTCGTGATGATGCCGTTCTACTACGGCTCGAAGGTCCGCTCGGTCCCCGAGTTCATGCGGCGACGGTTCGGGACCGGTGCCCACCTGGTCAACGCGCTCAGCTTCGCGGTGGCCCAGCTGCTCATCGCGGGCATCAACCTGTACCTGCTCGCGAGCATCGTGGAGATCCTGCTCGGGTGGCCGCTGTGGGTGTCGCTCCTGCTCGCCGCAGCGGTGGTGCTCACCTACACCGCCCTCGGCGGCTTGTCGGCGGCGATCTACAACGAGGTGCTCCAGTTCTTCGTGATCGTCGCCGCGCTCCTCCCGCTGACCATCGTGGGGCTGTACAAGGTGGGCGGGTGGGACGGCCTCACCGACCGGATCACCGCCACGACCGGTGGCTCCGAGCAGCTCTCCTCCTGGCCCGGCACCGCGCTCACCGGCATCGACAGCCCGGTGCTCTCGGTGATCGGGCTCGTCTTCGGTCTCGGCTTCGTGCTGTCCTTCGGCTACTGGACCACCAACTTCGTCGAGGTGCAGCGGGCGATGGCCTCGAGCTCGATCTCGGCGGCACAGCGGGCGCCGATCATCGGGGCGTTCCCCAAGATGTTCATCCCGTTCATCGTGATCCTGCCCGGCATGATCGCCGGTGTCCTCATCACCGAGATCGCGGAGCCGAAGGCAGCGGGCGGGGAGCCCGACTACAACAACGCACTGCTCTACATGATCCGCGACCTGCTTCCGAACGGGATGCTCGGCGTGGCGATCGCCGGGCTGCTCGCGTCGTTCATGGCCGGCATGGCGGCCAACATCTCGGCCTTCAACACGGTCTTCTCCTACGACCTGTGGCAGACCTACGTCCGCAAGGACAAGCCCGACGACTACTACACCTCCGTGGGGCGGATCGCCACGGTCGGCGCAACGCTGACCGCGATCGGCACAGCGACGTTCGCCGCGTCGTACAGCAACATCATGGACTATCTCCAGACGCTGTTCGGCTTCTTCAACGCGCCCCTGTTCGCCACCTTCATCCTCGGCATGTTCTGGAAGCGGATGACGCCGACCGCGGGCTGGATGGGGCTGGTCAGCGGCACGCTGGCGGCCGTCTTCGTCGGCATCCTCAGCGAGGACGCCCTCGGTGGTCTCTCCACGGGAGTGCTGCCGCTCAGCGGGCAGGGGGCGAGCTTCGTGGCGGCAGGAGCAGCATTCGTCGTCGACATCCTCGTCTCGGTCGCGGTCAGCGTCATGACCAAGCCGAAGGCAGAGTCCGAGCTGAAGGGGCTGGTCTACTCGCTGACCCCGAAGTCGGACTTCCACGACGAGAACGAGGGGGCACTGCCCTGGTTCCAGCAGCCGACCAAGCTGGCGGGGATCGGCCTCGTCATCGTCATCGTCCTCAACATCCTGTTCTGGTAGAAGGAGCCCCGACTCATGGCGCACTCGACGAGGCCTGACACCGGCAAGGTGAAGCGACGGGCAGGGGTCTTCGACATCCGGACCTTCATCGCCGCACTCATCGGCCTCTACGGCCTGGTGCTGGTGATCCTCGGCCTGGTCGGACCGAGCGAGGAGCAGCTGCAGAAGAGCAACGGTCTGGACATCAACCTCTGGGCCGGGCTCGGGATGCTGATCGCGGCTGCGCTGTTCCAGGGCTGGGCGATGTGGCGACCGGTCGTGGTGCCGAAGGACACGACCACACCGAGCGAGTCCGACGACAGGTAGGCACCCCCCTGGCGCGCGCGGGCCTTGACTGGACAGCTTCGCGACCCGCGGGGCTACCATGGATCCATGCGGACTCAAGCGCTCCTTATGTAGGCCGCGTCGACCATCGCGCTCGACGCGGCCACCCCTCGTTCCCGAGGGGTTTTTTTGTGCCACCAGTCAGCCGAAAACATGCGAACGCGAGGGATCGAGATGAGCGAGCAGACCACCGAGCAGGGCACCGGCCCGGCCACTGAAGAGGGCCGCGGGGGCCCCCCGGCGTACGACATCGCCGCGACCCAGGACAAGTGGCGGCCGGTCTGGGAGAAGCTTGACCCGTTCCGCGCCGCCGACGACGGCGCGCGCGAGCGGCGCTACGCGCTGACGATGTTCCCCTACCCGAGCGGTGACCTGCACATGGGTCACGCCGAGGTGATGGCCCTGCACGACGTCATCGCCCGCTACTGGTGGCAGCGGGGCTTCGATGTCATGAACCCGATCGGCTGGGACTCCTTCGGCCTGCCGGCGGAGAACGCAGCGATCAAGCGTGACGAGAACCCCGCGACGTACACCTATGCCAACATCGAGACGCAGGCCGAGTCGTTCCGGCGCTACGGCATCAGCTTCGACTGGTCGCGGCGACTGCACACCAGCGACCCGGAGTACTACCGCTGGACGCAGTGGCTGTTCCTGCGCTTCCGCGAGCGGGGGCTGGCCTACCGCAAGTTCAGTCCGGTCAACTGGTGCCCGAACGACCAGACCGTGCTGGCCAACGAGCAGGTCGTGCAGGGCACGTGCGAGCGTTGCGGCGCCGAGGTGACCAAGCGCGAGCTGTCCCAGTGGTACTTCAAGGTCACCGACTATGCCCAGCGTTTGCTGGACGACATGGACATGCTGCGCGGCACGTGGCCGGAGCGGGTGCTGACCATGCAGCGCAACTGGATCGGCCGCAGCGAGGGCGCGCACGTGGAGTTCGAGGTGGAGGGCCGGGAGGAGCCGGTGACGGTCTTCACCACGCGGCCGGACACGCTGTACGGCGCGACGTTCTTCGTGGTTGCCGCCGACGCCGCACTGGCCGACGAGATCTGCGCGCCGGAGCAGCGGGAGCCGTTCGAGGCCTACCGCGAACAGGTCCGCAGGGAGACCGACATCGACCGGCTGTCGAGCGAGCGCGAGAAGACCGGGGTGTTCCTGGGACGGCACGCGGTCAACCCGGTCAACGGTGAGCGGGTCCCGGTGTGGGCGGCCGACTACGTGCTGGCCGACTACGGCACCGGGGCGATCATGGCCGTGCCGGCGCACGACCAGCGTGACCTGGACTTCGCCCGCACCTTCGGGCTGCCGGTACGGCGGGTCGTCGACACCGGCGAGGACAACCCGGAGGAGACCGGTGTCGCCACGGGTGGCGACGGTCGCTACGTGAACTCGGGCGAGCTGGACGGGCTGACCGACAAGACGAGCGGGATCTCCCGGATCGTCGAGCGGCTGGAGGCCGACGGCCGGGGGAGGGGTGCGGTCAACTTCCGGCTGCGCGACTGGCTGCTGTCACGGCAGCGGTTCTGGGGACCGCCGATCCCGATCGTCCACTGCGACCGGTGCGGCGAGGTCGCCGTACCCGATGACCAGCTGCCGGTGGAGCTGCCGGACCTGCGGGGGGCGGACCTGAAGCCCAAGGGCGTATCGCCGCTGGCCGCTGCCACTGACTGGGTGAACATCGAGTGCCCGCGGTGCGGCGGACCTGCCAAGCGCGACAGCGACACGATGGACACGTTCGTCGACTCGTCGTGGTACTTCCTGCGCTACTGCTCGCCCCACTACACCGAGGGGCCGTTCGACCCCGAGGCGGTGCGGCGGTGGATGCCGGCGCATCAGTATGTCGGCGGGGTGGAGCACGCGATCCTGCACCTGCTGTACAGCCGCTTCTTCACCAAGGTGCTGCACGACATGGGGATGATCGACTTCGTCGAGCCCTTCGCCGCGCTGCTGAACCAGGGCCAGGTCATCAACCGCGGCAAGTCGATGAGCAAGTCGCTGGGCAACGGCGTGAACCTGGGCGAGATGATCGACCAGTACGGCGTGGACGCTGTCCGGCTGACCCTGGTCTTCGCCGGACCACCGGAGGACGACATCGACTGGGCCGACCTGTCGCCCGGCGGGTCGCTGAAGTTCCTGCAGCGGGTGTGGCGGCTGTCCGGCGACGTCACCTCGGCAACGGGAGCGGACGTCGCCACGGGCGACGTCGCGCTGCGCAAGGTGACCCACCGGGCGGTGCACGATGCCGCGGAGCTGGTCGAGGGGCAGCGTTTCAACGTGATGGTCGCTCGGGTCATGGAGCTGGTGAACGCCACCCGGAAGGCGATCGACTCCGGCTGCGGCCCCGCGGACCCCGCGGTGCGCGAGGCGGTCGAGGCGGTCGCGGTGATGCTGAGCCTGGTGGCGCCGTACACCGCGGAGGAGATGTGGGAGCGGCTGGGCCATGAGCCCACGGTCGCCAAGGCCGGCTGGCCGGCGGTCGACCAGGCGCTGCTGGTGGAGGAGAGCGTCACCGCGATCGTGCAGGTGCAGGGCAAGCTGCGCGCCAGGCTGGAGGTCACGCCGTCGATCAGCGCAGCGGACCTGGAGGCCAAGGCGCTGGCCGACCCCGCCGTCGTCCGCAGCCTGGAGGGCAAGACCGTCCGCAAGGTGATCGTCCGGGAGCCGAACCTGGTCAACGTCGTGGCCTCCTGACCCGCGGGACGCGCCGGTGGCGTGTCGGCGGGTCGGTCCCTCCCGGGTGAGCGTCGGTATCCTGCGCGCATGCCGAAGGTCGCCGTCGTCACCGACTCGACGGCCGCGCTCCCACCTGAGGTCGCGGCGGAGGCCGGCATCACCGTGGTGCCGCTTCAGGTCGTGATCGGCGCGCGCTCCTACGACGACGGCATCGACCCGGAGGCCAGTCCCGACCAGGTGGCGAAATCACTCAAGGACTACGTGCCCGTGAGCACGTCGCGGCCGACGCCGGCGCTGCTCCTGGAGGCCTACGAGCAGGCTGCGGCGCTGGGCGCCGAGGAGATCGTCTCGGTGCACGTGTCCGGAGAGCTCAGCGGCACCGTCGAGTCCGCCCTGCTGGCGGCGCGGCAGTCCCCGGTGCCCGTGCACGTGGTCGACAGCAGGCAGGTGGGCGCCGGGACCGGCTACGCGGCGCTCACGGCGGCGGAGGTGGTCGCGGGAGGCGGCACGGGGGAGGAGGCCGCGGTCGCGGCTCGCAGTCGCGCGGAGAGGACCGTGTCGCTGTTCTTCGTCGACACCCTGGAGTACCTGCGACGGGGCGGGCGTGTCGGCGCGGCAGCCGCGCTGCTCGGTTCGGCGCTCGCCGTGAAGCCGATCCTGCGCCTCGAGGAGGGCCGCGTGAGCCCGCTGGGGAAGGTGCGCACCTCCGGCCGCGCGCTGGCCCGGCTCACCGAGCTGGCGGTGACGGCCGCCGGCGACGACGAGGTCGACGTCACGGTGTCCCACCTGGCAAACCTGGCCGTGGCGGAGGCACTGGCAGCGGACCTGGGCCAGCGGCTCGAGCGCGGCCTGGGCGGCCGTCACGTGCCGGTGAGCGAGGTCCCCGCGGTCCTGGGGGCCCACGTCGGTCCGGGGCTGGTCGGGGTCACCGTCGCTCCCAGGTGAGTGTTGCGGCCGGTTGTCCCCAGGCGGGCGCCGGCCGGTGGCGAGACTGGCGGGACGTTCCTAGCGTTCGCCCATGCGCAGCAGGCCCGTCGACGACCGTGTCATCGAGGTCACCCGTCGCCGCCTGGCGGTGCTGACCGCCGAGCTCGCTGCCGCTCGTGGTGAGGCGACGCCCGGCGCGACCGCTACGGTGCCTGGGCCGGACGAGGCGGTCGTCAGGGCGGCCGATGCCGGCCCGGCGTTGGCGGCGCCGGGAGCCGGCGGTCTCGCCCCAACGGCTGTTCCTGTCGGGCGCCACGCCCATCGACGTCTGTCGTGGCTTCGTCGGCTGCGCGGCTGGATGGGTGACCGCACGCCTGACCTGACCGTGCCGCGGGCACACCTCGGCGCGGGACAGGCGGCGCTCGTGCTGGTCATCGTGGCGGCCGGTCTCCTGGTCGCGGCGTGGTGGCTGGTTCGTGCCGGAGGGATGGGCGGCGCGCCGGGAGAGGTGGCACCGCCTCGACCGGCGGCCTTTGCCAGCCCGACCGCGACCAGCGCCTCTGCACCGGCCGCCCCCGTCCCGGGCACCGCGCCGGGCACTGCGCTGGGCACCGCGCCGGCGTCCTCGAGCGGTGCGCCGGCGTCCTCGAGCGTTGCGCCGGAGATCGTCGTCGACGTGGTGGGCAGGGTCCGGCGACCGGGGATCGCCGTGCTGCCGGCCGGGTCCCGGGTGGTCGACGCGGTTCGTGCCGCGGGCGGGATGAAGCCCGGTGTCGACCGCCGCGCGGTCAACCTGGCGCGCCAGCTGATGGACGGCGAGCAGGTGCTGGTGGGGGTCGCGGGAGGCGGCGCGGTCCTACGCGTCCCACCGGTGATCACCGCCCCTTCGGCAGGCGCCAGCGGCACGCCGACGGCCCTGGTCAACCTCAACACCGCCGACCAGGCGACGCTGGAGACCCTGCCCGGTGTGGGCCCGGTGACCGCTCAGGCGATCCTGCAGTGGCGCACCGAGCACGGCGGCTTCACCGCGGTCGACGAGCTGCTCGAGGTCAGCGGCATCGGGGAGGCGACGTTGGCCGAGATCGCCCCGCACGTCACCGTGTGAGCCACCCGACCACAGCTGCCGGGAGCGGCGCCGAGGAGCTGCGGGCGACGTCGGCCCTGGACCTCCGGACGACGTGCCTGGGTGCCGCCGCGTGGGCGGGTGCCTTGCTCGGCACCTCGGCCGGCGGCATCGGTCTGGCGGCGGTACTCGTGGCGGTGCTCACGGCGGTGCTCCTTGCCGGCGCGATGGCGTGGCGACGCCGACGGCTCGTCGGCGCCTGCCTCGTCACCGCCGCGGCGGTCGCCGGGATGGCGGGGGTGCGCGCCGAGGCCACCACGGAGGGACCGGTGGCCGCCTTCGCGAAGGAGCGAGCCGTCGCCGAGGCCGTGCTCGTGGTGCGCTCCGACCCCGTCCTGAGATCGGGCCGGTTCGGGGACTACGTCGTCGCCCGGAGCCGGCTCCGCTCCCTCGTCGTGCGAGGCACGTCGGTGCGGTCGTCAGTGCCGGTCCTCGTGGTCGGCGGGAAGGCGTGGCGGGGGGTCGAACTCGGGTCGGTGGTCCGGTGGACGGCACGGCTGGGGCCCGCGCAGACCGCCCAGGAGGCGGCGGTGCTGTCCGGCGACGCGGCGCCTGAGGTGCTTCGCGGACCGTCGTCGGTGCTTCGAGGTGCGGCAGCCGTGCGGGCCGCCGTACGCCGAGCTGCCGGCTCCGGCCCCCCTGAGGGGTCAGCCCTGGTGCCCGCCCTGGTCACCGGTGACGACCAGCAGCTGCCCGAGGCGGTCACCGACGACTTCCGGACGGCGGGCCTGACCCATCTCACCGCTGTGTCGGGCACCAACCTGACCCTGGTGCTCGCGTTCCTGCTCCTGCTGGCCCGCTGGTGCGGTATCCGTGGGCGTGGTCACCTGGTCGTGGGCCTCTGCGGGGTCGTCGGGTTCGTGCTCCTCGCCCGGCCCGAGCCGTCCGTGGTCAGGGCGGCGGCGATGGGCACGGTGGCCCTGCTCGGGCTGGGGACGGGAGGACGCGCGACCGGCGTTCGGGCCCTCGGCGCAGCGGTGCTGGTGCTGCTCGTCGTCGACCCCTGGCTGGCAGTCTCGCCCGGATTCGCGCTGTCGGTCCTCGCGACCGCCGGCATCCTCTTCGTGGCGCCTGCCTTCCGGGATGCGCTCGCCACCTGGATGCCGCGGCCGCTCGCGGAGGCGGTGGCGGTGCCGCTGGCGGCTCAGCTGGCGTGCACGCCGCTGGTGGCGGCGTTGTCCGGTGAGGTGAGCTTGGTGGCGGTGGCCGCCAACCTCGTCGCGGCGCCGGTCGTGGGTCCGGCCACGGTGCTGGGGCTGGCCGCCGGTCTGGTGGTGCTGGTGCTCCCGCCGGCTGGGCAGCTGCTCGGCTGGTTGGCGAGCTGGGCTGCCGAGGTCATCGTGGTCGTGGCGCACCGGGCAGCGGAGCTGCCGGTGGCGTCGGTCGGCTGGCCCACCGGCCACGTCGGCCTTGCGGTCCTGACGGTGCTCTGCGTGGGCCTCACCGTGGCCGCCACCGGGGTGCTGCGGAGCCGCACCGCGTCGGCGGCCGTCACGGCGCTCTGTGCCCTGGTCGTCATCTTCCCGCTCCCGTCACCTGGCTGGCCGCCCGACGGCTGGGTCATGGTCATGTGCGACGTCGGCCAGGGTGACGCGGTGGTGGTCCGCACGGGGGAGGGTGAGGGCGTGGTCGTGGACGCCGGCCCCGATCCCGCCCTCGTCGACGCGTGCCTGCGGCGGCTGGGAGTCGACCGCATCCCGGCCGTCGTGCTGACCCACTTCCACGCGGACCACGTGGACGGCCTGCCGGGGGTGCTGCGTGGCCGGTCGGTGGGTGAGGTCGAGGTCGATGCGCTGCGGCTGCCCGCGGACGCGGCGCAGCAGGTCGACCGGTGGGCCGCGGCGGAGGACGTGCCGATCCGGGTCCCGGCGTACGGCGAGCGCGTGACCCTCGGGGAGGTCACCTGGCAGGTGGTGGCGCCCCGCCGGATCCTGTCGGACAGTCCCAACGACGCCTCGGTGGTCCTGCTCGTGGAGACGCACGGGCTGCGGGTGCTGCTCACCGGCGACGTGGAACCGACCTCGCAGGCGGCGCTGCTGCGCGAGCCGCTCGGCCCGGTCGACGTCCTCAAGGTGCCCCACCACGGCAGCCGCTACCAGGACCGCCGACTGCTGGGTCAGCTGGGAGCACGCGTCGCGCTGGTCTCCGCCGGTGCCGACAACGACTACGGCCACCCCGACAAGGGCACGCTGGCCGTGCTGGAGGCCGCCGGCGCCCTCGTTCGTCGTACCGACCGGCACGGCGACATCGCCGTCGTGGTGCACGACGGTCGGCTTCGGGTGGTGACCCGCCGGTGAGCGCCGGTGAGCGCCTGCATGGAGGGCGGGTCGGGCAGACATGCAGGGCGGGTCGGGCAGACATGCAGGGCGGGTCGGCGGGCGAGCCGGCCTGTCGGTGCGCTGTGGCAGGGTGGTCTCGACATGGCAGACAGGACACCTCGCAAGGCGCCCTCCTCCGACGCGGCGGGCAAGGCCCTCCATCCGTTGGGGTCGGTCACGCTGGTCACCGGGCCCGAGGAGCTCCTCAACGAGCGGCTCGTGGCGGGTGCGCGGGCGGCGGTACGACGCAGCGACCCCGAGGCGGAGACCAGCGAGACCTCGGGGGACCAGCTCACGATGGCCGCGCTCGGGGAGCTGTCGGCGCCGTCGCTGTTCTCCTCGACCCGCTTCGTCGTCGTCACCGCCCTTGATGAGGTGCCCGCCGACGTCCACGACGGTCTCGTCACCTACGCGACGCAGCCCGACCCCGACATCGCGTTGGTGCTCGTGCACTCGGGCGGGCCGAAGGGCAGCGGACTGCTCGGGCGGCTGCGGAAGCTGCCGACCGTGGCCGAGCACCGCTCGGAGGCGGTCAGGGGCCGGGGGCTGGCCGAGTTCGTCCACGCGGAGGCGCGTCGGCACGGCAGCCGGGTCGATGCTGAGGCGACGACACTGCTGGTGGAGGCGGTGGGCGGTGACCTGCGCGCGCTGGCAGGAGCTGTCGAGCAGCTCACCCAGGACTTCCCGGGGCGGCCGCTGACCCGTGACGTCGTGGCTCCCTACTTCTCCGGCCGAGCCGATGTGAAGGGCTACGAGATCGCCGACCACGCCCTCTACGGCCGGACGGCCGCCGCCCTCGAGGAGCTCCGATGGGCGCTGGACATCGGTGTCGGGGGACCGGCGATCACGGGGTCCTTTGCCTCCGCAGTCCGGGGACTGGCCCGGCTGGTAGGCGCCGCCCGCGGCCTGAGAGACGCCGACCTGGCCAAGGACGTGGGCGTGCCGCCGTGGAAGCTGCGGGCGCTGCGCGAGCAGGCACGGGGTTGGGACGAGCACGGTCTCGCCGTCGCGATCCGCGCCGTCGCCCGCGCCGACGCGGACGTCAAGGGCGCCTCGGCCAACGCCGCCTACGCGCTGGAGCGGATGGTCCTGGCGATCACCGGCGCCCGCCTCGAGCGCTGACCCCGGGGCCGGCCGGCTTCGAGCGCTTTCCCGCATGCGCCTGCGGGGCGCAAAAATCGAGAAGGGCGCCCCACCAAGGTGGAGCGCCCGAGCCCGAGAGGCCTCAGAGCGAAGCGGCCTTCTTCGCGATGGCCGACTTGCGGTTGGCGGCCTGGTTCTTGTGGATCACACCCGCCGACGCAGCCTTGTCCAGCTTGCGGGACGCGGCCTTGGCGAGCTCCTGCGCGCGGTCACGCTCCCCGGACGAGGCGGCCTCCCGGAACTGACGCACCGCGGTCTTGAGGGCGGACTTCACCGACTTGTTGCGCAGGTGCGCAGCCTCGTTCTGTCGGTTGCGCTTGATCTGGGACTTGATGTTCGCCACGGAGCAGGCCTCAGTGTCTTCTCGAAAGGGGAGTGGGACGGTTCACGGCGCGGGGCGCACCGGTAGCGCACGCGACCCACAACTTTAGCAGCGGCCCGCACCGCTTCCCAAACCGCCGGAGGTCACCAACCGCGCCGGGCGCAGAGCCAGGCCCAGGAGGCTTCGGAGTACCACCGGGCGTGCACTCGCAGGTACGGCGAGGACGGCGGCACGGGTCGGTCGCGCCCCTCGAGCATGAAGCCGCAGAACCCGGCGATCAACGAGTCGATGTCGTCGGCGGGCACCTCGGCCGTCAGCCGGCGGGAGGCGAGAAGTGCGTCGGCATCGAGACCGTCCCCGAACGCCGACACCAGCAGGAAGACCGTGTCAGCCCACGAGGGGCCCAGGGCGGGCCCGTTCCAGTCGCACAGCCAGGCCTTCCCGGTCGCGTCGACGATGAAGTTGTCGTCGCGGGCATCGAGATGCAGGAAGTGGCCACTGTCGGGGAGGTCCTGGGCGCGCAGTGACAACGAGGCGGCCTCGTCCAGGTGCGGCCACGTCGGGTCGACCGCCCGCACGTGCTCCCACCCCGTGAGGAGCCGGGGGAGCACCACGGTGAGCGGCTCCAGACGCAGCTGCTCCGGGACGGGCGCCAGCCGCTCAGCCACCGTCTCCAGCGCGTCGAGGCACGCGTCGAGCTGCGCCGGGTCCCACGGGCGCCGGGGATTGGCTCCGTCGACGCACTCGAAGCCGAGCACGACCCACAGGTCGTCCTCGTGCGACCACAGCAGCCGGGGCGCGGGCACCCCCTCCGGCAGCAGCTGGAGGGTGCGTGCCTCCGCGGAGTAGGCATCGGCGAAGGGGCGCTGCGCCTTTCGGCTGGCCGCCTTCACGAAGGCCGTGGAGCCGTCCGCCGCGGTCAGCCGTGAGGCGAAGCCGGGGGTGAAGCCGGCAGCCTGCGACCGGGCCTCGACGACCGGCGCGCCGAGCCGTCGCTCGACCAGGTCGCGCACGCCGGGGGCCAGGTGCTGCCACTCCAGGCGCCGGGCGGTGCGACCGTGAGGCACCTGCGGAACGTCGGGGAGGGCGGGCGGCACCGGCATGGCTCCATCAAAGCGCCCCTCCCGCCGCCTCGTCCGACCGGGCGCGCTGGATACAGCGCGCCCGATCGGACGAGGCGGGGGCTGTGGCGGGTGGGGTGATGCGGGAGGATGGACCTCGTGTCCCCCAGCCGACTCGAGAGCGCCGTCCCCGGCCGTGCCCCTGCGCCCGGGCACACCGATCCGGCGATCCTCCGGAACTTCTCCATCATCGCGCACATCGACCACGGCAAGTCGACCCTGGCCGACCGGATGCTGCAGCTGACCGGTGTCGTCGACGCGCGCACCATGCGGGCGCAGTACCTCGACCGCATGGACATCGAGCGCGAGCGCGGCATCACGATCAAGTCGCAGGCCGTGAGGATGCCGTGGACCGTCCGGTCGGGTGAGGACACCGGCCGGACGTTCGTGCTCAACATGATCGACACGCCGGGCCACGTCGACTTCACCTACGAGGTGTCGCGCTCGCTGGAGGCCTGCGAGGCCGCGGTCCTCCTCGTCGACGCGGCGCAGGGCATCGAGGCGCAGACCCTGGCGAACCTCTACCTGGCCCTGGGCGCGGACCTGCAGATCATCCCCGTCCTCAACAAGATCGACCTTCCCGGCGCGGAGCCGGAGAAGTACGCCGCGGAGCTGGCGGGCATCATCGGCTGCGACCCGGCCGATGTGCTGCGGGTGTCGGCCAAGACCGGGGAGGGCGTTCCCGAGCTTCTCGACGAGATCGTCTCCCAGACCCCGCCGCCCGTCGGGGTGGCGGACGCACCGCCCCGGGCGCTGATCTTCGACTCGGTCTACGACACCTACCGCGGGGTCGTGACCTACGTGCGGGTCATCGACGGCAAGCTCACCCACCGTGACCGGATCAAGATGATGTCGACCGGCGCCGTCCACGAGATGCTCGAGGTCGGGGTCATCTCCCCGGAGCCCACCAAGGCCGGCGAGATCGCGGTCGGCGAGGTCGGCTACCTCATCACCGGGGTGAAGGAGGTCCGCCAGTCGCGGGTCGGCGACACCGTCACGTCGGCCACCAAGCCCGCCACCGAGGCGCTCGGCGGCTACAAGCACCCCAACCCCATGGTCTTCGCCGGGCTCTACCCGATCGACGGTGACGACTACCCCGTGCTGCGCGAGGCGCTCGACAAGCTGCAGCTCAACGACGCCGCGCTGGCCTACGAGCCGGAGACCTCCGGCGCCCTCGGCTTCGGGTTCCGGTGCGGCTTCCTCGGCCTCCTGCACATGGAGATCGTCCGCGAGCGGCTGGAGCGGGAGTTCAACCTCGACCTCATCTCCACGACACCGAACGTCGTCTACGAGCTGCTGATGGACGACGGCTCCGGCATCACCGTCACCAACCCGAGCGAGTTCCCGACGGGCAAGGTCGCCGAGGTCCGCGAGCCCGTCGTACGGGCCACCATCCTGGCTCCCGCGGAGTTCATCGGCACGATCATGGAGCTCTGCCAGGCGAAGCGCGGGGCGCTGCAGGGCATGGACTACCTGTCGGCGGACCGGGTCGAGATGCGCTACACGCTGCCGCTGGCGGAGATCGTGTTCGACTTCTTCGACAACCTGAAGTCGCGCACCAAGGGCTATGCGTCGCTGGACTACGAGCCGGTCGGCGACCAGGCGGCCGACCTGGTGAAGGTCGACGTGCTCCTGCACGGCGAGACCGTCGACGCGTTCAGCGCGGTCGTCCACCGCGACGGCGCCTACGGCTACGGGGTCGCCCTGGTCAACAAGCTCAAGGAACTGATCCCGCGGCAGCAGTTCGAGGTGCCGATCCAGGCCGCCATCGGCTCGCGGGTCATCGCCCGGGAGACGATCCGCGCGATCCGCAAGGACGTGCTCGCCAAGTGCTACGGCGGCGACATCAGCCGCAAGCGCAAGCTGCTGGAGAAGCAGAAGGAGGGCAAGAAGCGGATGAAGATGGTGGGTCGGGTGGAGGTGCCCCAGGAGGCGTTCATCGCCGCGCTCTCGACCACCGACTCCGTCGCCAAGGACCGTCGCTGAGCCGGGACCGGGACCGTCGCTGACGGGGGACAGAGGCCGTCGCCGACGGTGTTAGGGTGAGGCGCCGCCGACCGGCGGCACCACACATCGCGTTCCTCGCAGACCAGGGGAAGCCGGTCCAAGTCCGGCGCTGACCCGCAACCGTAGCCCGCCGCCTCGCGCGTCGGGGAGCCGGAACACCTGCTGCGAGTGACCTGACACCACGCTGTCGCGGAAAGCAGGGTGGGTGCGCGAGCCCCCTCCCTGCCTGCAGCGGGAAGGAACCTCATGCGCACTCCTGCGCCCCTGCGCCGAGTCGTGCTCGGCCTCACCACCTCCGCCGTCCTCGTCGGCGGCACGCTGGTCGGCACCCCGGCCGAAGCGGCTACTCCGCAGGCCGAGTCGGCCGCCGGCTGGCTCACCACCGAGCTGCAGGACGGCGTGCTCGTCCTGCAGGGCTTCCCGTCGTACGGGCCCACCCTCGACGTCTTCTTCGCCTTTGACAGCCTCGGCGTACGTCGGGGCGCCCGCGGCGCCATCCTGGCCGCGCTCGCCGACAACGTCGGCAGCTACATCGGTGCCGGCCGGGAGTCGTACGCCGGTCCGACGGGCAAGCTGCTCACGGCGGCCACCGCCGACCGCCGGGACCCGCGTGACTTCGGCGGCGTGAACCTCGTGGCGAGGCTGGCCGACCGCATCCGCACCGGCGACGGGCCGCAGCGCGGGCGCGCCGTGGACCGCAGCCAGTACGGCGAGTACTCCAACACCATCGGCCAGTCGTTCGTCGTGCGCGGTCTGGCCGCGGCCGACCACCGGCTGCTCCGCGCCACGACTCGCTTCCTGCTCAAGCAGCAGTGCCCCGCCGGGTTCTTCCGGGAGGACATGGACTCCTCCGACTTCACCTGCCGGAGCGGGCGGGGCGAGGGGCTGAGCGCCCCCAGCGTGGACAGCACCGCGTACGCCGTGATGGCACTGTCCGTCGCGCGCCGCAACGGCGTCGCCGGTCTGGGCGACGACATCCGCGACGCCGTCTCGTGGCTGCGGGACCGGCAGAACGACAACGGGTCCTTCAACGGGGTCTCGGGTCCCAGCGCCAACTCCACCGGCCTGGTGGCCACCGTGCTGCCCGGCCGGTTCGAGCGCGCCGCGAACCGCGCGCTGCGGTGGCTCAGCCGTCGCCAGGTCACCGCGCGAAACTCCGATGGCACCGCGCTGGCCGGAGACGTCGGAGCCATCGCCAACAACGGGCGGGCGTTCCGTGACGGCGCTCAGGACGGCATCACCGATGGCACCCGGGGCAGCTGGTACCTCGCCACCGCCCAGAGCGCCGCGGCCCTGGACGACCTGCCGAGGCGCTGATGCACCGAGCGCGAGCACCGCAGGCGCTGGTCGCCGCCGTCCTCTGGGTGGCGGCCGGCGTCGCGACGGCCGTCGGGGTGACCGCGGCCCCGGTGCACGCCGCCGCAGGCAGGTGCCCGCAGGGAGAGGGCGTGACGGTCGTGGTGGACTACGGCCCGCTCGGCGGCGGTGTGCACCTCGCCTGCGACCCCGCTGGTGCCGGCGAGTCGGCGCGGACGGTCATGGAGCGCACCGGCTTCGACCTGGACTGGGTGCGCACGGAGCCCGGGTTCGTCTGCGCCATCAACTCACGGCCGGACCCTGACCGCAGCTGCCAGCGGACCCCGCCCGCAGAGGCCTACTGGGGACTCTTCTGGTCCGACGGCACGTCGTCGTGGAGGTACTCGACCCTCGGCGCCGCCGGCCTCGACGTTCCCGACGGCGGGTCGATCGGCTGGCGGTTCCAGGACGGCGGGGGCCGCGACAACCCGGGAGCCGCACCCACCTCGTCGACGCCCTCGGCCACCCCGACCCCGTCCCCGCAGCCGAGCCCGACCCGACAGCCCGAGCCTCCCGGCGGCTCGGGCGGCGGCTCGGGCGGCGGCTCGGGCGGCGGTGCTGGAGGCGGCTCGGAAGGCGGCGCTGACGGCGGGTCCGGCGGCTCTTCGTCGGGCCCCGCCCCGGACGAGCCGAGTCCCTCCCAGGGGACTCCGACGCCGCCCGCGGACCAGGGTGACGAGGCCGACGGCCCGACGGGCGAAGGGTCCGGCGAACCCGGTGACTCCGTGGGCGCGGGCGGCACGCAGGGCGGGGACAAGGCCGGCAAGCGCCCCGACATGCAGCCCGACAAGCAAACCGACAAGCAGCTGGGGCCGCGTCAGCGGGACGACGACCGACCGGCGTCCTCGGAGCAGGGCCGGACGGGGAGGTCGACCGTCGCCTCGGCCGACGTCCTGGAGAACCAGGCGACGAGGCCCGGGATCGGTGATGGGGTGCTCACCGCGATGGCGATGACGTCCGTGGTGCTGCTCGGGGCGGCTGCCGGCGTCGTCGGCTGGCGCAGGAGGAGCTGACCGGCTCCATGGGACGTCCGAGGAGTCCCGTCCTGCCGCGCGACCTGCATCCGGGGGCCTGGTGGATCTGGGCCCTCGGGCTGGCGGCCGCGGCGTCACGGACCACCAACCCGTGGCTGCTCGTGATCATCGTGCTCGTGGCGTCGGTGACCGTGCTGTCCCGTCGTACCGACGCGCCGTGGGCGCTGTCGTTCCGCCTCTACCTCGCCCTCGGGCTGTTCGTCGTCTGCCTCCGGGTGGTGTTCCGGGTGCTGCTCGGCGGTGGCTACGGGGACACCCTGCTGCTCGACCTCCCCCTCGTGCCGCTTCCGGACTGGGCTGCGGGCATCACGCTGCTCGGGCCGGTGACCGCCGAGTCGATCCTCGCCGGCCTGTACGACGGGATGCGGCTGGCGGCCGTCATCATCTGCGTGGGCGCCGCGAACTCACTGGCGAACCCGCGCCGCATGCTGGCCTCGCTGCCGCCGGCGCTCTACGAGGTCGGCACCGCTGTCGTCATCGCGCTGTCGCTCTTCCCCCAGCTGGCGGAGAGCGTGCAACGGGTGCGCCGCGCGCGCCGGCTGCGGGGAGACCCCGGACGCGGCGTCGGTGCGCTGCGCCGGGTCGTGGTGCCGGTTCTCGAGGACGCGCTCGAGCGGTCGCTCGCGCTGGCAGCCAGCATGGACGCGCGCGGGTACGGGCGGGCCGGCGAGCTGCCGGCCGGCCAGCGGCGCGTCACCGGAGCGCTCCTGGTCACCGGGCTGCTCGGGCTGTGCGTCGGCAGCTACGCGTTCCTGGACGCGACGGCCCCGCGGTCGCTGTCGTGGCCGATGCTGGTGGGCGGCGTGCTGCTCGCCGGCGCCGGCTTCGTCGCCGCCGGTCGACGGGTGCACCGCACCCGCTACCGGCCCGACAGCTGGCGGGCCGCCGACGTGCTGACCGCGGCGACCGGCGTCGCCGTGGCAGTGCTGGTGACGGTCGTGGCAGCGGGTCGACCCGACGTGGCGATCCCCGACCCGGCCGCGCCGCCGGCGCTCTCGGTCCTGGCGCTGGTCGCGGTCATGCTCGGGGTCCTTCCCGCCTTCGCCACCCCGGCTCCGATCTCCTTGCTGCGCCCGGAGCCCGCCCGGTGATCGAGTGGGAGCAGGTGAGCTTCGCGTTCGACGGCGCCGAGCGGCCGACCTTGCGCCAGGTGGACCTGGAGGTCGCCGAGTCCGAGATGGTCCTGCTGGCGGGTCGCACCGGCTCGGGGAAATCGACGCTGCTGCGGACGGTCAACGGGCTGGTGCCGCACTTCACCGGCGGCCGCCTCGGTGGCGAGGTGAGGATCGACGGTCGCAGCGTCCGGCGCCGTACGCCGCGCGAGCTCGCTGACGTCGTCGGGTACGTCGGTCAGGACCCGGTGACGACCTTCGTGACCGACGTGGTCGAGGAGGAGCTCGCCTACGGCATGGAGCAGCTGGGGCTGGACCCGCAGACGATGCGCCGGCGGGTGGAGGAGACCCTGGACCTCCTCGGGATCGCCGACCTCCGGTCCCGGCCGCTGCGCACGCTCTCCGGAGGCCAGCAGCAGCGGGTGGCCATCGGCGCGGTCCTCACGATGCACCCGCGGATCCTGGTCCTCGACGAGCCGACCTCGGCGTTGGACCCGACCGCGGCCGAGGACGTGCTGTCGACCGTGTCCCGGCTGGTGGAGGACCTGGGACTGACGGTGCTCCTGGCCGAGCACCGGCTGGAGCGGGTGGTCCCGTTCGCCGACCGACTGGTGGTGATCGAGGACGGTGCCGTGCGCAGCGGCGATCCCGCGGAGCTGCTGGCGTCGTCCCCGGTCGCGCCGCCGGTCGTGGAGCTGGGTCGGCTCGCCGGCTGGCGACCGCTGCCGTTGACGGTCCGCGAGGCGCGTCGGCGCACCGGAGGACTGCGCGACCGGCTCGGGGACGCGCCACCTGCCGCTCGTCGAGGCCCCGGTGCTCCGGAGCCGAGGGGTGCAGCACTGGTGGCCCGAGGGGTCGTCGTCCGCTACGGCACCACGGTGGCGGTGCGCGAGGTGTCGGTGGCCGTGCCCCGTGGCGAGGTGGTCGCGGTCATGGGCCGCAACGGCTCGGGCAAGTCGTCGCTGCTCTGGGCGCTGCAGGGCACCGGGCGCCGCGACGGCGGCTCGGTGTCGGTCGCGGGCTCCGACCCGGGCGCGCTGGCGCCGGACCGGGCACGTGCGCTGGTCGGACTCGTGCCCCAGACCGCGACCGACCTGCTCTATCTCGAGACCGTCGAGGCCGAGTGCGACGCCGCCGACCGCCAGTCCGACGCCGGGGACGGCACCTGCCGCTCGATCCTCGACCGACTGGCGCCCGGGATCGACGGCGAGCGGCACCCACGCGACCTCTCCGAGGGTCAGCGACTGGCCCTGGTGCTGGCCATCGTGCTTGCCGCCCGACCGGCCGTGGTCGCGCTGGACGAGCCGACCCGGGGGCTCGACTACGCCGCGAAGGAGCAGCTCGCGGCGATCCTGACCGACCTGACCCGACGAGACCACGGCGTCGTGGTCGCCACCCACGATGTCGAGTTCGTGGCATCGGTCGCCGACCAGGTCGTGGTGATGGCCGGCGGCGAGGTGGTCTCGGCGGGGCCGACGGTGCGGGTTCTCGCCGAGTCGCCCGCCTTCGCGCCCCAGCTGTCCAAGGTGCTCGGAGACGGTTGGCTCACCGTCGAGCAGGTGCGGCAGGCCTTGCTGTGACCGCCCGCGACCTCGACCTGACGCCCGGGGCCGGTCGGCCTCCGGGCCCTCGACGTGCGCTCCCGGTCGGCCGGCGCTCCGCGGTGGTGCTGGCGCTGGCCAGCGTCGCCGGCCTGGTGATGTTCGTGTGGCCGCTGCTGCTGGTGCCGAACCCGGGCGCGGGCCAGACGAACCCACCCTTCGTTTTCCTCGCGCTGCTGCCGGTGCTCGTCCTCGTCGTCCTGGTGGAGCTCACCGAGGGCGGCATGGACGCCAAGGCGCTGGCGATGCTCGGGGTCCTGACCGCCGTCAACGCCGCCCTCCGCTCGCTGGGCGCCGGGCTGGCAGGGGTGGAGCTGGTGTTCTTCCTGCTCATCCTCGCCGGGCGTGTGTTCGGCCCGGGCCTCGGCTTCGTGCTGGGCTGCACGTCGCTGTTCGCCTCGGCGCTGCTGACCTCGGGGGTGGGCCCGTGGCTTCCCTACCAGATGCTCTGCTCGGCGTGGATCGGTCTCGGCGCGGGGCTGCTGCCGGACCGGGTCGCCGGGCGGCCGCTGCGGGGCAGGACGGAGATCGCCCTGCTGGTGGGGTACGGCGTGCTCGCGGCGTACGTCTTCGGACTGCTCATGAACCTGTCCTCCTGGCCGTACACCCTCGGCGTCGCGGTCCCGGGGCACGAGGGGTCGCTGGCCTTCGTCCCCGGGGCGCCGGTGCTGGAGAACCTCCACAGGTTCGGCATCTACACCCTCCTGACCTCGACCGGGGGCTGGGACACCGGACGGGCCATCACCAACTCGCTGGCCATCGTGCTGCTCGGACCGGCGATCCTCGCCACCCTCCGTCGCGCCGCACGTCGCGCGTCGTACGAGAAGGTCGACTGAGTGGGGGACACGACGGGACCAGCGGGGCTCCGGCTGCCGGAGGGCGTGCTGGCGATGGCCGTCCGCGACGGTGACTGGGCCCGCTGGGTGGAGTCGCTCCCCGGGTCGGCGCAGGGACTGCTCGAGGAGTGGCAGCTGGGCCTGGACGGCCCGGCGCAGCACGGCTACTGCTCCCTGGTGCTGCCGGTGCGCACTCCCGCGGGAAGACCGGCGATGCTCAAGGTCGGCTACCCCGACGACGAGTCCGAGCACGAGCACCTGGCGCTCCGGCACTGGGCGGGACACGGGACGGTGCAGCTGCTCCGTGCCGACCCCCGGCGCAGGGCGCTGCTCCTCGAGCGCCTGCACCCCGAACAGCTCACCGAGATCGACGACATCGAGGCCTGCGAGGTGGTGGCCGGGCTCTACCGCCGGCTGCACGTGCCCGCCCCGCCGCAGCTGCGGCGGCTGAGCGACCGCCTCGGCAGGTGGGTCGACCGGCTGTCCGCGCTCCCGCGTCGCGCGCCGCTTCCGCACCGGCTGGTCGAGCAGGCGCTGTCCATCGCGGGGGACCTGCGCAGCGACGCCGCCACCGACGGGGTGCTCGTGCACGGCGACCTCCACTACGACAACGTGCTTGCCGCCGACCGTGAGCCGTGGTTGGTGATCGACCCCAAGCCACTCAGCGGTGACCCGCATTTCGAGCCCGCGCCCATGCTGTGGAACCGCTGGGACGAGGTGGTCGCCGGCGGTGACGTGCGCGGCGCCGTACGCCGCAGGTTCCACACCCTGGTCGACGGTGCCGAGCTCGACGAGGACCGGGCTCGTGACTGGGTCGTCCTGCGCGAGGTGCTCAACGCGGCCGCAGAGCTCGACGAGCCGACGCCCGACCCCGACCGCATCACGACGGGCATCACCATCGCCAAGGCCGTGCAGGACTGAGGGCGCGGCGACGTCTACCAGCCCCTATCTCGGTGAACTAGGTTTTCCCCACGAGCAAAGTCCGTGGCCCCGCGTGATGCTCGGTCACGGCGCGACATCGAAGAGGTGTGCCGGTTGTCACCCGTAGCCAGAGATCTCACCGCGGTCGAGCAGCGGCCTGCCACGATCGGTGAGCAGTTCCTCCAGCGCGTCAGGAGCAGCGGCGACCGTGAGGCCTACCGCTACCCGGTGGGCGACCGGTGGGAGTCGCTCAGCTGGGCCGAGACGGGGGAGAAGGTGAGCCGGCTGGCCGCGGGGCTCGTCGCCCTGGGCATCGAGCCGGAGCAACGGGTGGGGATCGCCTCGGGCACCCGTGTCGAGTGGATCCTCGCCGACCTCGCGATCCTCTGCGCCGGGGCGGCCACGACGACCGTCTACCCCTCGACCATCGCCGATGACGTTGGCTACATCCTCGCCGACTCCGAGTGCCGCATCGTGTTCGCGGAGGACGACACCCAGGTCGCGAAGCTGCGGGAGAACCGCGCCGAGCTGCCGATGCTGGGGAAGGTGGTCACCTTCGACCCGGCCACGCGCTCGGAAGGCGACACCGCCGACGGCGACTGGGTGATCGGCCTGGACGACCTCGAGAGGCTCGGCGCCGACCTGCTCGCGCAGGAGCCCACGGTCGTCGAGACCCGGATCACCAAGACGTCCGGTGACTCCCTCGCGACCCTGATCTACACCTCGGGCACCACCGGCCGGC
Organism: uncultured Nocardioidaceae bacterium; assembly: GCA_902805845.1. Classification (GTDB taxonomy): domain Bacteria; phylum Actinomycetota; class Actinomycetes; order Propionibacteriales; family Nocardioidaceae; genus Marmoricola_A. The sequence goes on from CADCUI010000091.1 coordinate 54,958, forward strand.
CCAAGGGTGTGCGCCTGCGCCACAGCTCCTGGACCTACGAGGGCGCCGCGGTCGAGGCGCTGGACATCCTCTCCCAGGACGACCTCCAGTACCTCTGGCTGCCGATGGCCCACTCGTTCGGCAAGGTGCTCCTCTCGACGCAGCTGGCGTGCGGCTTCGCCACCGCGGTCGACGGCCGCGTCGACAAGCTCATCGAGAACCTCGCCGTCGTGAAGCCCACGTTCATGGGGGCTGCGCCGCGGATCTTCGAGAAGGCCCACGGCCGCATCGTGACGATGCAGAAGCAGGAGGGTGGCGCGAAGGAGAAGATCTTCAACGCCGCGTTCTCCGTCGGCTTCAAGGTCAAGCGGCTGCAGGAGCAGGGCAAGTCGGTGCCCTTGCCGCTGCGGGCGCAGCACGCGCTCTTCGACCGGTTGGTGTTCAGCAAGATCCGCGACCGGTTCGGTGGGCGCGTCCGGTTCTTCATCTCGGGCGCCGCCGCGCTCAACCGCGAGGTCGCGGAGTGGTTCCACGTCGCCGGCATCCTCATCCTCGAGGGCTACGGCCTGACCGAGACGTCGGCCGGCTCGCTGGTCAACCACCCCGACGACTACAGGTTCGGCACCGTCGGCCTGGTCTTCCCGGGCTCCGAGGTCAAGATCGCCGACGACGGTGAGGTGCTCATCAAGGGGCCAGGGGTGATGGAGGGCTACCACAACATGCCGGAGGCCACGCAGGAGACGCTGGTCGACGGCTGGCTCCACACCGGCGACATCGGGGACTTCGACGGCCAGCACCTGCGCATCACCGACCGCAAGAAGGACCTCTTCAAGACGTCAGGAGGCAAGTACATCGCCCCGTCGGCGATCGAGTCCCAGTTCAAGGCGATCTGCCCGTTGGCCAGCCAGTTCCTGGTGCACGGGGCCGAGCGCAACTACTGCGTCGCGCTGATCACCCTCGACCCGGACGCCGTCGCGAGCTGGGCCCAGCACGAGGGTAGGACGGGGATGGCCTACGAGGAGATCGTCACGCTGGCCGAGGTCGAGAAGGTGGTCGAGGGGTACGTCGGTGAGCTGAACAAGCGGCTCAACCGGTGGGAGTCGATCAAGAAGTGGGTCATCCTCGACCACGACCTGACCGTCGAGTCGGGGGAGCTCACCCCGTCGATGAAGGTCAAGCGCAGGGTGGTCGAGGACAACTACCGGGACAAGATCGAGGCCATGTACGACTCCTGACCAGCCACCCACCCACTCGCCCGCCCCGATCCCAGCCCCCCGC